>JAFUVQ010000040.1 GCA_017477505.1 Eubacterium sp.
AAATACTTCCTGACAATCATCATAAATATCTGTCAAAGTTAGTTGTTTGTGTGGTATAATACTCATATAGCAACTCCTTTCAGGTTGGATATTTGGTTGATTGGTCTCTTCTAAGTATACCATATTTTGTGAGGGGTTGCTGCTTTTTAAGCAATAAAAAATGCCGTATTTATGCGGCTTGCGGCGTTTCGCAAACGCCTATTATGTATATATTATCGGGGGTTACATCACGATGCACTATTCCCTTACTGTGAACTACAGCAAGCGCATCCATGATAGGACCGAGAACAGAATAAGCTTCGTCGAATCTTACACGTCCGCCGCGTTCCTTGATATATACATCGAAACTCTTGCCTTCGATGTATTCCATAACAAAATACGCCGTTCCGTTCTCTTCAAAATATGTATATATACGGACTATATTTTCATTTCCAAGAAACTGTGCCAAGGTCTGTGCCTCCTGAAGGAAGCATTCCTTACCATAGTTAAAGCTGTCACCTCGTTCACCCGTAAACGGAATGACCGTTGAGGCGCTTCTGGTTGCCATACTGTCCGGAAAGAATTCCTTCACCGCAACCTTCTTGTTGGTATTATGGTCCAGCGCTCTGTAGGTGATACCGAAACCGCCCTGGCCTAATACCTTATCTATAACGTACTGTCCGGCAAGTACAGTACCCTTTGGCAAGGCAAGTGGATATTTATCGTCCAAATCCGTAGTCCTCCCATTAAAAAATAAGTATATATATAGATTTTATTCTATTTGTGCATATGTGTCAAAGTAATTATTGTTTTTTGTAACTTTTTATGGTATTTTTTTGCCATTTTTAAGGTATTTATGCTTGCATTAGCTTTGAAAAAGATATATTCTGTAAAAATCCGATTGTTACTAATAAAATACATTTAAGAAAGAGGTATATATATGGAAGAATTAAAGCCTATCAAGGAAGGTAAAGTAAGAGAGATTTATGACGCCGGCGACAGCCTGATCATGGTAGCTACAGACAGAATCAGCTGCTACGATGTTATCCTTAAGAATGTCATTGACAAGAAGGGAACAGTGCTCACTCAGATGTCACGTTTCTGGTTTGAACTGACCGAGGATATACTTCCTAATCATATGATTACAACTGACAATGATAAAATGCCGGAATTCTTCCGTCAGAAGCAGTTTATCGGCAACAGCATGCAATGCAGGAAACTTACAATGCTTCCTGTCGAATGCATAGTCAGAGGCTACATCACCGGAAGCGGCTGGGCAAGTTACAAAGAAAACGGTACCGTATGCGGCATCAGGCTCCCTGAAGGACTCATCGAGTCTGATAAGCTTCCTGAGCCCATCTACACTCCTTCAACCAAGGCCGACCTGGGTGATCATGATGAGAACATTTCATATGAGAAGAGTGTTGAAATCCTTAAGAAGATTTATCCTGAAAAGGGTGAGGAATATGCCGAAAAGCTCCGTGATTATACAATAGCACTTTATAAGAAATGTGCAGATTATGCACTTTCCCGCGGAATTATCATTGCTGATACCAAGTTTGAATTCGGACTTGATGAGGAAGGAAATATAGTTCTCGGCGATGAAATGCTCACACCTGACAGTTCACGTTTCTGGCCTGCAGATACTTATGAACCCGGTCACGGACAGCCTTCTTTCGACAAGCAGTTTGCAAGAGACTGGCTCAAGTCTGATGAGAATAAAGCTGAAAGTACAGATGATTGGACTCTTCCTGCAGAAATTGCAGAGAAAACTATCAACAAATATCTCGAAGCGTATGAGATGATTACAGGTAAAGTTTTAATCTGACTTGTACAAATTTTACGTAAATATATGTGAAATATTGACAAATCGTGAATATACTAGTATAATTCTTATCCGTAGGTATAAACAGCGGCTTATGTCGCAAAAAAAAGCGGAGGTTAAAAGTTTATGAACACGTATGGTATGACTGATCAGCAGATGGCGGGTATTGTCGGTGGTGTTTCAGCTGCTTACTATGTAGTTTACATCATCGTTGCAGTATTTATGATCGTATGTCTCTGGAAGATCTTTACCAAAGCAAATGAGCCTGGATGGGCTGCAATCGTTCCTTTCTACAACTACTATGTAGAGTTCAAGATTGCCTGGGGAAATGGTTGGAAGTTCCTCCTTCTCCTCATCCCGGTTGCAAACATCGTATTTGCTATTATGCTTGAAGTAAAGATGGCTAAGGCATTCGGCAAGGGTGGCGGATTCGCTGCAGGACTTATCTTCCTTCCAGTAATCTTCTATCCGATACTTGCATTTGGTAATGCTCAGTATATTGGACCACAGGAATAGACTTTTAAAGAACCGGAAAGCATCGCTTCCCGGTTCTTTTTTTTGTGTTTTATTCTTATACCAAACGGTAAAGCCTCAGAGCATTCTCAAAAGTTTTCTCCGCCACTTCCTCATCGCTGATTCCCTTCAGTTCAGCTATCTCCCTGATCACGTACGGAAGATACCTCGAATCATTTCTCTTACCTCTAAATGGTGTCGGGGTAAGATATGGCGAATCTGTTTCAAGTACTATATTTTCAATCGGTATGGCCTCTACAGCCTTTTTTATTTTTTTTGAATTCTTAAATGTAACGACCCCGCCGATACCGAAACTGAATCCCATCTTTAAGAATTCCCGGGAAATTTCCTCACTGTAGGAATAACAGTGTATGACTCCGCCGATCTCTTCTGCCCTTGTTTCTTTCATAAGCCTGATGGTATCTTCAGCGGCATCCCTGCTATGGATCACAACAGGCAGCGACAATTCACGGGCAAGTTCCATCTGGCGAACAAACCATTTCTTCTGACTCTCCCTATCCGGCTCTTTATAGTAATAATCAAGACCTATCTCGCCTATGGCAACTACCTTTTTCGAAGACTTTGCCATCTCACGGAGCTTATCTATATCTTCTTCAGTCATTTCTCCCACGTGATGCGGAATCACTCCTATCGAAGCATAAATATAATCATATTTCTCAGCAATTCTGAGACTGCTCATCGAAGTTCTCATATCACAGCCGATATTGGTTACATTGGTAACCCCGCCGGCACAGAGTCCCTCATCAAGGAGAAAGTCCCTGTCATCAAAAAAAGCTTTGTCGTCATAGTGAGCATGTGTGTCAAATATTTTCATTTTTCCTCCAATGAAACAGTTATCAGCATACATCCAACCGGATAATCTTCCGTAAAGGCCAAAATCAGGCAGGGTTGATATTCCGTGACATTTCCATATTGACAGAACGGATCACTTTACTGTTACCCTCAGTGAAGCAGCCTATATCTGCAGAAGGAATTCCCATAGATCTCAGTTCATCCAGGAGCGCTTCCTCATTCTGTGACGCGATTGTTATAAGCACTCCGCCCGTCCCGTTCATAGCATAGGGATCCAGTGAGTAGTACTCCGCCAATTCGATTATTTCCTGCAGCACAGGAATGCTTTCATGAATTATGTCAACTCCGTACCTTGCATATTGTGAAAGGTTATAAAGTGCCCTGTAAAGCCCTCCATTTGAAATGTCATGAAGTTTTTTTGCCCCTTTCTGTCTTGCAGACCTGCATACGAATGCAATTGAAAATGAATCAGCTCTGAGCCTTCCTATCAATTCCGAGGGAAACCTTTTCAGCAGTTCTTCCTTATTCTTCTCAGCCAGGGTAACCGCCTCAAAAAAACCCGGATATCCGGCCATCACTATTCGTTCACCCGGTTTTTCCCTGTTACCCGGAGGTTCCGGCAATCTCTCCGTATCTGTCTGATGAAAACAATGTCCGATAGCATTAACTGTTATTATAATCTCATTTTCAGCCATACCCCGCTGCACTCTGCTGTCACCCTGTATGAGGCAGGCTCCTGTTTTCCCGAGTTCATTTTCAAGACTTATCATTTCCCGGCGGATTTCATCTTCAGTAACACCGGTTCCTACCATGAGACCCATGGTTACGGCATCCACCTCATCACAGACAGTATAGAGATTGTTGGCCGCGCGAAGGAATGCAAGGCAGCTGACGGATGTTCCCGGAATATCCTCTTCCTTCGAAGCTGTACCCACCGAAATAACTGTTCCGTTTTTCATAACAGCCGCATCTATCCCGGGGCCTGCGCCTTCTATGATACCCTCTGAATTCTTTCTTGCATGCTTTACTATCGTTCTGTTTAAAATGTTTTCTTTTATTATTCCTGCGTCCACGTAGAAGTTCTCCGTTTTATTTGATTAATAAAGCATGTCGCTTGCTACATGCTATGGGATTGCGAAGCAATCTACCTCTTGTGCTGTTACTTATTACACAAAAACGTGGCAGAAGCTAAAGCTTTCTGCCACGTCGATAATCTCTCGAACAAGTGTCTACGATTCATGTAGCTCCGGTTCACTATATTATGGCTGATCCACGTCACCCGTTTCAGGATCTATGGTTGTTGTATCCTCAGGCACTGTTTCTGCCGGTTGCTGAGGTTCTACCGGTTGCTGCTGTTCCGGTGGAGTCTCGGGAGCCGTAGTATTGCCCTCGGTATTACTCTCGGTATTACTCTCTGTTGTCGTATCCTGCTCCGTGCTGTCCTCGGTCCAGTCCGGACTTACGGATACCTGTGTCGGAACGGCGACGTACTGACTTGTATTTATCTTGATGGACTCCTTAAGAACTCCGTCAACATATACATTTTTCCAAAGTTCTGCCACATAACCGGTTCTAGCAGCATGGGTAACTACCCTTGATCCAGGCGGAAGCTCCGGATCTTTGGTTATCTCTTCACCATCAGGCGGCTGAATAACCTGAATTGTTTTGGAAACAAACTCAACCTTTCTGTTGGCCGGTCTTGTCTCTTTTCCGTATATTTTAAATGTAACGTATCCGCCGTTACAGAACCCTTCGATATAGATAGGTGTATCAAAGTTATTTACAAACTCAAGATCCTGAACATGACCGGAAATAGCCGCATCCATGGCAAGATCTACGTAATGAACTGTCATTCCGTGATTATCACGTCTTGTAATGGTAACCTCTGCCCGAAGAAGTGCATTGTAAAGGGTCGTAGAAACCTGACATACACCTCCGCCTATACCCGGAATTGCCTTGTTACCTGCATAAACAGGTGCGTCATAATATCCGTTGTCAGCTGTAATAGGACTGATAGTGTCGTAAACCGATGCACCCTGTCCCGGGAAGAGAACTGTTCCGTTAAGCAGGGACGTAGCTCTCTCAATATTCTTCATTCGACCGGCTGCACTCCAGTAATTGGTAGTGAATTCTCCGAGAAGATTCTTAACCGAATCGAGCTCCTGCTGTTTTTTGCCTGTACCGTCATTTATAACGATATCAGTGCTGAATGCTTCGCCATGCCAGTTATTCTTCATGGTCTCTTCAATCTTTGCCGCAGTCTCTTCTACATCAACCGATGATGATGAGCCAAGCACCTTAACGGATACCGTTCCGTCATCATTTGAAGAAAGTTCATAATCATTTCCGACATGAATCTTGCTTCCGAGCTGTCCTTCGATAATCTCTGAAAGCCTGCTCTCGGTAACTTCCGATGCAAGAGGTATATCCATGCCCTGTCCTTCTGCTTCCATGGTTTCCTTAAATCTCTTAAGGATATCCCCGCTGTTACCACAGGAAACAGCATCCTTTACAGCATCACGGGCATTATCAAAATATCCCAGATTGCCTAGGGTTGCCGAAGCATCACCAAAGCTGCTCTTTAAGGTAACCTGAGTAGACTTATACTGCTCGGACAGCTGATTGATTCTGTCCACAGCTTCAGAATATGTCATTCCTCCGACCGAAACACCGGCTATAGTGATATTATCTTTAATTCTTACATCTTTACTTTCGTAGTAGGAAGCATCACCATATGAAGCATCTCCATCGGATGCAGCCGCATTTACCTTGCCGGCTTTTCCTGCTCCGGCAGATAAAATGAGGGTTGCAACCAGCAGGCCTGCAGTTACTCTTCCTATCATTTTTTTCATAAATATCATTCAAACACTCCAGAAAGAATCACTCTTTATTAACGAATTACCAGAAGTCCGATAATCATTCCGAATACGATGAGAAGGCAGATTATAGCAGCTGCAATTCTGAGTTTTTTGTTTCTTTTGCTGAAATCGATCATTTAAATTCTCCTCTATACATTTGCACATCTGAGTGATAAACACTCTTTTGTTTTCATCATGCGCTATTTTAACACATTTAATCTTACAGTCAATGATTTATCACGGAATTCGTTATATTTACACATGTATCATCCACGCTGCATTTTCAGTCCTCCTACCGGCCCGTAAAGGAGTGATTATTTCTTTGCATTTTTGCAGCAACCCCTGAGAACACATGCCTCACACTTAGGACGTCCGGCGATGCAGGTGCTCCTTCCGTGGGCAATGATCTGGAAATTATAAAGTATCCAGGCATCCTTTGGAAGTATCTTCATAAGGTCATACTCCACCTTCACCGGATCGGTTTCCTTCGTGAGCCCAAGGAGAAATGATACGCGTTTCACATGTGTATCCACTACTATGCAGGGTTCTCCATAATAATCACCTCTCACTACATTTGCAGTCTTCCTTCCGACTCCTGGGAGTGTGATCAAATCGTCTATATCACGTGGTACTTCACCGTTAAAGCGTTCCAGAAGTCCCTGTGCGCATCCGATTATATTTCTGGCTTTATTATGGTAGAAGCCGGTACTCTTTATATCCTGCTCGAGTTCCTTCAGGTCGGCGTTCGCGAAGTCCTCTATTGATGTGTATTTCTTAAACAGGTCCCTGGTGACCATATTGACCCTGGCATCAGTACACTGCGCAGACAGAATCGTCGCGAAGAGAAGCTGCCACGGATATTCATACTCAAGATAGCAATGAAGTTCTGTTCCGTATTCCTCACCCAGTATTCTTACCACTTCTATGGCGCGTTCCTTCTTTGTCATACCTGCCTCCATACACCCGACTGATTTTCCAGTCAATCTGCTATTCAATCCGGCATCAATCTGCCAACTTTTCCGGAACCTTATCCGATATCCAATCCGCCAACTATTCTGGCATCTGATCTGCCAACTTTTCCGGAACCTTATCCGATATCCAATCCGCCAACTATTCCGGCATCCTATCCGACAAATAATCTGACATCAACATCCGGCATCAACATCCGCCAAGTATATAATCCACAAACTGCTGTGCCGTTCTTCCGGAGAATCCGCCGTGGGAAACCTCCCATTTATTTGCCTCAGCCAGCAGCTGTTCCATATCCATTGTAATCTCAGGATGTCTTGACGCAAGTGTCCTGACTATCTCCTCGAACTCCTTGCGGTTCGGATTCATATATCCTATGGTAATTCCGAAACGGTTTACAAGGGACATCTTCTCCTGAAGTGTATCCGAACTGTGCTTATCCAGATCAACATCATTGTTATCGCTCCATACCTCACGGATAAGGTGGCGGCGGTTGCTGGTCGCGTAGATCAGCACATTGTCAGGTCTCGCCTCAAGTCCGCCCTCGATAACAGCCTTAAGATATTTATATTCTACTTCAAAATCTTCAAATGAAAGATCATCCATATATATGATAAATCTGTAATTTCTGTTCTTTATCATGGAAATGACAGTCGCAAGATCCCTCATCTCGTGCTTATAAAGCTCTATCATGCGGAGACCCTTGGGATAATATTCATTTATGACAGCTTTTATGCTGGTGGACTTGCCTGTACCGCTGTCTCCGAAAAGCAGGCAGTTATTGGCAGGCTTTCCCGCAACAAAAGCCTCGGTATTGTCACGGAGTTTCTTCTTCTGAAGTTCATAACCCACAAGGTCATCCAGAAGAACATGGGTGGTATTTCTTATCGGAATAAACTCGATATCCTTACCCTCATCATGTCTTATACGGAAAGCTCTGTTCATGCCGAACATTCCCACTCCGTACTTCTCATAAAACTCAGTGACCTTGCCGAGCATTTCAGCTCCGTCAGCCGCTCCGGCCAGCGCAGTCGAAAGCTCACGAACTTTCTCGCTTACATTTCTATTGAAAAGCTGCTCTCTCTTAGAGATAGCCTTATAATCAGTTATTATGGAAAATGTATCGATGCCGAGCCCTTCTTCTATCCTGCCAAAATCATAGTGGAACAGCTTATAGAATATGTTCATATCAGAAAGTGCAAAACCGCCCGCACTTCCGTCCACCGGAGCCTTTCTCTCACAGGTAAGGGCAAATGGATTCTCCTGCATCATAATGGTAAATGCAAGATAATCCTGCCAGAGATTTTTATCAAATGCATATGATGTGGCAATCTCGAGCAGTCTTCTTACCTCGACAAAAATCCTGTCCCTGAGTTCCTCCGGGGAAGTATTCTTTGAATAAATGCCACTCTCTGTTTCTGTCACATTCCCTTCATTAATAGCATTCCCGGTAACAGCTGACATTTTATCATAGTCCCTTATGATATCGGCCAGCCTTACTATAATGCTGTCCTTATCCTCTATTCTGTACATTACAAGTTTTGAAAGAAGTTTATACATCTTTATCTCCCAAATATTTCTTTATGCTTTTCGTTTTAAAAACTTTCTCTTTACGAAGGTTATAAAATCTGTCAGCTCAGGTGTCCTGAGCAGGAATGCCATAACGAAATAAACTATAACTCCTACGCCGAAAAGTATAACCAGTTCTATGAGCTGTGTGACCTTACGTCCGTCACCCATGTATTTTTCAACTACCGGGGTAAGGAAATACAAAGCTGCAAACATTGCTCCCGCCGAAAGGACTATCTTAAGGAGAGAAACAAGTATCTTCCTGCCCTGAATGCTTCCGACGCTTCTTCTGAAGAAAAATGTAAGGAGAGTCATGCTGGTGAATCCTGCCAAAACATAAGCAAGTGCAAGACCTGTGACTCCCAGAGGCTTAACCAATAAGAAGGAAAGCAGTGTGTTGAGAAGCATGATAAATATATTTATCGCAACAGGAGTATCAGTATTTTTAGTCGCATAGAAGCCTCTGATCATAACCTCACGAACCGAGTATGCCGTGATTCCGATGGTATAGATCATCAACAGGTAAGCCAGTGCCTGAACATCTTCCTCACCGAACTTGCCCGTCTTGTACATAACTCTTATAAGCGGAACCCTGAGAGCGATCATGCCCGCAACTATAGGAATTATTATGAACAGTACTGTTCTGAGACAGCCTGAAAATGTATCGATGAATTCCTTCTTCTTCTCATTTGCAAAATAACCCGTAAGGGTTGGAAATACCGAAAGTGCGATCTGCATCGCAAAGATTCTGATCGGAAGCTGGATGACTGTCTGCGCCTGTTTCATAAGGGTTACGGTTCCTCCCTCGAGTCCCGATGCGAAACGCTGGTTGACGATGAGGTTTATCTCCATAACCGACTGACCTATAATGACAGGTATCAGAAGCCGGATGAACTTTTTTACACCCGGATGATGCAGGTCGATGACCGGTTTAAATTTGAATCCCTGTTTTAAGACAAATGGAATCTGTATCGTAAGGTTTACAAGAGCACCTATTACTACAGCAAGCGAGAAGCCTGCAATGCCGAGTCCAAGCACACGTGATATAAGCACACCGCCGAAAATGATACAGATGTTATAGCATATTCCGCCCATGGCAGGTGGCGTGAATCGCTTGTAGGACTGAAGTATTCCCTGAGAAAGTCCGGTAAGGCACATAAAGAAGCACTGTCCGAACATGATTCTCGTGAGTTTTACGGTAAGCTCAAATGCATCTTCCTCAAACTTGACCAGGATTCTTACAAGCTGCGGTGTAAATATAAGGCCGATAATACAGAGCACTGCTGCCAGAAGAGTCACCAATGTAATGATGGTGCTTGCCATCCTGTATCCTTTTTCATCCTCGTCCTTGGCAAGATAACTGCTGAATACGGGTATAAATGCAGAGCTGAGAGCACCGCCGACCAGAAGAGTATATACATAGTCAGGAATAGTAAACGCAGCAAAATAAGCATCACTCTCAATACCTTTTCCGAAAAGGGCAGGAATGATGATATTTCTGGCGTATCCCAGCAGGCTCGATATAAGAGTTGTAAAAACTAAAATGCCCGCCGACTTCATTACGGAGTCGGCGGTCTTCTTTTCTTTTTGTGACATTTGTTACACCTTCTGCTGTTCAGCTACACCCCATCGTCGACGATGGACCATCCGCTTCGCGTCTGTCGCAGCAGAGCTGCTCCTGTCCATCGTGATGATGGGGCGCACCTGTTCCAGGTCGTATACATGAATACTCGCATATTAGCTGTAAACAGCTATATGCGATATTCATGTATACATCTGAACAGCTACTTCGTTAAATACTCATCAAATATTCATCGATTCCCTTAGCAGCCGAGCGGCCTGCGCCCATGGCAAGGATTACTGTAGCAGCACCTGTAACTGCATCTCCACCGGCATATACGCCTTCTCTGGATGTAAGTCCGGTTGTTTCATCTGCAATGATTCCGCCCCACTTCTCGGTATCAAGACCTTCTGTGGTTGACTTGATAAGCGGATTAGGTGAAGTACCTATGGACATTATCATGCAGTCCGCTTCTATATCATTGAATTTTCCTTCTACAGGAACAGGCTTTCTTCTGCCGGATTCATCAGGATCCGAGAGCTCCATAACCTGACATTTTACTGATTTAACCCAGCCGTTCTCTCCTATTACTTCAACAGGATTGTTGAGGAATGCGAATTTGATGCCTTCCTCCTCGGCATGCTCAACTTCTTCTGCTCTTGCAGGAAGCTCAGCCTTGGTCCTTCTATATACAATAGTAACGTCAGCGCCAAGACGCTTTGCACATCTTGCTGCATCCATCGCTACATTTCCACCACCTACTATAACAGCCTTCTTCGGATGCATGATAGGTGTCTCTGAAGCATCCTTATATGCCTTCATAAGGTTGATACGCGTAAGGAATTCATTTGCAGAATATACTCCGTTGAGGTTCTCACCCGGGATATTCATAAATCTTGGAAGTCCTGCACCGGAACCGATGAAGACAGCCTCATATCCGAACTCATCCTTAAGCTCGTCTATGGAAATAGTCTTTCCGATAACAACGTTGGTTTCTACCTTAACGCCCAGTGCCTTGAGTCCTTCTATCTCCTTCTCAACTATTGCCTTTGGAAGACGGAATTCAGGTATACCATAAACAAGAACGCCGCCTGCAAGGTGAAGTGCTTCATATATGGTTACATCGTAACCCTTCTTGGCAAGGTCGCCTGCGCAGGCAAGTCCTGAAGGACCTGAACCTATAACTGCTACCTTGTGGCCGTTTGATGCCGGCTTCTCAGGCTTTTCGGATACATTTGCCATATGCCAGTCAGCCACAAATCTTTCAAGACGTCCGATGGCAACAGGCTCACCCTTGATGCCTCTTACGCACTTTGACTCACACTGTGTTTCCTGAGGACACACACGTCCACAAACTGCAGGAAGTGAGCTGTTCTTCGTGATAACTTTATATGCTTCCTCAAATTCACCTGCAGCAACATGTGAGATGAATTCCGGAATATCTATACCTACGGGACAGCCGCCTACACAAGGTCTGTTCTTGCAGTTAAGGCATCTCTGTGCCTCATCTATGGCCTGTTCCTCCGTATATCCGAGAGCAACCTCGGTAAAATTCTTATTTCTTACATCAGGATCCTGCACCGGCATAGGATTCTTGTCCATTCTCATATTCGGCATATTACTTTACCTCCTGATTCATAAGACGGCAGTTTTCTTCACGTTTGTTCTGCTCAAATGGTCTATAGGTTGCTGATCTTGCCATAGCCTCGTCAAAGTCTACTTCAAATCCGTCAAAGTCAGGCCCGTCAACGCAGGCAAACTGTGTCTTTCCGCCAACTGTGAGACGGCATCCGCCGCACATGCCGGTTCCGTCAACCATGATTGGATTCATGCTGACAACTGTCTTTACATTGTACTTTTTGGTAAGCTGTACAACGAACTTCATCATTATAAGCGGTCCTATGGTAATAACCTCATCATATTCCTCACCGGCCTTGATAAGCTCCTCAAGGGCATTTGTAACAAGGCCCTTGGTTCCCTTGGAACCGTCGTCTGTCATAAGAACGTACTTGTCGCTGCAGGACTTAAATTCATCTTCAAGGATTATAAGATCTTCACTTCTGAAGCCGACTATGGAATGAACCTCAACGCCTATCTCATGAAGCTTTTTAGCAACAGGATAAGCTATGGCGCATCCAACACCACCACCGACAACCGCAACCTTCTTAAGGCCTTCGGTCTCAGTAGCCTTTCCGAGAGGTCCCACGAAATCCTGTACGAACTCCCCTTCATTAAGTGCATTAAGAGTCTGGGTAGTACCACCTACTACCTGGAAGATGATATCTATGGTTCCGGCTTCTCTGTCATAACCTGCTATAGTAAGCGGAATTCTCTCACTGTCCGCATTAGGTCTTACTATGATAAACTGTCCCGGTTCTGCCTTTCTGGCAACAAGCGGTGCTTCGATGGTCATAAATGTAACCGTAGGATTAAGCTCCTGCTTCTTTACGATCCTGTACATCCTGTTTCTCCTTTTAAATTTTGTGATTGCTGTCCGGCACATATATAAACAGCAACTATGTTAACACATTTTCCGCAATATTTTATTACATTATAAAGCATATTTCAAGTGGGACATTGGGGACTTTCCACGTGTCACACTATTCGAGTGATGCATAATATGATTCGAGCACAGGCCTTGCTTTTACATAGAATGGTTCAAGCCTCTTATCGAAATGTTTTCCCATGCTTTCCATCATTATCTTATCTGCTTCTTCAAATGACATTTTTTCTTTATATACACGCTTGCTGACAAGTGCGTCATACACGTCTGCTATGGCCATTATTCTTGCCTCCAGCGGTATTTCATCGCCCCTTAGTCCTTCCGGATAGCCAGATCCATCCATCCTTTCATGATGGAAATGAGCAACGTTTTCGGCTATGATCCTGAATTCCTCATTGTCTGTATCTTTAAGGATTTCATGTACTATCTTGGCACCTTCCGCTGCATGTGACTTCATGATCTCAAACTCTTCGGGAGTGAATCGTCCCGGCTTACGAAGTATGGCATCATCTACCGCAACCTTTCCGAGATCGTGCATAGGCGCAGCCTTGATGATATTCTTACAGAAGGATTCAGTAAGGTTGAATGAAGGATCCTTCTTTATCTCATCCATAAGTATTCTGACTCCCATGCTGGTACGTCTGATATGGCCTCCGGTGGAATTATCACGGCTTTCAACCATTGTCGCCATACTGAGGATGAGGTTATCGTGCATCTCAACTATATGCCGTGTTTTCTTCTCAACCTCTTCCTCAAGTTCTGAATTGTATTTATCCAGAAGAGCTATATACTTTTGATTTTTGGTATCATCAACGAGGAATATCTGATATCCGCATTTCCTGCTTCCATCATAGAGATAATTCGTATTAACGATGAACATTTCATTTTCATCCTCATTTTCAGGATTTCTCTTTATGAAAAGGTTCTTTGCGGTATTGTCTTCTTTAAAGTGTATTATCCAGTGATTCAGATTTTTTGATAGTTCTTCCACTCCGCTTATATCCTGATCCACGGCCAGATTTCTCAGCTCAGGCAGGATATTCTTCGCAGTTTCATTTGCCCCCAGGAAATGATTCTTAAAGTCAACGGATATAAATCCCGTATCGCCGGACTGAACCATGGATTCAATGACCATGTCACTGACCTTGTAAAGGCTCATTCTGCGGACTATAAAGATATAAACTATCTGGGCAAATACGTAGGTAAACGGTGTGACTTCGACAGTTCTCGAGGTCAGTGCATTTCCGAAATATCCGAGCATCGAGCACAATGCCGGAAGAAACATCAGTCTCAGTATTGTATTACTGATCTGTTTCTTTTTGATGTAGGTATGAGCGATTATGAAGATTCCTATCAGAAGATATATACTGACCACCACATAGAATACTGTGTGGAGGGGCCCATATTCCTTTATGATCGTCTTCTCAGCTCCACTGCCATGTACGTAAAGTGCTTTGTAATAATATGGTTTGTAACCAATAGTAAGGACTGACGCATAGAGAAATGACGAAACAGCGAAACCTATAACCCTTACCGCGGTATTTACATTGATATCACAGATATCAAGAACACACATAGTTACAAAGAACGGCAGAAAACACCCGGATATGTAAATGAATTTGAGGGCCATGGATACTGACATCACATCAGTGGCATGGTCAAGAAATACATGCCCGAGGTTTGCAATCGGAGTTATGAGAAAAATAACTGTAATATTTACATTAAAATGCTTACGCCACATCAAAAGATATATAAATGAAAAGAAAAGCGAAAGCAAAAACAATGTTTCGTACATTTTTATGTATCAGTCCTTATTCTAAGTCATATTCATTTTGTGAATCCATTCAGGGGGGTAGTTTTTTGCCTGTTACAGTCCCTGAATGTTAGTACGCCTGAATGTTACTGCCCCTGAATGAAAGATACCGCTGCCAGTCCGGCAACCGCGCCATCCGAGGCAGCAGTTGTAAGCTGTCTCACAGTCTTGGTGCGGCAGTCACCTGCAACGAACACTCCCGGTGTCCCGGTTTTGCAACTTTCATCCGCTGCAATATATCCCAATGCATCAAGAGATACAACGTCTTTAAAATAATAATTATCGGGTTCCTGACCAATGGCTATAAAGAGTCCCTGAACAGGAATCTCTCTTTCGGAACCATCGAGTTTATTCTTTACTATAACAGCTTCGAGAGCTTTATCTCCTTTCAGTTCGGTAACCGTTGAATTGAGGACAAGCTCCACATTTTCCTTATTCTTTACTGCTTCAAGATTCTTAGGCTCACCTCTGAAAGCGTCACGCCTATGGATTATGTAAACTTTATTGCAGTATTTGGTCAGGAACAGCGCATCCTCAAGCGCAGTATTTCCGCCGCCGTTTACTGCAACGTCCCTGCCTCTGAAGAAGGCTCCGTCACAGGTTGCGCAGTAGGATACTCCCTTTCCGGTAAGAGTTTCTTCCTTATCGAGGCCGAGGTGACGGTTCTTTGCTCCGGTTGCGATGATAACAGCTTTTGCTTCGATAGTTTTGCCGGAAGTTGTTTCCACCCGGAAAATACTGTTTCCTGCCTCACCCTCTGTACCGGCATCTTTTTTTATGCTTTCAGCCTTTTCATAGAGCACTTCAGCTCCGAGTTCTGTTGCCTGCTCGTAAAGCCCCATGGAAAAGTCAAATCCGCTGACTTTCTTTATACCCGGATAATTCTCTATCTCAGGAGTATTGACTATCTGTCCTCCGACTGTAAGTCCTTCAAGACATACTGCATGATATCCTGCTCTTTCGACATAGATAGCTGCCGAAAGCCCTGCAGGACCTGCTCCTATAATTAAAACATCTATCATAAAACCACCAATTAACCCTTAACTGTATCAACTATCTTCTGCTTCGGAACTGCACCCACAACGCGGTCTGCCTCCTCACCATTCTTGAAAAGAACCATGCATGGTATGCTTGAAATGCCGTATTTTACAGCAAGCGCCTCTGCTTCATCAACATCGATAGCTGCGAACTTTACTTCAGGAACCTCTTCTGAAACCTGATCAAGAATCGGACTCATCATCTTGCAGGGTCCGCACCAGGTTGCATAAAAGTCAACAAATACCGGTGTCTCGCTCTTTACTACTACTTCTTCAAATTCTGCCTCTGTTATATGCTGTACTGCCATTATGAATTCCTCCTTAAAATAAATATTAAAACTATAGTTACCGTATTATTTTTCTTTAACCTTTACTTTCTCAAATCTGTATACCTGCTTCACTTCCGGATATTTCTTCTTGTCTACCTTTCCTATGAACATGTCATAAGGTCTGGCATACATCATAAAATCACCATAAAGTGACTGGTATATTACCAGCATCTCTCTGGTTTCGGAATGCTTTGCAAGTCCGACTATCTTATAAAGGTACACGTTACTGCGTCTTTCTTCTTCTGATATCAGTTCTCTTTTAAAATGCTGGACTATATCTCCCGCATGAAGTCTTCTGTCACCCATATTTACCACCTTCCCGATTATTTCAAATCCTGATCGCAACTATGTCTGATACATTAACGAATTAAGCATGTCGCCAGCGCCGTGTATTATACAATCTCCCAGGCTTTGCTGTTTTTGAATAATACAAGCAGGTTGCTGTCTATACTCCCCTCATTTGCCATTCTGTCAAGGATAGAAAATGCCCCTTCCGGTGTGACGGGTTTTTTATACGGACGATCACGTGAAGTAATAGCTTCATAGATATCAAGTATGGTTATAAGCCGCACTTCAATACATATCTGTTCACCCACCAATCCGTTAGGATATCCGGTGCCATTCAGATATTCGTGGTGTTCTCCCGCCCATATTGGAACCATTTCATAATTTCCCGGAAATTTAATCTGGCTCAATATATCTGAAGTCACCACTACATGGCTCTGCATAACCTCACGTTCTTTGTCGGTCAGTGTTCCCTTCACTACCAGAAGCATTTCTGTCTCTTCATCCGTGAGCAGAGAACAGGGTTCCCCCTCTTCATTTATGTAGGTTGTTTCAGCGAGTTTTCTTACCTGCTCAGCTTTTTCAGGGGAACAGAATCCGCATGTATTCATCTCATCTATGAATCCAAGTGCTTCTTTCCTGAAACAACGTCCCTCCTCATATTCTCCCTCTGTTATCTTACCCTCCAGCATTCTTACTTTTTCAATAAGATCTATCTTTGTGAATCTCTCGCGGATGTTATCCATGCGCCATGCAAGACGTGTAGGCTTATCCATAACAGAAAGGGGGACCGAAAGCTTTCCTATGTCGTGAAGAGCGATGCTCATCAGAAAAACATCTGCCTTTTCTTTATCAAACTGAAGCGGATTGTCTGTCCTTTTCAGCCATGCAATAAAGGCTCTGGCCATGGCAATCATATTCCTCGTGTGATGTACGTTATATGCGGATCTTGCTTCAACTGCCGTTACAAATGCACGTACCATGGAATTCATCATTTCCAAGATTTCCTCTGCATGTTTTATCTTCAGCTCAGTAATTTCGGTAAGGTCGGAAAATGTAACGATGAGTCCTTTTATGGTTTCATCACGTAGTACAGAGGTGGACATATGCAGAATTCTTCTACCTGCTCCACTGAAATAAGGAATAAGTCTGTCGTGTTTTATATCCGGTTCATAAATCGCATCCATTACCGTCTGGAAGAACTGATCATTTTCATCATCATCAAGAAACACATCAACAAGACTGTTTCCGAGAATTTCTTCCATAGGTTTATCGAGGATTTCCGCAACCGCCGGATTCATGGTACGAACTATACCCTGTCCGTTGATCAGCATTACGCCCTCATCCATATCATTGATTATTCTCTGTATAAGATTGTCTCCGAGAGATTCCATAGATTTCTCCCCCTAATAAACCTCGGTAGTGTCAAGCCTGACACTCCTTTTTTGTTCCTAAATCCTTTATTTTCGGGAGGTTTAAATAAAAAGAGCATTGACCTCCCTTTTTTGGTATAATGTCAATCGCCAAACCGACATCCAGAAAGGAGCCAATGCTCAT
>JAFUVQ010000041.1 GCA_017477505.1 Eubacterium sp.
CATATTCGGCACCTCACAAAATCTTGTATCAGTACCTCTATTATAGCACAATATACGAATATACGCAATACACAATCTTGAAAATTGACAAAAAATTAAAGCCTGGCAAGGCTTTGCGGGTTTTGGGGTGTCAAACTCCCGAAAGCCTCTGATGCTTGATAAAATCATTGAATGGAATGGAAAAAAGCCTTGAAATTCTAGTGTTTGAGGTTTATAATCAGAGCATAGATAAAGAATACAACGAATCACAAAAAGTGAATATCTGGGGTGTGCGATAACTCCTACCGTTATTGAGCCTACATTTTCTTAAAGGGAGTTCTACATACGTGGTTGGATGACATGCCTCCTTTGAGTGGACTTCAGAATATCAGTTGAGGACACCCACCTGGCTGCGGCTAGGAGTCAAAGAGGTAGGAACCGGCACTTTGGATATTTAAAGATTCGCGATTTTTGAGGGCAGCGATTCGCTGTCCTCTTTTAATAGGAAACTGCGTTTTATGAGGACTTGATGAGAACGGATATTCTAAAAAATAAATCTCTTAAGAGGATTCCTGATAATCCGGGTTATGATGAGGATTATATGCAGGATGATACATATGATGATTATGAGAATGATCATACGGGATATCTGACTGATGAGAGTGATGCCGCAGAGGATACGGAGGAAGGGGATTTGGACCATCTTCCGGATGATGTCGGCAAAGACAGCGAAGATGAAGGAATACCTGTACATCATACAGAGGATTACGATGTTTACAGCGTTTCGGATATAGATGATGACACGGATCCTTATGATTACATCGTAGGGACACATATCAGGAGATATAACCGTAAAGGAAAACTCAGGTTCATCGCTAAGGCATCGGATTATCTTGAAAGTACCAGGGATGAGCACATTCCCGCATTCGCAGCACAGTCAGCTTTCTTCCTTTTCCTTTCATTTTTCCCTATCATAAGTCTTGTACTTACATTTACGGATATATTTCCGTTTTCAAAGGATGAGCTGCTCCGTGTTATCTATCAGGTAATTCCTGCGGATTTTGAGCCTCTTATACTTCAGATCGTAAATGATATATACCAGAATGCCAGCAGTTCGGTTGCTGTCATATCATTTATAATCGCCCTCTGGTCTGCTGCAAAGGGCTTTATGTCTATCAGAGACGGTCTGAATGAGGTCTACAGAGCCAGAGATAACAGGAATTATGTGGTTGCAAGATCCATAAGTATGATATATACGGCAGTATTTATCGTAATCCTTGTGGCGTTGATTCTTTTAAATATTTTCGGAAGGCAGATAGCAGTCTGGCTTATGACCAAATATCCTGACAGCAGGCAGGTGACTATATTTGTATATTCATTCCGGAGTTTTGCCTCGTTTGTGGTGGTTTTTGTCCTTCTTGTGATGATGTATTCCTTTGTTCCCAACCGAAAACTCCATGTGGCAAGGCAGATTGCCGGGGCTATGTTTGCCGCATTTGCCTGGGTAGGCATTGCAAGACTGTTTTCAATCTTTATAGATCATTATCTCGGTCATTCGAGTGTATACGGCTCGCTTACCACAGTGGTACTTGTAATGATATGGCTCTATTATGTCTGCTTCATGATCTTTATCGGAGGTATGATAAATGAATTTATATATGAATATTATTACAGGAGCCGAAAACTTAAGAAAAGGCTGAAGACTGATATAAGAGACAGATAGAAAAACTGCTGAAGGATTTTGATATCCTGCAGCAGTTTTTTTATGAATTAATTATAACACATTAATTATCGCACTTTTATTATTTTGCGCTCAGTTTTTCGATAGCGGCTTTGATCCTGTTGATGGATTCTTCCTTGCCAAGGAGTTCCATAAGCTCTGTGGCTCCGCCCGGAGTTGCCTGTTTACCGGAAAGGGCAGTACGTATAGGCCACATGATGAAGCCGGTCTTGTATCCCTTTTCAGCTCCGAAATTCTTCAGAAGTTCGAAGAGCGAATCATTATCAAACTTTTCTGCAGCTTCGAGTACAGGAAGTACTTCATTAAGGAGTACAAGTGATTTCTCCGGATCGGTCTTCATCTTTTTATGTGTATAGAGTTCTGAATCATATTCAGGAACCTTCTCGAAGAAGTCTATCTGATCCTTGATATCAAGAAGTGTTTCAATCCTGGTCTTTACCATTGAAGCAACCTTTTTCTTATCTATATCTCTTTTAATGACTTCATCTATATACGGAAGAGCAGCATCATAGAAAGCATCATCATCCATGGCTTTAATATATTCACCGTTCATCCAGCGTAATTTGCCCATATCAAGGACTGCAGGTGATTTAGACATATTGTGATAATCAAAAGCTTCCACGAGCTCCTGAAGGGAGAATATCTCTCTGTTATCGGCAGGAGCCCATCCGAGTAGAGCCACGAAGTTTACAATTGCTTCTGTGAGGAAGCCCTGCTCAAGAAGGTCTTCAAATGAGGAGTGTCCGGAACGCTTGCTGAGCTTGGCGTGTGTCTCGTCTGTAATAAGCGGACAGTGGATGTATGTAGGAACCTCCCATCCGAAAGCTTCGTAGAGACGGTTATATTTCGGTGCTGAAGAAAGATATTCATTTCCTCTTACTACATGAGTTATGCCCATGAGGTGGTCGTCGACTACATTTGCAAAATTGTATGTAGGGAAACCGTCGGATTTGATGAGGATCATATCATCGAGCTCCTCATTTGGAACCGTGATGTCGCCATAGAGTTCATCTTCAAATGTAGTGGTTCCCTCAACAGGATTATTCTGTCTTATGACATAAGGCTTTCCTTCGGCAAGATTCTTCTCAATCTCTTCCTTGGAAAGGTGAAGGCAGTGCTTATCATAACGGAAGATGATCTTCTCGTCTTTGGATTCGGGCACTGCAGCCTTAAGTGATTCAAGTCTTTCAGGGGTACAGAAGCAGTAGTAAGCTTCTCCTTTTTCTATAAGTTTTTTGGCGTATTCAAGGTATACACCCTTGGCCATACGCTCTGACTGTATATATGGACCGACACCGCCGTCCTTATCAGGACCTTCGTCCCATAAAAGACCGGTTTTCTTAAGAGTGTTATATATAATATCCACAGCACCCTCTACCTCACGTTCCTGGTCGGTATCTTCAATTCGGAGAATGAAATCTCCGCCTTCATGTTTGGAAATGAGGTATGCATACAGAGCTGTACGAAGGTTTCCGACATGCATACGGCCTGTAGGACTTGGTGCGAATCTTGTTCTGATCTTAGACATTTGTTTATTCCTCCTGTTGATTTCCCGAATGAAGTTAAAACTTCTTTTTCTGAACTCGGAGATGCAGAATCTCCCCGGGACAGGTCGAAATTATAGCATAGTTATTGAAAGAAGTAAAGAATCGGGCTGTTACGTTATAGTTGACCATATTACATTTTTGTAGTATACTGTTAACAATTTGTTACGGAATCTTTAAGAAAGGGCGTAAATTGTATTAAAAAATGGAAATTTTTAATTCTTTTTCAACACCGACTAAAATAAGCATATTAGTTGCGGCACTTCTGGTAATCCTGCTTATTGTCCTTATAATAGTCACAGTCAAGGTCCTTAAAGGTACCGATGATGAATACCCGGAGGATGATTATGATGCTCCGAGGAAGAAGAAAGGCAGAAAAAAATCTGCTGATTATGACGAAGATGATGACCATTACGCCGATGACGGTTATGCCGATGATGGCTACGCTGACGATGGTTATGCCGATGACGGTTATGCAGACGATGGTTATGCCGATGATGGCTATGCCGATGACGGTTATGCAGACGACGGTTATGCAGATGACGGCTACGCTGACGACGATGGTTATGCCGATGATGGCTATGCAGACGATGATTACGTTGACGACGGCTATGCAGACGATGATTATGCCGATGAAGAAGCCGGAGATGATGAGACTTCAGCTAAAGAGTCCGGTGAAAGCAGTGCAAAGGCTGACGATATAAAGGATAAGTCCGAATCATCTGACAGCAGCAGGTATGATGAAGATGATGACGATGATTCAGCTGATGAAGCTGACTCTGTAGATGTTTCAGAACCTACTATCAAGATAGATACAAAGAAAGTCAAGAAAGCACTTGCGGGAGAAGCGGAAGAAACAGTGACTGCCGCAGACAGTGCATTTGATATACCTGAAGAAGAACATAAGGATAAGAAGACTTCTTCTGACAGCGCATTTGATATCAAACCGGAATTTGATAATCCGTATATCTCACCTGTTAATCCTGTAAATGCGGTTCCGTTCAATACCGTTAACACGGATGGAATGGTTAAGACATCCAATAAGGATGCGGGTATTGAAAATGAAGAAGAACTTGAAGAATACTTAAGTCACAATCCTGTTCCTAAAAAGAAGAAGAGGAAGGTTAAGAAGAGAGACGAAGTATTTGACGAGAAATTCGGCCCTGGTGACTTCGAGATAGAAGGAGCCAAGTATTTCTGGTATAACAGCCAGGATATAGCTGATTGTAAGCGTAAGGAAGATATGTACTTCCATTGCCATTACTTTGATAATCCTGACAGAGCGGTAATACCTCTCATAACAGAGATGTATGACTGCGCATTTGTTAAGACTGAAGAACTTCAGCTTATAGCATACGGTATTCAGTTTAAGCCTCTCAGCTTTAAGGAAATCCTTAATTCTGACGGAGCGCTTGGATTCGACAAGACTCAGGCTACAAAGGAGCCTTCGGAGGCTGATAAAAAAACTATATATAAAAAGTGGTGTCAGTACGTTGACAGTTTTCTTGAGATTATAGTGATCAATGCTTCAGAAGATGTAAAAGAATTCATCAAGAAGAAGCTTTACGAATACGGAGAAAGAGACGTAGATACGCTTATTTATGACCATTATTAAAATGTTCAGAACCGGGGCAGACAAAACTTGCCCCGGTTTTTTTCATTCTTATATTGACATTTCCCACCCACACATTATAATAGGAACAGTTAAAAAATTTTAAGTTTTTTGACAAAACACAAATCATACTTTTAAAGGAGAATAGGAACATGTTTGAAGAGATTAAGCAGGTAATCGTTGAGACACTCAGCTGTGATGAGTCACAGGTAACACTTGAGGCTTCTCTTACAGATGATCTTGGTGCAGATTCACTTGATGCTGTAGAACTTGGAATGGCTATCGAGGATGCTCTTGGAGTAACAATAGCTGATGAGGATCTTCCTAACATCAAGACAGTTCAGGATCTTGTAGATTACGTTGAGTCCCACAAATAATATCGTAACTGTTTAAGTCATTATGGCCGCAGCAGAAGTACTTCTGTTGCGGCTTTGATTGTGGGAGGCATAAATATGGGATTATTCGATTTCAAAAAGAAAAAATCCGAAAAGAAAGAAGAATCATTTGAAGAAATAATTGCCAGAGAGGATAGGATGCCTATCCCGGCTAAAGAAGTATATGATGAGCCGGATATCGATATAGATAAGGTTCTTGATAAGCCGGTTAAGGCTGAGAAGAGCCTGAAAACAGGGGGCAGGGATGAGATTTTCACCTGTCCTGCTTGTGGTTCGGGGAACACGGTAAGGAAGATGAGAGATAATCTCTATGTTTGTCCTGACTGTGGCAAACACCATAAGATATCTGCAAGAAGACGTATGAGGAGTCTTGTTGATCCGGGAAGTTTCAGACGTATAAAAAGTGATGTGCCGGTTCTGAATCCTCTTGATTATCCTGATTATGAGGAAAAGATTAATAATCTCAAAGAGAAGACAGGACTTGACGAAGGTGTTCTCTCGGGAGTTGCGGAGATTGACGGTCATAAGGCTGTCATAGCTGTTATGGGAAGTGAGTTCCTGATGGGAAGTATGGGCATAGCAGTAGGAGAAATGATAACAAGATCATTTGAAGTTGCTGAAAAGCTTAAACTTCCGGTTATTATCTTTACAGCAAGCGGTGGAGCCAGAATGCAGGAAGGAATCCTTTCTCTGATGCAGATGGCCAAAACATCGGCAGCGGCCGAAAGATTCAGTTCCAGCGGCGGACTTTACATATCATGCCTTACAAATCCTACAACGGGTGGTGTAAGTGCCAGCTTTGCCACACTTGCGGATATTACACTTGCAGAACCGGGAGCTCTTATAGGCTTTGCCGGTCCACGAGTAATAGAACAGACTATCGGACAGAAGCTTCCGGAGGGCTTCCAACGGGCAGAATATCTTGAGACTCATGGATTTGTTGATGAGATAGTAAACAGAAATGATATGAGAGACGAGCTTTCTCATATTCTCAGATTACATGAGAAGAGGAGGAAGTAGACATGATAAGAGAAACTGATGAAAAACTCATGTCCATCGAGCAGGAAGCACGATCCATTAAGGACAGTGTGGACAGGGAGAAGCTCCGTGCGCTTAAGAAGGAATATCTTCAGATAGCCAGAAATATGGATGAGCTTACACCCCATGACCGTGTTTACCTTGCAAGACATAGAAAAAGACCTAAGGTTGATGATTATATAGGAGCACTCTTTGATGATCTTTTCATACAGAGAGGTGACATGCTTGGTAAAGAGGATAAGAGTATTTACGGTGGAATCGCTACATTTCACGGAATACCTGTAACAGTCCTCGGCCACAGAAAAGGTCACAATATAAATGAGAGCATGGAGTATAACTTCGGAATGCCTGAGCCTGAAGGCTATAGAAAAGCCCTCAGGATGATGAAACAGGCAGAGAAGTTCGGCAGGCCTGTAATTACATTTATAGATACTCCCGGTGCGTATCCCGGTATCGAAGCTGAGGAGCACGGACAGAGCAATGCCATTTCCCGTAATCTGGCTGAGATGAGCGCTCTTAAGTGCCCTGTTATAGCAATCGTTACCGGAGAAGGAAGCAGTGGCGGTGCCCTTGCCATCGGTGTTGCAAACGCTGTATATATGCTTGAAAATGCGGTTTATTCTGTTCTGTCACCTGAAGGCTTTGCTTCAATACTCTGGAAGGACAGCGCGAGAAGTGATGAGGCCTGTGAGTTGATGAAGCTTACAAGCTATGACCTTCTGGAATATGGAGTCATTGATGGAATCATAAAGGAACCGGCAGGTGGCGCACATCATTATCCTGAAAAGGTCTATAGAGAGATAGATGAGATGCTGACACGTGAGATAGCAAGATTTAAGAAGATGAATCCTGCAGAACTTGCAAAACAGCGCTATGATAAATTCAGAAATATTGATAGAGCAGTATTTAAGTAGAGATAATATTTCGGAAAGGTAATACAATGTTAGATAAAATGCTGGGTATCAAATACCCTATTATACAGGGCGGTATGGCAAATATCGCAACAGGTAAGTTTGCGGCTGCTGTTTCAAATGCCGGCGGTCTCGGACTTATTGCATCCGGAGGACTTAATGCAGAAGGCATAGAGAAGGAGATATATGAAGCAAGAAAGGCAACCGACAAGCCTTTCGGTGTAAACCTTATGCTCCTTAATCCTGATGCAGATAATATAGCAGAACTTCTTAAGAGAGAACGTATCGAGGTCATTACAACCGGTGCCGGCATGCCCGGTAAGTATATGGATGGCTGGAAGGAAGCAGGCAGCAAGGTTATACCTGTAGTTGCAAGTACTGCACTTGCAAGACGTGTTGAGAAGCAGGGCGCAGATGCGGTTATAGCTGAAGGCGGCGAAAGCGGCGGACACGTAGGTGATATGACAACTATGGCACTTGTTCCACAGGTCATTGAGAGCGTAGATATTCCTGTTATTGCCGCAGGCGGTATTGCAAGCGGAAAACAGTTCGCGGCAGCACTCATGCTGGGTGCATGCGGTATTCAGATAGGTACATGCCTTCTTGTAAGTGAGGAATGTCCTATACACGTAAATTACAAGAATGCCATAATCAAGGCAAAGGATAACAGTACAACAGTTACAGGACGTTCGCTTGATGCTCCTGTCAGGATCATCAAGAATAAGATGGCACGTGAATATATCAAACTTGAGAGAGAAGCAGCCGACAGAGAGGCACTTGAGCAGATTACTCTGGGAAGTCTCAGAAAAGCTGTATTTGACGGTGATATAGACGGCGGTTCACTTATGGCAGGTCAGGTATGCGGACAGTTAAACGAAATCAGACCGGTTAAGGTAATTCTTGATGAGATGTATGAGGACGCAAAGAAAGCGCTTGCAGCTGCGTCGGGATTATTAGGATAATGCTGTTTCGGGAAAGGAATAACAGAATATGAATATTGGCTTTTTATACGCAGGACAGGGAAGTCAGGCGGTAGGTATGGGAAAGGATCTTTACGAGGTCTATCCTGAATTTCGTGAAGTGATGGATAATATCCATATAGACTTTGATGTAAAGGACGTATGCTTCAACGGACCTGCAGAGACATTAAATGAAACAAAATATACACAGCCATGCATGGTTGCATTTGCAGTGGGTATGACAAAGATTCTTAAGAATAAGGGCATTGTACCAAAGATGGCAGCGGGACTTTCTCTCGGTGAATATTCCGCTCTTAATGCAGCAGGAGTTCTGAATGATAATCAGGTTATAGAGCTTGTTGCATTCCGTGGAAATGCAATGCAGGAGGCAGCCCAGGGAAGAGACTGCAAGATGATAGCGGTTATGGGTCTCGGAAAGGATCAAATCCTGGAAGGCTGCAACAAAGTTAAAGCGTTAGTTGAAGCAGAGGGAAAGAATATAATAGCTGAACCGGCTAATTTCAACTGCCCGGGTCAGATTACGGTATCAGGTGATTCGGAAGCAGTGGATATGGCTGCCGAAGTAATGAAGGAACTCGGTGCCAAAAGAGTTCTGCCGGTAAAGGTAAGCGGTCCATTTCACACATCACTTATGAAAGTGGCAGGAGATAAGCTCCGCGAGAGATTTGCAGGAGAGGAATTCAGAGATATGCAGTTCCCTGTACTCTTTAATACACTTGGTGCAGAGAAGAGTGAAGAGGATACTATACCTGAACTTCTCGTAAAACAGGTTCAGAGCAGTGTTTACTTTGAAGATACTATCAGATATATGGCAGATCATGGCATAGACACTGTTATCGAGATAGGTCCGGGCAAGACTCTCAGTAAGTTCGTAGCAAAGACATGTCCTGACATGAAGGTATATTCAGTAACAACTGTTGAAGATTTAAATAATCTAATCATTTGAGAAGGTTCCGGCTGGTGTTTAGCTGTACTGTGATAAAACGGAACCGGAATAGTAGGAGGAAAAAAGATTGAGTAAGTTATTAGAAGGCAAGACTGCAATTGTTACCGGTGGTGCGCGTGGTATAGGACGTGCGATAAGTGTTAAGCTTGCAAAAGAAGGTGCAAATGTAGTTATCTGTGATCTTGTTATCAATGAAGTGGCAGAAGAGACAGTAAAGCTTATCAAGGCTGAGGGAGTAAAAGCAGCGGCTATCCCTGCAAATGTTACAGTTCCTGAGGATTGTGACAGTCTTTTTAAGCAGGCAGTAGAGATGTTCGGCAAGGTTGATATTCTTGTAAATAACGCAGGAGTAACAAGAGATAACCTCATCATGAAGATGAAGGAAGAGGAATTTGATCTTGTTATCGCTACAAACCTTAAGGGTACTTACAATATGATGAAGTCTGCAGCCAGACCTATGATGAAAGCACGTTACGGACGTATAGTAAATATCAGCTCGGTTGTAGGTGTATACGGAAATGCAGGTCAGGTGAATTATTCAGCAAGTAAGGCAGGTGTCATCGGTATGACCAAGTCACTTGCAAAGGAGCTTGGAAGCAGAGGAATCACTGTAAATGCTGTTGCACCGGGATTCATTGAGACAGATATGACTAAGGTACTTCCTGAAGATATCAAGGCCGAGATGGTTAAGAATATTGCATTAGGAAGACCGGGACAGCCTGAGGATGTTGCAAAGGTTGTTGCATTCCTTGCATCGGATGAGGCTGCTTACGTTACAGGACAGGTTGTAGAGGTTGCAGGCGGAATGAGCTGCTAGAAGAAGAAAGGTTTAGTTAAATGGACAAAAGACGAGTTGTTATTACAGGAATGGGTACCATCAATCCTATAGGATATAACATTGAGGAGACATGGGAAAGTGTTAAGAACGGTGTATGCGGAATAGGAGAGATTACCCAGATAGATACAGAGCAGTTCAAGATTAAGATCGCTGCTGAAGTAAAGAATTATGAGCCTGAAAAGTTCCTTGATAAGAAGGAAACAAAAAAGAAGGACAGATATACTCAGTTTGCTACCATAGCTGCAAGAGAGGCTATAAAGGACAGTGGCATTAAGATTGAAGAAGAGGATCCGTATAAGTGCGGAACCATCATTTCCAGCGGAATAGGCGGACTTAAGACTATCGAGAACGAGCATGCGAGAGGCGAAGAAAGAGGTTTTGAGAAGATCAGCCCGTTCTTCATTCCTATGTCAATATCAAATATGGCAGCAGGCGAGATCGCCATCGAGACCGGATTCAAGGGAATATGCACCAGTATAGTTACAGCCTGTGCCAGCGGTACTAATGCAATAGGTGAAGCTTTCCACAGAGTAAGAGACGGATATGAGGATGTGATGATGTGCGGTGGTGCCGAAGGATGTATCTGCAACCTGGGACTTGGCGGATTCACCGTTATGAAAGCGCTTTATGCAGGAAATGATCCTAAGAGAGCTTCCATCCCGTTTGATGCCGAGAGAGGCGGATTTGTAATGGGTGAGGGCGCAGGTGTACTGGTTCTTGAGGAACTGGAGCATGCAAAGAAGAGAGGCGCTAAGATATACGGCGAAGTAGTAGGTTATGGCGCAACCTGTGATGCTCATCATATTACAGCACCGGATCCTGAAGGAGAGGGCGCCGCACAGTGTATGAGGCTGGCAGTTAAGGATGCCGGACTTGAGCCTGAAGATATAGATTATATCAATGCACACGGAACATCTACACATCTTAATGATGCCGGAGAGACCAAAGCTATAAGAAAGGCTTTCGGAGAGCATGCTGACAAGCTTATGGTAAGCTCAACAAAATCTATGACAGGACACCTTCTGGGAGCCAGCGGAGCGGTTGAATCAATCATTACAACACTTGCTCTCCGTGATTCATATGTGCCGGCAACCATAGGTTATAAGACACCTGATCCGGAGTGTGACCTTGATATAGTGCCAAATGAAGGAAGAAATGTCGACATTAAGTATGCGGCATCCAATTCACTCGGTTTCGGAGGACATAATGCAACACTTGTATTTGCAAAATATGAGGGCTGACAGATAAGGACACGATTTACGGAACTGACGGCTGACGGCCTTTAGCAGGTCGTCAGAGTTACTGAAAAGGAGATAAGATGGAACTTAATTCAAATCAGATAAGGGAGATCATCCCTCACAGATATCCTATGCAGCTGGTTGACAAGATCACTGATTTTGAGCCGGGAGTATGGGCAGAAGGTATAAAGTGCGTAACAGTAAATGAACCGTTTTTCTGCGGACATTTCCCTGAAGAACATGTTATGCCGGGAGTGCTTATAATTGAAGCCCTGGCACAGACCGGAGCGGTTGCCATTCTTTCAGAGGAAGAGAATAAGGGAAAGATCGCATTTTTCGGCGGAATCAAGAATGCACGTTTTAAGAAACAGGTTAAACCCGGAGATGTTCTTAAACTCAGATGTGAGATCATCGAGAAGAGAGGACCGGTAGGTTTTGGTAAAGCTGTAGCAACAGTTGACGGAAAGGTTGCATGTCAGGCAGAGATTTCATTTGCCGTTGGCGCAGGAAAGGAATAAAAATGAGCAATCCGCTTTCTGAAGTATATGGGAAATTCAGAATTCATTATTACAGGGATGTCTTCCACCGGATAAAGGAAAGGGAACAGTCCCTGTCAACGGTAGAGATATACTGTGTTGAAATAATTGCGGCACTCAATGGACCTACTATAAATGAATTTGCCAGTTATATAGATATTTCATCGCCTAATGCTACTTACAAGGTAAATTCTCTTATTCAAAAAGGCTATGTCAAAAAAATCCGTTCGACAACTGACAAAAGGGAGTTTATACTAAAGGTGACAGATAAATTTTACAAGTACTGGAACCTGAATGAGAAATATCTTGAAATAGTTGAGGAAAGACTGAAGAACACCCTTACGAAGGAAGAATATGATTCATTTAACAAAATTCTCCGTAAGATATCCGATAGTCTTATGCCGGAGGTTGAACTGCCGGCAAACAGTGAATACTAAACGGAGGAGGTACCGCGATGGCCTTAGAAAAAAACAGGAAAGAAGTATTCCTGGATAAGTTCACCTTATACGATGCCGATGACGCAAAGCATTTCAATCTATACATGTTCGGCCAGGTGCTTGCTTTTACCGGACTGGTTATCACTATTGCAGCGCTTTTTTTTCCTGTAATGAGATATATGTCCGAAACAACCATAAGCAGTGGCAACAAATCATATATCGACACCCCGGTAAGCTTCTTCAGAGGCTCATACACTTCATTTCTTGTTATAGTAGCAGTTGCTGTCAGCGGTTTCCTGGTTATAAAGAAGAAGGTAATGCCATTTTTTATATCAGCTTTTGCATTGACACTTATATCGGTACTTACTATGATACTTTCAAAGTACTATGTTTCAAAGCAGCTTACACAGTCAGTTGTTGGCTCGGGCTTTGAGACTATTGGAAAGGATGCAAAGTTCGGTACAGGTTTCTTCATAATGATTGCGGCTCTTGCCATCGTCATAGCCTCTGCATTCCTGCAGAAAACGGGCGAGGCGAGGATCAAACGTTATCAGGAAGAAAAGATTTTTAAGAGAAAAGAAGAACTGGCGAGAAAACGTGAAGAGATGAAAAAAGCAAAAGAATCTTCAGTGGTATTTATAAAAAAATGATGCGTTGAATGCCTCCCATACTGTGGGAGGCGTTTTGCGTGATAAAAAAGGTAAGTAAAATGTCCAGATTATCACGTCGGGAAAAGGAAACTTTAAGAAAAAATTTAATAATTATTACTGTTCCTATACTACTCATAGCCATTATAATACTCATTGTGGTTTTATCCAAAAGAACAAAAAATGATAACTCGGTTCCGGATGCGGATAAGAGCGGAGTGATCCTTATCTATACCATCAGGGAAGAGCATACTAAGGAGGAAGCCGAAGAGGTTGTAGAGGTAATGAAGAAGAGAGCATCTCTCTATTCTGACTATGCAACCGTTGAATATCGTAATGTAGGTGACATAGTCGTAAGGATACCTATGAGTACAAAGGGCTACAACACCAATCCGCTGATCAACATGATGTCAGTAAAGGGGGAAGTATATCTTTTTGATGAGAATAACAATACCACCTATACCAGCGGTAACAGATATTTCGTACTTGCAAAGAATAAGAATATCATTTCGGCAGAGGCTCTTATAGAGAAAAATCCCGAAGTGGACTATGACCAGGTGGTGCTGTCCTTCACGCTGGATGAGGATAGATCCGAGAGGCTTATGAATGGAACTGCAGACGGAAGAAACGATACATTTTACATCTATCTTGACGGAAGACAGATAGGAAAGGCTTATGTGAGGGATCAGGTAAAGGACGGCACACTTAAGACTTATGATATTGCCGAGTTTGATGAGGCACAGAGAATCGCGGATATAATGAACTCAGGAAGTTATCCGGTTGATGTGGACCTTGCGGTTACGCAGGTTAATTAGATGAATGGAAGAAAATATGCAGGAAAGTATTTATGGGGAGTACGGTCAGTATCTCGAGGCCGTGCTTGAAAGAGTAAAAACCAGATTTGAAGATATAGACAGAAAGTATTTTGAAAAAAAGGGAGAACACAGGATAGAGCATATCTCATCGAGGATTAAGAGCGAGGAGAGTATGCGTGAAAAATGTAAACGAAAAGGACTCCCGCTTACACCCGAATCGGCACTCAGGACACTGACTGATTCGGTAGGTGTCAGAGTCGTCTTTTCTTACGTTGACAGCATTTATGAAATGCTGGAAGAGATTAAGAAGTTCCCTGACTGGAGGATAGTCCGTGAAAAGGACTATATAATACATGCCAAGCAGAATGGATACCGGAGTTATCATATAAATGTCATGATAAAAGAACCGTTTCCTGATTGCGCGGGAAATGAACAGGGAGAGTATATGGTTGAGATTCAGCTCCGTACCATAGCCATGGACTCCTGGGCAAGTCTTGAACATCAGCTTAAGTATAAGAAAAATATTAAAAATGAAGAACTGATAGTTTCCGAACTTAAACGCTGCGCGGATGAATTGGCAGCCTGCGATGTATCCATGCAGACAATAAAGGATCTGATAGACGGTTCAATATAGGATATAGAAAAGGTTAGATAACAGATGAAGATATTATTAGCAGAAGACGAGAAGGATATGTCCCGTGCCATCACGGCCATTCTTTCTCATAACGGATATACCGTCACGGCAGTTTATGACGGGGAGGCAGCAGTGGAAGCTGCTCAAAATGAGCTTTATGATGCCTGTGTTTTTGACATCATGATGCCCAGGATGGATGGAATAACGGCTCTTAAGGCTATCCGTTCCAACGGAAATATGACTCCTGTGCTTTTCCTTACTGCAAAGGCGGAAGTAGACGACAGGATAGCAGGACTTGATGCAGGTGCGGATGATTATCTCACCAAACCTTTTGCCATGGGTGAACTTCTGGCCAGGATAAGGTCCATGACAAGGAGAAAAGAAAGCTATACGCCGACTATGCTCTCTATGGGGAAAACCTATCTCAATACGGCAGAGCAGGAACTGAGGTGTGAAAATTCCATAAGGCTTGCCAGAAAAGAATCAGTACTTATGGAGTATATGCTTCTCAACAAGGACAAGGTGCTTTCAAAAGAAGAGATATTTAACCATGTCTGGAAAGATGAGACGGAAAGTGATCCCGGTATTGTATGGGTATATATTTCATATCTTAAGTCAAAGCTGAAGGCTGTAGCTTCGGATATTACCATTGAAGGAAACGAGGAGGAAGGCTTCCGGCTTGCAGAAGCATAGCAGCAGAGCGCTCAGGGCATTAACGGAGAATATGACAGATGGCATCTAAGATGAGAAAAAAGTTCATAGGTATAGCCAGTCTAGCGGTTTTCATAGTTCTCCTTATCGTACTGGGAATAGTAAATATCGTTTCCGCTACCGATGTCTACACCGAGATATACGGCATATTGGATTATATTGATGAAAATGACGGTATTATGCCGGATTACGCCGATAAGGTTTCCAAGTATAAAAAATATGCTGAATTTCTTACGGTGGAGTCCCAGTATGAAAACAGATATTTTACCATTTTCATGGATGAAAACAGTTCGGTAACCGGAATGTACCTTGAGAATATTGCAGCCATATCCGACAGTGAGGCTGTGGAACTTGCCGGAACGGCGGAAAAACTCAGCGCAGTTTCCAAGAGGCTGGGTAATTATAAGGTATACGGGAATATAAGCAGAAAAGGACTTACCTATACCTACAAGATATGTACCGGGGATAACGGGAGATTTGTTGTATTCCTGGATTCTACCCAGAGAGTAAGAAATATTCATAACATGATAGTGTTTACTCTGTACATAGGACTGGTAAGCATGCTGCTCTTTATCCTGATACTTGTAATCCTGTCGTCAAGAGTTATCAAGCCTATGATGGAAAGCCATCAGAAGCAGAAGGAATTTATAACAAATGCAGGTCATGAGCTGAAGACTCCTATAGCCATCATTTCTGCAAATACTGAAGTTATAGAAATGACCACAGGCAAAAATGAGTGGACTGAAAGTACCATGAATCAGGTCAAGAGGCTGTCAGGGCTTATCAATGACCTTATCACTCTTGCCAGAATGGACGAAGCCAGTGATCTGGTACTGGAAAATGTGGATTATTCAAAGGAGGCAAGGGAAGTCTGTGAATCCTTTGAATCCATAGTAAAGTCCGATGAAAAGTCTCTGGATGTGCATATAGATGACGGCATCATAGTAAAGGCTGAAAAAAAGAGCCTCCATACATTGGTTAATATCCTGGTGGACAATGCCGTGAAATACTGTGATGATAACGGAAATGTTTCGGTAACACTTGTGAAGAAGGGCAAGCAGAGTAATCTCCATGTATCCAATTCATATAAGGATGGAGCCTCTGTGGATGTTAAGCGTTTCTTCGACAGATTCTACAGGGAGGATGAATCCCATAACAGCAGCAAGAAGGGCTACGGTATAGGTCTTTCGATGGCAAAAGGTATAGTTGAAGCCTTTGGCGGCAGGATAAGTGTTTCCTATGCTGCCGGTGTGATAAGTTTTAATGTGGTGATATGATATGGAACTTACAAAGTATAACAATCTGAAAATTGAGGATCTTGAGGCTACTGCAAGAGCATTTGCCGAAACGGATGAATTCATAAGGCTGATGACTCTCTACAGATGTGCCATTATGGAGATAGAAACCAAACTTCGTGTTCTGGATGCGGAATTTTCACTTCAGTATGACCGTAATCCTTTTGAACATATAGAATCAAGACTCAAGAAGCCTGTCAGCATTATAGAAAAAATGCAGCGAAGAGGGATTCCTCTTACTACCCGTGATATGGAGAGGGAGCTCTTTGACATTGCCGGTATAAGAGTAATGTGCTCATTTATAGAGGATATATATAAACTGTCCGATCTTCTGGTTGAACAGGACGATGTGCTTCTTGTAACAAGAAAGGATTATATAGCCAATCCAAAGCCCAACGGCTACAGAAGCCTTCATATGATAGTTGATATACCTATCTTTCTTTCGGAAGGAAAGAGGCATATGAAGGTGGAGGTTCAGTTCAGAACCATTGCCATGGATTTCTGGGCAAGCGTTGAGCATAAGCTTAAATATAAAAAGTCATTAAAAAATCCTGAGGAAGTCACTGAAAGACTTCAGAGGTGTGCGGGAATCTTATCACAGCTGGATGATGAGATGGAAAGCATAAGACTTAAGATCGATATGGAAGATGAAAATGTCTGAAGAAAAGAAAACAAAAAAAGTAAATAAAAAACGAAAAGGATTTGCAGCATTCCTGACAGGGGTGCTGCGATTTCTGATAATTGCGGCAATGTGTGCAATACTGGTTTCGGTAGCTGCAAATCTGTATATCATTTTCAGTACAAACTCCAAAATTAAAATGGCTGATGAGGTGGATGGAAATGAGTATCAGGCTATACTTGTTCTTGGCTGCAGCGTGTGGCCTTCGGGTCCGAGTCCCATACTTCAGGAAAGGCTTGATATGGCTTACGAAGTATACCGAAATACGGGATTGAAAATTATAGTCAGTGGCGATCATGCCGATGATTTCTATAACGAAGTCAAAGTTATGAAGGAGTATCTGGTAGAGAAGGGTGTTCCATCAGAAAAAATATATATGGATCATGCGGGATATTCGACCTATGACAGCATATACAGAGCCGACGATACATTTTCAGTTGATTCAATGATAATAGTTACACAGAGATATCACTTATACAGAGCTGTATATACAGCCGAAAGGTTCGGCATAAAGGCAGCCGGTGTTGCATCTGATACCCACAGGTTCGAAGGGGAATTTGCAAGAGATATGAGAGAGATTCTTTCCAGGGACAAGGCGGTCATAGACTGTATCAGAAAAGAGAAACCGGCAGTTTACGGCGACACTGTATCCATGGATGAGAGCGGTGATCTGACAAATGAAAAGCAGGGCGAATGACCGGAAGCACCATCCATCCGACGGAATTATAAAAACAAAACAGGCAGAAAGGGAAAAAGATGAAGTTCAAGGGAATCATAAAGAAGGCAGAGGGAAAATTCATTACCAGATATGACATTCAGTATGAGACGGTAGACGGACAGGAAAAGATATATGAGATGATAAGCCGCGATAAAAATATTGATTCATTTGAAGGACTTCATGACAGAAAACCCGATGCAGTGGTAATGATAATGACGGATGAGCCGGGAGAGAAGATACTGCTCAGCCGTGAGTTCAGGCTGGCTCCGGGACAGTGGGTATATAATTTCCCTGCAGGACTGATAGACGAGGGAGAGGATATAGATACTGCAGCGGCCAGAGAGCTTCGTGAGGAAACAGGACTTAAGCTTGTCAGCATAGATGATCATATTGGGGAAAGCTACAGCGCTGTAGGTTTTTCAAATGAAAAGAATGTATGTGTGGTCGGAAAATGCGCCGGCGAGATTAAGCAGAGCGATTCCGTTTTTGAAGAGATAGAAGCCGGATGGTATACAAAAGAAGAAGTAAGAGAGCTTCTTAAGACAGAGAAGTTTGCGGCGAGGACTCAGGCATACTGTTATCTCTGGAGCAGAAACTAAAAAATATTGTCAAGCAGAAATTAAAAAAATATTTGACTTGTAAGACCGATTATGTTACATTAGTAAACTGTCATCATAGGCTAATTGGCTAAGCTATGTCTTTTACGTGTATCTTAGCAGGGTTTGCTTGCGCCCCGACGAGGGTGTAGGCTTGTTAAGGTACTCAAAAAGCATACTCCAAAAACCTATAGGATGATAATAAAAGCAGAGGTGAATACGTCTAATGAAAAAGTACAAAATACGTCCTATTCAGTCAGGAAAGACAACACGTATGAGCTACTCCAACAGGAAGGAAGTTGTAGAGATGCCTAATCTCATTGAGATCCAGGTAAGCTCCTATCAATGGTTCCTTAAGGAAGGTCTTCGTGAGGCACTAAGCGACATCTCTCCTATAACTGACTACGCCGGCAACTTAAGCCTGGAATTCGTAGATTACAAGTTATATGAAGAAGAGAAGAAGTATTCTATTGAAGAATGCAAAGAAAGAGATGCTACTTATGCAGCTCCTCTCAAGGTCAATGTACGTCTTCGTAACAAAGAGACCGGCGAGATAAAGCAGCATGAGATATTCATGGGCGACATGCCGCTTATGACCTCAACAGGTACATTTGTCATAAATGGTGCCGAAAGAGTTATCGTAAGCCAGTTAGTTCGTTCTCCGGGTATTTATTATGGTATAGACCATGATAAGACAGGTAAAGAACTCTATTCATGTACCGTTATTCCTAACAGAGGTGCATGGCTTGAGTATGAAACAGATTCTAATGACGTATTCTATGTTCGTGTTGACAGGAACAGAAAGGTACCGATCACAGTACTTATCCGTTCCCTCGGTATTGGAACAAATGAAGAGATTCTTGAGCTTTTCGGCGATGAGCCAAAGCTTCTTGCAAGCTTTGAAAAGGATTCATCTGCAAGCTACGAGGAAGGCCTTCTCGAGCTCTACAGAAGAATCCGTCCGGGTGAGCCTCTTGCGGTTGAAAGTGCAGAGTCTCTTATTCATGGTATGTTCTTCGATGCAAGAAGATATGATCTTGCAAAGGTAGGACGTTATAAATTCAACAAGAAGCTTGCTTTCCGTAACCGTATCGCTGGCTGTACTCTCGCAGAGGATGTTATTGATCCGTCAACCGGTGAGATCATGTTCTCAGCAGGTGAGATAATCACAAAGGAAAATGCAAAGGATATTCAGGATGCGGCAGTACCTTATGTAATGATCCAGACTGAGCAGAGAAATGTAAAGGTTCTCTCAAATATGGTAGTTGATATAAGCACATTCGGATTTGATCCTGAAGAGCTTGGCATTACAGAAGATGTTTATTATCCTGCATTAAAGTCTATTCTTGACAGCTACGATGATGAAGATGAGATCAAGGAAGCTATCAAGGAGAATATAAATGACCTTATACCTAAGCATATTACAAGAGAAGACATTATGGCTTCCATTAACTATAATATGCACCTTGAATATGGTATAGGTAACAAGGATGATATCGATCATCTTGGAAACAGACGTATCAGATCCGTAGGAGAGCTTCTCCAGAATCAGTATCGTATCGGTCTTTCAAGACTTGAAAGAGTTGTAAGAGAGCGTATGACTACTCAGGATGCCGATACTATATCACCTCAGTCACTTATCAATATCAAGCCTGTAACTTCTGTTGTTAAGGAGTTCTTCGGTTCATCACAGCTTTCACAGTTCATGGATCAGAATAACCCGCTTTCAGAACTTACACATAAGAGACGTCTTTCAGCACTTGGTCCAGGTGGTCTTTCACGAGACAGAGCCGGATTCGAGGTTCGAGATGTTCACTATACACATTACGGCCGTATGTGTCCTATCGAGACACCTGAAGGACCTAACATCGGTCTTATCAACTCACTTGCTACATTTGCAAGGATCAATCAGTACGGTTTCATCGAGGCTCCTTACAGAGTTATCGACAAGACCGATCCTGAGAATCCTGTAGTTACTGATGATGTTGTATATCTTACAGCAGATGAAGAAGACAACTACTATGTGGCACAGGCTTCAGAGCCTCTTGATGAAAAGGGCCATTTCATAAGAAACAACGTAGCCGGTCGTCATAGAGAAGAGACATCTGAGTTCCCTAAGAGCGAAGCTGACCTTATGGACGTTTCACCTCGTATGGTATTCTCAGTTGCTACAAGCATGGTTCCTTTCCTTCAGAACGACGATGCCAACCGTGCCCTCATGGGTTCAAATATGCAGCGTCAGGCAGTTCCGCTTCTCGTAACCGATTCACCTGTTGTAGGTACCGGTATGGAGCATAAGGCAGCTGTTGACTCAGGTGTATGTATAATAGCAAAGAATGATGGTATCGTAGAGCTTTCGTCAAGTGAAGAGATCATTATCAAGAATGACAATGGTGAGCTCGATGAATATCATGTAATTAAATTCGCAAGAAGCAACCAGGGTAACTGCATGAACCAGAGACCTATCGTTAAGAAGGGTGACAGGGTTAAGGCAGGAGATGTTATAGCAGACGGTGCTTCAACAAGCGGCGGTGAACTTGCCCTCGGAAAGAATCCTCTTATCGGATTCATGACATGGGAAGGTTATAACTACGAGGATGCCGTACTTCTTTCAGAAAGACTTGTTAAAGAAGATGTATATACTTCAGTTCATATCGAAGAATATGAAACAGAAGCAAGAGATACCAAGCTCGGACCTGAAGAGATAACCAGAGACCTTGCAGGTCTTTCACAGGATGCTCTTAAGGATCTTGATGAGAACGGTATCATCAGAATAGGTGCAGAGGTTCGTGCCGGTGATATCCTTGTAGGAAAGGTTACTCCTAAGGGTGAGACAGAACTTACTGCAGAAGAAAGACTTCTCCGTGCAATCTTTGCTGAGAAGGCAAGAGAAGTAAGAGATACATCACTTCGTGTTCCTCATGGTGCATATGGTGTTGTTATGGATACAAAGGTATTCACAAGAGAGAATGGCGATGAGCTTTCACCTGGTGTGAATATGAAGGTTCGTGTTTATATAGCTCAGAAGAGAAAAATATCAGTCGGCGATAAGATGGCAGGTCGTCATGGTAACAAGGGTGTCGTTTCACGTATACTTCCTGTTGAAGATATGCCATTCCTTCCAAACGGACGTCCGCTTGATATCGTACTGAATCCTCTCGGCGTTCCTTCACGTATGAACATAGGACAGGTACTTGAGCTCCACCTCGGTCTTGCATCAGAGGTACTCGGTTATAAGGTATCTACTCCTATATTTGACGGAGCAAATGAGAAGGATATTACCAGAGCTCTTGAGATGGCAAATGATTATGTCAATACCGAATGGGAAGACTTCAAGGCTAAGTATGAAGCTGATGTTGAACCTGAGGTTATGGAATATCTCTATGAGAACAGAGCTCACAGAGAAGAGTGGAAGGGTGTGCCTATCAATAAGTCAGGTAAGGTAACACTTCGTGACGGACGTACAGGTAAGGAATTCCCATCACCTGTTTCCATAGGATTCATGCATTATCTTAAGCTGCATCACCTTGTTGATGATAAGATTCATGCCCGTTCAACCGGTCCTTACTCACTGGTAACTCAGCAGCCACTCGGTGGTAAGGCTCAGTTCGGTGGACAGAGATTCGGAGAGATGGAAGTTTGGGCTCTTGAGGCTTATGGTGCTTCATCAACACTTCAGGAAATACTTACAGTTAAGTCTGATGATGTTGTGGGAAGAGTTAAGACCTACGAAGCAATTATCAAGGGCAAGAATATTCCTGAACCGGGTATACCTGAGTCGTTTAAGGTTCTTCTTAAGGAATTCCAGTCACTTGGTCTTGACGTAAGAGTGCTTAAGGATGACGGTGAAGAGGTTGACCTTTCCGAGACAATCGACTACAGTCAGAATACCAGACGTTTCCTTGAAGGAGATGATGGGGATGATGGATATGAAAGATATGAGGATCTTGAGAATCAGGGCTTCAGCGGCGTAGACGAGGACGGAGAACTTACGGACTTAAGAGATAATGAATACACTGATGATGAATCAGAGTATTATGATGATTATGACGAAGATGATTTTGAATAAACGGAGGTACAAGTGGTCATGGCAATAAATGAGAATCTCGAGCAGGAACAGCCTATCAATTTTGACGCGATCAAAATCGGACTTGCATCTCCTGACAAGATCAGAGAATGGTCATACGGTGAAGTAAAAAAGCCGGAGACTATTAATTACAGAACACTTAAGCCTGAAAAGGACGGACTTTTCTGCGAGAAGATATTCGGACCTACAAAGGACTGGGAATGTCACTGCGGTAAGTATAAGAAGATCCGTTTTAAGGGTATTATTTGCGACAGATGCGGCGTTGAAGTAACAAAGTCATCTGTAAGACGTGAGAGAATGGGACATATCGAGCTTGCAGCTCCTGTGTCACATATATGGTATTTCAAGGGAATACCAAGCCGTATGGGACTTCTTCTGGATATATCTCCGAAGGTGCTTGAAAGAGTTCTTTACTTTGCATCATACATCGTACTTGATGCAGGAGAGACAGATCTCGAATATAAGCAGGTTCTTACGGAAACAGAATATCAGGAGAAAGTTGAACAGTTTGGCTACGATGCATTCCGCGTAGGTATGGGAGCTGAGGCTGTTAAGGAACTTCTCCAGAATATCGATGTATTTGAAGAAGCAAAGATATTAAGAGAAGAGCTTGAAGAAGCTACAGGTCAGAAGAAGACCAAGATCATCAAGAAGCTTGAAGTTGTTGAAGCTTTCAAGAATTCAGACAACAAGCCTGAGTGGATGATACTCGATGTTGTTCCGGTAATTCCTCCGGATCTTCGTCCTATGGTTCAGCTTGATGGTGGCAGATTTGCTACTTCAGATCTTAATGATCTTTACAGAAGAATCATAAACAGAAATAACCGTCTCGGCAGACTTCAGGAGCTTTCAGCACCTGATATCATTGTAAGAAATGAGAAGAGAATGCTTCAGGAGGCAGTTGATGCACTTATAGATAATGGCAGAAGAGGCCGTGCAGTAACAGGCCCCGGCAACAGAGCTCTTAAGTCTCTTACAGATATGCTTAAGGGTAAGCAGGGACGTTTCCGTCAGAACCTTCTCGGTAAGCGTGTTGACTATTCAGGACGTTCAGTTATCGTCGTTGGACCTGAACTTAAGATTTATCAGTGCGGTCTCCCTAAGGAGATGGCTATAGAGCTTTTCAAGCCTTTCGTTATGAAAGAGCTTACAGCCAAGGGCCTTGCAAACAATGTTAAGGCTGCAAAGAAGATGGTTGAAAGACTTGAGCCGAAGGTATGGGACATCCTTGAGGATGTCATCAAAGAGCATCCTGTAATGCTTAACCGTGCCCCCACACTTCACAGACTTTCAATTCAGGCATTTGAGCCTATTCTTGTAGAAGGTAAGGCTATCAAGCTTCATCCACTCGTATGTACAGCCTTCAATGCTGACTTCGATGGTGACCAGATGGCTGTTCATCTTCCACTTTCGGTTGAGGCACAGGCAGAGTGCAGATTCCTGCTTCTTTCACCTAACAACCTGCTTAAGCCTTCAGACGGTGGTGTTGTATCCGTTCCTTCACAGGATATGGTACTTGGTATCTACTATCTTACAAATGATAAGTTCAAGGAGACATCAGCTACTGATGACGATATAGTCAAGTTCTATGATAAGGATGATGAGGCAGCAAATCTTGCCGATGTAAAGGCAGATGTTAAGAGCGGTAATATATCACCTTATGACATAGTCAAGATAAGAGTAATTAAGAAGCAGTCCAAGGACGGCAAGACAGTATTCTTCAAGAATATATACAGCGAAGCTATCGACCTTGTGGGAAGAACCTATAAGGACATAAGCAGAGCTATAATCGCATATGAAAATGATGAGATAACTCTTCAGCAGAGAATTTACGTAAGAAGAGAAGCAGAGATGGCTGACGGAACTGTAGTTAAGGGCTTTGTTTCCACCACTCTCGGAAAACTCATCTTCAATGAGGTTATTCCACAGGATCTCGGATTTGTTGATCGATCCAATCCTGATGAGGTGCTTATTCCTGAAATCAACTTCCATGTTGGTAAGAAGTACCTTAAGAAGATCCTTGACAAATGTATAAATATTCATGGTGCAACAAAGACAGCGGAAGTGCTTGATGATATCAAGGCAACAGGTTATAAGTATTCAACCTTGAGCGGTATCACAGTTTCCATCGCTGATATGACTGTACCTGAAGAGAAATCAGACATACTTGATGAAGCTCAGGCTGTCGTTGATAACATTTCAGATCTTTATGGAATGGGTCAGTTGACAGAAGAAGAAAGATATCAGTCATCTATCAAGGTTTGGGAAAATGCCGATAAGAGACTTACAAAGTCACTTCTTGACGGACTTGATAAATACAATAATATTTACATGATGGCAGATTCAGGAGCCCGTGGTTCCGATCAGCAGATCAAGCAGCTTACCGGTATGCGTGGCCTTATGGCAGATACAACAGGACGTACTATCGAACTTCCTATCAAGTCAAACTTCCGTGAAGGTCTTGACGTTCTGGAGTATTTCATTTCCGCACACGGTGCTCGTAAAGGTCTTTCCGATACAGCCCTCAGAACGGCTGACTCAGGTTACCTTACAAGACGTCTCGTAGACGTTTCACAGGAACTTATAATCCGTGAGACAGACTGCTGCATAGATCAGGATGAGAAGCCGGGTATATATGTATCAAGCTTCATGGAAGGCGGAGAGACTATCGAAGGCTTCCAGGAGAGAATCACAGGACGTTATCTTGCAGATTCCGTATTCGACAAGGATGGCAACATGCTTGTTAAGAAGAATCATATGGTAACACCTAAGAGATCCGAAATAATCGTTAAGCAGGGTGTTGATGAAAATGGAGTTCCGTTTATCAATCCTGAAACAGGCAAGGTAAGAAGGGATGCAAGACTCCGTATCAGATCAATACTTACATGTAAGTGTCACCTCGGTGTATGTGCTAAGTGTTACGGCGCTAACATGGCTACCGGACAGGCAGTACAGGTAGGTGAGACTGTAGGTATCATCGCAGCTCAGTCAATCGGTGAGCCGGGTACACAGCTTACGATGCGTACATTCCATACAGGTGGTGTTGCCGGTGGCGATATCACACAGGGTCTTCCTAGAGTCGAGGAACTTTTCGAAGCCCGTAAGCCTAAGGGACTTGCAATCATTGCTGAGTTCGGCGGCAAGGTAGAGATCAGAGACACCAAGAAGAAGAGAGAAGTTGTCATCACAGATGATAATACTGCAAACAGCAAGGCATATCTCATTCCTTACGGTTCACGTATAAAGGTTATGGACGGCCAGATGGTTGAAGCCGGTGACGAGCTTACAGAAGGTTCGGTTAACCCGCATGATATCCTTAAAATCAAGGGTATCGAGGCGGTTCAGAATTACATGCTTCGTGAGGTTCAGAGAGTTTACCGTCTCCAGGGTGTTGAGATAAATGATAAGCATATAGAGATCATCGTACGTCAGATGCTTAAGAAGGTAAGAATCGAAGAAAGCGGAGATTCAGATTATCTTCCGGGTACACTGGTTGATATCCTTGAATTCGAAGAACTCAATGAGTATCTCGTTGAAGAGGGTAAGAAGCCTGCAGAAGGCAAGAGAATCATGCTTGGTATCACAAAGGCATCTCTTGCAACTAACAGCTTCCTTTCAGCTGCTTCATTCCAGGAGACAACAAGAGTACTTACAGATGCAGCTATAAAGGGCAAGATCGATCCGCTTATCGGCCTTAAGGAGAACGTTCTTATAGGTAAGCTTATCCCTGCAGGTACAGGTATGAAGAGATACCGTTCAGTTACACTTGATTCGGAATTCCTGAATGATGTGCCTGATTCAGAGGAAGAATTCTACGAGGACGAAGAGGTTGATTACAATGATGAAGAGTTCCTCAGAGAGAATATAGTTCCGGGTTCACTGGATGACGAGGATCTTGTAGTCAGTGATCAGGAGGATGAGCAGTAATACTGCGGCTAAGGCTTTTCTATTAAATGAAAAAGAAAAAGCTTGACACGAAAATATTATAAACATATAATACTAGGGCATGCGCAAAACGCATGCCCTTTCGTTGTGTAAAAATCGGCTGATTTTAAATGGTCGGGTTTTAAGACGGGGCAGCGTTGCATAGTAATAAAAGCAAGGAGGTGAAAACATGCCTACATTTAACCAGTTAGTCAGAAAGGGAAGAGAAACAGCTGTTAAGAAGTCAACTGCACCAGCTCTTCAGAGAAGCTTCAACTCACTCAAGAAGAAGCCTACCAATACAAGCTCTCCACAGAAGAGAGGAGTTTGTACAGCAGTTAAGACAGCTACTCCTAAGAAGCCTAATTCAGCTCTTAGAAAGATCGCCAGAGTTCGTCTCTCTAACGGTATCGAAGTAACAAGCTACATTCCTGGTGAAGGTCACAACCTTCAGGAGCACAGCGTTGTACTTATCCGTGGCGGTAGAGTAAAGGACCTGCCTGGTACAAGATACCATATCATCAGAGGTACTCTTGATACAGCAGGTGTTGCTAAGAGACGTCAGGCTCGTTCAAAGTATGGTGCAAAGCGTCCTAAGGATGCTAAATAGGTTATCATGCTGATTTAGTTTGTGCTGGTTAGGGTGATGTTTTCACGAACTTTTACCTATATACAGCACGTACACATATGCGGTACATTTCACATGAGTATATACCCATTGAAAGATGGACGTATATGTGAGTACCTAAGAATTAATTATTATTAAGGAGGGAAGAACCGTGCCACGTAAGGGACATATCGTTAAAAGAGACGTATTGGCTGATCCTATTTACAACAACAAGGTTGTGACACGTCTTATCAACAACATAATGCTTGATGGTAAGAAGGGTGTTGCGCAGAAGATTGTTTACGGCGCATTTGACCGTATTAAGGAGCAGACAGGCAAGGATCCTATCGAGGTATTCGAGGCAGCTATGAACAATGTTATGCCTCAGCTCGAGGTTAAGGCGAGACGTATCGGTGGTGCTACATATCAGGTACCTATTGAGGTAAGACCTGACAGAAGGCAGACACTCGGACTTCGCTGGCTGACCAACTTCTCACGTCAGAGAACTGAGAAGACAATGGAAGAAAGACTTGCCATGGAACTTATAGATGCATCCAATAACACAGGATCATCTGTAAAGCGTAAAGAAGAAATGCACAGAATGGCAGAGGCAAACAAGGCATTTGCTCATTACAGATTCTAGTATTTCGGAAGATTTTCGTTATACTGAACTTATTTTGGGAAAGAGGAGGAAAAAATCTTGGCTGGATCAGGAACAAGAGAATATCCGCTTGAGAGAACGCGTAATATCGGAATCATGGCTCATATTGATGCCGGTAAGACAACTCTTACGGAAAGAATTCTTTATTATACTGGTGTTAACCACAAGATCGGTGAGACCTATGAAGGTACTGCTACCATGGACTGGATGGAACAGGAGCAGGAAAGAGGTATCACTATCACATCTGCTGCCACAACATGCCACTGGACTGTGCAGGACCAGACTAAGCCTAAGGCAGGTGCTCTTGAGCACCGTATCAATATAATCGACACACCGGGACACGTAGACTTTACCGTTGAGGTTGAGAGATCACTTCGTGTACTTGATGGTGCCGTTGGTGTATTTGACGCAAAGGGTGGTGTTGAGCCGCAATCAGAAAATGTATGGCGTCAGGCAGATACATATCACGTACCGAGAATGGCATTCGTTAACAAAATGGATATCCTCGGTGCTAACTTCTACAATACAGTAGAAGAGATTAAAACAAGACTTGGAAAGAGACCTATAGTAATCAACCTTCCTATCGGTAAGGAAGATTATTTCCAGGGTATTATCGATCTTTTCGAGATGAAGTCATATATCTATAATGATAAGAATGGTGAGGATATAAGTGTTACTGATATCCCTGATGATATGAAGGAGCAGGCTGAGAAGTATCATACAGAGCTTGTTGAGGCTTGTTGTGAGCTGGATGATGATCTCATGATGCTTTACCTTGAAGGCGAGGAGCCTTCAATCGATCAGCTTAAGGCTGCACTTCGTAAGGGAACATGTGCTCATATCACAGATGCTGCAGGAGAGAAGTCAAGAATCGTTCCTGTATGCTGCGGTTCTGCACATCAGAACAAGGGTATACAGAAACTCATCGATGCAGTTATCGAATTTATGCCTGCACCTACAGATATCCCTGATATCAAGGGTGTTGATCTTAATGGAAATGAAGTTACAAAGAAGTCATCAGATGATGAACCATTTGCAGCTCTTGCATTTAAGATTGTTGCAGATCCTTTCGTAGGAAAGCTTGCTTTCATCAGAGTATATTCAGGTAAGCTCAATAAGGGCTCATATGTACTCAATGCTACAAAGGATTATAAGGAGCGTGTAGGACGTATCGTTCAGATGCATGCTAATGACCGTAAGGATATTGAGAGAGTATATTCAGGAGATATCGCTGCAGTAGTAGGTCTTAAGAATACTACAACAGGTGATACTATCTGTGATGAGCAGCATCCTGTTATTCTTGAATCAATGGAATTCCCGGATCCTGTTATCGAGCTCGCTATCGAGCCTAAGACAAAGGATGGTCAGGATAAGCTTGCTAATGCACTTGCCAAGCTTGCAGAAGAAGATCCTACATTCAAGACACATACAGATACTGAAACAGGTCAGACTATCATAGCCGGAATGGGTGAATTACACCTTGAGATTATCGTTGACAGACTTCTCCGTGAATTCAAGGTAGAAGCAAATGTCGGTGCACCTCAGGTTGCTTATAAGGAAACATTTACAAAGGCTGTAGATGTAGACAGCAAGTATGCTAAGCAGTCCGGTGGTCGTGGTCAGTACGGACACTGTAAGGTTAAGTTTGAGCCTATGGATCCAAACGGTGAAGAGACATTCAAGTTTGAGTCAACTGTAGTTGGTGGTAATATTCCTAAGGAATACATCCCTGCAGTAGGCGAAGGTATCGAGGAAGCTGCTCAGGCAGGTATCCTTGGCGGTTATCCTGTACTTGGTGTTTCAGCTACTGTTTACGATGGATCATACCATGAAGTAGACTCATCTGAAATGGCATTCCATATTGCAGGTTCTATGGCATTCAAAGAGGCAATGCAGAAGGGCAGTCCTGTTCTTCTTGAGCCTATCATGAAGGTTGAAGTAACAATGCCTGCTGATTACATGGGAGATGTTATCGGTGACCTTAACAGCCGTCGTGGACGTGTTGAAGGTATGGAAGATGTTGGTAACGGTAAGCTTGTAAAGGCTTATGTACCACTTTCAGAGATGTTTGGTTATTCTACAGACCTTCGTTCAAGAACACAGGGACGTGGTAACTACTCAATGTTCTTCGAGAGATATGAGCAGTGTCCTAAGTCAGTTCAGGAGAAGGTTCTCTCAGATAAGAACTAATCTCATATAATTTATACTAAAAGTATCTTGAAATACTTGTTAATTTTTAATATAATTACACTCAGTGTTAAAAAGACATGCCTGAAATATTTCGGGTAAAGTTTAAGGAGGAGAAATTAAAATGGCAAAAGCAAAATTCGAAAGAACAAAGCCACATTGTAACATTGGTACAATCGGTCACGTTGACCACGGTAAGACAACTCTTACAGCTGCTATCACATCTGTACTTGCAGCAAGAGTTGCAGGTAACGCAGCAGTTGATTTCGCTAATATCGATAAGGCTCCAGAAGAGAGAGAAAGAGGTATCACAATTTCAACAGCTCACGTTGAGTATGAGACAGAGAACAGACACTATGCACACGTTGACTGCCCAGGCCATGCTGACTATGTAAAGAACATGATCACAGGTGCTGCTCAGATGGACGGTGC
>JAFUVQ010000042.1 GCA_017477505.1 Eubacterium sp.
CTCATATAGCAACTCCTTTCAGGTTGGATATTTGGTTGATTGGTCTCTTCTAAGTATACCATATTTTGTGAGGGGTTGCTTCTTTTTATGCAATAAAAAATGCCGTATTTATGCGGCTTGCGGCGTTTCGCAAACGCCTAAATAATATTAAATTTAAGGAGGGGCAAAAAATGGGTAACACAAACAACTTTTTTGAGGGGTTCAATGCAATGAACCAGATGGGCAAACAGATGATGAACAATATGATGGGCGGCATGGCTCAAATGGGACAGATGAACCAGAACCAAAACCAAATGCAGGGCTTCTGCAACCCTTCATTTTCATGTATGCCTGATATGACTAAGGTTATGGCGAATATGCAGCAGATGCATCATAAGGCTGCTGATATGATGCCTAATATTCCACAGATCAACCAGATGGTCAACACGATGATTCAGATGAATCTCATGGCACTTAATATGATGCAGAAAACAATTGATCAGAATACACAGATGATGAATCAGTATATGGAGCTTATAGTTGAATTAAACAAGAAAGCTATGAGAGACGCTGATAATAAGTGTTGCTGTGAGTGCTCTGAAGAAGATGATAAAGAAGCCGTAAATGCGGAAGAAGATGAAGCAGTATCAGAGGCGGCAGAGGTAGAAGAGGCAGCTGAACCAAAGAAAACAACAAGAGCAAAATCAACCGGTACAAAGAAAACCGCAGCCAAAAAGACAGCTGTGAAAAAGACTTCTGAAGAATAGGAGTTAATGTATGGTTGAAACAAATAATGATCAATGTGTATGGAAATACATTAAAAGCAGAAACACCCGGAAACAATCACAGCTATGCAATACTGCTTTGATTGATTGCACCAGAGAATACACTTATGGTCAGATGTTTGTGGAATGGGAGCATTATGCACGTGTTTTTTCCGCTCTTGGTATAACAGGTGAGAATAATTCACGTGTTGCTCTTGCAGGTACAATATCTGTTGAACCTTTATTCTCGTTTTATGGACTCAATATAACAGGTGCTACAGTTTCTATGTTCTCATATCCGGACTTTCTCCCTACAGGACAGTGGAAAACGATGGTTGAAAAGGAGAACATTACCGATCTTATACTTTCGGATATAATGATAAGTCCGGAAACCTGGCCGGAGATAGAAAAGGCCGGAAAAACTCTGGGACTCAGGAATATTATATTATTGCATTCACTGCTTGGCGGACCATGCGCCGGACCTGCTGAACTCATTTATAATGAGTATAATTATCACAGGCTCAGGAAGATTCCCGGTGTGGTTTATATGGGAGATCTTCTGAAACAGTATGCGTCAGTACCCATAACATACGGTATGAATGATCCTGATCACCTTGCAATGATAACACATACTTCGGGCTCTACAAAGGGTACAAGAAAGCCACTGCCATATACAGAAAAGTCGCTGAATATAACAGCAACAGATTTTGGAAATGGTTTTCATGATTTTTCTGATAATAAAGGAAAAGTTCAATATCGTCTTGCACCTAGCTTTGATTTCAGTTCGTATCTTTGTATGGGCGGTATAATCAATGCGGATCTGGCAATAGGAGATACGGTCATCCTTACATTTTTCGGATTCCTTCACCCTAAGTTTATAAGAGCAGTGGAATACTATAAACTTGATGTCCTGTTTACATCAGGCTTTATGGTCGACAGCTGGCTTAAACGTGATGACATTGATGAAGTGGATTTTTCATCACTTAAGCTTTTCAGCTGCGGCGGTTCCTACCTGCCTGTTGAAAAAGTCAAAAAATATAATGAATTTGCCGCTAAACATGGCTTTGATAAAGGGATAAGCCGCGGTTATGGTATGTCTGAAGCCGGAGGGGCGCAGCTTTATGTGCCTCCCGGTAATCTAGAGGATATACTGGGATATCCGTCTTCAAATGAATCTATTATCATCAAGGATGAAAATGATAGTAAATATTATACTTCAAAAGACGGAGTCAGAACCGGAACCATGTATATTGCGTCAGATTCATTATGCAGTAATGAACTTGACGGTGAGGTTCTTTTTGAATACACCGTGATAAACGGAAAAAATTACATTTGTACAAATGATCAGGTACGTGTTAATCCAAATGGCAGCATATCTTATGCCGGTCGTCTCGATAAGTTCTTCGTAAATAATGACGGGGTTCGTTTTGAGAGTGGAATCGTGGAAAATGAGATGGATAAACAACCGGGAATTGATAAATGTGCTGTTGTTCCTGTGTTGGATAAACGTATACATGACACTGTCCCGGTATTATATATAATTCCCGAGAATAAAGACGGTGATGTTTGTACGGATGTATTAAATGCACTTACCAGAATATTTATAGAAGATGGGCTGGATTCCTCATCGAGTCTTCCATCACAGTTCATAATTGTAGACAATATTCCATGTAATTCTAACGGAAAGATAGATGTATTCAGAATTACCAGAGAACGTCTGAAAGGAACTGCTTATAATATCATACCAAAAAGAGAAAACGGAAAACTGACAAAGATAAATGCAGAATTTTCAGATAAGACCAGCAGCATCATCGGTGGCACACTTCCTGAGGGAATGGGAGGAGGCTCCGCATTTAATCTTTTTGAACTATTCAATAACTGACAAGGAGATACTACTATGTTTGATTTATTTAACAGCCAGATGAATCCTTTTATGTCTATGATGAATTCATCTGACAATACTGAGAATAATAACAATATGAATGGAATGGATATGACAGGTTTTATGAACATGATGGGCGGAATGAATCCGATGAATTGCATGAATCCGATGCAGTTCATGAACCCAATGAATTGCATGAATCCGATGCAGTTCATGAATATGAATAACGGCATGAACATGAACAATGGCATGGATATGAATAACTGCATGAATATGAACAATGGCATGGATATGATGAATCCGATGCAATTAATGTTTTCTACTTTCATGATGCAGATGCAGATGATGCAGATGATGCAGAATATGTGTATGGTACCGCTTCAGTTTATGCAGATGATGCAGAATAGTATGGACTCCTCAGACGAGAATTCAAACGAGAATTCAGATGTTGGGAAAATTGAAAACAATTCAAATCAGAACCAGGCAGGCTTCAAACTCGGTAATTTCTCGATTCCTCCTGAGATGATATCAAAACTAATGCAGATTGATATGTCGCCGGAAAACCTTAGCAAATTACAGAAGTTTCTGGACTTTGTGTTTACTTTTGTACCTGAAAAAAAGTAATAGCAATGGGGGATTATTAAATGGCCAAGAAAAAGGACAGTATAGACAAAAAGATTAAAAGAGAACTTACCAGAGCCATGCTTGAACGTACACAGAGCATGGATATGAAGAAAATGATGAAAGTGTTCGGCTCAGCTGAACCTGTAACATATGATGATGTAAAAGAGACTCTCAATGTTGCATATGTAAACAGAGATGAAGTGGCTCTTGCCATGGATATCTTTGAACCCGTTGTTGAAGATGGAACGGAACTGCCTGTAATAGTAATACTTCATGGTGGCGGTCTTTTTATGGGTGACCGCGGACTGGAGCGACCATACAGCCGCCTTCTGGCACATAAGGGTTATCTTGTTTTTTCACTTGAGTACAGGCTTGCACCAAGGGCTACCATAGGCGAACAGCTGGATGATGTATGCGCAGGTATGGATCATGTCGGTCGTATGCTGGTTAACTATGATGTTGATTTTGGTCGAATGTTCCTGGTGGCTGACAGTGCGGGAGCATATCTGGCAGCATATGTCGCAGCAATGCATGAATCTGAAAAACTCTGCAATGCTATAGGTTACAAACCTTCCAAGATGATTTATGCCGCTGTAGGCTTCCTTAGTGGAATGTTCTATACCAACAAAACTCTGCAGGATCAGATATACGGAGATAAGAGGGGTGACGAAAAATTCTTAAAATATATGAATATTGAGAATCCTGAGATCGTAAATAACTTACCTCCTGCATTCATGATGACAAGCTGCGGCGATACATTTAACAACTATTCGATAAAGTTTAACAAGGTTCTTAAGACTGCCGGAAAAACTTCAAAGCTTGTATATTTCGGTAATGAGGAGCTTCAGCATGTCTTTCCTATTACAAATCCCGAGCATCCAAAGAGTATCGAGGGAACCGACAAGATGCTTGCCTGGTTTGAGGAACAGGCAACAATGAGATGTGAAAAGAGACAGCCGGATTCAGATTTGGCCAGGAAGAAAAAAGCTCTTAAAAAACGTATTGAAGATGGCAGTATAGCCAATCAGAAAGTATGGTCAGATCTTAAGGAGCAGGTGCTGGTTGATCCCGATAATGCGAATAAGATCGCCATTTATGATTGTACCCGTAGATATACATACGGAGAGATGTTCAATGAGTGGGACAGATATGCAAAAGTATTCTCGGCATTGGGAATCACATCGGAAAACGGATCAAGAGTTGCTCTTGCAGGTACCATTACTGCTGAACCTCTCTTTGCGCTTTATGCTCTGAATATGACCGGAGCCGAAGTATCTCTCTTTTCATATCCTGATTTTCTTCCGAATGGTTTATGGAGGGATATGCTGGAGAAGGAGAATATAACAGATCTTATCATTTCCGATATTATGGTTACATCTGAAATGTGGGAGAAGATAAAGGCTGCTAAGGATGAATTATCCATAAGAAATGTCATTTTAATCCATTCACTTATGGGCGGCCCGACAGTAGGTCCGGCTGAGCTGGTATACAATGAATTTAATTATCATAGTCTGAGAAGAAAACCGGACACGTTATTCATGAACGATCTTCTCGATAAATATAAAAATGAAGAGATAAAGTATGATGAGTCGGATGGCAGCAGACTTGCCTTCATAACACATACTTCGGGAACTACAAAGGGAACACGTAAAATGCTTCCATTTACTGATAAAGTATTCAATACTGCGGTAGAAGCGATTCCTGATGGTTACCGTGCATTTGTTCCGGCTAAAGATGCTGAAAAGCAGCTTACAACTCTCCTGGTATTTGACTTCAGTTCCATCATGGCGCTGAGCGGAATGGTTCACAGAAATCTTTTATCAGGTGATATTATAGTAATGACATTCTTTGGATTCATGCATCCGAAGTTTGTTCGTGCAATTGATTATTATAATGTCAGTCTGATAACGCTGACCGGATTTATGATTGATAAATGGCTTGATTCTCCTTTTGCACAGGATCTTGACTTTTCATCACTCAGATCGGTGGGAATTACCGGAGGATATATTTCACCGAGTAAAATGTCTCAGTATAAAGAGTTTTTCACTTCGCATGGTTATAAATACGATTTTATAACAGGTTATGGAATGTCTGAGACCGGAGGAAAGATTCTCTTTAATACCTTTAGTTCAAAAGATGAGACGGAGACTGCCGATATACTTGGGTATGTAAAGGATATGGAAGGGGCTCTCATTAAAGATGATAATGACGGTAAATTCTATAAGCTCGATGACGGTCCTCGTACCGGCGTGCTTTATGTGACCTCCGATAATCGACCTGACAATAAGATTGACGGAAAAGTGATCTTCGAATATACGAATGTAGACGGAAAAGATTATGTATGTACGAATGATCTTGTACGTATAAATGAAGATATGAGCATTTCTTATGCCGGAAGGAAAGATAATTACTTTGTAAATAACGAAGGGAAAAAATTTGAAGCGGGTGTCGTTGAAGCGGGTATTGCTTCATATCCGGAGATAAAGGAATGTGCAGTTGCGCCTGTGATGGAAAAGAGAATTCACGATACTGTACCTGTACTTTACGTGGTTCCTGCAGAAGAAAATGCTAAAACTCCTGAATTAATACGTAAGCTTTTGGTGGATGCATATATAAGCGAAAAGAAGATTCCGTCTGATAATATACCTACTCAGTTCATAATAGTGGATATAATTCCGTTGAATGCAAATGGTAAGATTGATATCTACAGACTTACCAGAGAAAGACTGGATGGTGATGCATATAACATTGAAGCAGTTTATGACGGAAAAAAACTGGTTGATATTAATATTAAGCATGTAACCAAAGTAAACAGCATGACCGCAGGTACGCTGCCTCATGGCATGGAAAATAATTCTGCATATAATGCGTTTGATTTCTTTACTGCAGCATCATCTCAAAGTCCGACGCAATCGGGAGGATTCTTTGATATATCCAAATTTAATCCGTTTATGCCCTGGAAGATGTTCATGCCGGATATGCCGGATATTAAGAGTAAGATCAAGATGCCGCAGGTACCTGAAAATGTTACAAAGGCTGTCCTGAAATATGGTAACAGGATCACAAGCCTTCCAAACGGAAGAAAACATATTACACATGATTTTGAAGAATAAGACTGATTTGTTACGCTTTTGTTGTATGGTAGATTCTTAGAGGCAATATATGAAACAAAATGTTGTTATGATACTAGCTTCAGGTTCTCCCCGCAGAAAAGCTCTTCTGGAGCAGGCGGGGCTTGAATTTGAAGTGATAGTAAGTGATATGGATGAAGTGATCACAAAAACATTTCCGGAAGAGGTTGTTTTGGAGCTTTCCATGCAGAAATGTGGGGCAGTTACTGAAATTCTTAAGGAAAGCGCCCCAAACAGTATCAGTAACGTGAGTGGTTATGTTACTGGTACAGATACCGGGATTCTTGTTATAGGAGCAGATACTGTTGTTTCATTGGATAAAAAAATCCTGGGCAAACCTCAGGATACGAAGGATGCCCTTAAAATGCTTATGAATCTTTCGGGCAGATCCCATGAGGTTTACACAGGTGTAACCTGTAAACTTATAAAATATGATTTGTTTACAGATAAAATGCTCGAAACTGACAGCTTTTCATTTTTTTCTGAAACAAAGGTAAATATGTATCCTTTTGATGAATATGAAGCATTGGACTATATAGCTACCGGAGAGCCTATGGATAAGGCCGGAGCATATGGGATTCAAGGTATCGGCGAACGCCTTGTAGAGTCAATAAATGGTGACTATAACAATGTAGTCGGTCTTCCTCTTAGTAAACTTATGAAAGAATTGGCCGTAAGAGAATATATAGTTTATAAATAATAATATGTTCATAAGAATACACAGGAGCTTCAGCCTCATTTCATAGCTCCGATTTTTCTTGACACGATATTATTATTTATGATAATATCTGATTCGATATAGACAAGGGAGTAGCTTCCAATCAGTATATCAGATACCTGATTGGTTACATGAATCGTCATCACGATTTAATTCCGGTTATGTAGTAAATATGCGAGACTTGAACTATAGGTAACTATAGTATCGGTCTCGCTTTTCTATTTAAGGAGGTGATTCTGGTGGGGCTGAATGAAAAAATGAACAGACTGGAAGCTTTAAAATCCAGAATTTCGCTCGGTGGTATACTGATCGGAAGTGGATGTATTGTTTTTGCAATAGGAATGCTGTCAAATACAGTGAGTGAGAAAGTCGGTTCCGGCGGATTTTTGATTTTGGTTTTCCTGATGATAGGGATTGGGGTTTACCTTATCAATGGCTCAACTAAAAGATATAAATCGCTGTATAAAGAACTATTTGTGGAAGAACCCTTACGGCAGAATTTTGACAATGTATTTTATTCACCAAACGCCGGTTTTTCTGAGGACGAAGTAAAAGGCTTTAATCTGATTCCTTCATGGAACAAATTTAAAACAGAAGATTATCTGAAAGCCACATACAGGAATATTGATTTTCAGATGGCGGATTTTGTTATAGAACGCACCAGCGGAAAATCAACGGTTCTTATTTTTAAGGGACGGATCATAGTCTTTGACTTCCCTTCAAAGTTTATAATGTCCACATATATTTTTACAAAAGATGAGTTGTATTCCAATAAACCCCGGAGGGGCATCGGCGAAAAGATTGAAATGGAAAGCGTTGAATTTAACAGGACTTTCAATGTTTATTCCGATATGCCCCACGACAGCTTCTATCTTCTGACCCCTCATTTCATGGAAAAACTTATGAAAATGAAGAAACTATATCCAGGGTTTGCGATAAATTTTCAGGGAAACAGGGTCATAGTTGCACTGAATGAAAGAAGCAACAATGCATTTGACAATAACTACATTCAGAAAGATCTCAGTTATCCTGAGGAGATACAGAAGATACAGGGTGATATCGACGATATCAAGAAAATTATAGAAATAGTAGATTCATTGGAAGATGAATAGGAAAGGAGAATTACTATGAATATTCTTATCGGTGTTATTTTATTACTTATTGTTTGTGTGGTTGGCTGGTATATTGGTACATCCAACAGCATTAGAAAATCAGAACTTAAGATTAACGAAGCATTATCAGGTATTGATGTTGCTCTTACAAAAAGATATGATGTGCTTACAAAAATGCTTGATGCAGTAAAAGCATTTCAGAAATATGAAACAGATACTCTTTCCAATATAGTTAATCTACGTATGGGGATGACAATGCAGGAGAGAAGTGAGGCTGACAGAAGCATGGATAAGCTTTCTTCGGAGCTTCGTTTAGTTGCTGAGAATTATCCGGAACTTAAGTCCAGTGAAAATTATGCTGAGCTTCAGAAAAGCATAGTGGATGTAGAAGAGCATCTGCAGGCCGCAAGAAGACTTTATAATGCAAATGTTACTGCATATAATAATTATCTTATTACTTTCCCGAGCAACATAGTTGCAAATTCAATGGGTGCAGTAAGTAAGCCTTTCTATGAGGCTGATTCAGTTAAACGTCAGGATGTAAAGATTTACTAGGAGCAAAAAATTGGGTTTATTTGAATTATTTCTTTTATCAATAGGTCTTGCGATGGATGCTTTTGCAGTATCCATCTGCAAAGGCCTGGCTGTAAAAAAAATAACTGCTAAAGAATATCTTCTCTGTGGAATCTGGTTCGGTACATTTCAGGGATTAATGCCACTCATCGGATATTTTGTAGGCTCACGTTTTGAAAGATTTATCAATATGGTGGCCCCGTGGGTGGCTTTTATACTGCTCAGCCTTATCGGCGGAAATATGATCAAGGAAGCGTTTTCACCTCCTGAAGAAGTAAAGCCGGAGTTCGATGTAAAAACCATGTTCATGATGGCAGTAGCAACCAGTATTGATGCCCTTGCCGTTGGTATCACATTTGTTGCGGTACCTGTTAAGGTGCTTCCATCCGGAGCTGTAAGCAACGTTCTGCTTGCAGTATTAATGATAGGTATTATTACCTGTATTATTTCAATGATAGGAGTAAAAATCGGACATATTTTCGGAATCCGTTATAAATCGGGTTCTGAGATCATGGGTGGAACGATACTGATATTCATTGGACTCAGATCCCTTATCACACACCTTGATAAATCCAAAGCTTTATCCGATACGGATATCATTTTCGGAATGCTGATACCTCTGATCGGAACACTGGTAGGTTCGGCTATTGTATATGCAAAGAAGGTAAAGCTTTCTGAAAGTGTTAAAAGGATACTTTTTGGACTTAGTTCAGGTATAATGGTTTCAATTGCAGTCTGGGGAATGATAGAACCGGCTGTATCAGGTCTGAAGGAAATCTTTAAATACGGAATAATCCCTGTTGCCGCATGCTTCTGTGGCGGCGTTTTGTTCCAGTATATACTTGATAATGTGGTCCCGCATACTCATGCATATTCAAATATAACTGAAGGACCTAAGAATAAGCTGGGTTCGGAAATCAGGGTGATGCTTACAGAAGTCATCCATCATATTCCCGAAGGAATTGCAATCGGCGCAGTCTATGCAGGTCATTTCCTTAAAATAGAATGGATATCGGCTTCAATGGCTTTGGTTCTGGCAATAGCAATAGCAGTTCAGAATATCCCGGAAGCGCTCTTTGTTTCAATGCCGTTAAGAGAGACCGGGACAAATACAGGTAAATCATTCTTCCTTGGTATTATATCAGGGGTTCCTATACCGCTTTTTGGAATAATAACTGTTATAGTTTCTTTACTCTTTACGAACGTTCTGCCATATGTTATGGCGCTTGCGGGCGGTGCACTCATATACACCACTATAGAAGAAATACCACTTCTCGGTTCAAAGGAAGATAATGACAAAGGGGTTCTTTCTGTTGTAGCCGGCTTTGTGATAGTAATGCTTATGATTTATCTTTGATACATGGTGTTTTATCTTAATTTAAAAACGAAACGGAGCAGGCATGATATATAAAAATGCTGTTATTTATTATCAGGAACATTTTATAAAAGGATGGTTTAAAGTAGAGAAAGACAGGTTCACTCAGGTTTCCGAAGGTGTTACCGATGAAGAAGGCGTTGATCTTCAGGGGCTATGCGTTATACCGGGACTTGTGGATATACATACTCATGGGTGCATGGGAAATGATTTTTCTGATGGAAATTTAGACGGACTTATGGACATGGGGCGATATTATGCCAAAAACGGCATCACCTCATTTGCACCTGCATCAATGACACTTGGATATGATACTCTGGATAAAGCATTTAGGACAGCAAAGGATTATAGGGATGCTGAAATCCCGGGCAGAGCAAGACTTACCGGTATCCATATGGAGGGGCCGTATCTTTCATATGAAAAAAGGGGAGCACAGAATCCTGCTTATCTGAGAAAACCCGACTTTGATGAGTTTATGAAACTTTATGACGGCTGCGGCAAACTGATCCGTATTGTTGATATAGCTGCGGAACTGGAAGGTGCAGTGGATTTTGCTAAAAATGCATCAAATATATGTACTGTTTCCCTGGCGCACAGCAATTGCAGTTATGATGAGGCTGCATCTCTCTATAATGCCGGTTGCAGTCATCTGACACATATGTACAATGCTATGCCATCATTGCAGCATAGAGAACCGGGTCCCATAGGAGCGGCATCGGAAAGAGATAATGTTACCGCTGAACTGATATGTGACGGATATCATGTTCATCCAAGTGCTGTTCGTGCCGCATTTAAACTTTTCCCTCACAGGATATGTCTTATATCTGATTCACTCAGATGCTGCGGAATGCCTGATGGTGAATATATTCTCGGAGAACAGCAGGTATATCTTAGAGAAGGGGTTGCCAGACTGGAGAACGGAACCATAGCCGGTTCCGCTCAAAATCTATATGAATGTATGCTAAATGCTATACGTTTCGGAATATCAAAGGAAGAAGCTTTATACGCAGCAACACTGCTTCCGTCAATGGTAGTTCATGATAAAAACATAGGTGCGATAGAAGCGGGACGGTATGCTGATTTTATCATTTGTGATGAAAATCTCCTTCCAAAAGAAGTATACCTCGGTGGTGAAAAAAGCTTATAAGTAAAGGCTAAAAGAGTGTTTTCAGACTATAATAAGTATGATAAAATGATGATATATGACTTTTACTAAGGCACAACAAGGAGGTGAAAATCATGAAATATCTGGAATTAAATGATCTTGCCAGGGCAGTTGCCATCAAAGCCGGTTGCAGTCTTGAAAATGCCATCAGATTTCTGGATACTCAGGATCTGTACTTTGACATGATCGGTGTAAATACAGTTTCTGATGATGAAAACGTCGTTACTGATAAAGTAGTTATAAATGATGCAGAAATGATGAAATATATTATTGAACGTACCGGAATGTCAGAAAATTTTGCCCGCCGTCTGGCAGATTCTGAATGGGAATACATGAAAGAACAGGGTATAATTAACAGCAAGGGTGAATTTGAGCCTTTTACTAAAAAAAGATTTACAAATAATTAATCTGTTGCTCTTTTGTTGCGTGTTATGCTTTATACTGAGTCTGTTGTTTTAAATTGATCTATGTTTAAGAGAGGCAATGATTATGAAAGATTATGAAGTTATAGCACAGGCTGATGAGAAATTCAGATCATATATTGAGGCTCATACCGGTAAGGAACTTGCAAAGAAGAAGCCGAGAGAGAAGATTGATACCCTCGCAAAGGCGGCCACAGCTCACATGATGATGAAGGCTCATACCAGGACCTTTAATGAGAATGTCATTAACAGAAAGGCTGAAAAAATAAAGCAGACTCTTGATCTTGATGATCTTCATGAGGTTGAGATAGATGCAATGCTCAGTTCTCCTGAGAAGCTGAATAAAGGAGTTAACCATCAGCTTAATACTCTTTATGCGCCAAAGGAGAATATTAAGGATTATGTAGATAAGATGAAGGTCCTTGCTGATAATATGCCTGTAAATGACAATAAATATACACAGTATAATACTATGGCTAATTGTATCAGAGAGGTTGCTGCAATCGACCCCGCTACTACTAGCAAGGATAAGATCATTATTAAGAATTACAAGCTCATGCAGAGTGTAGAGAAGAATATACAGGGTAAGGAAAGAGTAAGAAGGACCAATGCGGGAATAGATAATTTCAACACTGCGCTGGATGCACTTTCTATCATGAATGACCATAATCCTGCACTCAATGACAAAACTAATTCTTTGGTAGATAAGATCAATTATACCCGTGGAGCAGAGCATACCAATCATAAGGATCATATTAATATCAAGGAGTTCGGAGCAGCCCGTTCCATAGAAGCAAAGAAGGCTCGTGCCCAGAGGGCAAAGGAAAGACGTCTTGAGAGAACACTTGATCAGGATAAGCTTAAGAATAAGAAGATGGAGCATCAGCATCCGACAATGGGAATGTAATCTTCAGATTGATTCTGTATATAGAAAAAAGAAGTTCGACTATATGGCCGAACTTCTTTTTTTTATAAATCCTGCGATATCTCATATTCATCAGACTCTTCAAGGAAATCTTTCTTTTCCCTGTCTCTGAAAAGGTCCATTGCAGATTCCTTTTTTGCGTTTTGATTTTTAGTATAATTCTGGTCAACCTTTTTCTCATCCAGCGGAGCGGTAGCAGCCGGTTCCGGACTCTTTGAAGTCAGAGCTTTTAATATATAAATACCGATAATTATAACAATTGTAACTATAAATATTCCGAGCAGTCCGACGCCCATAATCGGAAGGGACTGTAAAAATGCATTTGTATCTATCTTCATGAGTAAGACCTCCTATCTGGGTATCAGGTTAAGAATAAGACCACCGGCTATTACGGAAGCTATCTGACCTGATACATTTATACCTATTGTATGTGTGAGCAGGAAGTTGGAGCTGTCCTCCTCAAGACCGAGTTTATGAACTACTCTTGATGACATAGGAAATGCTGAAATACCTGCTGCACCTATCATAGGATTGATTTTTTTCTTTGCAAAGATATTTATAATCTTTGCAAAAATTACTCCGCCGGCTGTATCAAATATAAATGCAATAAGTCCGAGTCCGAGAATCAAAAGAGTCTGAGGATTCAGGAAAGCATCTGCCTGCATTTTTTCAGCGATTGTAATACCAAGAAAAAGAGTAACCAGATTAGCAAGATCTGACTGTGCTGTCTCTGACAAAGATTCCAGAACACCACATTCTCTTACAAGATTACCAAACATAAGGAAACCTATAAGTGCTACCGCATTCGGTGCAACAATTCCTGTAAGGATTGTAACAAATATAGGGAAGATTATCTTAGTAGTCTTTGATACATTTCCCGGTTTATATTCCATCTTTATCATTCGTTCTTTTTTAGTAGTAAGAAGTTTTATGATAGGCGGCTGTACTATAGGCACAAGCGCCATATATGAGTATGCGGCAACAATTATCGCGCCTATATACTTGGTTCCGAAATAGTTGGCCACGAAAATGGATGTCGGACCGTCTGCAGCACCGATTATTGCTATTGAAGCAGCATCTCGAAGCTCAAATCCAAAAAGTGAAGCAAGGCTGAGTGTGAAGAATATACCGAACTGAGCTACAGCACCGAATATCATAAGTTTAGGATTGGAAAGAAGCGGTCCGAAATCTATCATTGCGCCAATTCCTACAAAGAGAAGAAGTGGAAAAAGCTCATTTGCTATACCGCTTTCAAAAAGAATTGATATAGGACCTTCCTGGGTTATATCGCCGATTACCTGTGTTATAGCTCCTGACATGGGCAGATTGACAAGAATGGCTCCAAAGCCTATGGGTAGCAGAAGAGTAGGTTCCATCTTCCTTTTGATGGCAAGATAAATAAGAATACCTCCTATTATCCACATTATCAGCTGCTTGATGTCAAGATTCTGAACATTTGAAAAGAGTGTCGATAGCACTTCCATATTGTTTCCCCTTTCAGTTGGATGTGAATTTAAGTGGATTTATTATAGCATTATTATGGTTAATTAACAATTAACATATTAGATTATGTCCCGGTTCGGGAGTTTGTGAAAATTTAGTGATATATTTGTAAACTAAATGTAAATTAAACTGGCAAATTTTGTCTAAATTTTAAATAAATTATTTAGGTAAATTAAAGGTAATTTCCTTAAAATTTCGTCAGTATGTACAATATGCACAACCAAATAGATACATTTTACATAAAATATAGCAATATGTCACTTGAAAAAGTTAACAATTAAATATATAATATGAACGAAATATGAACAAGTTTTGAACAAAAGCTGTTTTTTGTGAACATATTGTTAGAGGTTAAGAAGTATCTGTTGTCCATTTGATTACTCTGGGGGAGGAAAAAGATATGATCAAAAGTGGAAGAAGCAGTAACAACAAAGGTTTTTCTCTTGTCGAACTCATTATTATTATTGCTATACTGGCAATACTGGCCACTACTGTATTGTTATCAATTATGAGTTACCTTGAAAAAGCTAGATGTTCAAAAGATGTATACAATGCAGGATTAATCAAGAATGCTCTTGCCTGCTATGATTACCCAAGTGATTTCCAGGGCAGGAATGTTTACTATACCGATCCTGATACCGGTGAGACAGAAGTTTATGAAAGAGGATGGGTATATGTTGATAAGGATGAGATAAGATGTTCAGATCAGAGTACAGCTCTTGCAATGATCAGATTCGGACTTGTTGTAGTCAGCCCTGAGACAGAAAGTATGCTTGAAGAGCATGAACAGGATCCTAAGAGATGGTTCCCAAGCGGCCCTGATATTGATTATGTAAGAAGATCCGGTATTGATGAATATGTATTCAAGAACAATATAAAGGTTCATTCAAAGAGTACATGGAATACATATCAGCTTGACGTTTATATGGATCCTGATGATGGATTATGCATGGGTGCAAGCGCATCTAACGCAATCAGAACAAACGGTCATGCCAAGGATGCGAATACAGCAAAGTTTTTCAATGAGCAGCTTGGATTTACCAATGCTAAAGTTACACCTATCGGTGAGCAGTACAGACCTTAATTATAATATAATATAAATAAAACCCAAAAACCGAATGCCTGCAGATTTATGATCAATCTGCAGGCATTCTTTTATGATTCTTTATTTTTAGCCGGTTCATCAGTCTCTTTTGATTCACCGCTTTCATCCGGTTTATCTTTCTTTTTGTATATACGTGCAAACACTTTCATTAACAAAGATATGCACTGGCCGCCGAAAAGGACTGTCACCGGTGTCAGAACTCCTAAACTTCCGCCAAGAAGAAATCCTATTATAACAAGAATAAGGTCAAATAAAGCTTTTACTATAGGCATTGTTCTGCCTGTAATATCACATATCCAAAGAACGATTCAGTAAAAACATCAACGCCGATATTTATCGTAATAAAGATGGCAAGCCCTGAATAGAGTATGAGCAATCCAAGTAATGCTATCAGGATGGCTGTAACTATTCCTTCTTTGGGATTTATATATTCCCATAAAGATGTACCGAGATTTGCTGACATTCCATAGAATACTATATATATCAGGCTGCCGAAGCTTACATATTTTCTGGCTGCAAACCAAAGGAATACCGAGAGGACAAAACAGACTATATAAGAGGCATATCCGATCTGAGCAGGAGATAAATGAAGGACATTTCTGATTCCATCATACAGAATTCCTATGGCATCCATACCCAGTGATGAATAATTTACGAAGCCTACTCCCATACCGCATAGAACCGCAGCCAGAATTGCAAGAAGAATATCTTTTATTGAAGGAAACCTAAAACGTATCCGTTTTTTATCATTAGTAGCATTTTCAGTTGTTTTATTCATGTAAGCCTCCGAAATAAAAAGAGAATAGCTTTAACAATTAATGCATTAATTATACCATACACATTCATATTATTGTATTTTATATTTATCCTAAACATAGTATAATTAATCCATATAGAGATGTGATCACTTATTCTTTGAATACAACTCCGGATGTGTTAGAATTAAAATTGCAGTTATAACTATAAAATCTTATATTTGTGAGAGATTTGTTTTATATGAGGGTTTATCGGTGCTTAGATTTAAACGCTTAAAAAAGATGGTATTCTTTTCCATTATAGTGTCTTTGATATTATCCGTTTTATTTCCTCTCGCTTCATTTGCAAAGGAAGATGTAGAAGAGGAGAAGAAGGTTGTAAGAGTCGGATGGCATGAGCCACCGTACTTCATTACAGATGAAAATGGCAGAAAATCTGGTTATTCCTATGAATATCAGCGTAAAGTCGCGGCTTATACAGGCTGGGAGTATGAATACGTTGAGGGTACATGGCATGACCTTATGGAAAAGCTCAAAAAAGGTGAAATTGACCTGATGAGCGATGTTTCCTACAAAGAAGAACGTGCCAAAGATATACTCTATACTTCGATTCCTATGGGTACTGAGGTTTATTATATTTATGTTTCTCCTGAAAACAAGGAGATTTCTGCTGATAACCTTTCTTCATTAAATGGAAAGAAGATAGGCGTTACTACGGGTAGTATTCAGAAGGATTTTCTCGTAGACTGGATGAAGGTTCATCAGATAGAAGCTGATGTTATAGAGTATAACTGTACGGGAGATGAAGGCCTTGCAATGCTTGACTCTGAGATAGATGCTTTTGCTACCATGGATGTTTACGGTACTCCTGAGACAGCAGTACCGGTTTCTAAGATCGGTTCTTCTGATTTCTATTTTGCTGTTAACAAAAACAGGCCTGACCTGCTTTCTGAACTTGATGCTGCTTTAAACAGTATTCAGGATGAAAATAAATATTATGATCAGCTTCTCCATGATAAATATCTCAAAAGCTCGGAGACAAATAAATTCCTTAGTAATTCCGAAATTATTTGGTTATCTAACCATGGAAAGATACGCATTGGATATCAGGATGATTATCTTGCTTTTTGTGCTGCCGACCCCGAGACAGGTGAGCTTACAGGCGCATTAAAGGATTATCTGGACTTAGCAGCCGCTTCATTTGAAAATGCCAGAATTGATTTCGAAGCTGTTTCTTATCCGACTTCCGGCGCAGCCATTGAAGCTCTTAGAAAAGGAGAAGTTGACTGTGTATTCCCTGCAAATCTTACTGCTTTTGACGCTGAGAATCTTGGCCTTGTAATGTCTCCGACCATAATACGTTCTGAGATGGATGCTGTAGTTCGTGAATCGGATCAAAAAAAATTCTCTCATAAAAATGATATTATTGCTGCTGTAAATGAGGGAAATACCAACTATGATCTTTTTCTTGATGAAAACTTCCCGGCATGGCAGAAGTCTTTTTTTCCGAATACTTCTGCAGGTTTAAATGCTGTTGCTGAAGGAAAGGTTGATTGTGTTGTTATAAGTGGATACAGATACAGCAATATTTCCAAACAATGTGAGAAACTTCATCTCACAACTGTATATACAGGGGTGGATATGGATTACAGCATAGCGCTTCGTGCAGGAGACACCGAGCTTTATTCCATAGTTGCAAAATTTACCGGTAATATTCCGAGCGCAACAATCCATACAGCCCTTACTTATTATTCGACAGAGGATGTCAAAACCAGCTTTGGTGATATAATCAAACGATACTTATTCGTTATTTTGGTTTCAATATCAATCATTCTTTTTGTTATTCTGATTCTTTTATTTGGAAGCATTTCAGCACAGAAGAAACTCAGAGAAGAAGAAAAAATGCTGAAGGTTTTGAATAAACGGGTCTTTGTTGATGCCCTTACTTCTGTACGTAACAAGGGAGCATACAATGAGTATATACAGAAAATTCAAGAAAAGCTGGAAAATGGTGAGGATTTAAATTTTGCAATAGCAATGTTTGATTGTAATGACCTTAAGTCAATCAATGATAAATATGGTCACGATAAAGGTGATATATATTTAAAAAAAGCATGTCAGCTCATATGCAAAGTTTTTGAGCACAGCCCTGTATTCCGTATAGGCGGTGATGAATTTGTGGTTGTACTCCTTAATGAAGATTTTGAAAAAAGAGAAGAACTTGTTAAATGCTTTGAAACCAGAAGACTGGAAATGTGCCAAGCAGCTAAACATAAATGGGAAGAGGTTCATATGGCGTTCGGTCTGGCTGATTATGATTCTGTACTTGATAAATCTGCCAATGAAACAGCACATCGTGCTGACAAAAAAATGTACGATAATAAACGCCTTATAAAGTCTAAGAATGAATAATAATGCTATGGACAAAAAGAAGAGTAATATTTTTGACAGAATAAATATCTTATTAAGAGTCCCGGTGGTAGTTTTAGCATCTTTTATTTTTGCGCTCAACATTAAAACCTTCGTCCATACAGCGGGGTTGATTCCGGGCGGTGCATCGGGACTCACACTTCTTATTCAGGAAATCTTTCTTCATTTTTTTAATCTTAAGGTTCCGTATACTCTTGTAAATATACTTATCAATGCGATACCTGTTTATATAGGCTTTAAGTTTATCGGAAAGAAATTCACAGCACTTTCATGTCTTGTTATAATTCTTTCAAGTATTCTTACTGATTTTATTCCTTCTTATACTATCACTAAGGATATTCTCCTTATATGCATATTTGGAGGAATCATCAATGGTGTTGCGATAAGTATGTGCCTTATGGCAGATGCTACCAGCGGCGGAACGGACTTCATATCCATCTATCTATCTGAAAAAAACGGAATTGACTCATTCAATGTGATACTGTTAATAAATGCCTTTATACTTGTTATAGCAGGAGCTCTTTTCTCCTGGGATAAAGCTCTTTATTCTATCATTTTCCAGTATTGTTCAACTATGACTATACATGTTCTGTATCGTAAATATCAGCAGACAACTCTATTTATCATCACGAAAGAACCGGATAAGATATGTGAGTTGATCTTCAGCCTTACTCATCACGGGGCCACAGTAATAGATGGCGAGGGTTCTTATGAACATGACGAAAGAAAAATAATCTATTCTATAGTATCAAGTCATGAAGCCAACAGAGTAGTGGGTGCAGTAAGGAATGTCGATCCGGATGTTTTTATAAATGTACTTAAGACGGAACGTGTAAGCGGAAAATTCTATCGTGTTCCAAAAGATTAGGATTATTGAAACGACAGAATAATTGTGTTATATTATAGACTCGGGCGGCACAAAAAAACGTTCGTATACTTTTAAATATTTGATATTACGGGGGCAGTTATGAATATAGCTATCGATGGTCCTGCAGGAGCAGGAAAAAGTACAATTGCAAGACTTGCAGCTAAAGAACTTGGTTTCATTTATGTAGATACAGGAGCTATGTATAGGGCTATCGCTCTTTATCTTCTTGATTCAAAGACGGATATAGAGAATATTGACGCAGTTAAACAGGCTCTTGATAACATAAATATTAATATTGTTTATGACAAGGGCGTTCAACATGTTTTCCTGAATCTTCAGGATGTTTCAGCTGAGATAAGAAGTGAGAAGGTCGGAAATATGGCTTCCAGGTCATCCGCCATCAAAGAGGTACGAGAAAAACTTCTTTCCCTTCAACGTGACATTGCTGAGAAAAATGATGTCATCATGGACGGCCGAGATATAGGAACTAACATTCTTCCGAATGCAGAACTGAAGATTTATCTTACGGCCTCAGCTGACGTAAGAGCAAAGAGAAGATTTGACGAGCTTAAGAATGCCGGTGAATGGCCTGATTTCGAAAAGATTAAAGCTGATATCATTAATCGTGATGAGCAGGATATGTCCAGAGAAATCGCTCCTCTCAGGCAGGCAGATGATGCAGTTCTGGTAGATAGTTCCGATATGAGTATAAGTGAAGTTGTTGACAGTATAGTTGCTCTTGCAAATGAGAGAAGATAATGGAAGTTATTGTTGCAAAAAAAGCAGGATTTTGTTTCGGAGTGGAAAAAGCAGTAAGTACTGCTTTTTCTTCGTGTGAAGAATATAAAGCTAAAGGTATCCCGGTTTATACATACGGACAGATCATTCACAACGAGGAAGTCATAAAAAGGCTTGAGAATTCGGGTGTCGGGATGCTGGAATCTCTGGATGAACTGGAAAATATATCTGAATGTGCAGTTATAATCAGATCCCATGGAGTATCGCGTGCTGAAATGGAAAGGATTACCGCCAGCGGAAATATTGTTATAGATACTACATGTCCATTTGTTTCTCATATTCACAAAATAGTTGATGAAAAGAGCAGTGACGGCGGTATTATAATCATAATCGGTAGCCATAATCATCCGGAAGTAGAAGGTACCAAAGGGTGGTGTAACAGCGAACCATATATCATTTCCGATGAATCTGAAATAGAAAATCTTCCCGATTTTGGAGATAAAAGTATAACTGTAGTGGGACAAACTACATTTAGTCTTCAAAAATTTCAATATTTAGTTGAATTATTGCAAAAAAAATATTATAATGTCAATGTTTGTAAAACTATCTGTAATGCTACTGAGGAGAGACAGCAGGAAACGGCTGATCTGGCTAAAACCGTTGATGCTATGATTGTAATCGGTGGCAGGAATAGTTCAAACACACAAAAATTATACGATATAAGCAGATCAATTTGTAAAAATACTTACTATATACAGACACTTGTAGACTTGGAAGAGACTTCGTTCGAATCCTTTCGTAGGGTAGGTATTACTGCTGGGGCATCTACCCCGAACTATATTATCAAGGAGGTTTTGACGCGAATGTCAGAGATGAGTTTTGAGGAAATGTTAAATAGCCAGGAGGAGGTTCAGATCAGAACCGGCAGCAGAGTAGAAGGTACTGTTGTCAGTGTTAAGCCTGATGAGATTATCGTGGATATCCACTATAAGTCAGAAGGTGTTATCACTAGAAATGAATTTTCAAGCCAGCCAAATCTTGATCTTACAACAGTTGTAAATGTAGGTGATCCTATATCAGCTAAGGTAATCAAGACAAATGATGGAGAAGGTCAGGTTCTTCTTTCAACAAAGCGTATTGAGGCTGAAAAGGCTTACACAAAGCTTGAAGAAGCTTTCAACAGTGGAGAGATTCTTTCAGGAAAGGTAGTACAGGTTCTGTCAGGTGGTCTTGCAGTACAGGTTGATGCATGTAGAGTATTTATCCCGGCAAGTCTTGTATCAGATAATTTCGAGAGAAATCTTGATAAGTATCTTGATCAGGAAGTAGAGTTTAAGCTTATCGAATGTGATACTACAGGTAGAAAGAAGAGAATCATAGGCGATAGAAAGCAGATTATCTCAAAGAAGAAGGCTGAGGCAGCAGAAGAGCTCTTCAGCAGAATAGAAGTAGGTCAGGTTGTTGAAGGTACTGTAAAGAACGTTACAGACTTTGGTGCTTTCATAGATCTCGGCGGAGCAGACGGACTCCTTCACATTTCAGAGATGTCATGGGGAAGAGTTGAAAGCCCTAAGAAGATATTCAAGGTTGGTGAGACAGTAAGATGTTTCATCAAGGATATCAATGGTGAGAAGATTGCTCTTTCACTTAAGTTTGAGGATCAGAATCCATGGCTTAAGGCTGAAGAGAAGTATGTTAAGGGTTCAGTTGTTACAGGTAAGATTGCCAGAATGACAGATTTCGGAGCATTCGTAGTTCTTGAGCCTGGTATCGATGCACTCCTTCATGTATCTCAGATTTCAAATGAAAGAGTTGAGAAGCCATCAGATGTTTATAAGATCGGCGATACTGTAACAGCAAAGGTTGTTGACTTCAAGGCAGCTGATAAGAAGATCAGCCTTTCAGTAAGAGCACTTCAGAATGATACTGAAGAAGATGCTGCAGAAGAAGCAGCTCCTGAGGCAGTTGAAGAGGAAGCTCCTGCAGTAGAAGAAGCAGCTGAAGAAGTTACAGAAGAAGCTCCTGCAGAGGAGACTGTTGAGGAATAATATTCATGCCTGATACATACGAATCATTTAAACGTGAATTCCTCAGATTATCAGGTCTTGATCTTAACTCATATAACGAAAAACAAATGAAAAGACGCATCGATGCTTTTATCGACAGGTCTGATTATAATAGTTATTATGATTTTATTAAAGGAATGAGACAGGACCTGAGCCTGTTTCATTCCTTTATTTCTTATCTGACTATAAATGTATCGTCTTTTTTCAGGAATCCGGAACAGTGGAAGGTTTTTGAGGAGTTGATCATACCCAGATTGAAGAGCAAAAGAAAAACTGTTCATCTGTGGAGTGCAGCCTGCTCCAGAGGAGAAGAAGCATATTCTCTGGCTATGAGTCTTACAGGAAATGCATTTCCGTCAAAATATGATATTTTGGCTACTGATTTTGATGAAACAGTTCTTTCCGATGCAAAAAATGCCATTTATACAGAATCGGATATAAAAACTATTCCTGAGAATTTCAAGAATAAATATGTATTTGAAAGAGATGGTAAATATATGCTCCGCGGGAGTATAACCGGAAATGTCACTTTCAAAAGACATGATCTTCTTTCAAAGATATATCCTACAGGCTTTGATTTCATTGCCTGCAGAAATGTTACTATTTATTTTACAGATGATGCCAAGGATTATATTTATAAGAAGCTGAGTGACTCGCTTGTTAAAGATGGAGTGCTTTTTATAGGTAGTACAGAGCAGATAAAACACCCGGAAAATTATGGTTTTGAGCGCTTAAAATCATTTTTCTATGTAAAAGTGTAGAAACTTACTTGACAAGTATCGTTTCTATGATATAATTAGTCAGTGCTAATTCACAGATTCCATGACCGGAGGGAGGTTTGGGTAGTAGATGTCAAGCGTTGTTGTAAAAGAGAACGAGACTTTAGATTCTGCACTTCGCAGATTCAAGAGAAATTGCGCTAAAGCAGGTATACAGCAGGAGATCCGCAAGAGAGAGCATTACGAGAAGCCATCTGTAAAGCGTAAGAAGAAGTCAGAAGCTGCTAGAAAGCGTAAATTCAAATAAATCTATTACAGAAACCTTCTGATCAGGAAGGTTTCTTTTTTTGGAGAAAAGTTTTTTATGAATAAAGCTCTAACTATAGAAAACAGCTTAATGCAGCAGGTTTTCGGCGAATATGATGTAAACATCAAAAAGATTTCAAGAACCTTTGATGTGGATTATGTTATCCGACATGATGAACTGATTCTTTCCGGGAACGAGAGTAATGTGGCAAAAGCTGAAAGATGCATTGAGGGAATAATGGATACTATAAGTAATGGCGCACCGGTTACTGAACAGGCTGTCAATTATATAATAGGTCTTACGGAGGCTGAAAGTCAGGACAGAATTTCCGATCTTGGAAATGATATCATCTGCCATACTATTCAGGGTAAGCCTATAGTTGCGAAAACCTTCGGACAGAAATCATATGTTGAAGCCATTGATAAGAAGATGATAGTATTCGGAATCGGTCCTGCCGGAACAGGCAAGACTTATCTGGCCATGGCAAAAGCCATAACAGCATTTAAAAGAAATGAAGTTAACAGGATAATTCTTACAAGACCTGCTATTGAAGCAGGAGAGAAGCTGGGTTTTCTTCCCGGTGATATGCAGAGCAAGGTAGATCCTTATCTCAGACCTTTATATGATGCTCTGTATGAGATAATGGGTTCAGAACAGTTTCTTAAGAATATGGAAAAAGGCCTTATCGAAGTCGCACCACTTGCTTATATGAGAGGACGTACACTTGATAATGCATTTATAGTTCTTGATGAGGCTCAGAATACTACTCCTGCACAGATGAAAATGTTTCTAACCCGTATAGGCTTCGGGTCCAAGGCTATAATAACCGGTGACCGTTCTCAGAAGGATCTTCCGAAAGGTACCAAATCAGGCCTTGATAATGCACTGACCGTTCTTAAGAATATTGATGATATAGGCATTTGTGAACTTACGAGTAAAGATGTTGTAAGACATCCTCTGGTTCAGAAAATAGTAGAAGCCTATGACAGTTATGAAAAGAAAAACGGACGTCGTGAGGCCAGGTTTGAAACAAAATCACGCAGGAAGTTGAATTAATACTGTTTTTATTGTAAAATAGTAAGCTGTATTTCATATGTATATGATGGAGTAAACAAATGACTATATATGTTGAAACGGAAACTGAAAATGTTCCTGATGAATATATAAGCATTTCAAAAGATATAGCTGAGTTTTCAGCAGATTATCTTGAATGCCCATATGAATGTGAGCTTGAAATCATCTTTACTGATGATGCGGGAATCAGAGAGCTGAACAGAGAGCACAGAGGTCTGGATAAACCGACGGATGTTCTTTCATTTCCTATGCAGGATTATCCTGCTCCATGTGACTTCAGTCTTGTGGAGGAAAGTATCAGCGATTCATTTAATTCCGAAACAGGTGAGATGCTTCTGGGCAGTATAGTTATCTCGGTTGAGAGAGCCAGGGCACAGGCAGAAGAATATGGACATAGTATAAAGAGAGAAATTGCTTTTCTTACAGCACACAGTATGCTTCATCTTTTCGGTTACGACCATGAAACTGATGAAGAGCGTATAGTGATGGAAGAAATACAGGAAAAGATTTTAAATGAGAAAGGAATAACCAGAGATTATGTTTAAGAGAAAACTAGTTGCAGGAATTCTTTGTACATGTATGATGGCCACTGCACTTTCAGGATGTGGCAAAAAGGAAGAAGTTACAACAGCAGATACTCAGGGAATATCAGAAAAGGTATATGAGATAAGTTCAAATACTGATTCAATGGTTGAAACACCTGAGGAAGATGTGACAGTTACTAAGGACGGAATGGTAAGACATGACCTTACAGGAGCATGGATCACTCCCGAAGAAGCCGAGAAAAGATATATAGCTATCATGGTTAACAATATCGCGGCAGCTATGCCACAGTCAGGTATAGAGAATGCTGATGTTATCTATGAAATGCTTGAAGAAGGCGGAATTACACGTCTTATGGTATTCTTCTCCAATTATGAAGACATTCCAAAGATCGGACCTGTAAGAAGTGCAAGAGATTATTATCAGATCAAAGCTCTTGAATACAATGCAATTCTTACTCATTGGGGTGCTTCTGTATATGCAGAGGAATACTGGACACAGCATCCTTCAGTAAGCCACGTTGACCTCAACGGAAAAGACAACCGTTCTGCATTCCGTGTTCAGAGACCGGGATATGCCCTTGAACATACAGGATATACATCAGGAGAGCTTATCAACAAGTCAATCGAAGCTGACGGTTATGTAACAAAGAAGGAAGACAGTTATACAAGAATGTTTGACTTCAATGATACAGAAAAGGCTCCTGATAATGGCAAGGATGCCACAAAGATTCATACCAACTATAATGCAAGCAGAACACCTTGGTTTGAGTATGATTCAGAAACAAAGCTGTACAAGAGATTCCAGTACGGAGTACCTCAGATTGATGATGAAACCGGCAATCAGCTTACATTCAAGAATGTAATAGTTCAGTTTGCTCCTCATGCATCAAGAGAGGATGATATAGGAAGTATCAATATCGATCTTCTTGGTTCAGGCAAAGGTTACTACGCATCTGACGGAAAGATCATCCCTATCAAATGGGAAAAGACTGAATTTTTCGGAGTTACAAAGTTCTATACCGAAGATGGTGAGAAGCTTAAACTCAACCCCGGAAAGACATGGGTAACAGTATTCCCTGACACACAGGTCAGCGATATTGTCATAGAGTAATGTATTTATGAGTGAAGATGAAATAAAAATCTATGATGTTTGTATTATAGGTGCAGGCGCCTCCGGTCTTGCTGCAGCGATATCCGCAGCAAGAAGAGGCAAAAGCTGCATTATTATAGATAAGAATAAGAAATGCGGTCAGAAGTTATACGCAACAGGGAACGGCAGGTGCAATATTGCAAATGCCGTTCTTCGTGCGGATAGCTTCTTTTTTAATGAATTCGCTAATGCGGTCATGACTGATGAAAATGTAAAGGCTTTTTATGATTTCTTCGAAAGCCTCGGAATTCCATTTTCAGAGAAAGATAGTTACCTTTATCCGGTTTCAATGCAGGCCTCTGCAATTGTATGGGCACTGAAAGATGAATTAAAACATCTCGGTGTAGTATTACTGGAGGGCGAAGCAGTTAAGGATATCAGTTTTTCTCATGGCAGATTCCAAAGTATCACTGAAAAAAGAAGAATATTATCAGACAAGCTGATACTTGCCACCGGAAGTCCTGCAGCACCTAAATGCGGCGGCACTGATGAAGATACCATTTATGGGTTATACAAAAAGCTTGGACTTAAGTTCAATCCTTACAGACCTGTTCTGACACCGCTTAAGGCTGAATCCATCGTAGAAGAGCTTCACGGTGTCCGTGTAAAAGCTACAGCGAAAACAGAGTCATACGGAAGAACTGTTGAGGAATCCGGAGAACTGCAGTTAGTTACAGGATATCTCTCCGGAATCATGATTTTCAATCTGTCATATTATATAAGAAATAAAAGTACCATAAAGCTGGATTTAATACCTAATATGACAGAAGAAGAGATAATTAAGCTTATCAGAGATGCCTGGGTTAATATCAAAGACAGGAAAACAGAAGGAATACTTAATGCGTTTATTCCTGATAAACTCGCTGCATATTTCACTTCTCATTTCACATCCGATTCAGAAAGAGCCGAAACAGTTGATACAAAAATCAAAGAGATAAGTTCAATTGTGCACAAGATGAAAAACTGGGAAGTAACAGTAACTCCTGCTGATAACTATGATAAGGCTCAGTCGGCTGCCGGAGGAGTTAAGACTGATTTGATCAGTCCTGAAAATATGAGAGTGACCGGTACGATTGAAGGCTTGTATGTAACCGGAGAAGCTGCTGATGTAACAGGAAAATGCGGCGGTTATAATCTCATGTGGGCCTTTATAACGGGAATGAAGGCAGGAAACAGTATATGATAAGAATTTCAAATTTAAAATTGCCTATAGGCTATAATAATGATGTTTTAAGGAAGCGGGCTGAAAGAATCCTTCATCATAATAGTCTTACTGAAGTGAAGATAGTAAGAAGATCTCTTGATTCCAGGAAAAAGGATAATATTCATTATGTTATAACACTGGATGTTACCACAGGTGATGATAAAAGGGACAAAAACATAGTTTCGGGACTTAATAAGAAGGATATAGTAATTGCAGAACCCAAAAAGTATTCATTTCCTTATAGCATCAAAGATAAAGAACTGACACACAGACCTGTGATAGTCGGTACAGGACCTGCCGGATATTTTGCGGCATATATGCTGGCTAAGGCAGGAGTTAAACCCATAGTGCTTGAAAGGGGTTATGACGTAGACCGCAGGAAGAATGATGTAGAGGCTTTCTGGAACGGAGGCCCGCTTGATCCGGAAAGTAATGTAAGTTTCGGTGAAGGCGGTGCCGGTACATTTTCTGACGGAAAGCTTTTTACGGGAAATAAAGATAAGACAGGCGTTATACGTAAAGTAATGAACATCTTTCATGAAATGGGAGCAGATGAAAGCATTACCTATGATGCCAAACCTCATATTGGAACAGATGTGCTCCATGAGGTAATGAAGAATCTGAGGAACTGCATTGAAAGTGAAGGCGGTGAAGTCAGATTCGGATGCAGACTTGATGATATCGAAGTTTCGGAAAGTGCTTCCGACGCGGATAAAACACTATATAAATTAACCATAAATAATAGTAATAAAAATGAAAAGCCGGCAGCAACCGAATTTATATATACGGATGCTCTGATCCTGGCTGTAGGTCACAGTTCAAGAGATACTTTTCATATGCTGAAGCAAAGAGGCTTCTCCATGGAACGTAAGCCCTTTGCCATGGGACTGCGTATTGAGCACAGGAGAGAGGATATTGACAATGCACAGTACGGCACCGGTCATGACGAAAGACTCCCCGCGGCTGACTATAAGATGACCTATCACAGCAAAAACGGCAGAAATGTTTTCTCTTTCTGTATGTGTCCCGGTGGCTATGTGGTAAACGCGTCATCAGTACCCGGGTGCATGACAGTTAACGGAATGAGCTACAGTAAAAGAGATTCTGATAATTCCAACAGCGCTATAGTTGTAAATGTAATGCCGGAAGATTTCGGAGAGGGCGACGAACTCAAAGGATTAGAATTTCAACAGAATCTGGAAGAGACATTTTACAAAGCAGGGGACGGTCTTATCCCTGTACAGCGTTTTGGAGATTTTAAGGCGGGAATCCCTACAACTTCATTCGGAACGGTCACTCCTGTCATGAAGGGAAAATATACATATGCTGATTTAAAAAGGTGTTTGCCACAATATATAGTAAATGCTATAATCGAGGGAGTGGATTTTTTCGGAGGAATCATCCCTTGTTTCAACAGCGATGACAGCCTGCTTTCCGGAATAGAAAGCCGAACTTCCAGTCCGGTCCGCATAATCCGCGAAGCCACTTTGATGGCACCGGAATTTCCCGGTATCTTCCCGTGCGGTGAAGGTGCAGGCTACGCCGGAGGTATAACTTCGGCTGCGGCTGACGGAATCAGGTGTGCAGAAGCTTTAATGCAGTATTTATTGGAATTGGAGAATTATGAATTACAGAGATGAATTAAAAAACAAAAAGCGAATAGTAGTGAAGATCGGTTCTTCTTCCCTGATCCACAAAGAAACCGGGGATATCGACTTTCTAAAGATGGAGAAGCTGGTAAGGATACTCAGTGATCTTAAAAATCAGGACAAGGATGTGGTTCTTGTTTCCTCAGGTTCAATTTCAGTAGGCTGCAAAGCTCTCGAGCTTAAGAAACGACCTGAGCTTCTTCCTATGAAGCAGGCCTGTGCGGCACTTGGACAGGGACAGCTCATGATGATATACCAGAAGCTTTTCCTTGAGTATAATCATAAGGCAGCACAGGTTCTCCTAACATTTGATGTTATTACATCCAACGAAAGAAGAGTAAATGCGGAGAATACTCTGAAACAGCTTCTGGATCTGGATATAATACCTGTAGTAAATGAAAATGATACTGTTGCTACTGATGAGATAGATTTCGGAGATAATGATACCCTTTCGGCTATCGTTTCCACACTTATCGATGCCGATCTTCTTATTCTGATCACGGATATAGACGGTTTCTATACGGATGACCCTCATTCTAATCCTGATGCAGTAAGACTTTCCGTAATCGAAAAGATTGATCATAATCTTAAAAGCATGGCCAAGGGAAGCAGCACTACTCACGGAACCGGTGGAATGGCAACCAAGATTGCTGCAGCAAGAATCGTTACCAAAACCGGAGCTGATATGGTTATCATGGATTCTTCTGATCTTGAGAATATTCCTCGTATCATGGATGGTGAAGATATAGGAACGCTTTTCGTTGCCAATCCAAACAGTGACATTGATATAACTGATTATATTGTCAACAAGAAATATATACATAAATAGGGAGAAATATATGTACGATCTGAATTCTGTTTTAGAAAAAGCAAAAACTGCAAAACCGGTCATCTCCAGACTTGGTACTGATGACAAGAATAATGCTCTTATTGCTGTTGCTGAGCATCTGATCAAATGTAAAGATGAGATAGTTAAAGCCAACAGGATAGACATAAGCAAGGCTGAAGAAAATGGTATGAGCCCGGCTCTTATCGACAGACTCCGTCTTACAGACGAAAGAATAGCCGGAATGGCAGAAGGCGTCAAAGAGGTAGCTGCTCTTCCTGATCCTGTAGGAGAAGTCCTCAGTATGTGGAAAAGACCTAACGGCCTTACCATAGGTGAGAAAAGAGTTCCTATGGGTGTTATCGCTATCATATATGAGTCAAGACCGAATGTAACAGTCGATTCATTTGCACTTACTTTTAAGGCAGGAAATGCCGTAGTGCTCCGAGGCGGAAGTGATTCTATTAATTCCAATCTAGCTCTTGTCAGGATTATCAAAGAAGCTCTTTCGGCATCAGGAGTAACAGAGGATGCCATAAGCCTTGTTGAAGACACTGACAGACAGTATGCTGAAGCCCTTATGAAGGCAAACGGATATGTAGACCTTCTTATACCCAGAGGCGGTGCGGGACTCATCAGGAGCGTTGTAATGAATGCTACAGTTCCTGTTATTGAGACCGGTACAGGTAACTGCCATATCTTCGTTGATGAGACAGCTGATATCAATATGGCCGTAAGGATAATCAGAAATGCAAAGCTTCAGAGACTCGGTGTATGTAACGCATGTGAGTCCCTTGTAATTCATAAGAATATTGCGGATGAAGCTATACCGATAATAGCATCCGACCTTGCAAGTGATGAGGTTGAGATCAGAGGAGATGAGACTGCTCAGGCAATATCTCAGGTTATAGTACCTGCTACTGAAGAGGATTATGGCACTGAATATCTTGCCAAGATTATATCCGCAAAGGTTGTGGACAACATCGACGAGGCTATAGCTCATATCAATAAATACTCAACAGGTCATTCAGAGGCTATTATTACAAATGATTATAATAATGCCCAGAAGTTCCTTGAAGAAGTTGATTCTGCCGCAGTATATGTAAATGCATCAACCAGATTCACAGACGGTTTCATGTTCGGCTTCGGCGCTGAGATAGGAATCTCTACCCAGAAGCTTCATGCAAGAGGACCTATGGGACTTAAGGCTCTTACATCTACAAAGTATATTATTTATGGAAATGGACAGGTGCGTGATTAATGAATACATCTAATACAAAGTTTACCGGATCAAGAGAGTATGTTGCATCAGAAGATCTTATGAAAGCAGTTGATGTGGCTATAGCTCTTGAGAAACCTCTTCTCATTAAGGGTGAACCCGGCACGGGTAAAACCATGCTTGCTGAAGCTATAAGTGAAAGTCTTGGAAAGAAACTGATCATCTGGAATATCAAATCAACTACAAAGGCTCAGGACGGCCTTTATGTTTATGATACCATTCAGAGACTGTATGACAGTCAGTTCGGCGTTGAAGGCGTAGATGATATAGGAAAATATATTAAGCTCGGAAAGCTTGGAGAAGCCTTCAGCAGTGATGAACAGGTAGTTCTTCTTATCGATGAGATCGATAAGGCAGATCTTGAGTTCCCGAATGACCTTCTCTGGGAGCTTGATAAGATGGAATTCTATATCCATGAAACCAAGGAACTGGTTAAAGCCAAAACCAGACCTATAGTTATCATCACTTCAAATGCGGAGAAGGAGCTTCCGGATGCATTCCTTCGTCGATGCATTTTCCATTATATTGCCTTCCCGGAGCAGGAAGAGATGCAGGAAATCGTTAACGTACATTTTGAGAATCTGGATGAAAATCTTCTCAAATACGCCATGGATACATTTTACTGGATCAGAAGTGTTAAAGGGGTAAGGAAGAAGCCAAGCACCAGCGAGCTTATTGACTGGCTTCAGGCCCTTATTCTCGGTGCACAGGATCCGGAACTTATCAAGAAGGAACTTCCGTACCTTGGAGTACTCATTAAGAAGGATGAGGATATAGAGGTTGTAAAGAAAGAGAGAACATACTGATTTGTTTACTGAATTCTTTTATGTCTTAAAGGATAAAGGCCTCAAGATTTCAATGACTGAATGGATCACATTCATGGATGCCCTTGATAAGGATCTTGCCCATTCAAGTCTTGAGGAACTGTATTCTCTCGGACGAATGATACTTGTTAAAACTGAATCGGATTTCGATAAATACGATCTGGCCTTTGCTGAGTATTTCAAGAATATCAAACATGACGATGATATTCCTGCCAATATCAAAAAATTCCTGGATAAAGAAGATATGGAGCAGTCCCAGCAGAACATAGATCTCTATGCCTACGAGACTAAACGTGACGCTGAAGAAACCAAGCGTCTTCTTCGTGAGCGTATAAATGAGCAGCAGACAGAGCATAACGGTGGTAACTACTGGATAGGTACCAGCGGCGGTTCAGCCTTCGGTCACAGCGGTCGTAACAAAGGAGGTATCAGAATCGGCGGAAAGAGCGGGTTCCAATCTGCTTTTATGGTAAATGGGGAGCGCAGATATCAGGACTTCAGACATGATAAGACTCTTGATATAAGACAGTTCCAGATTGCCTTCAGAAAGCTTCGTCAGTATTCCGCCCGTATTGATGTTCCGGAAACAGAGCTGGATCTTCCCAAGACTATAGATTCTACCTGTAATAACGGCGGATATCTTAAGATAGAATATCAGAAACCGAGAAAAAATACTGTAAAGCTTCTTTTGTTCTTTGACTGCGGAGGAACTATGTATCCTTTTATGGAGCTCTGTAATTCACTGTTCCAGGCAGTTTATAAGGCAAATCATTTTAAAGATGTTAAAACATATTATTTCCATAACTGCATTTACAGCAAGGTATACAAGACTGCCGAATGCGAGTATGGCGACTGGATAAGTCTGGAAGAGGTTTTCAGGCTTACGGATAAGGACTATAAGGTTATCATAGTAGGAGATGCCCAGATGGCTCCCGAGGAGCTGTTTGATATCAATGGCAATTACAGAGGACCTAATGATGGCAAGTCCGGTTATGAATGGAATAAAATGCTCAGCAAGAAATATCGCAAGGTTATCTGGCTGAATCCGCGAATGCATGGAGCCATGACCAAGCGCTATGCCTGGATGGAAGCAGAAGATACTCTGGCTGAGATTTATAAAATGTTCCCGCTTACGGTGGACGGGCTTAAAGAGGGGATTAAGCTCCTGATGGCACCGAGGTAAGAATTATTGCATTTGAGACAAATATATGTCCGGATCTGCAGTTGTTGTGATTATTGGGGAGGTATGAAATATGGGAGGAAATGAATTTGACTTTAGAGAAGTAAGTGACGAGCAGACTAAAGACTTCCGTGAAGTAACTTATAACAATCCGATCAGTACAGAAGCTGACCCGATTGAAGCATTCAAAGGCAAAAAAGGCCTGGTACTCTGTGGTGGCGGAGCAAAAGGCGTATTCCAATGCGGTGTTCTACGTATCCTTAAGGAAAAAGGCCTTCTCGACAATATCGGAGCTATATCAGGTGTTTCCATAGGTGCCATTAATTCCGTGCTTTATATGATGGATGATATGGATGGCATGGATAAAGTGTGGGATGATATGGATCCCGAGAATGTCATTTCCATAGATAATCTTGAGATAGGTGAAAACGGATTATATTTTTCCAGAAGCAAAGTCACAAAAATACTTACTGACTATCTTGACTTTGATAAGATCAGAAATTCAGATATAAAGCTTTATGCCGGGGTATCAAAGATTCTAGGCCCTGATACTTATGTTGCTGAATATCTGACACTGAACGGGAAAAGCGATACTGAGATAAAAGATATCATAACTGCCTCTTCATCACTTCCCGTAATATATGAACCGGTTAAGATAAACGGAGCTCTTTATATGGATGGAGGTCCTACCGACAATGAACCGGTCAAGCCTCTTTATGACGCCGGAATCAGAGATTTTATCGTAATAGGCATGACCTATGGTAAGAAATTTGACGAAACAAAATATCCCGGAGCTCATTTTGAAGTGATATATCCTTCACTTGATCTGGGCGGACTTTTATCCGGAACACTTAATTTCTATGATTCAAATAAAGAATTTGTAAGAAAACTCGGCAGGAAAGACGCCGAACGATATATAAAGATACATATTGAAATGGATGAAAGCTATATAGCCATGGAACAGACTCTTAAGGAAATCGATCAAAGGTCTGTCATAAATGATGCCAGGGCAACAAACGCTTACAATACATTTCATAGCCGTATATCCTCATCTATGGATTATATTAAAAATCTGGATGAGAAATATAAGGATTATTAAAAATGAAAATATTACTATACGTATTGGTAGCTCTGGTTATTATTCTGCTGTTTATAATATTTGAGAGCATGAGAGAGATAAAATCTGTAAAGAAAAAGTCCTACAGACTCAGCTTTCCAAAGTATAAGGGAAGCCTCAGGATTGCATTCATTTCGGATTATCACTGTGCAAATAATGGCAAAAATAACAGAAAGATAGAAGCGCTGATAAAAGGTGAAAAACCGGATATGATCATTTCAGCAGGAGACATGGTCATTGGGAACAGTGACATGTATGAACTGAAGGCTACAGCCATCGACCTTCTGAATAATCTTTCCGATATAGCACCTTTATATATGTCAAACGGAAATCATGAGTTGAAATTACGAAGATATAATCCCGGAGTAAGGGATGAATATCTTAATGCACTTTCAGACAAGATCATCTGGCTCAATAATAAGACCTTTGATTTTGATGAACATACTACGATTTTCGGCTTTGATGAGGACGACAGCTATTATTCAAGGTTTGAAAGAAAAAAGATGGAGACATCTTATCTTGAAGAATCCTTCGGAAAGAAGCCCGATCAATCGAAACTGAATATCATGATCGCTCATGATCCCGAATATTTCCCGACTTACGCAGACTACGGTGTAGACCTGGTATTATCAGGACATTATCACGGTGGGCTGGTAAGGCTGCCATTACTCGGCGGAGTTATATCCCCAAGGTTCAGACTGTTTCCGAAGTATGATTACGGAGAATTTATATCAAATGACAGCCATATGATACTTACGAACGGCCTCGGATCACATTCAATCAAACTTAGACTTTTTAATACACCTGAAGTTGTAATAGTAGAAATAAACAAGTAAAAACGAAAGAGGTTTTAAAAAAGTGGATAAGTTCCTTAAAGCTTTTCTCATCACATTTTTTTCTATTATAGTAGTTGTTTACGGTGCATTTACTGTACTGAACTATCTGTATTTTGCTCCGGGAACCGTTGTAAACGGAATGGATCTTTCATTTAAATCCGTTGAAAAAGCAGAAGCAATACTTGACTATACAGAATTTCAGACCGAAGTAATCTTCAGGGACGGTTCCATGTCTGTATATGGCAAGGATATTGATTTTTCCGCTAAGGTGGATACCGAACTAATGAAACTGAAGAATGAGCAGAATCCTTTCCTTTGGTTTATGTTCTGGGACAGAAAGCCGGTTTCTTTTGATTTTACTGTGGATCTGAGTGATTCAAAGCTCAGATCTGTACTTAAAGCCAGCCGTTTTCTTGATGAAACCAAAGAGAAGAAACCTGAAAATGCTTCGGTTATCGTAAATGACAATACCGTTTCAATAAATGAAGGCGATCCCGGTACGACCATAATCGAGGACAGACTTGTAAATGAGCTGTATGATTCTATAAAGAATCTTCAGAGAACCTATTATGTTTCCGAAGAATGCTATGAAAAACCCATGTATGCATCTGACAGTGAAAAGGTTCAGAATTGTTTTAAGGAAGTAAATGAATATCTTGAACTGGATATCAAATATATATTCGGCGATTTTGCATATCCTCTTACCAAGGATCAGCTTTACAGTATGGTAAGTATTTCCGATAATTATCAGGTTACCATCAGGCGTGATGTGGTTCAGAAATTTGTGGAGGATTTTGCTGCAGAACATAATACATTTGGGAATTCGAAAAGACGTTTTAAAACTCACAGCGGACGTACCGCAGTTATAGATGGTTCCAATTACGGATGGGAGATAGATGTAGAAGCTGAAACAGAAGAGCTTTACAGATTGATTTCCAATAAATTTTCAGCCGACAGAATCCCTTCATTTACACATAAAGCTTTTACTTATGGATATAACGGAGATGATATAGGCGGAAACTTTGTTGAAGTGGATCTTGGAAACCAGCACGTCTATGTATATAAAGACGGCAAGGTTATCATCGACTGTGACTGTGTATCCGGAAATATGGCTCAGGGACACGGAACCCCTTCAGGAGTTTATGCTATAAGGGCCAAGCTCAGTCCTACGATACTCCGTGGCGATGACTATGAATCACCTGTTGATTACTGGATGCCATTTTATGGCGGTATAGGTCTCCATGACGCAAACTGGAGAGGAAGATTCGGCGGTGAGATTTATAAAACAAACGGTTCACATGGATGTGTAAATCTTCCTCCGAGCATAGCAGGTGACATTTATAGAAATGTAACTGTAGGAACTCCTGTTGTACTTTACTGGAACAGCGATCTGGAATAATACCGTACAGAACTATATATGCTTTGGGAGGTGGAACAATATGACCTATAATGAAATTGTAAATGTATATAACAGCATAAAGGACAGAGTTCCGTTCACACCTTCGGTAGGACTGATCCTCGGATCTGGACTCGGAGCTTTTGCCGAAAAATATGAATCATCAGCTGAGATTCCTTATAACGAGATTGAAGGTTTTCCTGTTTCGACTGTAGAAGGTCACGATGGCAGATTTATATTTACAAAGATTCATGATGTTCCTGTTGTGATGATGAAAGGCAGAGTCCACCTTTATGAAGGATACTCTCCGGAAGAAGTGGTTCTTCCAATCAGAGTCATGAAACTTATGGGAATTGAGAAGCTTGTTATCACAAATGCTGCAGGTGGTATCAACACGGGATTTACCCCCGGAACTCTAATGGTTATAAAAGACCAGATAACTTCATTAGTTCCGTCTCCCCTTATAGGTAAGAATATTCCTGAATTTGAAACAAGATTCCCCGATATGTCATCGGTTTATGATCCGGCACTTTTTGAAACTGTCATAGAGACAGCGGCACGTAAACAGATTTCAGTCCGGGAAGGCGTATATATACAGACTACCGGTCCGAATTACGAGACGCCTGCAGAGATACGAGCATTCAGAACCCTTGGCGCTGATGCCGTGGGAATGAGTACGGCCATAGAGGCGATGGTGGCAAATGCCATGGGTATTAAGGTATGCGGTGTATCCTGCATATCAAATATGGCATCAGGTATTACTTCTAAGCCCCTTACACATAAAGAAATCAGTGAGGTTGCCGCTAAGGTATCAGAATCCTTCGAGACACTTATTGATGAGGTTATCGGGGTATTGTGACAGATTCCGGAAGGCATACGGAAGCATTGTGATGGATTGTGGTAAGTGTTGACATTAATCATGTTTATGATAAAATAACAAGAGTGCAGTTTTATCCTGACAAAAGAACCTAGGAAAGGGGAATATACATGAAAAAAACAGTTCTTTCACTTTTAGTTGATAATACTTCCGGTGTACTCAGCCGAGTATCCGGAATGTTCAGCAGAAGAGGATATAATATAGACAGTCTTTCAGTTGGTGAGACAGAGAATCCTAAGTATTCAAGAATGACTGTTGCAGTAACAGGTGATGACAGAGTAATCTCTCAGATCAAGAATCAGCTCAATAAGCTGGAGGACGTTGTCGAAGTTACCGAGCTTAAGGACGGTCTCAGCGTTCACCGTGAGTTAGTACTTGTAAAGGTTAAATGTGACGCAGCCGAAAGGCCTCAGATAATCGCTGTGGTTGATGTATTCAGAGCTAAGATTGTTGATGTATCACCTGAATCAGTGATGATAGAGCTTACAGGTAATACAAATAAGATAGAAGCATTCATAAGCCTTCTTTCTGATTTCACTATTGATGAGTTTGTAAGAACAGGTCTTACAGGACTTATTAGAGGTTAGTTTTAAAGTATCCATAAAACGGTACATTTTATAAATAATTTTTAGGAGGAACTAAAAATGGCAACAGATGCAAAGATTTTTTATGAAAGTGATTGTGATCTTTCACTCCTTGACGGCAAGACAGTAGCTATTATCGGTTATGGCAGCCAGGGACATGCACATGCACTTAACCTTAAGGAGTCAGGTGTTAATGTAATTATCGGACTTTATGAGGGTTCAAAGTCATGGAAGAGAGCTGAAGAGCAGGGCTTTACTGTTTACACAGCTGCAGATGCAGCTAAGAAGGCTGATATCATCATGATCCTTATCAATGATGAGCTTCAGGCTAAGCTTTACAAGGAGAGCATTGAGCCGAACCTTGAAGCTGGTAACATGCTTATGTTTGCACACGGCTTCAATATTCATTTCAATCAGATCATCCCACCTAAGGATGTTGATGTAACTATGATAGCTCCTAAGGCTCCTGGTCACACAGTCAGATCTGAGTATCAGGCAGGTAAGGGTACACCTTGTCTTATAGCTGTATATCAGGATGCAACAGGTCATGCTCAGGATCTTGCACTTGCTTATGGTGCTGGTATCGGTGGTGCAAGAGCAGGTCTTCTTGAGACAACATTCAGAACAGAGACAGAGACAGACCTCTTCGGTGAGCAGGCAGTTCTTTGCGGCGGTGTTTGTGCACTTATGCAGGCTGGTTTTGAAACACTTACAGAAGCAGGATATGATCCAAGAAATGCATACTTTGAGTGTATCCATGAGATGAAGCTCATCGTTGACCTTATATATCAGAGTGGTTTCGCAGGAATGAGATATTCTATTTCAAATACTGCTGAATACGGTGATTATATAACAGGACCTAAGATCATCACAGAAGATACCAAGAAGGCTATGAAGAAGGTACTTGCAGATATTCAGGATGGTACATTTGCTAAAGACTTCCTTCTTGATATGTCATCAGCAGGCGGACAGGCTCATTTCAAGGCACTTCGTCAGAAGGCATCAGAGCATCCGGCTGAGAAGGTTGGTGAGGACATCAGAAAGCTTTACAGCTGGAGTAATGAGGATAAGCTCATCAATAACTAATCATTATTAAGATTCTTAAGATTACCACCGGCCGGATATTCCTGTCGGTGGTATTTCATATAATTTATTATACAGATATATGCCCTTATTAAAATGAGTATAAGGAAATAAATCATGAACCATATAGAGGCGCAATCTCTTATAACTGCATTTATCGATAACAAATTACCTTCTGACAAACAGGAGGATTTTGTTACGCATATGAAGAACTGCCCTGACTGCCATAAAGAGCTGGAGATTTACTATACTCTTCTTGTAGGTATGAGGCAGATAGATAATGGTGAAGAGCTTTGCGAAGACTTTGACGAGGATCTGGATAAGAATCTGGACAGACTCAGAGGCCGGTCCAGCGGTCGAAGAAGAGTCATCATGTCCACATTTACACTTATAATGATAGGTTTAATAGGGTTTATGGTCTTTTTCTATATTCAATCCCTCGGAAGGGTCTATAACTATGAACAGCGGTCGAAGGCTGCCATGCAGGGCACGACTTACTTCTATAGGGAACTGGGAAGCTTTCTTAATACAAGAAATGTTCTTCTGAATGAAGTTGAAGTTGCTCCCGAGCAAACTGAAGGTGAAAAGTTTTATCAGAAAATCCACACCATGAACAGTGTATTTAATGCTAATGATAAGCTGCTGAGTATAGGGCTCAGTATTGACGAAAAGGAGGTACAGGATGAAAAGACTGCTTCTCATTGATGGTAACAGTATAATGAACAGAGGCTTCTTTGCGCTGCCTTCCAATCTTACGAATTCAAAAGGACTCCATACAAATGCTCTTTTAGGATTTCTGAACATTTTCTATAAGATATACGGGGAAGAAAATCCTGATGGAATAGCAGTTGCTTTTGATGTACATGAGCCCACTTTCAGACATAAGGAATATGCTGAGTATAAGGCAGGCAGAAGGTCTATGCCCGACGAACTCAGGGAACAGTTTCCTGTTATTAAAGAAATCCTTGCATCCATGGGCATTAAATGTATCGAGCAGGGTGGCATAGAGGCTGATGATATCATCGGAACTCTTGCCGTAAACGGAGAAAGTGACGGATATGCCGTGACTGTTCTTTCCGGTGACAGAGATCTTCTGCAGCTGGCAAGTGAAAAGGTAATGGTCCGGATTCCGAAAACGAAAGCAGGAAAGACTGTTATGGAGGATTATGATGCCGATGGAGTTATGAAACTTTACGGCGTTACTCCTACTGAGTTTATCGATATGAAAGGGCTTATGGGGGATTCTTCCGATAATATCCCCGGAGTAAAAGGAATTGGTGAGAAAACTGCAGCCAGGCTCATATCAACATATCATTCTATAGAGGGAATATATGAGCATATAGATGAAATCATGCCTGCAGGTGTAAAGAGCAAACTTGAGGCAGGAAAAGATGATGCTGTTTTCTCCAGATGGCTTGCAACCATAAAGACTGATTGCGAACTGGGCATCAAACCGGATGATATAGCAGTGACAAAGGATGTTCTTTTCGGTTCTTCGGCACGTGATATGCTTACAGAACTGGGTCTAAGGAGCATACTTTCAAGATTTGACTTTGCAGATTCAGAGAAGAAAGAGTTTGTTCCTGAAATAGTTGATATTTCAGATATAAATGATATTGTATCCGAAGCAGATTCCATGTCAGACAATCTCAGCATAGGAATATATCCGGCTGAAGCTGACGGCGAACTTCTCTTTACAACCTTTGCAATTGGAGATAAATGCTATCTTGCTCCGGCCTCAGATATAAGTTCAAAGGATGTTTCCGGCCTTATAGAGAAGTTTATAAAGGCAGGAATATTCGTTTCATTTTTAAATCTAAAAGAAAATGTAGGTTTATTCGAACTGTCTGAATCAGATAAACTCTTTGATTCAACCCTTGCAGCTTATCTTATAAAATATCGTAAAGAATTCAGCTACGATACCTTGGCAGAGGAGTATCTCGACATAATAATGCCCGATGAAAAAACTCTGAAAGGAAAGAAGGAACTCACTGCATTTTCATCTGCTGACCCTGATATAAGAAAACTGTTTGCCTATAAAGCATATACAGCAGCTAAACTCTGTCCGATACTTCGTGACAGACTTAAGACTGACGGACTTTATGATTTATACTATAAAATTGAGCTTCCCTGTGTTTTTGTTCTGTATGACATGGAGCATTACGGAATAAGAACTGACAGAAATGTTCTGCTTTCCTACGGACAGGCGCTGTCTGACAGGATAAATGAACTGACGAAGGAAATATATGAGCTTGCGGGAGAGGAGTTTAATATCAACTCCACCAAACAGCTTGGTATGATTCTCTTTGAAAAGCTGCATCTTTCCTCCGGTAAGAAAACCAAGACAGGGTACTCAACTAATGCTGATGTGCTTGCTAAGCTTAAGGACGAGCATCCTATCATAAATCTCATACTTGAATACAGAAGCCTTACAAAACTTCTCTCAACCTATGTTGAAGGGCTGACGGAATGTATATCGGCTGACGGAAGGATACACAGCAAATTTAATCAGACCATAGCAGCTACAGGAAGACTCAGTTCAACCGAGCCTAATCTGCAGAACATTCCAATGCGTTCTGAACTTGGCCGTGAGATAAGAAAGGCTTTTATTCCGGAAGAAGGCTATACATTTATAGATGCCGATTATTCGCAGATAGAGCTTCGAGTAATGGCTCATCTTTCAAAGGATCAGGCACTTATCGATGCATTTAACCAGGGAGATGATATACATGCCATAACGGCAGCAAATGTATTCAAAGTTCCGCTCGAAGAAGTGGACAGCAATATGCGTAGGAGTGCCAAGGCTGTAAACTTCGGTATTATATACGGAATAAGTTCATTTGGCTTAGGAGAGGATCTCGGGCTCTCAAGAAAAGAAGCCCAGGGATATATAGATGAATACTTTGAAACCTATAAAGGTGTTAAGATATTCCTCGATGCAGCTGTAAGCAAGGCAAAACGTGTCGGCTACGTAAGAACTATGTTCGGTCGTAAAAGAGAAATCCCGGAGATCAGTTCATCAAACTTTATGCAGAGGCAGTTTGGTGAAAGAGTTGCCATGAATTCTCCTATACAGGGGACAGCTGCAGATATCATTAAAATTGCCATGATCAACGTCAGAAGAGCTCTTAATGAGAAAGGACTCAAGTCAAGGCTTATCCTTCAGATACACGATGAGCTGCTTATAGAAGCCAAAGCTGAAGAAGCTGATACAGTCAAAGAACTGCTGAAGGATGCCATGATGAATGCTACAAAGCTCAGTGTGCCGCTGATCATAGATATGCATCAGGCAGATGATCTGTATGATGCGAAATAGTATTATGAATGATTAATCTGAAATCTGGAATTCTGAAATTTGGAATTCTGAAATTTGGAATTCTGAAATTTGGAATTGTTCAGTTTGAATCAAATGTAAAAATCAGGTATAAAATATGAAAATAATCGGCATTACAGGAAAGATAGGAGCCGGCAAATCACTTGTTCTGGGATATCTTGAAGCTATGGATGGCAGCTTTGTTCTGGAAAGTGACGTTCTGGCCAAAAGTCTTTATCAGAAAGGATATTCAGTTTATAAAAGGGTGGCGGAAGTCTTCGGGTCTGATATTCTGGATACTGAAACAAAGGAAATTGATAAAATAAAGCTTTCTTCCCTGGTATTCGCGGACAGTGCAAAACTTGAAACACTTAACAGCATAGTTCATCCTGCTGTCAAAGAAGAGATCCTGAGACTTATCGAAGAGAAGAGATCTGAAGGCATTTCTGTCTTCTTTATCGAAGCCGCATTACTTATACAGGATGGATACAGGGAAATATGTGATGAGATCTGGTTCATAAAGGCAGACGAAGAAACACGCATAAAAAGACTTATGTCCAGCCGGGGATATTCATTTGAAAAATGTCAAAGTATCATTCAAAACCAGCCTGATGATGATTACTATGAAAAGAATTCAGACAGGATTTTCGATAATACCAAAGATGTTTTATCAGTATTTGAAGAGATTGATAAGGCATTGGCATTAATATGAACAAAAAAGCATGTTGCACCTTGATGTGACGTGCTTTTTTGTTGATTATTATTATATGATACTATATAATATAGTGTGGTTTTGGGGGGAAGGAAATACTTATGACACAGGATTTTTCGGAAAAATATTCTAAAAGATTTCTGCTGATGCATAGGTTTATGTATGCATTTGTAATCTTTCTTGTTGTCCTGCTTTATATAGCCGGTATCAACAAGTCTGTTTTTCTTACCCTTTATTATGGTATTATTACTATAGCATTCATAGCTGTAGATGAATATTTTTTCAAACGCAATTATGCAATATCTCAGAAATTTGGTGAGATCAAGTCTTTTATTCAGCTTGGTCTTCTTTCTTTGGGATTTTTTAACAGAGGTTCTAGTCCGCTTCTTTTCCTGGCAGTTTTATTCCTGCAATTTATCATAGCCTATGAATTCATCGTATTTAATGACATTTTCTATGAAAGTCAGCTGACCAACAAGCGACTTATTGCAACAGTTACTATGATAGTCGGTATTATAGGCTATTTCTGGGGAACCTTCAGTACAGAATGGGTACTTACATTTTTTGTACTGGCAGTGATTGTATTTGCCGGTCTTCTTATGGTTACCGATTATTATTCAAAATCTGTTCTCGAGTATAATTATCAGGTCACAAATCTTTATTTTGCCGGTGAGAAACTGGAAGAGGATAAGACTGCACTTATCGAATATCAGGAAAAAGTCAAGTCAGTAAATACTGAGCTGAATTTCCAGAGGATAAAGCTTGCAAAGCTTAATTCCGATCTTGAAACAAGTACCAACGAGATGAGCGCTCTTGTTGATATCATGAAGGAGTTTTCTTCAAGCTTCGATGTTAAGAAGAGTATGAACATCATGATGGATAAGATTGTGGAAGTTAAGCATCCGGATGTCATTTCATTTTTCATTGATAAAAATGTATTTAATAATAAAGATTATGCCATCTGTACCAGAGCATCCGAAAAAGACTTTGATTTCTTTAACGGAATCATGAAAGATATGTTCGATATTCTTAAAGAAGATGAAGTGACCGATCCGGTAATTCTATCCGGAGCCTCTGTTCTCAGACACGAAGCATTTCAGGATAAACCATATACCGAAGTCGTTCTTTTCCCTGCATATAATCAGGATGAGATATATGGCGTTATGCTCTGTGCATCAAAGAAAGTGGATTTCTTCTACAACGGATATACGTTCTACGAGTCCGCACTTATCGATTTCTCCTCAGCCCTGACTAATACGAGACTTTATATACGTATGGAAGAGATGGCGAATATTGACTCGCTTACAGGACTGTATAACAGATTCTATTTCAACAGAATATTCCCGAAGCTCTGCAAGGATTCTGTTGAAAATGAAACTCCTTTCTCGGTTGCGCTTATCGATGTAGATAAATTCAAATCTATAAATGATACCCACGGGCATCTCGCCGGTGATAAGGTTCTTAAGACAGTCACATACATAATGAAGGAATTCGCCGAATCCAGTAATGGTATGGCTGTTCGATACGGTGGAGAGGAATTCCTCATAATCCTTCCTGACAAACGTGAGCAGGAAGCTTTTGAAATCCTTAAACAGATACAGCAGAAGATCAAATCAACAGCAATCGACCATTCAGGAAAGATCATAAAGATAAATGTAAGTATAGGACTTGCAATCTATCCGGATACCTGTCAGGACATCAACAGACTTGTTGATTCAGCCGATGAGACCATGTACTACAGTAAGGAACATGGCAGAGGCATGGTTGTCGTACAGGGCAAGGAAGAAGAGTATGAGAAACTCTTTAAGTCCGACCCTGATTATGTAAGTATTGATGATTGATATAAAAACTACAAAGATGGAGGCATATAAATGAAAGTACTTATAATTAACAGTGGTTCAACAACTTTAAAGTATCAGCTCATCGATTCAGATACTGAGCAGGTACTTGCAAAAGGTAATTGTGAGAGAATCGGTCAGGATCCCAAATTCCCGACACACAAAGAAGCATTTGAATTTGTTATAAAGACACTTCTTGACGGAACCATCTCATCACTTGAAGAGATAGATGCTGTAGGTCACAGAGTGGTACATGGTGGTGAATATTTCAGCAGTTCAGTTGTAGTTGATGATGATGTGATTGCAAAGATTGACGAACTGTCAGATCTTGCTCCGCTTCATAATCCTGCAAACCTGCTTGGAATCAAAGCATGCATGAATCTTATGCCCGGTGTACCAAATGTGGCAGTATTTGATACCGCATTCCATCAGACAATGGAAGATAAGGCTTATATCTATGGCATTCCTTATGAATATTATGATAAATATAAGCTTAGAAAGTATGGATTCCATGGAACAAGCCACAGCTTCGTATCCAAGAGATCCATAGAACTTCTCGGCAAACCTGCCGAAGATACAAAGATTATCGTATGTCACCTCGGTGGCGGCGCAAGTATCAGTGCTGTTAAGGGCGGCAAATCTGTTGATACATCCATGGGACTTACACCTCTTGAAGGACTTATAATGGGAACCAGAAGCGGAAGCATCGATCCTGCGGTAGTTCAGTACATTGCCGATAAAGAAAATAAGTCCATAGATGAAGTACTTACAATACTTAACAAAAAGTCCGGAATCTACGGTCTTTCAGGAGTATCTGCAGACTTCAGAGATATTGAAGCCGGCTACATAGACGGAGATCCAAAGTGCACACTTGCATTTAAAGCATTCTGCTATCAGATAGTAAAGACAGTCGGCGGATATATCGCAGCCATGAACGGCGTAGATATGATAAGCTTTACAGCCGGTATAGGAGAGCATGATACACTGGTACGTAAAGAGATACTTTCTTACTTCGGATATCTCGGAATCGAACTTGACGAAGAAGCAAACGAGAAAAACGGTGAAGTTATGATCTCAACACCGGATTCCAAAGTGAAGGTATATGTAATCCCGACTAACGAAGAACTGGCAATCTGCAGAGAGACAGTTGCTTTGGTTTAGGTTTATAAACGTCAGGTACGTTCATTATAATATAGGTTGATACTATTTAGGATACATTTTCTATATAAACCATCAATTGAGTATATGTTATTATAAACTTTAGTTTATAGCTGTTCGGAAAGATAAATGCTCAATTGATGGTTTTTTAAGATATAGTTCATTTCAGACGGTGAAGCTTTTATCGTATTCATTTGAATGAGGAAGTAATTTATGAAGAAGTTAGCAATTTTTCTTACATTTTTAATCATCCTGATGATTTCATTTAATTCATATGCTGCAGAGGATGAGAATCCCTTTACAGATGTACAGGAAGGCTCAAATTATTACAAGGAAGTACTATGGGCTGTAAATACAGATCCTCAGATAGTCCAGGGTATAACAAAAGACAAATTCAAACCATTTACTACATGTAACAGAGCCCAGATGGTTACATTTTTATGGAGAATGAAAGGCTGTCCGGAACCGGAAACTACTAAAAATCCATTTAAAGATGTAAAAACCACAGACTTTTTCTACAAACCTGTTCTCTGGGCTTCTGAGAATAGTATTACCTCCGGTAAGGCTAAGGATAAGTTTGCTCCACTTGATTCATGTACAAGAGCGCAGTTTGTTACATTTCTCTGGAGAATGGAAGATGAGCCGGAAGTAAGATGCGATGAAAACCCATTTGTAGATGTTTCTTCAGATGCAATGTATACTCCTGCAGTACTCTGGGCAAGCAGATATAAGATAACCAGCGGAAAAGACAGCACTCATTTTGCTCCTAACAACATCATAAACCGTGCCCAGACTGTTATGTTCCTCTATAGACTTAATCAGTATGAGCAGGGTGAATTTGACGACGCCACAAGAGACGTTTATATTGCCGATAATGTCGCCAATCTCGTTCGAGTAATATATGCACCCGGCGATTATGAAGACTCTGTAATAAATGACCTCACTCTTAATACAGAATTTGAAGGTGTAAATGTATCATGGAGCAGTAGTGATACAACTATAGTTTCAAACAACGGAAAAGTAACCAGACCTGATGGTGCAAATAAGACTGTTACACTTACAGCCACAGTGAAAGTAAACCAGGCTGTTGCCAAGAGAACATTTACGGTTAAGGTTATAAGGAATAAGAATATAGATGTAAATGCACTGCAATCATATACTGTTGAGGATATTAGGAATATCAACAAGGACAAAAAGAATTTCTTTATTGAGTATAATAACTCTGTAATGGAAACTTCTGTAGATGAAGAAGGTATCTATAGCGTTGATTGTCCTTTGTCAGCCATAAATGGTAAATTCAGTGATATTATCATTGAATCTTCTGAAGATGCTATTGTTGCATTATATGGGATTAATGAAATCTTAAAATTAGATGATCCAAAATCCGAACTGGAAATTGCCTGTGTCAACTACAGTGAATATGGAACACATTATACTTTTAATCAAATATTTTACGGAATAGAAGTATATGGAAGACACTTAACATTATCTGCTGACAATTATGGAAATGTTACTTCCGTTACTTCAAGTTGTTACTCGATTGACAAGTATTATTCCATTAAATCTGAAACACAAATATCTGTTGAAGATGCATTAAGTATTGTTTATCAATCCTGTCCAAATAATGAATACAATGTTTTTCTCTATAAGACAGTTATTTATAATCTTGATGAGTTTGAGGACAATCCAATATTTGCTTATATTATTAGTGCAGAACCTTTTGATGATTATGGGGAAACTCCATATACATTTATAATTAATTCTATAGATGGAACAATTATTTTTGAAGGAAATAACCAACATAGTATTACAGGAAAGGGACATGACGAAATTGGAAAGCTTCTGGATGATCCTATTCTGGCTCAACCAGGGAGAGTTTTCGAATTCCCCGTTGAGTATGATTGGTCCGGTCCATTCACAAAAACATACTACATGAAAGATTCAACAAGAAATATACAAGTTTATATTGAAAAGAAAACTAATGAGTACTGTGATAAAAACAATACATGGGACGATCCAACTGCTATATCTGCGTATAATAATGTTATTAAAACATTTGATTGGTATAATAAAACACTTAATCGTTTTTCTATTGATGGTAACGGAGCTAAAATTCCTGTTGTTATACATGCTATAGATTATTATCGTGATAAAAATGATAATTATAAAAAAAAGAGAATGTATGATAATGCATATTGGAATGGTAAATCCATAAGCTACTTTGATAATACCGATAAGAGTTTACCGACAACTGCAAATGGATTTGATATAGCTGCACATGAGTATACACATGCAGTTGCAAGTTATATTACTAATGATGGTTTTGATCATAGTCATACTAATGGACATATAGTATATGCAATAGACGAAGCCTATGCTGATATCTTTGGCTGTTTTGCTGAAGGAGATTTTAAAATTGCAGAAGATTGGTTATCATTAAATAATATGAATTGTTTAAGAGACATTGAAACTCCTGAAAACTGTGATTGTCCTTCTAAATATGAAGGTACATATTGGTGTTATGATACGGATGATATAGAAACATATGCTCACACTAATTCTACTGTAATATCACATGCTGCTTACCTAATGTCTAAAGGTCTTGCGGGATATGGTTGCCCTTCAATTTCTAAGGATAAACTAATACTTCTTTGGTATCATTCTTTAGAAAATAACTATGATTCCACTTCAGACTACTGGACAGTAAGAAGAAATGTTTTATTATCTGCTGATTATCTTGGATTCTCAGATTCTGAGATTGCAACTATTAATAAAGCGTTTGATATTGTAGGAATAAGTTCGGATCGTTATTATTCAACCTATGATGATTATATAAAGAATGTCTTAATTTCAACATATGGGATATATGATCCGACGAAGACAACATTTGTATTTCCACCAAATGTAGTTGAAAATCAATACTCATATTCAGGAAATGGAGGAATTATATGTACTCGAAGCATTTCATATAGTTATCTCTATGGATATGATGAATCCAAACGTGATCATTACCGAGAAATAAACGCTGATTTATCGGGTATTTATTATACTGAAATAGGTGATTTTAATTACGATTCAATATCAGACTTGCTAGTTATAAGATCAGAATCAAAAATTCCTATGGCAGATGATGAAATTCTACAAAAATACTATGTTATTGTTGAATTATATCAAAAGTATTGTAATGTTATTTTGCCTATAAGAAGAATAATGCTTCAAGCTGATAATATTTCTATTTCTGACTTCACAGGTTATAATGGAAATCCAGAAAGATGTCTTACTATAGTGAATAATGATAGACCTGAGAAATATGTTACATATAACTCTGCCTATGTCGATACTTCCATAAAAGAATCAAATGAAGAAATATTTGTAATCTCATTAAATAATTTCAAATGTACTAAGTCATGTCATTATAACGGAAAGACTGGTGAACCTACTTATGTTACAATAACAGAAAATGGAAACTCGACAGAAAAAACACTGCTAGATGATGGTTATTTCTTATTTATGGATGGAAAAAATAAAACAGATTATGGATTGTTGGGAAAGAATGAAGAAATACTATTTAGATTCTACGGTGGAATAGCCAATAGTTTCCAACGAGAATACTTATTTGATCAGTAGCATTGTCAAATTATCAAAAAAATGATAAACTATAATATAGTATAATGAATTATAAAATACTATCAAGCATTATCAAAAATAATCAAAATTATCAGATGGAATGAGGTGTTTTTCATGAACAGAGAACAAAATCCATTTACACATTCATATGGTAGTGCAGGACAGGCTTATATAAATATGAACTGGGCAGATAAGGCCATAGATAATTATAGTTTTGAGAATCCCTCTGAATATGTATATAAGATTATCGGAGTAAGAGGCAGTGGAAAAACCGTCGTACTTTCAGATATTATCAAGTATTTCAGAGAAGATGATTCCAAAAAAAAAGGTTGGATAGTATATGATCTCTCATCTGCCAGGAATCCGCTCCATACATTGGTTTCTTATCTTGCAAATGAAGACTTTTTGCAGGATAGTAAGAAAAAACTTAAAACCACTATAGGTGCATCTATTGGACTGATAACTGCTACAATAAACACTGATAACTCTGCAAATGCTTTTTATTATGATGATGAAGTTGAATTAGACAAACTACTTAACAGGGCATTTGAAAAAGGTAAAAAGATTCTAATATGCATTGACGATATTTCTAAAACAGATGACACAGTTGCATTCTGTTCTGTTTATGCGAAATATATACGAGCAGCGAAGCCTATTTACTTCATTTGCACAGGTCTCTTTTCTAATATGGAATCACTGGGAAGAGTACGTAATCTTACTTTTTTCAGGCGGGCTGATACAATTGAAGTAAGGTATCTGTCTGATGTATCCGTAACTACTAAGTATAAAAAGCTTTTGAATGTAGATATTGAAGAAGCCAGAAAGCTTGCAATAGAAACAAAAGGATATGCTTATGCATATCAAGTATTGGGCAGCCTTTACTTTAATAAAAAACCTTCTGAAAGTTTAGAAGATCTAATTGATGAATATGATGAAATACTCTTTACCGAATCCTACGAAAAAATATGGGAAGAGCTTACTGAAGGAGAGCGAAATCTTATTAGAATTATTTTAGAACATAAAGACAGAGCAACCATTCTGGAACAAATGGAAAAACCCAAGAATTATTCAGAGTTAAGAAGTTCTCTTATAAAAGGTGGAATTATTAGAGAAACCAGCCGGGGAAAGGTTGATTTCGCCCTTCCTCACTTTGAAGAATACGTAAAATACTATTGTTAATTCTATTGGAAAGCATTGTATTACTAACATGCAAAAATAATTCAAAAATCATCAAAAAAATCATTGACAATAATGTACTACATAAGTATAATTACGAAAGTGTGATTTTTCGAGATTTTTCCGAGGAGGTGGAAATAGTGTCAATCTGTCCAAAGGGTAAGATATCTAAAGCAAGAAGAGATAAGAGAAGAGCAAACTGGAAGATGAGTGCTCCAAATCTTGTTAAGTGCAGCAAGTGCGGCGAGCTTATGATGCCACACAGAGTTTGCAAGAACTGCGGATCTTACAACAAGAAAGAGATCGTTGCAGCTGATTAATTTGAAGTGATTATGAGAAGGCCTTGAAGTTTCTTCAAGGCTTTTTTTCAGTATTTAATTAGGTTACATGATGATTATTAACAGAAGCATGAAAAAGTTCATAATTATAACTCTGATCACGGCTATTCTTGCTATGTCTATAAATTATGTCATGAGTCCACTGTGTGTTTATGCCGGTACAGTTCCGAACGACCTTCTTCATTCTTTGTCCGATGCTGTCCATACAGCTACGGATTCTGATGCTGAAGGCTTCACAGATATCAATGAAAGTGATTTCTTCTATGATTCTGTAATATGGGCATATAGTGGACGTGAGCCTCAGATTGTATCCGGCGTTTCAAAAAATGAGTTTAAGCCATATAATATCTGCAACAGGGCTCAGGTGGTTATATTTCTCTGGCGTTACTTCGGATGTCCCGAACCCAAAAGCATAAATAATCCATTTTCTGATGTATCAGCCGGTGACTTTTACTACAAGCCTGTTCTCTGGGCTTATGAAAACGGTATATCCTCCGGTATAAAGAAGAATATCTTCGGAATACTTAATCCTTGTTCCAGGGCTCAGTTTGCTACCATGCTCTGGAGAGCAGCAGGAAAACCTGAACCGGCAAGTCTGAAGAATCCATTTGCAGACATCCCTCAGAATTCACTTTATGCTGATGCTGTTTTATGGGCGTATGAGAAGAGGATTACATCCGGTAAAAATGCCACTCATTTTAATCCAAATGCATCTATTAATCGTGCCCAGGCTATAGTATTCATTTATAATTACTATAACCCGTCAGGACTTCATCAGACCATACTCGACGGAACCGACTACAAGGATGTATATGATTATGAATACTACTCATCCCATAATTCTGATGTAGTTATAAATTACGGAGATGATGAGGGAAGAGTACTGAGGCATTTTGTTGATTATGGTATGTATGAAGGAAGACGCGGTTCTGTAGAATTTAATGTCTTTAATTATATATGCCGCTACAGCGATCTGCATAACAGCTATAAGTATGAGTATAAATACTATTACATTCATTATATGAGATTTGGTAAAGCTGAAGGACGTATTGCAAACGGAAATTCCACACAAAGTGAAGCCAAGGATGCTATAAAGGCAACAACGGGTGTCAGCTACATTGATGAGGAACCACTTTATGCAAATGACAAATTTGTCTTTATCGGTGACTCCAGAATGTTCAGAATGGAAAAGCTTTTTGGTGACCGGGGCGGAACCTATATAGCACAGAGTTCCCTCGGCCTGGACTGGATGAAATCTCAGAAAGACAGATACTTAGGTCTTAAAGACAAATACATCATCATGAATATGGGTGTAAATGACATGTATAATGTAGATAAGTATCTTGAATTCTACAGGACACTGCCTGCTGATTTTGTTGCCAATAATAAGGTAATAGTCCTCTCTGTTAATCCTGTGGAAGACGGCAAAGACTTTGCTCTTGAATATGAAAAGTATAATGCAGATGTTGATGCCTTCAACAGGAAGATCAAAGAGAACCTTCCAAAGAATCTGATTTATATGGATTCAAATACATATCTTAAAACTAAAGGGTATGTAACCTATGACGGACTTCACTATGATGACAACACTAATATTAAGCTTTATAATTTTATGATCAGGTCATGTAATGCACTGAAATAAAACGTAAAGTTGTTTATAATTTAGAGATGTGTTAAAATCAACTCTATCTGTGGACTAAAGACAAAGTAGCATATTATTACTTATAAGAGGTGCATAAAAAAATGAAAAATATCAATATTGCTATTGATACACTTGGTGGAGATAATGGCCTTGTAACAGTAGTTAAGGGCGCAGTTACGGGAGTTAATCAGAATAAAAATGTATATGTTCATCTGTGTGGCCCGGAGAATGCTATCAAGAAACAGCTCAGCGAATATGAATATGATAAAAACCGGATTATAGTTGTAAATGCAACTGAAGAAATAACAACTCATGATCACCCGGTAGAAGCCGTAAGAAATAAGAAGGATTCTTCCATGGTCGTAGCTCTCAGCCTGGTAAAAGACGGCACCTGTGATGCATTTATCTCATCAGGTAATTCAGGAGCCATTCTTGCAGGTGGTCAGTTTGTAGTAGGCCGTGCCAAAGGAGTGAAGAGAACACCTCTAGCGCATATGCTTCCAACAAGTAAAGAACCGTCACTTCTTCTTGACTGCGGTGCAAATGTAGATGTTAAGCCTGAAGTTCTGGTCCAGTTTGCCAAGATGGGTTCTATATATATGGAAAATGTAGTCGGCAAGAAAAAACCGACTGTTGCCATAGTTAATATCGGAACTGAAGAAGAAAAGGGCAATGCTCTTGTAAAGGCTACGATTCCTCTTCTTAAGGAATGTAAGGATATTAATTTTATAGGCTGCATCGAATCACGTGAGATTCCGAACGGAAAAGCAGATGTTATAGTTGCTGAAGGTTTTGTCGGAAATACTATAATCAAGCTTTATGAAGGACTTTCCAAAATGCTCCTTAAGGAAATCAAGGGAGCCATGATGAGTAACTTCTCCAGCAAGATAGGTGCGCTTCTTATTAAAAAGTCACTCAAAAATACATTATCACGTTTCAATGCCCGCGAAGCCGGCGGAGCACCACTTCTCGGACTTAAAGGTCTTGTTGTAAAGATACACGGTAATTCCAAAGAGGATGAAGTTATCTCAGCTATCAAGCAGTGCGTAGAATTCGTTGAAAAAGACGTAAACGGAAAGATTATTGAAGGTATAGCAGAAGAGTCAAAAGAGGAAACAGTATGACATACAGTACAAATGATTATACAGAGCTTGAAGAGAAGCTGGGTTATAAGTTTAAGGACCCAGACCACTTAGACACAGCATTCACTCACAAGTCATTTGCAAATGAATACAGACTTGCAAAGGTTGTATCCTACGAAAGATACGAGTTTCTGGGTGATGCGATACTTGAGTTTCTGTCAAGCAGGGAACTTTTCAAGCGTTATCCTGAAATGCCTGAAGGTGAAATGACCAAACTTCGTGCCAGCCTCGTATGTGAATTATCTCTTTCACAGATATCAAGAGAACTGGGGTTCGGTGCTTATCTCTATCTGAGTAAAGGCGAAGAGCTTACAGGGGGAAGAGACAGGAATTCAATTCTCTGTGACCTTTTTGAGTCAGTTCTCGGTGCTATTTATATTGATGGCGGTATCAGACCTGCAGGGAAATTCGTTAATCGTTTTCTGCTGAATGATATTGATAAGACCAGTGCATTTTATGATGCAAAAACAGTTCTTCAGGAATATGCTCAGAGGAATAATCTTCCTCTAAAATATGATCTGATAAATGTAACAGGACCTGATCACAATAAAACATATACCGTAAGCGTAGTTCTTGGCGATAAGACATATGCCACGGCTTCCGGTCATACCATAAAGTCTGCGGAGCAGCTTGCTGCACACAGCACGATAACAGAAATAAACGATAAGGACTAAACTTCGAATGTATCTTAAAAGTATTGAGGTAAATGGATTCAAATCATTTGCCAACAGAATGATTTTTAAATTTGATAAAGGTATTACAGGTATCGTAGGCCCAAACGGTTCAGGTAAAAGTAATGTTGCTGATGCCGTAAGATGGGTTCTGGGTGAGCAGAGTGCCAAGAACCTCCGTGGTGCCAAGATGGAGGATGTAATTTTCTCCGGTACAGAGAACAGAAAACCTCAGGGATCGGCATATGTAGCCATAACCCTCGACAATTCTGACCATCACCTTCCTATAGATTATAACGAGGTAACCGTTGCAAGACGTGTATACCGCTCAGGTGAAAGTGAATATCTAATAAATGGAAATGTAAGCCGTCTTAAGGATGTCAACAGACTTTTCTTCGATACAGGTATCGGTAAGGAAGGATATTCAATTATCGGACAGGGTAAGATCGAACAGATTCTTTCAGGAAAACCTGATGACAGAAGAGAGCTTTTCGATGAAGCTGCAGGTATTGTTAAATATAAGAAAAACAAAATTGCAACTGAAAAACAGCTCGAACAGGAGCATATCAATCTTAATCGTATAAATGACATAGTAAGAGGTCTTGAAGAAAGAATTGAACCTCTCCGTGAGCAATCCGAAACAGCCAGGCAGTATCTTCTTCTCAAAGAAGAACTTAAGAAGCTGGAAGTCGGATCATTTCTGATGGAGATAAAGAGCATCGAAGATAAGATTGAACAGGATCAGAAGAAGTATGATATTGTAAATGATGACAAGGAACGCCTTGAAAAAGAATTCGAGGATACCAAGTCAAGATATGAAGAGCTTGAAGAATCCATGGCAACTCTTGACAGAACCATGGAAGAGATCAAGGAACTCATAAATGCCAGAAATCTTGAGAATGAGCGTGCTGAAGGTAAGATAAATGTCTTCAACGAAAGAATCGCTTCAGCAGATCAGAACAGAAAGTCTGTAATTCTGGAGATTGAAAGAGTAGAGAAAGAGAAAAACCGTCTTGCCAAGGACCTTGCCGAAAAGGAAAACAGCAAGAAAGAAATAGGCGAAAAGCTTAAGGCGGAAGCCGATAAAGAGGCAAAGCTCAAAGTTAAGGCTGACAAATTCGAGAAGGAACTGAATACCACTGAAACCGATATTGATAAAGCCAAGGGTGATATCATTGATTTCCTCAATGAAGGCGGTGAGATAAAGGAAAAGGTGGCAAGATACGATGCCATGCTTGAAAGTATAGGTCTCCGTAAGACTGAGCTGCAGAGTATCTTCCTTCAGAACAAATCCGACGAGGTCAGAGAGACAAACGAAAAAGAAAAGCTCACCTTAAACCTCAAGTCGGTTGAGGAATCTGTTTCCGACAACAAAAAGAAGCTTGGCAAGGCAGAGGCCGATCTTCGTGAAAAAACTGAAAAATACGATAAGATAAAGACTGATATCCAAAGATTCAATCAGGATATCATAAGTCTCAAATCAAAATATGAATCTCTCAGAAACCTTACCGAAAGATACGAAGGCTACGGAGTATCCATCAAAAAGGTAATGGAGAAAAAGCAGAGTGCTAAAGGTATAGTCGGCGTAGTTGCTGATATCATCAAGGTTGATCAGGACTATGAAACAGCTGTTGAAACCGCACTAGGCGGAAGTATTCAGAATATTGTTACAAAAGACGATAAAACTGCCAAGGATATGATTTTCTATCTTAAGCAGAATAAACTTGGCCGCGCTACATTTCTTCCTGTATCATCTGTTGTGGGAAGAGGTCATGTTGATAAGGAAGTTCTGGATGAATCAGGCATAATCGGTATTGCTTCACAGCTTGTAAAGACTGAAGATACCTATAGAAATATCATAGAAAGCCTTCTCGGACGTACCGTTGTTGCTAAAGATATAGATACTGCAACCAGAGTTGCAAAGAAATATCATCAGTCACTCCGTATCGTTACACTTGAAGGAGAATTGATAAGTCCCGGCGGTTCCATGACCGGTGGTGCCTTCAGAAACAAGAGTAATCTTCTCGGACGTAACAGAGAGCTTGAGGAGATTCAGAAGGAGATAGGCGAAGTAAGCCGTAAGTATCAGAAGGCCAAGGAAGAAGAAGCTTCTCTCAAGATGAAGAGAGATTCTCTCAAAGAAGAGATAGAGAGGATCAATTCAGCACTCCATAAGCTTTCTATCGAAAAGAACACTGTTACTCTCGGTCTTTCATCAGTAGAAGAAAAGCTGGCAGCTATACAGACTTCATTTGCAAGAATCAAGAAAGAAAATGAAGAGCTGGAAACCCAGACTAAGGACATCACTCAGAATAAACAAGAGCTTTATGACAGTGAGAAACAGCAGGAAAAGGCTATAGAAGAGCGAAAGAAAGCTATTGAAAAGCTTGAGAAAACTCTCGATGCAAAAAGAACTGAGAAAAGAAGTATCGATGATGAGATTTCCGGCGTTGTACTTCGTTCCAGTTCCATAAAGCAGGAGCTCTCATATGCGGAGAATGACATATCCCGTATAAATGGCGATATTGAAAGATATGAGCTTGAGAAAAAGGGATATGAAGAGAGACTTGGCAGTCAGGACAAGGAAGAAAAACAACTTTCTAAGGATATAGAAGAAACCAGAAAGAATATAGAATTAAATAACCGCATAATTAAAGAGAGATCAGAAAAACTTGATGAACTCTCAGCAAAGAAAAAGAATATAAATGAAGAGCATAAAGACTTCATCGGCAGAAGAGAAGAGCTTTCCAAAGAGATCAACGGACTGGACAAATCCTCATTTACCCTTGCTGCAGCTATTGAAAAACAGCAGGAGAAGAAGGATGAGCTTCTTAATTACATGTGGGATGAATATGAGCTTACTGAAAGCAGCGCCGAGGAGCTGAATGTCAAACTGGACAAGACACTTCCGGAGACAAAGAAAGAAATCGGTGGAGTACGTTCAAAGATCAAGGCTCTCGGAGATGTAAATGTGAAGTCCATCGAGGAGTATAAAGAAGTATCCGAAAGATATGAATTCCTCAGCGGTCAGAGAGACGATATAGTCAAGTCTGAAGAGAACCTCAGGGATATCATTGCAGGTCTTGATAAGGCCATGAAAGATACATTTACAGAGAAATTTGCTGAGATTCAGAATATGTTCAGCAAGGTATTCAAGGAGCTGTTCGGTGGCGGTAAAGCGAGCCTCAGCCTGGTTGATGAGGAAGATATTCTCGAAACGGGTATCATTATCAATGCACAGCCGCCCGGAAAGAAGCTTCAGAATATGATGCAGCTTTCGGGTGGTGAGAAGTCACTTACAGCTATAGCACTTCTCTTTGCTATACAGAGCCTTAAGCCTTCACCGTTCTGTCTTCTTGACGAGATTGAAGCGGCTCTGGACGATCCGAACGTAAAGAGATTCGCCAAATATCTCGGAAGACTTACAAAGGATACGCAGTTCATAGTTATAACACATAGAAAAGGAACCATGGAATGCGCTGACGTTCTGTACGGAATCACAATGCAGGAGAAGGGTGTTTCGACACAGGTATCCGTAAGCATGATTGAAGAAGGTCTGGCAGGTTAGGAGGTTACATATGGGATTTTGGGATAAACTCAAAGCAGGTCTTACAAAGACCAGAGACAGTTTTGCAAATGTTTTTAAAGCTAGTGAGATTGATGAGGATTTCTACGACCAGCTCGAAGAAACTCTGATCATGTCCGATATGGGCTTTGAAACAACTGAAGCTGTTATAAATGATGTTAAAGAAAAAGTTAAAAAGCTTCATATCAAGGATGCCAACCAGTGCCGTGAGCTTATCATCAATAATCTGAGAGATCAGATGAATGTTGAAGATAATGCTTATGACTTTGAAGAGAAGAAGTCTGTTATCCTGGTTATCGGTGTTAATGGAGTTGGAAAAACAACTTCCATAGGAAAACTTGCATACCAGTACAGAAAACGCGGCAAGAAGGTTCTTATCGCTGCAGCAGATACCTTCAGAGCTGCTGCTATAGACCAGCTAAAGACATGGGCTGACAGAGCAGAAGTGGATATCATAGCTCAGGGTGAAGGCTCTGATCCTTCAGCTGTAGTATTTGATGCTGTCTCAGCTGCAAGAGCAAGAAAGACAGATATTCTTCTTATTGATACGGCAGGACGTCTCCATAACAAGAAGAACCTTATGGATGAGCTTGGTAAGATGAGACGAATCATTTCCAAAGAATATCCTGATGCAAATGTGGAGACACTCATCGTTCTCGACGGTTCTACCGGACAGAATGCGCTTCAACAGGCCCGTGAATTTGGAAATGTAACCGAGATTAACGGTATAATCCTTACAAAACTTGACGGAACAGCCAAGGGCGGTGTTGCCATAGCTATCGAATCCGAGCTTTCTGTTCCGGTTAAATATATAGGCGTGGGCGAAAGCCTGGATGACCTTCAGAGATTTGATCCTAATGCCTATATCACAGCGCTTTTTGCTGATTTTACATTAGACAGTGATATGGACAAACTTATAAACGCAGATATCGAGCAGATGCCAAAGGATGATGATCTGTTTGATATTGACTGATACCGGTAATTTGCCGCTCTAACCGGCAATAAAGGAGTAACCATGAACGAAATAACGATAGAAAAATGTGAACAGGCCTATGAGATAGTCTCCAAGGTAGTTGCCAAGACAGGGCTTGTTGAATCTGAATATCTTTCTAAACAGACAGGTAACAAGGTTTACCTTAAGCCTGAGAATATGCAGGTAACCGGTGCATATAAGATAAGAGGTGCTTATTACAAGATAAGTCAGCTTACCCCTGAGGAAAGAGCCAAGGGACTTATAACAGCGTCCGCCGGCAATCATGCACAGGGTGTTGCATATGCTGCCAGAGAATACGGTGTCAAAGCTGTTATCGTAATGCCTGTAACAACCCCTCTGATAAAGGTTAACCGCACCAAGTCTTACGGAGCTGAAGTAATCCTCCAGGGAAATGTATATGATGAATCCTGTGAGTATGCTCTTAAGCTTGCCGAAGAAGAAGGATATACATTTATACATCCATTTGATGACCCTGATGTAGCTACAGGTCAGAGTACCGTAGCCATGGAGATTATCAAAGAGCTTCCATTTGTGGATACAATACTTGTACCTATAGGAGGAGGCGGACTTGCAACAGGAGTTTCAACCCTTGCAAAGATGCTGAATCCAAAGATAAAGGTTATAGGTGTTGAACCTGCAGGTGCCAACTGTATGCAGGTTTCTCTTGAGAAGGGTGAGGTTACGACACTTCCTACTGTAAATACCATAGCAGACGGTACTGCCGTAAAGACCCCGGGTGAAAAGATTTTCCCATATATCAGAGACAATATAGATGAGGTTATAACCGTTGAAGACAGCGAGCTCATCGTTTCATTTCTCGATATAATTGAGAATCATAAAATGATAGTTGAGAACAGCGGCCTGCTTACGGTTGCGGCTCTTAAGCACCTTAAGCCCGAAGGCAAGAAAGTAGTAAGTATACTTTCCGGCGGAAATATGGACGTTATAACACTTTCATCAGTAGTTCAGCACGGACTTATCGCCAGAAGCCGTATATTTACTGTTTCTGTACTTTTACCGGATCTTCCGGGACAGCTTATGAAGGTATCAAGTCTTCTTGCAGAGCAGAATGCAAATATAATTAAGCTTGAACATAATCAGTTTGTTTCTCTTAACAGAAATGCTGCCGTTGAGCTTGTCATAACAATGGAAGCCTTCGGTCCGGAACATAAAGAAGAAATCATGAAGGTTCTTGAAGAAAACGGCTACCGTCCTTTAGATAAGAGTCCTAAGGCTAAGCTTTAAAGAGAGGGACAGCATTTGAAACTTATGAATATAGCATCCGGGAGCAGTGGCAACTGTACTTATGTAGGAACAGATGATGCTGCAGTACTTGTAGATGCAGGAATAAGCATGAAGAGAGTCGAGGCAGGGCTTAACAGCATTGATATGACCTTGAAGGATATCGACGGAATCTTCATAACTCATGAACATTCAGATCATATAAAAGGGCTGAAAGCCATTTCCCGTAAATATGAGATTCCCATATATCTTACGGAGGGTACAGCTCAGGCACTTATATACAGCAGTGTTACAAAGGACATAGATACAGACCTTTTTACTGTCATAGATTCTGACGGAAGTATGGAACTGAGAGATTTGATCATTAACAGTCACTCAATATCACATGACGCCGCAGAACCTGTATGTTACAGCTTTAATAACGAAAGTTCCAAGATATCTATAGCAACGGATCTTGGAATGTATGACAGGGAACTTATAGAATTTCTTACGGATTCGGATATAATTCTTCTTGAATCCAATCATGATGTAAGAATGCTCGAAACCGGTCCCTATCCGTATTATCTGAAAAGGCGTATTCTCGGCAACAGAGGACATCTTTCCAACGAGGCCAGCGGAAAACTCCTGAAGGAGCTTCTGAATGACCACATGAAAGCAGTGATACTCGGGCATCTTTCCAGGGAGAATAACTTCCCTGAACTCGCCTATGAAACGGTCAGGCTTGAGATAGCTGACAACCCGTTTACATCTGATGTACGGGATTTCAACCTGAGCGTGGCCAAGAGAGATGAATGTGACATGATATATTATACGAACGGCAACATTTAAGATATTATGAAATAAAGAATAAATGAAAGGATTTTAACATGGACAGAACTATCATTACAGTTATCGGCAAGGATACCGTAGGTATCATAGCAAAGGTATGTAACTACCTTGCAGGTAATAACATAAATATTCTTGACATCACCCAGACTACAATGCAGGGTTATTTCAACATGATGATGCTTGTAGATACCTCTGCTACAGTTAAATCTCACGATGAGATGGCTGCTGAACTTACATCAATCGGTCATGAGATAGGTGTTGAGATCAGAACACAGAAGGAAGAAATCTTCAATATGATGCACAGGATTTAGGGAGGACTATCCATGATAACTCTTAATGAGGTACTTGAGACAAATGAAATGGTCCGCAGGATGAACCTGGATGTCAGGACCATAACCATGGGTATAAGTCTTCTCGACTGCATAGGCAGCGATGTTGCTTCTACCTGTGATAATATTTATAAGAAAATTACGGAATCTGCAAGGGATCTTGTTTCAACAGGAAATGAGATTTCTAAAATGTATGGCATTCCAATAGTTCATAAAAGAATTTCAGTTACACCTATAGCATTGGTCGGTGGTTCTGTATGTAAGACTACAGATGATTTTGTTGAAATTGCAAAAACTCTGGACAGAGCAGCATCTACCGTAGGTGTCAACTTTATAGGCGGTTATTCCGCCCTGGTTTCAAAGGGAATGACAGAAGCCGATAAACTTCTTATCGAGTCTATCCCGAAGGCTCTTTCGGTAACTAATCTTGTCTGCAGCTCCGTAAACTGTGGTTACACCAAGACAGGAATAGATATGGACGCAGTTAAACTTATCGGTGAGAAGATAAAGGAAACTGCCGAACTTACCAAAGAACATGACTCCATAGGCTGTGCAAAATTCGTTGTATTCTGTAATGCACCTGATGACAATCCATTTATGGCCGGTGCCTTCCACGGAGTTACGGAGGGTGACAGAGTTATAAATGTAGGCGTAAGCGGCCCCGGAGTTGTTAAAGCTGTTCTTGAAGGAATGGAGAAAGAATCATTTGAAGTTCTTTGTGAGACCATCAAGAAAACAGCATTTAAAATTACCAGAGTTGGTCAGCTTGTTGCAAAAGAAGCTTCAAAACGCCTTGGCATTCCATTTGGCATAGTTGATCTTTCACTTGCACCGACACCTGCCGTAGGTGATTCAGTTGCGGATATACTCTGTGAGATAGGTCTTGAATATGCCGGTGCACCGGGAACAACAGCGGCTCTTGCACTTCTGAATGATCAGGTTAAGAAGGGCGGTATCATGGCTTCATCATATGTAGGCGGTCTTTCAGGTGCATTCATACCTGTAAGCGAAGATCAGGGCATGATAGATGCCGTTAAAGCAGACGCACTCAGCATAGAGAAGCTTGAAGCCATGACCTGTGTATGCTCTGTCGGTCTTGATATGATAGCTATTCCGGGAGATACAAAGGCTACAACCATTTCAGGTATTATAGCAGATGAGATGGCTATAGGAATGATCAACCAGAAGACAACAGCAGTACGAGTTATCCCTGTTGTTGGTAAGACAGTAGGAGATGAGGTAGAGTTCGGAGGACTTCTCGGAAGTGCACCGATCATGAAGGTTAACCCTTATTCCTGCGATACATTTGTAAACAGAGGCGGTAGAATACCTGCTCCTGTACATAGTTTCAAAAACTAAGGGATCAAAAAGGTAAAGACAAATGCAGGATTACGATGCATCCATTTATGAAAAAATGTCAGTTGCTGTCGATCTTATTACATTTACTATAGAAGATGACAGACTTAAAGTACTTGTTATCAACAGAGAAGAGGAGCCCTTTGACGGGATGAATGCTCTTCCCGGAGTCTTCGTAGGTATTGATGAGACTCTTGATGCTGCCGTAAAACGTGGTATCAATGAAGAGACAGGTCTTAAGGATATTTATTATGAGCAGCTATATACCTTCGGTGATGTAGACAGAGATCCCCGAATGAGGATCATTTCCGTAGCTTATATGGCTCTGGTGCCTCTTGAAAAGCTTAAGTTTAAAGCAGGGAAAAGAACCAGAAGTGTTATGCTGATGGATGTCGAAGATTTTATCAGCTCCGATGAGGAGCTGGCATTTGATCATAAAAAAATAGTTGAATATGCCAGATGGCGTCTTGCAAACAAGACTATGTATACTGATATAACATTTCATCTTGTGGAAGATAAATTTACACTTCCTGAGCTTCAAAAGGTATATGAGATTCTTCTTGGAAAGAAGCTGTATAAGGCGAACTTCCGTAAGAAGGTTATGGATATGATCGAAGAAACAGAATTTATGACTTCCGGTGATGCCCATAGACCTAGCAGATACTATACAAGGATTAAAGAAAAGCCTGTCAAATGAGGGACATAATTGTCCCCCGGATTTGACAGGTTATTTTTTTACTTGACATAGTAGCAAAAGTATACTAATATAGCCATAGATAGTAGCTAATAGATACTAACATGAAGGAGGCGTTATTATGGCAATAGTTTATAAAAAATTTCAAAACAGTGATTATGTAATACTTGTAAAAAAGGGAAAAGTTATTAATGAAGGTAAGGGACTTACAGTTCTTTGTGATGATATGAGAACAAATATAGAAGTAGTTCCGGCTATTGCATATGATGGTGCATTTGGCTTTGAGGATATTATCACAGCCGATTTTCAGAGTGTATTTGTTCAGGGAGTCATAACTTATATCATCAATGATTTCATGAAAGCAGCAAATACCTTTGACTTTGGATTTAACAGAAATTATGAGAACAAGAAAACAGTAAATATGGATCTTATCTGTAAGCGTATAAATAATGTAATCAAGGCTATAGTGATAAGAGAGGTCGGTTCCAGAAATATACGTGATATCATACGCCTCGCAGATGAGATGTCCCTCCTTATTACAAACGGACTTAAAGAGGATGAGGTTATAGCAGATCTCGGAGTTAAGATTCTTGCTATTAACGTTCTCGGTATCAATGCCAAGCCAGAAACCAGGAAAGCTCTCGAAGCTGTTGCAAGAGAAGAGATACTTAAGGAACAGGATGATGCAATATATAAAAGAAGAAATGCTGCTATCGAACAGGAAAGATATATAAAAGAAAATGAACTGAATACAGAAATCAAGGTTGCTGAAAAAGAAAAGGAAAAGAAGGATGCTGAACTCGATATAGAGGAGATGGAGAAGCAGCGACGGATAAAGCTTGATATGAAAGACATGGAAGCAAAGATTGATCTTGAAAACGAGAATAAAAAGCTGGTTCAGCTCGAAAGTGAGAATGACAAAGTGAAGGCCGACGTAGATGCTTATGCAGTTGAGAAGCTTCTTAAGGCTTATGAGAATGTAAATGTCGCACTTATTGAAGCACTCGCCATGGGCGGTATGGATCCTTCTAAACTTATGGCCAAAGCATTTGTTGAGCTGGGTGAAAATGCCGCTAAGATCGGTACTGTAAATATGACTCCGGATCTTCTTCAAAGTATCATTGACAGATAATGATCCTTTTATAACAATATCTGATTCTGAAAATCCCAAAAGTTAAGAGGTGAAGAATATGGACAGAGGAATGAATAAAGTAATAATCATAAAAAGAAGAACCCGCCTTGAAGATTTAAAGAAACGGTATAATACCATAGAGCAGGCAAAGTTCTATATTGAGCATCTTGGTGCTGACTTTACTGATTATGAACTGGAACATGAGAATTATTATGCTTCACTCAACCTTGTCCGTATTATTGCCACCAGATATGCAAGAGTTCAGGAGGTCGACAGAGATTATATCTCAAGTATGATATTCGGAAAAGATGATGTAGTTATAGCGGTCGGCCAGGACGGTCTCGTTGCAAATGTAATGAAATATCTGAACGGACAGCCTCTTATCGGAGTTAATCCTGATATCAAAAGATGGGACGGAAAACTGCTTAACTTCGAAGCTATAGATATGGAAAGAGTACTTCCGAGAATATTCGATGGTAATTTCAGTGAAAAACATATCACTATGGCAAAAGCAACAACCAGAGACGGGCAGGTATTATATGCTGTAAATGATATATTCCTTGGCGTAAATAATCACACCTCAGCAAGATATACCATAAACTATAATGAGATATGTGAGAATCAGTCATCTTCCGGAGTCATAATATCTACAGGCTTCGGAATGACAGGCTGGCACAGATCCATTATGGCAGAATTTGCAGGAATGGCCAAAGCCTTTAACCTTGGAAACTTCAAGATTCCTGAGTATGCATGGGACAGCAAAGCCCTGACATTTCATGTAAGAGAGCCATATCCCAGTGTATTTACCGAAGCAGACCTGGTATATGGTACAGTAACAGAGAAAGATAATCTCAGCTTTGTATCTAACATGGGAGAGAATGGAGTTCTCTTCTCGGACGGCATCACTGATGATGCCATAGACTTTACAGCCGGTATGGAGATTAAAGTTGCAATTGCTGAACGCTTTGGAAGACTGGTTATGAACTAGATAATTCAGGATTATTCAGAGTTGAGCGGACATTGTTAAAATGATATAATCTAACCAAATATAATTATATTGAGGTAATAATGTCTGAATTATTTTTAAAAG
>JAFUVQ010000043.1 GCA_017477505.1 Eubacterium sp.
CATAATCTGAGAGAGGTTACAGATGCGGTTGTAAAGATTATTGATAATCGTATAAATGAGGACAGAGATACTGATATCGAAGAAGTTATGGATATAGTTAAAGGTCCTGATTTTCCAACAGGTGCCGAGATTCTCGGAAGACGCGGAATCAATGATGCCTACAGGACCGGACGCGGTAAGATCAAGGTAAGGGCACTTTCCGAAATTGAACCTATGAGCGGCGGCAAGCAGAGAATAGTTGTTACAGAACTCCCTTATATGGTCAATAAGGCTCTGCTCATAACCAAGATTGCTGAACTGGTTAAGAATAAGAGGGTAGACGGCATAACCGATCTTCGTGATGAATCATCAAGAGAAGGAATGAGAATAGTTATTGAGCTTCGTAAAGATGCCAATCCGGGCGTTATCCTCAATAATCTATATAAGCATACACAGCTTCAGGATACATTTGGCGTAAATATGCTGGCTCTTGTTGATAACCAGCCTAAGGTACTGAATCTTCTTGATATGCTGAAATATTATATTAAGCATCAGGAGGATGTTGTTACCAGAAGGACAAAGTATGATCTTAAGAAAGCTGAAGAGAGAGCTCATATCTTAGAAGGTCTCCTTATAGCCATCGACAATATCGATGAGGTAATTAAGATCATAAGAGGAGCTGCAAATGTAGCGGAAGCGAAAGCAACCCTCATAGAGCGTTTCACTCTTACGGATGTTCAGGCTCAGGCTATAGTTGATATGAGACTCCGTGCTCTGACAGGCTTGGAGAGGGAAAAGCTTGAAGCTGAATACAAAGAATTACAGGTAAGAATCGCAGAGCTTAAGGCAATTCTTGCTGATGAAAAGCTTCTTCTCGGAGTTATCAAGGATGAGATAAGTATCACTGCCGACAAATACGGTGATGACAGAAGAACATCTCTCGGCGAGGACGAGGATGATCTTACAGATGAAGATCTTATCAAGGATGAGAGTACTGTCATTACAATGACTCACCTGGGATATATAAAGAGAATGACTGTTGATAATTTCCGTGCTCAGAACAGAGGCGGCAAGGGTATCAAAGGCATGCAGACCATAGAGGATGACTTCATAGAAGATATCCTCATGACCACAACCATGCACAGGATTCTCTTCTTTACAAGCCATGGCCGGGTATTCTGTCTTAAGGGTTATCGTATTCCTGAGGCAAGCCGTACGGCAAGAGGAGTTGCCATAGTTAATCTGGTTCCTCTTGAAGGTGATGAAAAGATCACGGCAATGGTTGCCATTAAGGAATTCTCACCGAATAAGTATTTCATAATGGTTACCAGAAAGGGTGTTATAAAGAAGACACCTGAAACAGCATTTGCAAATATAAGAAAGAATGGTCTTATAGCTATAGGACTTCGTGAAGACGATGAACTTATAGAAGTTAAGACTACCGACAATACAAGAACCATCTATATGGTTACCAGGAAGGGTATGTGCCTTGCATTTAAGGATACAGACATCAGAAGCATGGGCAGAGGTGCCATGGGTGTACGAGGCATGAGACTGAGAGGTGACGATGAGATCGTCGGAATGCAGCTTTCAACTCAGGGTAAGACACTTCTTGTTGTAACCGAAAACGGAATGGGTAAGAGAACCGCCAACGATTCATTCAGCATACATAAGAGAGGCGGTTTAGGAATCAAATGTTATAAGATTACCGATAAAACCGGAGATATCATCGGTGTTAAGGCCGTAAATGATGATCACGAGATAATGCTTATAACCAACCAGGGTATAATCATAAGACTCAGGTGCGATGAGATTTCTGTTATGGGAAGAGCCGCATCCGGAGTAAGGCTGATGAAACTGGATAAAGACAGTGACATCAAGGTTGCCGGAATAGCTAAGGTAAGAGATCTTCTTCCTGAGGAGCTGGAAGCTCTTCGAAGAGAGGCGGAATCAGTAACGGACGAGAATAAGGAAGACTAACATAGAACTACAAGGAAAGGGATGGACAAATGAAGGAATTCTTCAATACAATGGAATCCTGGTCAAATACGGCGACTATCGAAGCAGAATTGCAGAGCATCGCTGAATTTCTTGCGGTTCTGATAGTAATAGCAGCGGTATTCTATATCTGGATAAAGCTCCGGAATTATCTGGTGCACAGGAAAGATAAAGATCGTAAAAACAGGGATTTCCTGGATTAGTTTAATCATCGTTGTGTTGCTTGAAAAATGAGAATGTTCCGTAAAACGGACTTCTCATTTTTCATATAATATATATAACATGAGCATCCTCTATAGTAACAAGTTACTTTCTTATGGAATCGCCGGGTATAGGGACTCTGTTGTTGCTTTTGATAATTGTGGGATATATTGGTGGATCAATAGCCGCATCCGTGCTGATATTTAAAAAGAAAGAGCTGGATTTTTAATTAAACGGACCTCATAAACCTTTGAGTAAAAAGGACGAAATATGAAAGAGATTAAGTATAGCGATATAGTTGATTCTGTCAGCAGCATATGTATTGACGCAAATCTGTATCTGTCAAAAGATATGGAATGTAAGATTGAAGCAGCTGAGGAATCAGAAAAGAGCAATCTCGGCAGAATGGTGTTGGGACAGCTGAGACAGAATCTGGAGATAGCAGGTGAGGATAAGATTCCGATATGCCAGGATACAGGTATGGCTGTGTTCTTTGTAGAACTGGGACAGGAGGTTCATATTGAAGGAAGCCTGACCGGGGCCATAAATGATGGTGTGAGAAAGGGTTATACCGAAGGTTTTCTTAGAAAGTCGGTTGTTGGTGATCCGCTTCTCAGGGTTAATACAAAGGATAATACACCTGCCATAATTCATTATGATATAGTACCGGGGGATAACCTTAAGATAACAGTTGCCCCTAAGGGTTTTGGTAGTGAAAATATGAGCCGGCTTGTTATGCTTAAGCCGGCCGATGGAGTTGATGGGGTTAAGAAGGTTGTTCTCGATACTGTTGCAGCGGCAGGACCTAATGCATGCCCTCCATTTGTAGTAGGAGTCGGAATAGGCGGCGATTTTGAGCTTGTGGCAAAACTTGCGAAAAAAGCCCTTACCAGAAATACAGAAGAAAGATCCCAGCTTCCTCATATCAGAGAACTGGAGGATGAACTGCTGGGAAGTATCAATGCACTCGGTATCGGACCTGCAGGACTTGGTGGCAGCAATACCGCACTTGCGGTAAATATCGAAACTTATCCGACACATATCGCCGGGCTTCCGGTGGCCGTAAATATGTGCTGCCATGTGAACAGACATAAAACAGTTGTACTATAACATTGGAGAAGCGCACTCGTGCGAGGGAGGGGAGGAGAAGAAATATGAGAAAGATAAAGCACATATTGGCACTCATTCTCACAATTTGCTTTGTATTGGGAATGATTCCGGGCAGGGCATTTGCAGCGGCCGGGATTGATGATCTGGGCGACCATGATACTATTTTTTCTGCAAAAGTTGTAGCGAGAATACCCAGATTTATGGAGAAATCTGAGAAATATAAATTTGAAGAACTGACTTCTTTGAACCCGCATGAATATTATGTGGCTAAATTCAATTGGTATAAGGCCGAAACAGCTGATGAAGTTTATCTATTCTACGAAGGTAAATATGATCTTGAGATAGAGCTGGAAGCTGCACCGGGATATGAATTCGTACCAGGAGCGAAATTTTATATAAACGGCCAGGAAGCGTATGTCAATTTCAATACCGGACCATATGCCCAGATAGTTTTATACGGAATTGAAATAAAAGATGTATGGCCGTTCGAGGATGTTTCAAAGGAATATCCGGGAGCTGATGAAATCAGATATATGTATACCAACGGGATAATCGGTGGTTTTAGTGAGGATCCCGAGACCGGACTGATTAAATATAAACCCGATAAACCGGTAACTCGTACTCAGTTTGCGATAATGCTGTATAAGACTGCTGTATATCAGGGAGTTCTGGATAGTGAAGATCAGTTTTACTGGAGAAACTATACCGGGCAGCTATTCAGTGATGTTCCGGTGAAATACACAGAAGAATATGCTGCTATAGCCTGGGCTGCAAAGAATAAAGTGATTTCCGGATATGAAGGCGGTACTTTTAAGCCTACTAAAAATATTACAAGAGAGCAGATAAATATACTGCTGCAGAGATATGCATATACGTTTAATGCAGGAATGTGTGAACCGACTAAAGAGGAATTCATACCTTCATCCGGTGCAGTTGCAGCTTTTAAGTATAAATATACTGATTCCGAAGCCGTTCAGAATCTCAACGCCATGATGTGGTCAAATGCATATGAGATAATGAGCGGCAAGGTTAAGAAGGACGGAACTCAGTATATTGACCCAAAAGGAAATGCAACCCGTGCCCAGAGTGCGATGTTTCTTGCAAGATACCTGTATTACCTTGAGCCTAAGGGCTAAAAGGCAGTTAAAGGATTAGTGACAGATAAGGATTATAAAAATGGAAAAGCATTTAAACATACCTTGTGACAGGGCGGAACTTCGCGACCTACGCGCCGGAGATTACGTTTATCTCACAGGAACTATATATACAGCGCGTGACGCTGCCCATAAAAGAATGTATGAAACTCTGGAGAGAGGCGAGGAACTGCCGATTGATATAGACGGAGCATTTATATACTATCTCGGACCGACTCCGGCGAGAGATGGTATGGTCATAGGTTCGGCAGGACCTACAACTTCAAGCCGTATGGATAAATACACCCCGAAGCTTCTCAGTCTGGGACTGGCCGGAATGATAGGCAAGGGAAAGAGAAATGAAGATGTGCAGAAGGCTGTGACCGGGTACGGGGCGGTTTATATGGCGGCTGTAGGCGGTGCCGGAGCACTTCTTTCCAAATGTATAAAAGAGGCAGAGGTTATCGCATATGACGATCTTGGTACAGAAGCTATAAGACGTCTCAGAGTAGAGAATCTGCCTGTTATCGTGATACTCGATTCCGTGGGTGGAAATATGTATGAGTCTGCCGTGGAGGAGTTCCTGAAGAGTTAATGCTGCAGATGTATTGTGGCAGAAAAAGTGTGCGGTAAAAGCTTTCGGATAGTTTACATAAGGTTGGGCAAGAGGGATTATTACGGATTCGACTGATGTGTTTGTCCGATAGAAGGCAGTATAATAGGGGGGATGGAAAGAAATGAATAAAAAAAGACGTATAGCGTGGATAGTGCTTATTATGGCAGCAATGTTCGTAATAACGTTAGTTAATACCGGAAGCGTGTCAAATGCGGCAGGAATACCGGATATTCATAAGGTTGTTGCATCGAGCAACATTGACAGCATTCCATTTGGAGGCGGACTCAGATTCCCTTCATTTAACGTAACAGAAGGAAGTCCGGCTGTTTTCAATACTAATTACGGTAATGGAAGCTGGGAAAAGCTTGAAGAAGGCGAGTGGGTTCGTAAGCCTTATCTGGAGCCTATGAATCTAAATACCAGTGAGAATCTTTTCACACCGGGAATCTGGCGATACGCCGTTCAGGTTCGTATAGATCATGATCACTATTATCTTGCTGAAGATGTACAGGTTATAGTAAATGGTGAGGAATGGGAAAAAGAAGAAGGCACATACATGCACGGAGAAGGATATTCCTGTGTATATCTTCATTCTAAAACTTACTATGTAACTGAAGAAGATATTAATCATTACTTTACTATCAATCTTGATCCGGGTGCAGGAAGCGGCACTATGGAGCCGCTTAAGGTCATAAAGGGTCAGACAATGACCCTGCCGTTGGAATGTACCTTTACTCCACCGGAGGAAGGCTACTATTTTGCGGGATGGCGCGTAGGTTCTGAAGTATATGATCCTGAAGACTATTATTATCTTGTTCCTGAAGGGGACAGCACAATCTATGCAACATGGGCAAATGATGAGCATAGGCTTGATATAGAGCTTACGCTTCCGAGTCAGGGCGAGGAATATGATTATTGTACTTACGTGACACCATATACATTTAACAGTTATGCGTATGAAATAAAAGACATTAATTGGTACGGCAGATACGGAATAGTTGATTTTAACAAGTTTAAGCTTGGAATGACTTATCTCGTTTCAATCGAAATAGTCAGAAAGGATGAAACCACGCCACCGACTGACATTCCTATATATATCAATGGTAAAAGGGCAGCGGTAATGCCGGTTAATGTTAAAACTATAGCAGCAAGTACGTATTTTATGCTCGGCTGGCCATTTGCAGATATTGATGAAGAGGCTCCGGGTGCAGAATATGTAAGAGAGGCTTATGAAGATGGAATCATAAGCGGCTACAGCGAGGATCCTGAGACAGGGCTCGTTACATTTAAACCAAATAAAAATGTAACGCGTGCACAATTCGCCATCATGCTCTTTAAGCTGGCTGCTGCAGAAGGTAATATTGACGTTGAAGAATACTTTGATGAGTTCAGCGATGAGAAGTTCAATAAATTCACTGACGTTTCAAGTGATGATATAAATGCATTTGTAGCCATCAACTGGGCAAGTGAATGCGGAATCATAAGTGGTTTTGGCAACAATAAATTCAAGCCGAATAATTACATTACAAGAGCCCAGATAAGCAGTATGCTGATGAAATATGCTTATCTGTATGATGATAATTACATGACGACTGATCAGGAGTTTAACGATCAGATTGAAGATATTCTCAGATCCGATTATGCAGATTACGATACTGTACAGGAGGCATTCAGATATCCTGTATACTGGATGCTGAAATGGGGGCTCATGTCCGGAAAAGTGAAGAATGGTAAAACAATCATAGATCCAAACGGATATGCAACAAGAATGCAGTGTGCTATATTTCTTGAAAGATATAAGATGAATACCGAAGCAGTAGGTTAAAATGAACGGAGCCCTGGTTTTCCAGGGCTCCTGTCCTTCGCCGGGAAGGCGAGGGAACAGCTCTATTTTGTCAAGGCTTCCTCTATTAAAGTGAATTTTCGCTTCCTCTATTAAATTTTGCAATAGATGTTGTATAATTTGCAAAATGAATGTATAATTATATGCAGTTTATACAATAAATGGAGTAGAAAATGAAGACGTGATCTAAGTGAAAAAGTTTCAAATGGAGGATTTACATGCCTATGAGTAAGAGCGTAAAATCCGTACATACACACATACATACTACGCAGAGGTCTCTCTGCGTCTTTCGGTGAGCAGATAATATACACCCAGTAAAAACTATGATATCCCGGTGATATCGCAGTTTTTATTGGGTGTTTTTTGTTCATTGAAAGAGCAGGGGTACGGTATGCGTCGAAATAAAAAAGGATAACTGTTTGCAAAGGGGAAAATAAACGGAAAAAAGATGGAAACAGGTATCCGGAAAAAGAAAGGAGGAAAGTTTGAGATGCATTTCGTTAGATTTAGAATGAGGAGGTAAACGGATGAACGAAAGTAGACAACAGATAAAGTTTTTGGGAATGGCAAATCTGGCAGTAAGAAGAGCGCTTTCTTTTATACTCAGTACGGCAATGATGCTTTCCCTTTTAATGAATGTGGCACCTGCTGCGTCAGTGTATGCGGCACTGGAAACTATAACGTGGGATAGTGATTTTATTGATAGAATCGACATCGAGGTTGATGAAGATGGCGTTGCACAAGATTGGGGGACCAGCACGGGCCAGAGGATTTCTGTTTCATGGATCAGTGGAGGTGGCTGGTTTGATGGTTTTAGTAACAATGAAATTAATTGCGAGACGGATGGTTCTCTGGCATTCACCTCTAGCGCTGGTAACATTACCAGAATAGTAATAACTGGAGGTGATACATTCACTGATGGTTTGAATGACGGTTGGACAATGGCCGGCGGAACACTTACATGGAGCGGCGATGCGGCGAATTCAGTTACGTTGTCATGGATTGGATACTTAATCCTAAATGATATTTCACAGATTGAATTCACTGTTGGAACCGAAGATGCAGAACACACTCACAGTTTCACTTACACAGCTGGTACAGGTGATGCGGCTAATACTATCACAGCAACCTGTAATGGTGATTGTGATTACAAAACTAACGGTATCACGCTTACACTGACTGCTCCGACAGATCTTACATATGACGGAACAGCTAAGGCTGCAACAGTAAGCGGATATCCGGAAACGGCACCGACAGGTCTTGCGGCTGCACCTACCAGTATAACGTATTATAATTCTACTGATACAGTGAATGCTTTAGAGGGTGCTCCTACAGTTCCGGGATCTTATAAGGCTCAAATAAGCTGGGGCGAACAGACAGCATCGATTTCTTACGACATAACTAAGAAAGCTCCATCAGCATCGGACTTCACCTTTGCTGCTCCGGAAAATCTTACATATGACGGAAATAATAAGACAGCAGCTGTAACAACAGAAAAGTCCGGAATGGGTGCTATTTCAGTTTATTATTTCTCTGATGCAGCAAGAACGGAAAGTGTTGCTGAGACTAAAGCTGCCGGAACTTACTATGTAGGTATAACTGTTACAGAAGGAACTAATTATTCTGCAGCAACTACACTTATCTATGGTGAAGGCTGGGAGTTCACAGTAGTTAAGAAGACTCTTGCACCAACAGACTTCGATTATACCGGCCCAGAAAATCTTACATATGACGGAACAGATAAGACTGCTACAGTAACAATAAAGAATACTGTAGAAGGCGCGGGCGAAGAAGTTACAGTTAAGTATTACTCTGATGCTGCGAGAACTACAGAAGTTACCGATACTAAAGGTATCGGAACATACTATGTTGGTGTAGTAGTAACAGAAGGAAATGCTTATGCAGCAGCAACTACACCTATCTTCGGAGAGAACTGGGATTTCACAGTTCTTAGGAAGACTCCTACAGCAGATGATTTTGTATTAACAAATCCTTTAGATCTTACTTACAGTGGATCTGACAAGACAGCTACAGTAGTAGCTAAGGATGCGGCAGAGGGTATGGGCGAAATTACAGTTAAGTATTACTCTGACGCAGCTCGTGAGACAGCTGTAACTGAAACTAAGGCTATCGGAACTTACTATGTAGGTATAGTAGTAGCAGAAGGAGATTATTATACTGCAGCAACTACACCTATATTTGGCGAGAACTGGCAGTTCACTATAACCAATGGCGTTCCGACAGACAGTGATTTTACATTTACAGCACCTGAAAACCTTGTTTATGACGGAGATGCAAAGACTGCTACAGTAATCGCTAAGGACACTGTAGAAGGCATGGGCGCTGTTACAGTTAAGTATTATAAAGATGCAGCCCGCGCCACAGAAGTCAGTGCGGCAAATGTAGTAAATGCAGGTACCTACTACGTTGGTATAACAGTCGCAGCAGGCGATAACTACAATGCATCTACAAGTGTTATTTTCAATGCAAACTGGAAGTTCGCCATAACAAAGGCAGACCCGGCAGCATCTTATTTCAGATTCAATCCACCGGAAAACCTTATTTATGACGGAAATCCTAAGGTTGCTACCGTTTCCACAGATTATTCTGGATTCGGAGATATAACTGTTCATTATTATTCGGATTCAGCTCGCATGGACGAGATCGATCCGACTACAGTAAAGAATGCATCTGCAACTTATTTTGTAGGCATTACTTTAACAAATGGAACGAATTTCAATTCTTCTTCAAATGTAATCTACAGTCCTGACTGGAAGTTCGAAATCTTACAGGCTGATCTTGAGCTCGGTGACTTTACATATAAAGCGCCTGATCTTCTTGTATATGACGGAACTGCAAAGGTTGCAGAGGTTACTACTGATAAGAAGGGCGTAGGCAATATCATTGTTCATTATTATACCGATGAAGGACGTAGTGAAGAGGTTCAGCCTGATGATGTAAAGAAGATCGGAACCTACTATGTAGGAATTACGGTTACTGAAGGCCAGAACTATAACGAAATAAGTGAGTTAATGTTTGATGCGTCATGGAAATTCATCGTTTCAAGACGTCTTGCAGTACTTGAATGGACAAATACTACTCTCGTATATAACGGAGAAGTGCAGACTCCTACAGTTACCATTTCCAATATGGTAGAGGGTGACGATGTTGAAGTTATGATGCTTGGCGGAAAGACTGATGTTGGCATGTATACAGCTACAGCCAGCAAGATCATAGGCGAGGATGCCGATAATTATCTCCTTCCTGCTGAGAAGACTCATGTATTCAATATCGTTAAGGCAAATGATAACGAAAATGTAACTGTCAGCATAGAAGACTGGACCTATGGTGATGAGGCATCAGAACCGGAAGTAACAGGAGTTGCTGAAGGCAAAGAGCAGACTATAGAGTATAAGGTCTATGGTGCAAATAACAGTACATATTCTAACGAAGTACCTACTGAGGCCGGTATGTACAACATCCGCCTTACAGTAAAGGGCGACAGTAATAATGAGAAAGTAGTATCAGAAAACAGCTTCTCAATTCTTCCTAAGAAAGTTAAGATTGAAGCAGGTAAAGTTGAGTTTGTTTATGACGGAACAGACAAGCTTCCTACAGTAACAGTTAAGGGACTCCTTGAAGCTGATGAAGGAAAGGTTGATGCAGAGATCGTCGGAGCAGCAACAGCGGTTGGTACTCATACAGCTGTAGTTGCAAAGCTCAGCGGCGAAGCAGCTTCTAACTACACACTTCCTGAAACAGTTAATATTGACTTCACTATAGTAAAGGCTGTAATCCCGATAGATGAAGAATCCGATAATCCTGCAAAGCTTACTATGGAAAGCTGGACTTATGGTGAAGATCCTGCAGATCCTGTTGTCGAGAATAATATCGGCGGCGGAACAGTTAACTTTGGTTATCTTGAAGTGACACCGGAATTGATCTCAGCAGCAAGAGAGGCCACTGCAGGTATAGAAGAAAGGGATGAAATAGAAGCAGCTCTGGTAGATTACTTCAAGACTCTTGATTATGTGAGCGCTAAGCCAAGCCAGGCAGGCGTTTATATAATAAAGGCTGAAATCGGAGCTACAGAAAATTACGAAGCAGCAACTCTCATTTCCGCATTTATAATAAGTCCTAAGGTGGCATCACTTGAATGGGGCGAGACATCATTTGTATATGACGGTGAAGAATACGTTCCTGAATGCGAAGTGGCAAATCTTGTAAATGGTGACAAGTGCACCGTTACGGTTAAGGGTGCTGAGAGTGAGGTTGGTGATTACGAAGCTGAGGCTATTAAGCTTTCAAATCCTAACTATATGCTTCCGACAACCACAACAACTGCATTTACTATTTCCAAGGATTATCCGGTAGTTACAGTCAGCATCAGTGGCTGGACCTATGGTGACGAGGCAAAAGATCCTGTTATCAGCGGTAATATCGGAGACGGCGAGGAAAGCTTTGTATATTACAAAGATGAAGCTAGAAGTGAGAAGACCGGTGAGGCTGACGGCGCCGAAGAAGAAGGCGGGGTTCCAACATGTGCAGGTACATACTATGTTGAAGCTTATGTTGAAGCAACTGACGGATACGAATCGGGCGTTGCAGTAGCAGAGTTCACGATCGAGAAGAAGATTCTCGCACTCGAGTGGACAGATATAAGCCTTACATATAACGGCAAGGAGCAGGCACCAAAGGTTGGGGCAACAAACCTTGTTGGAGATGATAAGGTAGAATTTACAGTCAGCGGGGCAGCATCTGCAGCCGGCGAATATGTGGCAGAAGTATCATTCACAGATGAAGAGATGGCTCACGACTATGCGCTTCCTGCAGTAGCAGAGCAGAAATTTGTGATTTCTCCGAAGGAAGCAGAGCTTAAGTGGGGCAAGACAGAGTTCGTATATAACGGAGTTGATCAGATTCCTACAGTAGAAGTAGCTAACCTCGAAGAAGGCGATATCTGTGACATTACTGTTACCGGAGCTGCAACAGCAGTCGGAATACATAAGGCTACAGTTCTTAAGCTTTCAAATGGTAACTATTCAATACCTGATGAATTCGAGAAGGAATTCGAGATCATAAAGGCAGACCTCTTAGGCGATAATCCGGCAACTCTTACTATGGAGAGCTGGACTTATGGCGAAAATCCTGCAGATCCTGTTATCGAGAATAACATAGGCGGCGGAACAGTTAACTTCAAGTACTTTGAATTTACAGAAGAGTTCTATAACGAGATAATAGAGCAGGAACTTACAGATGAAGAGGCAGCAGAGCTTATAAAGGGTCAGGAATACCTGAGCATTAAGCCGACCGATGCAGGCGCTTATGTAGTAAAGGCCGAAATCGGAGCAACTGACAGTTATAACGCAGTAGATCTTTTCCATGCATTTATTATATGGCCGAGAGAAGCTGAACTTAGCTGGGGCGAGACATCATTTGTTTATGACGGTACAGAATTCGTTCCTGAATGCGAAGTTACAAATCTTGTAAATGGTGATAAGTGCGATGTTATAGTTGAAGGTGCAGCAAGTGCAGCCGGAGATTACAAGGCTAAGGCTGTAGATCTTTCAAATTATAACTATATACTTCCTGAAGATGCTGAAGATTTAGAAGTAGATTTCTCCATCGCAAAGGATACAATCTATCCTGTACTTGATATCTACGGATGGACCTATGGTGATGAGCCATATAATCCTGAAGTATACGGAAATACAGGAGATGGCGAAGTAACTTATACATATTTCACTGATCCGGAATGTGAAGTTAAGACAACAGAAGCTGACGGCGCCGAAGAAGAAGGCGGAGTTCCTTCGTTTGCAGGTACCTATTATCTTAAGGCAGAAGTTGCTGAAACAGACGGATACTTAGGTGAAAGTACAGTTGAATCATTCACGATCATGCCTAAGGAAGTGAAGATTGAATGGTCAGACGGCGGCTTTGTTTATGACGGCAAGGAGCACGCACCTGAAGCTAAGATCACAAACCTTGTTGGTGATGATAAGGTTGAACTTGAGGTAAGCGGAGCTGAGATTAATGTCGGCGAATACGAAGCAGTAGCTGATTTCAAAGAAGAACAAAGAAATTATGAAATCTTTTCGGATTCAACAAGAGAATTTAAGATTTCTCCGAAGGAAGCAGAGTTTACATGGGGTGAGACAGAGTTCGTATATAACGGAGCTGATCAGATCCCTACAGTAGAAGTAAGCAACCTTGAAGAAGGCGATACATGTGAGCTTACAGTTACCGGCGCTGCAACAGCAGTCGGAACACATAAGGCAACAGTTATCAAGCTTTCAAATGACAACTATAAGATACCTGACGACTTCGAGATGGAATTCACGATAATTAAGGCAGAGCTCTTAGGCGATAATCCTGCAACACTTACAATGGGCAGCTGGATTTATGGTGATGATCCTGCAGATCCTGTTATCGAGAATAACATAGGTGGCGGAACTGTTAATTTCAAGTACTTTGAGGTTACAGAAGAAGTGATCGAACAGGTTGCTGAGCTGACAGATGAAGAGCTCGATGCACTTGTAGCAGAATATCCGGCTGAAAGTGTAAGACCTAGCAATGTAGGTGTCTATGTTGTAAGAGCTGAGATAGGAGCAACCGACAGCTACAACGGTACAGTACTTTGGAGTGCATTTGTAATCATACCGAAGGTTGCAGAGCTTAGCTGGGGCGAGACATCATTTGTCTATGACGGCGAAGAATACGTTCCAACATGCGAAGTAACAAATCTTGTAAATGGTGATAAGTGCGATGTTACAGTTGAAGGTGCCAAGAGTGCGGTAGGTGAACATGAAGCTAAGGCAACAGATCTTTCAAATGACAACTACGTACTTCCGGAAACTGTAACTACTACATTTACTATTTCCAAGGACTTCCCTGTTATAACAGTAAGTATTTCAGGATGGACTTATGGAGATGAGGCAAAAGAACCTTCTATCAGCGGAAATATCGGCGACGGCGAAGAAAGCTTTGTATATTACAAGGATGAAGCAAGAAACGAGAAGACCGGTGAGGCTGATGGAGCAGAGGAAGAAGGCGGCGTTCCTGCATGCGCAGGCACATACTACGTTGAAGCATCAGTTGAAGCAACTGACGGATACGAAGCAGGCGTAGCAGTAGCAGAGTTCACGATCGAGAAGAAGATTCTTTCAGTTGAGTGGACAGAAACAAGCCTTACCTATAACGGCAAGGAGCAGGCACCTAAGGCTGAGGCAGAAGGTGTTGTAGAAGGTGACGAGATTCTTCTTACAGTCAGCGGAGCTGAGACTGATGCCGGCGAATATGTGGCAGAGGTTTCATTTGCTGACGAAGAGAAGGCTCATGATTATGCATTTCCGGCAGTAACAAGCCAGAGGTTCAAGATTGCAAAGAAGGCTGCAGAATTCACATGGGGCGAGACAGAGTTCGTATATAACGGAGTTGATCAGATTCCTACAGTAGAAGTAAGCAACCTTGAAGAAGGCGATACCTGTGAGCTTACAGTTACCGGAGCTGCAACAGCAGTCGGAACTCATAAGGCAACAGTTATCAAGCTTTCAAATGCAAACTATGAGATACCTGAAGAATTCGAGATGGAATTCACTATAGTTAAGGCTGACCTTGAAGAAGTTGAGGTTATCATAAGCGACTGGACTTATGGTGAGAATCCAAGCGTTCCTAAGGTAGAGGGAAATGTCGAAGGCGCAAATGTAACTTATGAGTATAAGGCAGCTGACGCAGAAGACAGCGATTATACAACTACAGTTCCATCCAAGCCGGGCGACTACACAGTTAAGGCAAAGATCAGTGCAACTGCAGGCTATAACGAAGCAGTAGCAACAGCTGATTTCAGTATCTTAACGGCAGAAGCAGAAGTTATTAAGGCTCCTAAGGCTGTCACAGGCCTTATCTACGACGGCAAGGCAAATGAACTTGTAGTAGATAAGAGCAGAGTTACAGGCGGAGAACTCAAGTTTGCATTAGGCGAAGACGCAGAAACTGCACCTTCTGACGATGCATTTGACGATGAGATACCGGTTGGAACCGATGCAGGAACCTACTACGTATGGTACAAGGTATTTGCAGATGAAGAATATGCTGATACCGAGGCTGTATGCATAGAAGTATCGATTGCCAAGAGAACTGTTATCGTAAGCGGAATCAAGGCAGAAGATAAGGTTTATGACGGAACCAAAGACGCTACATTTGATTACAGCGAAGTAGAATTCTTCGGAATGGTTGACGGCGATGAACTTACAGTAACAGTTACAGGTAAGTTCGAAGACGCAAACGCAGGCGAAGAGAAGAATGTAACATTCGACAGCTTTGAGGTCGGTGGAGCAAGTGTTGCAAATTACGTTGCACCTGCAGCAGCACAGCAGATGGAAGCTGTAGCAGCTATTACTCCTGCTGAATCAGCAGTTGTAACTGCACCTGAAGCTAAGGAACTTATGTGTAACTTAAGTGAACAGGAACTTGTATTTGCCGGAGAAGCTGAAGGCGGTACAATGTACTATGCAATAGGCGAAGATGCTGAGACAGCACCTGCTGATGAAGAGTTCAGTGAAGATATTCCTACAGCTATCAATGCAGGAACCTACTATGTATGGTACAAGGTTGTCGGAGACGAGAACCATAGTGATACAGAAGCAGAAGTGATCGAAGTAGTGATAAAGGGCTGGCCTTTCAATGATGTTACTGTAGACCATGTACTCGCAGAAGAAATCGTTTTCGCATACGAAGCAGGAATCGTTTCCGGTTACGGCGAACCTGATGAGAATGGTCAGATAAGCTACAGACCTGACGATGATATGACACGTGCTCAGTTTGCTATCATGATCTACAACATGGCAGGAAAGCCTGAACTTGATCCTGGTCTTGAGCAGATGGCATTTAGCGATGTTGCAGAAGGAACAACCGGCTACACTGCTATTATGTGGGCAAGTGCAAATGGCATAATCAGCGGTTTCGAAGGCGGAATCTTCAAGCCGACAAAGTCTATCTCACGTTCACAGATGATCATGATGCTTAATAGATACGCTGACTTCACAGGTTATGAAGGTACAACGGAAAGCAGTATATCTATCGACAGCTTCGAAGATGCATCAGAAATAAGCGAAAGCGCAAGACCAAGTCTCCAGTGGGGTATTGACAACGGCATCATCGCCGGTGTATCAGACACAAGACTTGATCCTAACGGTACCACAAGAAGAGATCAGTGTGCAGCATTCTGCGCAAGATTCTTAAAAGGACTCGTAAGCTAAACTAAAAACGTGACAGTTTTAAATCTGATTAAAGCTGTCACATTCTGAAGAAAAGGCCGCTCCGTGCCGGGTATGTATATATCCGGTGCGGGGCGGTTTTTTTGCGCTTGTTCATCCTTTACCAGATCAGTGCCAGCAAATAGTTGTGATTTGACAAAAAATTAAAGCCATTACTGGCTTTGCATGTGATAAACTGTAGTTAGGCTGTCAAACTACCGGGAATTTTCTATAGTCTGGGTGATTTTTTTCTTGACACACATTATTAATTTTGTTATTATTTCTTAGTGTCGCATATAAAGCGAAACTGAAGAATATATATGCCGCCAGCAGCGACCTATATTTAAGTCATAGCTGCAATTGGTAGGGCAGATAATTCAGCTATCCCGCTAGGGGGATGAGGAGATGTACTCAAGAGGCTGAAGAGGCGCCCCTGCTAAGGGTGTAGGTCGGGTGACCGGCGCGAGGGTTCAAATCCCTCCATCTCCGTTATATTCATATTTTCCTCGATAGCTCAATGGTAGAGCACGCGGCTGTTAACCGCGGGGTTGTAGGTTCGAGCCCTACTCGGGGAGCTATCCGATGTCCTCGCTGACGCTCGGATCTCAAGGAATCCTCCCACTTCGTGGGTCCCTCCTTCAGACTATGGCACTAACCCCGCTACGCGGTGTTAATTCGGCTTCGCCGAATGTTCGTGCTACGCACGAGTGTCCTCGCTGACGTTCGGATCTCAAGGAATCCTCCCACTTCGTGGGTCCCTCCTTCAGACTATGGCGCCATGGCCAAGTGGTAAGGCAAAGGTCTGCAACACCTCTATCACCAGTTCAAATCTGGTTGGCGCCTCTAAAAAATGGGAAACCTTTTATCAAGGTTTCCCATTTTTATTATGTAACGGTCCTATTACATACCCCGCCGGCGGATGCGCACTCGCGACTTGTTTTGTTAACGTTTATGCAAGGTCACAACAACTATCTCCGGATAGTTATTTATACGTACGGGGAGGGCACTGTTGCCGAGTCCGCGGCTTATATACATGATAGTGTCCGCGTAGACATGCTCGCCGTAGCAGAGCTTCGGGAAGAATTCGAAGTCCGGTGAAAGTAAACCGCCTACTCCGGGGATTATGATCTGTCCCCCATGAATATGACCGGAGAAAACTATGTCGGCACCGGTTTTAGAGTAGTCTCCCAGGTACTTTGGTTCATGAGCAAGGAGTATCTTCAGTTTGCGGTTATCACCAGCTATGCTATTGGTATCGTTGTCATTATTTTCCACTAAATTGTTCGTATCATTCGTTTTATTGTTGATTGTTTTATTATCAAAGTCTACCATCCCGGATGCATTTTTCAGTGATTTATCTGAAAGTCCGGCAATTATGATATTGTCTTGTTCTATGACTTCATTATCTATAAAATTAACACCCATTCCCTCTATTTTTTTGACAAAGCTATTAAATCTTTCAGGATTCAGCCATCCCTCCTGGTTACCGGTTATATAATATACAGGAGCTATCTTAACAGCGCCTTCAAAGAAATCTTCAGCGAATTTGTAACATGTATGACTTGAGTCGAGAGCATCACCGGTTACCACTATTATGTCGGGATTCAGGGCGGATATTTTTTTCAGCAGCCCGCTCTGTTTTATTCCGAAAAACTGATTATGGAGGTCGGATATCTGAACAATTTTATATCCATCCAGATTGTCCGGAAGTATTTCAGAATGGTATTCATATTGCGTTGTAACTAAATAATAATTCTGTATCAGACAGAAGGTACTCACGATTATCTGCAGGGAAAGAAATATCGGAACAATAATAGTAAATTTTTTCTTTCTGGTCTTATGGTGCCACAGAAACATTCCTATAAATGCGCCGATTGCTCCGCCGATTATAGCTATAGCAATAAGAGTAAATTCAGAGATACGCCTTGCGCCTCTTTTGGCATTCCATTTATCTATGCCATAAAGAATGAAAGCAAGAAAATTAGTTGTTATAAGGAAAATTGCAAGTATCATAGTTTATTCCATTTCATTATTAGCAATAATATTAATAGTATGTAATGTGATTACATTATAACCGTATAGAATGTAATCACACTCAGCATGACCATGTAACAGATGGTTTTCGGAATCATCAGCATGCCAGTCTTCGGCTTCTCCTTTCCCCATATTGCAACGGGAAAGTAGAAGATGAAACTCAGGATAACCGTTACCATAATGGTTATGTAAAAACCGGCAGGATAGTGTGTAGCATGGTGCATTACATTTATAAGTCCGGCCACAGTAAGGATTCCTATAATGATAAATGGGACGTTTCTTCTTATTGCCCATTTCCTGTTCGGTTCTCTCGAAAACCAGCGGTTTTGCGGCAGAATGAGTATGATTATCCTGATAAAGGTCAGAACGAGAATCGCCTGCTCTATAAAAAGATTATACATACTTTCGCTATACTCTACAGAATCCCCCATGGTTATGAGGATGTTGTAGAAGATTGTCATGGTAATGGACGAAATCAGGCTGCCAAGTCCGAGCAGAAGCTCCTGCTTTGGAAGGCTGCCCCTGAAATCAATGATAATCCGCGGAATCAGGTGGAAAGCATCACCGCCTACAAGGAGCGATGCCATAAGGACACCCATGCCGAAACGATATACATTTATCATATCCTCTGCTGTATTGGCAGCCATGTATTTTCCGTTCATGATATATATCAGTACAGCTACATAGATGAGGTAGACAATGCAGAAGAACCCTTCTCCGAGTCTCGCACCGAGGGGACGTTCATGAGGAGATTTTCCTGACTCCGTTGCAGGAGAGCTTGTTTCCGGGATATCATTTGCAGCTATTTGATTTTCCGGGATATTGTTTTCAGATATATCAGTTGACATAATATAAATCTCCATTTATTGAGAATATGAAGTTATTCTATCATTTTATTGATGAAATGAACAATATGAAATTATCCCGTTATGTGATTATTAAATGAACATTTCGAAATTATACTAAGAGTATAATGACAAATCCATCCGGAAGTGTTATCTTATGTGATAGATGTGAGAAAAGGGGTCTGGATGCCCCGGAAAGGAAAATGAGTTATGTTCGCGCAGATGATCAATAAAAGTCCATATAACGAACTAAGGACAGTACTGGCCACAAAGGGGGAGCAGTGCCTGGATTTGATGCGCGCGTATATGATAAGCGAAAACAGGTGTATGAAAGGGCGAGAACGGGGATAAACCGGCCTGAAAGGATACATTTAGACTTTAACCGCTTATCTTGTACACCGGGATAGGCGGTTTTTATATACTCATTTTTCAGAAAACAGATAAAGGAAAGAAAAAAATGTTTGAAATAAAAGGAAATGTAAATACAGCGATTTGCTACGCGACTGTTGTTGAGGACGCGGCAATCGAGCAGATAAGACGTATGTGTGACTATGATTTTACTGCGGGAAGCAGGATAAGAATCATGCCGGATGTTCACGCAGGTAAGGGATGCACGATCGGTACAACCATGACGGTCATCGACAGGGCAGTTCCGAATATAGTCGGTGTGGATATCGGATGCGGAATGTATACAGTTGATATGGGTAAGGCAGATATAGATTTTGAAAGATTTGATGCGGCCTGCCACTACATTCCGTCCGGAATGAAGGTCTGGGAAGGAAGAAAGGAAAGATTCGACCTGTCAGAGCTGAAATGCTACCGCGTTTTAAAGGATACACGTTATATCGAGAGAAGTCTCGGTACTCTCGGCGGAGGAAATCATTTTATAGAAATAGATGAGGCAGCGGATGGAACTAAATATTTAGTAATCCATTCAGGAAGCCGAAACCTGGGTAAGCAGGTGGCGGACTATTATCAGAGCCTCGCGGTAGAGCTGCATTCCGGCAAGGAAGAGTACTTTGCGGCGAGAGATGCACTTATCGCCGAGTACAAGGCAGCGGGCCGCAGATCCGAGATTGAAGCGGCACTTAAGGAACTTAAGTGGGAGAGAAAGGAATGCCTCATCCCTGCTGATTTATGCTATCTGTATGGAACCTTTTTTGAGGATTATCTTCATGACGTAGAGATATGCCAGAGATTTGCAAAGAGGAACAGAGAGAAGATGGCGGAGGTTATCTTCGATCAGACAGGCATAGTTCCCGGCGAAGCTTTCCATACCATACATAATTACATTGATACAGATGAAATGATACTCAGAAAGGGATCCATCGCAGCGCATAAGGGCGAGAAGGTATTGATTCCGATCAACATGAGGGACGGAAGCGTTCTTGCTGTCGGCAAGGGCAATCCGGAATGGAATTACTCGGCACCGCATGGCGCCGGAAGACTGATGTCACGAACAGTGGCAAAGAATACTCTTTCGATGGAAGAGTATCAGGAAATGATGAAGGGAGTATATACAACTTCCATAAATGAAAACACATTAGATGAGGCACCTATGGCCTACAAATCACTCGATGACATTATAGATGTTATCAGAGAGTCTGTAGATGTTATAGAAGTCCTCAGACCGATTTATAACTTTAAAGCTTCTGAGTAGTGCCGGCGTATCAGCATGACATCTCCTCAGAGCAGAATAGGAGGAAAAGATGAACATGATACCAATGATAGATACAGTCGGTACAGGCAGAAACATAGTATTTCTGCGTAAGAGAGCAGGTCTTACTGTGGCAGACCTGCAGGACATATTTGGATTTGCTACTCCACAGGCCATCTACAAGTGGCAGCGTGGTACGGCACTTCCTGCCATAGACAATCTGGTAGTTCTGGCTGACGTATTCGGCGTCACCATGGATGACATCATCGTGGTAACACGTCCGGACGAAGTTCGTAAGACTGCGTAAAAAAGGCTGATGATGAGTTATGGGACTGAGATGGATTAACTGCGACAACTGGAAGAATCTACAGTTTTAGTATTAGGCTCAAACCAAGCAGAACCATCAGGAATATCACATTAATAACCGTGAAGGCGAGCAGGTAATGTTCGCCTTTTTTCTTTATCTTATTGTAGAACTTGTAAGTGATAAGACTGGCCATGCTGGCGATGAGCGTGCCGAGACCGCCAAGATTAGTGCCGACTACAAGCAGCTCGCCCTTATCTGTGAAAGCCGAAAGCAGCATAGCCGCAGGAACATTGCTTATAATCTGTGAAGCAAGGATGGCGGTCAGCGTTACATTTTTCTCAATGATAAATGAAAGCGTTTCGTGTATTACAGGGATACGGCCGAGATTTCCTATCAGCACAAAGAAGAAGAGAAATGTAATGAGGAGACCGTAATCCACATTTTTAAATGAACCTTTGTCCGCGATAAGTATAGTAATGATGACTATTCCAAGCATGATGAGGTAATGCAGGATGCCGGAAACTGTGAGGAGGCATACGATAAAAAGAATGGAGTAGACGCCGAGCAGAAGTGGCTTCGGCGCATCGGCTTTCTTCGTCACAGCCGTGTCCAGCGTTTTGTCAGTAACATTCAGTATAAATACGCTTACGATGAGAAGCAGCAGTGAAACCGCGCTGTAGGGCAGCATAAGCATTATAAAGTCCGGGAGCGCGATATGATAATTCGTGTAGAGATAGAGATTCTGCGGATTTCCGATAGGTGTCAGCATACTTCCGAGATTTGCGGAAACGGTCATAAGAATCAGAGTGAACATTGTCCGGCGTCTGTCCTTATATGCTTTCAGAACATTTACGGCAAATGGGACGAGAGTAACCAGCGTCACATCATTTGTCAAAAGCATGCTCATAAAGAAGGAAAGAATCACCAGAAGCAGGGATACATACCGCTCAGAACTGACCTTGCCCAGGAGTTTTTCCGTGAGATAATCAAATGTTCCGATTCTGATCAGTGCACCCACGACAAGCATGAGCGAAAACAGAATCGCCATGACGTGGAAGTTGATATATCCGATATATTCCCGGTCGGGATGCACAAAAAAACAGGATACTATGGCAAGTATCCCGGAAATAAACAGGATTGAATCATTTTTAATAAGTTTAACAATACGTTCTTTCATAACGGAGGTATTATACAACTGATGAGGAAAATGTCAAGAGTGTGATAAACAGCAAGGCTTAGATATAGCGGGATATTTTGTTCAACTATGAATGAGGCTTTATGTATGTTACAATCAAATATAACTCATTGTGCAGGAAAAGCAGGTTCCAATATGAATATAAAGATTACAAAATCAAAACGAAAAACCATATCGATAACGATAAAGTCATCGGATGAGGTATCTGTACGGGCGCCGAAATGGATGAAGAAGGCTGATATTCAGACGTATATCGATAATAATATGAAATGGATAGAGAAACATCTCGAGAAGGCAAGGGAAGCCGAGAAGAAGGCAGAAAATGCAAGGACACTCACGGAACTTGAGCTGTTGAATCTTTTCGAGCAGGCAAAGCTTGTCATTCCGAAGCGAGTTGAGATGTATGCCGACCGACTGGGACTCAACTATGGAAGAATAACTATCCGAAACCAGAGAACACGCTGGGGCAGCTGCAGCAGTAAGGGAAATCTTAACTTCAACGTTGCTCTGATGCGAGTTCCGCTTGAAGTAATGGACTATGTAATCGTTCATGAACTCTGCCACCTCATAGAGATGAACCATTCATCACGGTTCTGGGGAGAAGTTGCAAAAGTTCTGCCGGATTACAAGACTCAGGTGATGTGGCTTAAGACAAACGGCGAAGCGGTGCTTAAAGAGACGGGAGTGAGGGGTGGATGAGAGGAGATAATCTCTACCGATATTCTACCCTGTTCAATTGACGAAGGGAGTATTTATCTGTTACTGTTTAATCGGGAGGTGAAAGAAAGATGAATGATTACAGATTCGGAAATTTTATTTGTGAGAAAAGAACAATGGCGGGACTGTCTCAGCAGCAGATGGCAGGACTTCTGAAGGTATCGGATAAGACGGTATCGAAATGGGAAAATGGAAAGGCGAAGCCTCGTCCGGATGTCCTAAAAAAGATTGCGGTACTGTTTGATGTTTCTGTTGAAGAACTGCTTCAGATGGACAGGAAAAACCATACTCCGGATATTGTAAAAATAGTTATCACCGGAGGCCCGTGTGCCGGAAAGACCACTGGCATGAGCTGGATACAGCATGAATTCACAAAACTTGGATACACAGTTCTTTTCATACCGGAGACGGCAACGGAACTCATCAATGGTGGAGTTGCACCATTTTCCTGTAGTTCCAATCTTGAGTTTCAGAAATGTCAGATGAAGCTCCAGGAAGAAAAGGAAAAAGTATTTGAGCAGGCTGCGAAAACCATGAATACAGATAAGGTTTTGATCGTATGTGACCGTGGGCTCATGGATAACAAAGCTTATATGGATGAACTGGAATTTGCTGAGCTCTGCAGGAGTCTGAAGAGAGATGCTGTTTCACTTAGGGATGGTTATGATGCAGTATTTCATTTGGTAACAGCAGCAAAGGGAGCTGTAAAGTATTATACAACTGAGAATAATACAGCAAGATCTGAAACACCGGAGCAGGCAGCTATGCTGGATGATAAACTGATCGCGGCATGGACCGGACATCCACATCTGAGAGTGATAGATAATTCTTCCGATTTTGAACACAAGATGAAAAATCTCATAACAGAGATAAGGTCATTTCTGGGCGAACCGGAACCATTTGAAATAGAGAGAAAATATCTCATAGAGTATCCGGATCTGAAGTGGCTTGAGAGCCTTGAAAATTGCAGAAAGGTTGATATTATTCAGACCTATCTCAAGTCCGATGACGATGATGAAATCCGGGTAAGACAGCGCGGAGAAAACGGTAGTTTTACATATACGAGGACTTTGAAACGTAAGATATCAGATGTGAAACGCTTGGAGATTGAGAAGAGGCTCACAAAGGATGAGTATCTGAATCTTCTGATGGAGGCGGATACAAAGAAACGTCCAATCCGCAAAACAAGGTACTGCCTGATGGAGAATAACCAGTATTTTGAGATCGATATATATCCGTTCTGGAATGATCAGGCTATAGTCGAGATAGAACTGAAGTCAGAAGATGAAGCAATTCATTTTCCAAAAGAATTAAAGGTGATCAAGGAGGTAACTGACGACGCAGCATATAAAAACGCTGCACTTGCTAAGATATAAGGAGGTATCGTCATGAGTATCTGGGGTAAGCTTTTTAAGAAAAAAGACAGTGAGAATAGTCAGAAGAAATCGCCGGAAAATACTGTAATAATTGCTCAGCCGGATAGCTTTCAGAGGATTCTTACGTCACAGCTCGTTGCATATTGGATTGCTACAGGGGAGCCAAAATACAAAGAAGAATTCCGGCGAAGGATGAAACTGTGTGGAGTATCTGACGAGATTGCGGGGAAAACCTTTGAATTTGAAGAAGAGATACTCAGAAGATGCCCAAGACCGGAGATGACCGATCCTGATTTTATAGCAAGACCTATGTTTAGTCTTGGCAGTTGTGTCCTGGAGCACCCGATTAGCCATTACGAAACACATTTTGATTATCCACTCTCATATATCGTGAAGCTTTCCGATGAAGCGGAATGGCATTTCTGGAACAGTCATGAGAAGAATCTTCCGGATGATGTCTGGACGGAGATTTTTGACCTGTCAGACAAGAACAGAAAGCTGTTCATTCCATATGCCATGAATATGGTTGACGGACTTGGCTGGACAGTCCCACAGGTCAATAAGTTTTCATATCATGAGCAGGGCATGCTGGATATCCATCGCTGGAACAAGAAAATGTCGGGAGCAGCACATAACCCTTGGGGAATGTAAAGGGGATACTGTAAAGGTTTCCCATCGACATAGCTTCGACACTTATTTCTTCATCTTTGTAGCATACCGGAGCACCGCAATAAGGACAAATAAAACTCACTTCCAACGGTATAGTTATTTTACTTACAGCACGTGCAACCGGTATCCTCATTTTGTTATTTCTTTTTACCAGATACGCAGGTATTCTGATACATTTGGGTATTATTGTACCTTCACCGGGTTATTTGTATGTATAATTTTTCTTATATACATGCCATGTGCCGTCTTTTAGACCGTAAACATAATAATCATTGCTATACAGTCTGTCAAATTTTTCGTCTACAAGCTGTTTTCCGGTAAATGTCTCATATATTGTTTTATCTCCGGCTTCATCATTAATTGAGATTACACCTATTCCAAGAGAACTTGGACGTGAATCTGTTTTTAATGTAAAATCATTATTACCAAAGATAAATGTGGAATAGGTTCCATCTCCATTTTCTTTGGAGTCGCACAGATTATCATCGTCGCTTACGCCTTCTGCTATTTCGCCATTCGGTCCGATTACATATTTTACACCACCTTTTTCTCCGTTATAATAACCCCGATTTGATGATGCATATATATGTTCATACCCTTCAGCAATTACTTTTCCATCGACGGTAATCAGTGCATTTGTCTCATCATTTTTCTCAACTAATAATGTGCCTTCGCATTCTTGTCTTACATAGTTGATATTATTAGCGGTACAGTCAAAAATTACATTTCCATCAATATCAATAACTTCTATTGTATCGTCTATTTTTTTACGAAGATATCCGCCTGTGGAAGGAATCGGAGAAATTGTAGCTTTTGCATCAAAGGTAGCATGTTTTGTTCCGGAATAGTCATATAAATAATCTTTATAATCTTCTGAATTGTAAATAATATAACATGAATCCCCGGCACCACTGAAATCTTCTGTATCCAGATATACACTTCCGGATTCGTCATACAGAGTATCTTTTCTTGTAGTATTTGAGTATATGCCTATATAATCCCCGTATCCTTTTGGATCGTCTTTGGTACGAAGATCGCCGGCGAAGGAATTGTTTTTGGTATCAAAAAACTTGGCATATCCATTGTACATTGTATCACCAGCCTGAGCCTGGATAGAAAACATGTTGTCTGTTATATATATAAAGCAGTCATCTTTGTTTTTAACTTCTGTAGTCGCGTAGCATACTCTCAGGTATCTTCCTTTGTTCTTTATCGAGGTTTGATAATCTACCCATTCAATAACATCTGCTTCACAAGGAATTACAAAATTACCATCCAGATCAACAACTCCGACATTATTAATTCCGGCAACTGCTTTTCTTACAACTGTAAGACCTTTTCCAAGATTCTCAAGTACTACATAGGTGCCATCGGTTTCTTTTCCATCCCATGTGAGCAGCTTATAAAAAGCACCATCCTTCTTACAGAGCTTTCCCGACTCCATGCTTAACCCTTCAAAATCTGCAAAGGTAGCAACCTCCGATAGTGAAATGCCGACTTTGATTTTGCCGTCATCATCAACTATCGTTGCCGGATTATCCGTATTGTTATTACTATCAGTATTATCAGAGCCGTAAAAGCCATCGCTTGTTCCGGTATTACTATCTGATTTGCTGTCTTTATTATCACTATTTGCTGTCTGAGTGCCATCGGAATCCTTATTTCCTATTCCCGGTATGCTGCATCCTGCAACCCCACCAAGCATCATTGCCATAGCCAATGTAATACAGATTTTCTTACAAGTGATTTTTTTCATGTTCTTTATCCTCCGGAGTTATAGATATAAAATGATTGAGCTCCTTAATCAAGTGCCAATATTATAGCATTGTATGGTGGAAATATCCACCATACAATGCTATAATTCTTCCTGTCTGAAAATAGAGGATATATTATATTATTGCAGACGAAGCAGGCGGAAGTAGCTATATGGGAGGAGAAACGGAAATGTATGTAAATTTCAATCAAGATTTCCAAGAGTATTTTTCGGGCAGGATGCTGAGAAACTGTATGAAGGATAAGAAAAAAGTAAGTTCAGATTACAGGGGCGGCGGTATAGTGCTGGCTATATTGGGAGTGATGTTTGTGATTCCCAGTATGATAATGCTTCCCGGTTTGATCTGGTTACTTATAATAGGACTTGCACTTTTATCGTTCGGGGTATTTTTCATCGTTAAGGCGTTTAATGTAAAGGATTGTTCAGAGCTTTGCCAGCCGAATAACTGTTTGAATGAAGTGATATTAATAAGTGTGCTCCCGACAAATAGGGCAAGATCTTTAAACACTCTACACAATATGAGGTCTGATGGGGTTGTTGGCGGAATAGTTGCAGATTCAATAAGAGGGATGATCGACCCGCCTATTGAGTCCCAGCCGGGCTATGACCGGAATCAGGACAGATTCCGTATATATGCATTTACCAGAGCTGTAAGCAATCCGGTACTGGTAGGATTTGAACCCGACGCCCAAAGGGGAGATTGTCTAGCAAATGACTTTCTCAGATGGTGCCCAAATGCTCATATTGGTGATATAGAAAATAAACAGGAAAGAAAGACCATAAAAGAAACAAAAAAACAGATTGGAATCAAATGGGATTATAATAAGGTCACCTTTTAAGTCATTCGATAAATTCAATTACTTCATTCGGCGTGCATTTCAAAGCAGAGCAGAGAAACTCAAGAGTATTCATGGTGATGCTTTTGTTATCGCGTAGTTTTTGCAGAGTATGCTTATCCAAGCCCATCTGAAGGAGCTTGTACTGAGTGATTTTTTTGTTATCCATGGTTTTCCACAAAGGCTTGTAAGATATCATACGCAAAATCCTCTGTCATAAAATACTATATCCGGTTAGGCATACATAATATCTGTGTGGATTAAGTTTAGAGGATATTTGTTTCAAATGATATGGTGGAAAACACCACCCCAACCCATGTGTTTTGTTATCGGCAAAATAAGTCTCATATGAGTCTTATTCGTAAAGAGTCAAGGAGTAAAAATGTCTATTTTTGATAAGCCTAAAGAGATGGATGAGCCTCGATTCACTGAATATAACAGCAGTAAAATAAGCACCGGAATGATGATTCTTATTACAGCGGCAATTGTGCTTGTAATATGTATCATCATTGCTACGGTGCTGATTTTTGTTGGTTAGGATATGTGTTTATCAAGCGTCGAGTTGGGACTGGATTAAGGAGAGTCTATCGTTTTATCTCTTGTTACATCATTATCTATAACTATTTGAGATGCTTAGAAAATCAACATTCCATTCAGCCATACCAGTCTTAACATCCTCCTTTTTGATATGAACTAACATATTCTTAGCTGTTTTCGGAGGAATAACGGTTCCGTCTCCATCATAATTAATATCAAATATTTTTTCGTTGTTATCTGAACTAACAAACATACGCCACTTAGTAACCTGCTTATCTTCATCCTTACCGTTCTGTACATTCATGAGAACATCCACGGAACCATCAGCATTCTGCCACATAAGAGAAATCGGTGTTCTAAACTGTCCCGGAACATATATAGATGTATTCATCCACACAAGAGTCCAATCATTTATATATACATTTCTACCGGAATCTTTTGCCTCAATATAACCCTCAGGAACATAGCTGTACATTTTTTCGTCTTTTTTCTTATAGCTTTCACTGGTTCTGTCAATCAGCCATTTTCCGTCGATGCAAGTAATAGGAATAGTCTTATATTCATATTGACTCTTTGAATAACCCTTTACAACCATCAGATAATAATTACCTGATTCAAAAATCTCTTGAAATTCAATCCGCGGATTTTCATCAGTCATAAAGTAATCATTAAGGAAATTCCTTATACTCTTAAAATCATCATCCCATTCACCTTTTTCTCCATTTACAAACAAATTGGAGTAAAAGCCTTCTTCATCCTCATTTTTCACATACTCAACCGCCTTATCCCAGATTTCTTTAATTGCAGCCATTGCTTCACTATTTGCATCGGGATTGTTCTCACTTTCCACAATCGTAGGTTCAACTGTATCATTTTCTTCTTTTGCGGTGGTTGCCTCGGTTGTAATCTCGGTAGTTTCAACCTCTTCGGTGGAGTCTGTCACTTCAGTTTTATTGTCGTTATTTTGTGAAATCGTTGTTGCTTCAGTTGTATTACCCTGTTGTGAAATCGGATTGCTGCATCCGGCAATCACACCGAGCATCATCGCCGTAGCCAATGTAATATAGATTTTCTTACAGGTGTTTTTTCTCATGCTTCTAATGCCCTCCGTTTTTTTACTAGCGTTTATATGTACGTTCTGCAGCAAACTCAAAGTCTGGCATATAATCCTTACTTACTCCGTCCGTCTGCTGAAGCATATACAGAATTGATTTATGCTTGTCTATATCTATAAAAATGTATGCTTTTCCATTAACGTGCTGTCCCTCTGATTCAAATGTAATGTCAAGTGAACAGCCATGATAATCAGCAATTTCAAGGTTTTTTCTGTTTGATACATTTACATTTTCAAAACCCATATTTGTGTATATTTCTTTGAAGCTCTTCTCTGTTTCTGTCCAGCTCGGATCAAGGTTATTATATTCTGCGTCAGTAAATGTATTGTCCTCAACTGTTATTGTTATACATGAAACATTCGCACCTGTCTCAGCGTAAAAGCTTGCTGTACCGGAGCCCCGGGTAGGTTCATCTCCAAATTCCTTGGGTACATAGAATGAATAATCAGAAATGCCATAAACTATTCCTTCGAAGTCCGGTTGTCCGTCTCTGGTAAGTGAGATGTCATCAAGCTTTTCATTTATAATCTCGTGGGAAGCCTCAAAATAGTTTTCATCGTCCTCTGAACCACCTGGAGAGGGCATGCTTTTCTCTGCCGGTTTTATGAAATCCTCGGTAGCGAAGTTGGTCATATCTTCCTTGATCTTGTCAATGGCTGTTGTTTCCGGTTCCTTCTTGCCTGAACTGTTAAAAAACATAATGATTCTTCCAACGAAACCCATACCCAGGAGAACCAGAAGTATGATAAGAGCAACTTTTTCGAATCCACTCATACCGCCACTATTGCGGTTTCTGTTACCACCATTATTGTCACTGATATTTGATGGGTTTTTATACATTGGAGATTCTTGGTCTCTTAAACTGTTTTGATTCATAAAGTACTAACCCTCCCGTTTATTCTCCTTTTCCTTTGCCTGTTTCTTTGATGTTATCTTCATCTTCAGTCTGTGAATCAGATATCCAATAATCATTAAAACAGCACCCACTGCTATAGCAATGATTAAATCTGATACCTTAGCATCACTGCTACTTCTGTAATACATGATTCCCAACAAAATTACAATAATACCGCCTACACTAAAAAGTGAGCCCAGAAAAGTATCTTTGTAGTAAATGAACAGCATAATAAAGTACCTCCGTTTTGAAACTCGTATTCCGTAAGTTGACGTCGATAGTATAACATTATATGGTGGAAATTACCACCATATAATGCTATACTTCTACTTGTCTGAAAATCGAAAATATCTTTTCAAGTTGGTAGAGGAAAAAATGTCTATAGCGATTGCAATAGTCTTTGTAGTGCTTATGCTTCTCGTCGCTTTTTTTGCCAGTAAGGATTACCGTTTTGAGGTGTCCGGTGCAGCTAAATTCTTCCTGCACAGATGCTCGCTTTTTGCGTTTGTATTTGGAATGGCAACTTTGGTTAATCATAATCCTGTCTTATGGCTCGCGTATCTGATTCTTCTGGGAGTTGTAGCTTATATCATTATCATAAGCTTTCATAAGAAACCGGCAGAGGCGCCGAGGAGAGAGATGCCTGCTGAAGCAGGTAGTACCTCGATGAGGACTGATGATCCGACGGCAGAAGAAGCAAAAGATGATAAAGGCTGGATCTGTTTAAAATGTAAAAATCATAATTCGGAGCATGTATTTATCTGTAAATGTGGGCAGAAAAAGAGTGAGAATCATGAAAAGCCGCCAGAGGTAAAGACCGGTAAAAAAGGACGGCCGGAAATAGGAGAAGTGCCCGACAGAGAACGCGTTGAAGCTATAGTCAATGACGAGTATAAGCCTGTAGGCTTTTATATTTATTCTGAAGGTGAGCATGGGCTCGCTATCGGCATAAGAAGCAGGATGGATGATTTTTATCTGCATGTTTACGATGAAAATGAGGGGCGAAGCAGATTACTTTATCCTGAAAAAGTCGAGAAGGATATAGTTATACCTCATAGTCTGGTTATGAATTACAGTCATAAAGAGCTTATCTGGCAATTAAAAAGAAAAACCTGGGTTGATAATCTTAAAGTGACAGATATAAAGCTTGGTGAGCAAAAAATCGGTGAATTTTTCAGACGGGAATATGCTTTTAAATGCTATATAGATAGTGAAAACCGGACGGTAACATCCAGTTATTTTGACTACTATTATGAATATTATTTTCATAAAGATGGCAGTATAAGCGTTTCTCATAGACCGGTGGATAAGATGTCATCTGATCTCGCAGAAGGGTATGAATATACACGGAAAGAATTAAAAAATATACAAATGGAGGATTTTATAGACAAATTCCATGGGGCTTGCTATAACTCAACACTGGATTCTTCCGGTTTAAGGAAATGGCTTTCTGACTCAGGGGCAGAATTTGCCGGACCGGGAGTAAAGAGTGACTGGGCAAGTACGGAAACGGATAACAGAAACAGAAATCCTTATATTAACTATCCGCGTAGGTATGAGAGAGACGTAGAATCTGACAAACAGCGAAAAGAATTAGAAGAATTAATGGTGCGTTTTGCAGTTCTAATGAAGTATCGGGCTGTAGAAATGAATAAGAGACCAACTACGGTATCTAAAGAGATATCTGATGACATAAAGAATAAAGAAAAGGGATTTTATCTTTATACAGAAGGGATTCATGGCCTGTCTGTTTATCTAAGCAGCAGAGAGGAAGACTTTAACATTCATATATATGAAGATGATTATGGAAATGGAAGCTGGATGTTTCCGTGCGCGGCATCAAAGGATATTACAGTTCCCGATAATATAGTTTTAGATTACAGTCATGAAAAGATTATCAGGTATTTATGTGAAGCTGCGTGGTCTATTGATATAAAGCCTGAAGATATAAGACTGTCAGAGGAAAAAGTCAGAGAGTTTTTTGAAAGAGAAAGTGTAGGTAAGCCGGCGTATTCCAAAGCGGACACGAAGGGAAAACAGAGCAAAGTAGAAAAGATTAAAGTAAATACATTTGAAGGAGAAAATCTGGAAGAAATCATAAAGAATTGGTGGTTTTCAGATGAATATAATATTCTTGACAGAGAGAATTATAATATGGGCTCCGATAATATGAGTACTACAGGTGATATTTGGTGTGATTTCAGAGATGGAAATGAGGAAATTCTCATGAAACACTTGTCGTCCGTAAATTGGGACTACTATAAATGTTACGTTGTTTTTGACGAAAAAGACATTGACAGCGTGAAGATGCTCTCTGAGAAAATATCGAAAAGCAGACATAACTGGAATATTGAATGGATAGTAGAAAGAATCAACTACGATAAAGAAGTACTTCGTGCCTGGTATGCACCATTTACCGGCAATGAATATGTGAATAAGATTGAGTGGACTGGTTATTCACATGATGGAAGTGAGGATTATTATGCTATGGTGATGGAAAAGAAGGGGGAAGAATGAATCGGTAATATAGCCAGTTTAAGCCGACTCCCGATAATAATAGGGGGTCGGGTTTACTCCTGTGGAGAAAAAATCAAATACTGGAATGATGATACTTATAACGGTAGCGATTGTACTTGTGATATGTATAGTGATAGCAGTCGCACTTTTGATTATTGAGAGTAGTTGAAGAAGAATAAAGAGTAGGGAGAGACTACTACTTTAAAATACAATACAACTAAAGGAGAGGGGAGAGATCAATGAAAAAGAAAAGGTTAGTTTCTTTAGTAATGGTTGTAGTGCTGATGATATCAGTATTGCAAGGTATTCCGGGAACGAGATTTTCTTGGAATAAGGATGCATATGCTGCTGATGGTGCATATGCAGATGACATTGTTGATAAGGATGATGAGACAGATTTGCTAGGAAATCCAGCTACAAAAACTGTTGACCAAGCTATTGACTGGTGCAAATCTAAGGTTGGACAGTCCATAGATGTAGATGGTTACCCGTATAATCAGTGTGTTGATTTTATTAAGGCATATTATCAATATCTTGGTGCATCTCCAGTGTTAGGAGATGGCAAGGATTATTCATGGAATAGTTTGCCAAGTGGTTGGACCAGAGTACAGGGAGGAGCGCCACAAAGAGGTGATATTCTTGTTTACGGAGCGAGTGAAAGTAATTCGGCTGGTCACGTAGCTATTTATGAATCTGAATATTCAACATATCATCAAAATTTTGGTAATAATGGGATGATAACTAGGGAAACATACAGATATAATGGGTTTACAAATCCTTATTGGGGATATATAAGACCGCAATGGGAGAATGATAACCACCCATGGGGAACAGTAGATACAATATCATCTGATAATGGAGAAGTAACATTTAGAGGATGGGCTTTTGATTTAGACAATACATCCAAAGCGATTTCTATTCATGTATATATAGATGGACCTGCTGGAACTGGAAGAATGTTTTCAAGTGGAACGGCAAATAAAGAAAGAACGGATGTGAACGATAAATATGGAACGGGTAAAAATCATGGCTACGAGTTTAGCGTTCCTACAAATATTACTGGTTCACACTCGTTTTATGTATATGCGATTAATATTGATAAAAACGGAGGAAATGGAGGGGGATATCTTCACAATCCTGAGATAGGAAACCGAACGATTATAGTGAAGGGTGATACAGAGAAGCCAGTAATATCTGATGTTGAAATAATAGATAAAAGTGAAACTGGGTATACTGTTAAGTTTAAAGCAACCGATAATAACAAAATTGATAGGGTCCAGTGTCCTACATGGACAACTAAGAATGATCAGGATGATATAGTTAAAGATTGGCAAAACTCTACAGCTGTCAAGGCAACCAGTCTTGGTAACAATATGTATCAGTTTAAGGTAAAAACCTCTGATCATAATAACGAACTTGGACAGTATAGAACTCATATTTACGCATATGATCCTGCTGGAAACTATGTAAATTATTCGTTGAACAATATCATTGTCAGTGATACCCCTATTCCTGATGAAGATGGTTATTTTCACTGCAAGTATCTCTCTGAAGAAATCACTTCAGAAGACTACATCATTCAGTATAAGAATACCTACGAAAAAGTTCAGAAGGATTCGCCCGGAGCAGGATGGGTTAAAGGTGAGACCGTAAAGAATGAATGGGTAAATTCGGGAAGTCAGTATAATAACGAGGCAGATCTGCCTACATCTGATGCAAGAATTCTTGTAAAGCATATTTATTATCATTTCTGTGGTCCGAATGCAGGCAATGAAGGTAACTATGAGCAGACAGGAAAATTTGTCCATTATGATGAAATAGATGACAGCAGATATGGAGTAAGAATAGCATCA
>JAFUVQ010000044.1 GCA_017477505.1 Eubacterium sp.
AGAAATGATGATCCGGAGTTGCTTGCGGTAGAACTTACAGCACCGGCTGTTCTGCAGATTGCAAAGTCAGACAGACAGCCACAGTGTGAAGAAGAATGTCTGGAGTGCATCGAAAGGCATCTTCAGCATTTCTGCGATACATACATGAAAAAGTGAGCAAAGTGGCGGTCGTGCCTGCGATGCGAAGCTATTCTTTAGGGCATGAGCTGACATTTTGCAAACGAAAACTCGGAGCCGTCAGGCGAGGCAAAAAATGCAGGGCAGAGATGAAAAAAACAATTATACGATAAACAGATTGTCGGAAGATGAAAGACAATCTGCACTGGAACTGGCATGGAGAGTTTTTTCAGAATATGAATCACCGGATTATATCCCGGAGGGGACGGAAGAGTTCCGAAAATGTCTTCATGATGAAGAATATCTGGCCGGGATAGAGTATTACGGAGCGTTTGACGGAGAGAAGCTGATCGGAACAATCGGCATCAGACCAGATAAGAATCATATCTGCTTCTTCTTTGTTGACGGAGACTACCACAGGAAGGGTATTGGAACAGGAATGTTCCACTATCTGCTTAAAAGTTATTCCGGTAAAACGATCACGCTGAATGCTTCACCATATGGCTTACCGTTTTATAAGGCGATTGGTTTCGTGCCTACTGACAAGGAAAAGACAGTCAATGGAATACGCTTTACGCCAATGAAATATAGGCAGGAGGCTTTGGTTATGGATGATTATATTGCATATTGCGGGCTAGACTGTGAGACCTGTGAAGCTCGTCTGGCAACGGTTAATAACGACAATGAACTGCGGATAAAGGTGTCGAAAGAATGGTCAGAGCTTAATGGAGTGGAGATCACGCCGGAGATGATCAACTGCTCAGGCTGTCGGATTCCGGGAGTTAAGACACCGTATTGCGATATGCTATGTCCGATCAGGCAGTGCGCAAGAGAAAAACAGATGGAAACCTGCGGCGGCTGTCCGGAAATGAAGTATTGCGAAAAGGTTGGAGCAATTATCGGAAACAATCCTGATGCACGGGACAGGCTCGAAATAGCTGGGAGTGAATGAAGATAGAATATGTAAGGTATCGTGTGAGGAAGGCAAAAATGGAAACGAAGATAAAGAAGTATGTAGTTTTAAGTTATCTTGTGTTCTGGTTTATGGTTTTGGGGATCTGTGGGACGGCAAGTATGGTATTTCACTGTCCGCCCGTTGTGATGCGTATTTTATCAAATGTATGCGCATGGGCACCGACAATCGTTCTCCTTGTAGGATTTAAGTTTTTCTGCCCGGAAGAGACCGTTAAGGATTTCTATAAAAGAGCATTCGGAGGAAAGATTTCCTTCTTTTCACTAGGAGCATCTGCAATTATCACGGTTTTTGCAACTGTATTTACAGTGCTTGTTCTGGGATTGATCCAAGGGAAAGGATTTGAATCTTATTGGAGTATGGGGACATATCCTTTTTGGGCATCATTTTTATTTTCGGTTACCACTGGTCCGACCGGAGAAGAATCCGGGTGGCGCGGATATTTAAGACCATATCTAAACGGAAAATACAGTTTTTTTAAGGCATCGGTAATACAGGGAGTAATATGGGCATTCTGGCACACGGTACTTTGGTTTGTTGATTCGGATTTTATGGGAATTCAGATGATCCCATATGTCGTATCTAATGTTGTTGTCATGACGGGGCTTTGTTTTATCATGAACTTTTTTATGGAGAAGAATGACAATCTGATCTACGGCATCGTCATACATTTTTGCTTTAATTTCTTGTATTGTTTTTTGCAAGTGGATATATGGTTCTATGTAATCCTGTCAGCAGTATATGTGATGATAATTGCTATGCTATGTCTGGCAAGAAAGATGATGGGAAGCAGCGTATTTGACAGGTGATTTAGTTAATATTTTTATTTTTTGGAAGATTGTTCTTCCAATAAAAAATAGGTTTGGTGGAAAAATGATTATTATACTTGGAATTATAGGTATCATTGGTGGTTTATTATGTGCTGTGGCGGATCTGCTGCTGGATCTTAAAGGACCACAAAACAGGAAACTTGGGAAAATGGGCATAATCGACAGTGAGTGGGAGAGAATGGCTCATTGGAGGTTTGTATGGTCAGACATAATTGCAATGCTCGCGGTTCCAATGTACTCATGCGGTTTTATTGCACTTATGATGGCTTTATACAATGAACATCCTATGATGGCAACCTGGCTCTCTGTCATTTTCCTAATCGGTGCTATGGGTGGCTTTATGATTCATACTTTCCTATGTCTGCAGCCAACAATATACGGGAAAATCATTGGAAAAGCCGGGCAGGATCTTGCTGTGGATGTGATCCAGTCTGTTTTTAGACAAATATATGTGCCTTTCTTCACACTTTATTCAATGCTGGTTATCATTCCCGCAATGGCGGTTATGGGTTTGATAATCGGAGGATTTATTCAGGCTCCTTTATGGTGCGTAATACTTAATCCGGTTGTATTTCAGCTTATAGGATTGATTTTCCGGGCAACGAAACTGGATATCTTCATTGATGCACCAAGCTGCTGTGCGGCAAGTTTGGGACTTGCAGCATATGGATTACTGGCAGTCATTTGTTTGTGAGATTTATCTGGTCATTATTGGATTGATCTGTATCTGCACATATGGAAACGTTAACATCTGTCTGTTAGGGATAATTGGAAGTGGTATGCAGTATGGAGGAGCAATTAGAAAGAGTAAGCAGCAAACTGACGGTGTTTTTTGAAGATCCGTTCTGGGTAGGGGTTTTTGAGAGAGTGAGCTGCGGAAAGCTGTCCGCTGCGAAGGTGACATTTGGCGCAGAGCCGAAGGATTATGATGTTTTGGAGTTTATCAACAGGAATTATTATAAACTGCAGTTCAGCCCTGAAATTGAAACAGTTGTTAAGGATACCAGAAAAAATCCAAAGAGGGAACAGCGTGATGCGAAAAAACAGACATTGGAGACGGGCATAGGCACTAAATCGCAGCAGGCACTCAAATTACAACAAGAACAGAATAAGCAGGAACAGAAAGTCAGAAGCCGTGAACAAAGGGAAGCGGAGAGCCAGCGAATATTTGAATTGAAGAAAATTAAGAAAAGAGAAAAGCATAGGGGACATTGAGGGATGGAAATAAGAATAGAGAGACTAACTGAAGATAACTTCACTTCCCATTCACTGGATAACTTTATCAGGCATCAGGTTGTCACAGAGTGTTGGAGAAATGTGGATGGAAATTGGCTTCTTCTGCCTATTTCGTTTGTAGAAGAATGGAGTCTTGATAAGTGCAGAGAGGAAGCGTCAGCAATAGCAAATAATCTATATGGGGACATGATAGATTATGGGGCATTTGAAGAGACGGATTTGATAGGATATATCACAGTTGGTACAAAAAGGTTAGGAACAAAAGGACAGTATGTCCAGCTTGTTGCATTTCAGGTATCAGAACCATTCAGGGGTATGGGAGTTGGAAGAAAGCTTTTTGAGAAAGCAGCGGGGGCGGCAAAGGAACATGGTGCAAAAAAGCTATACATTTCCGCTCATTCATCAAAAGAATCTCAGGCTGCGTATAAGGCATTGGGATGTGTGCATGCTGAGGAGATAATACCCTGGATTGCAGATGAGGAGCCATTTGATGTACAGATGGAATATGTGTTATAAAACTGTTTTACTAAAACTGGAGGAGAGAAAACCGGAAAGGAGCTTTGCTGATTATGGTCTGTGGTTTCGTTATATGAAAATGAACTAAGGCGCGACCCGTATGGGCTATGGGGGATGATCAGACATGAGGATGGAGAAACTGACTGATAATATGATTCGCTTTGCTGAAAGCAAACTTGGCAGCACAGAATATGCAGGCTGGTGCCTTGCGTTTATAGAGGATGCACTTGAAATCAGCAATCATATCGAAATATATGGTGGAGATTCCGCGAAGGAATCCTGTGAGATGTATAAGGACGCACTGCGGTGTGGAATTCCGGAACGAGGCGCTTTCGTATTCTATGATTGCCTGTGTCCTAGCGGAAATGGCCCAGTCAACTGGGGACACTGCGGCATTAGTCTAGGGAATGGCCGAGTGATCCATGCGTGGGATATAGTCCGAATCGATGACTATCTGGCAATCGAAAAGCTGACAGCACTGACCGGAGATCATCCGAAATATTTGGGCTGGGTGGCGCTTGAACGCGTATTAAATCAAAAACCGTAAGCATGATTTGAAAGAATGCATTATATAACGACTAAGTGAGGAATGGACTATGAGTTTACAGCTGTTAAAGGCAGGGACTTCTGTATAAATTGACAGATGATGCGCTTAACGTGATCATGGATTTCTTTAAGAGAACATCTCCTGCAGCAATAGCGTATGCAGGACTCCTGGTTTTTGATATCTTGCTGTTTGTCATGGTTGTAACAGGTAAAACAGTTCTTCCAGGATGGGCATGCGTATTCAATACACTCCCCGCTTTTTTGATACTGGCGCCTACAAAGATTCCGGCTAAGGGAAATATTGCAAATGCATTTATGTTTCTGGGATTAGCTGTACTGTTGTAAGAAATAACACATTAATTAACCGCGATTGAAGTATACGATGAACGATATAGAAAATAGCCGAGGTTACGATTCGTAACCTCGGCTATTGATTTTTAGAACCGGGTGGAATTATAATCATTTCATCAGAGTCGACGCTGATCAGGAGAGGTGCTTATGGATGAAACTAATAAGGAAATACTCAGGTTGCTGAGGCGCGATGGCCGCATGAGCTTCACCGACATAGGTAAGGAACTGGGAATATCCCGTGTTGCTGTGCAGAAAAGAGTAAAGAAACTGGAAGAAGAAGGCATTATCAAAGGATATATGGCAGTTCTTTATCGAAAGGAAAATGTAAAGATGCTGATGGAGATCACCACGTTTGATGCTGATTACGAGGATCTTCTGGAGTATCTTAACAGAACAGGCTATGTGACCGAGTTATATCTCATGACGGGAACAAACCGAATACATGCAACTGCTGTTGCACCTGATGTATCTGAACTTAAGTATCTCACAAAAATGGTAAGGAAGACCTTTGACGGTATGATTAAGAAGATTGAGTGTCATGCCGTGAAGGAGATTGTAAAGGATACATTTGGAGGTGTCGACTATGACAGAACTGAACGAGAACGTAGTAAGAGAGATGGATAAATATCTGGAAGAAACAAGTATATTTGAAATACTTCTGAAGAGTAGAAAGAATTTTCATTTTCAGGTAATGTTTAGCAAGGAGCAGATGAGGCAGGATGTTGAAGTGCTTGATCTCAAGCCCCGGGCATTTAACTGCCTTAAGAGAAATGGATTCAATACGATTCATGATCTGGTATATGGAGTATCTACCAAGGAAGATGAGTCAAGCAAGAGGCAGCTGCTCAGAATAAGAAATCTTGGCAGGAACACTGCCGAAGAGATACTTCTGAAACTGTTCAGCTATCAGTTTATGGTTCTGCCGGACAACAAAAAGAAATCATATATGCAGCGAATTGTAGAACTAAATATGTGATGGGATAATGGGGACAGTCCCCGGTGCCAACATTGATGTTGACAAATTTTAATATTATGATAGATTTACTAATAGAAACAAAGGCGTTTCATCGTAAAAGATGGAGCGCCTTTTTTTCATTGATTTCTGTTAACTTCAATTAAGTCATGGTTAAAAATACAAGTAATAATGAGGTAAATATGATTAAATTAAACGATTATTTATTTTCCGGAGATACTGTTCTGAAGATATTGCTTCAGTATTCTGCAGATTTAAAAAATGAAGCGATAAAACAACATAATTCAATAGATATGGCACACAGCAATTTTTTAATTCAGATCATTGAGATTCTTGAACATACAGAATTTCTTACCTCACAGTCTCAGAGGATAAATGAGTTCTATATGTATATGGCAAAAAAATATCCATTTCTGGCATTTACATTTAAGGGGAGAATTAAATCACTTATACGTGCTGAGGAAAAGTTCAATGGCTATATACTGGAATATATTCATGATTATTATATAGCGAACGGAAAGTATCCGAATGAAACAGAGATTAAAAATAATCTCAATTGTTTCAGGGATTTGATTGCGTATAGAATAGTTATTTCACTTCCTCAATGTCATTTGTCTGAACAGGATGATCGTGAAGAACAGGAACTTAAGCTTCTTTATGAGATAGCAAATGTAATCCCGGAGTTTCTCGAAGAAAGAGGCTTTACTGCTGAATCATCAGGTCTTCCTGATAGAAATGTTTCCGGATATCTTTCTGAGAATATTCAGCCATATTATAGAGATTATGTTCAGACTCCACGTACATCGGGATATAGATCTCTTCATATAACATTCTATGATAATTTTGCAAGATGCTATACGGAGCTACAGCTTAGAACCAAGGATATGGATGATCTTGCGGAGATAGGAAGAGCAAATCATATAGGATATGAAAAACAACAGGAGGAAAATCGTGCTAAGAGAGATATGATTCCGGAAGGTGAATGTAAAATCTTTGACGAAGCATATGAGAGACTGATCAGGCTTCAGAAACTTGATCTGTCATCGGTTAATGTAAATATGTTTATGGCATATAATAATCAGCTGATCAATGATGGATGTGGACTTTTCAGAGGAAGACAGATTCTTCCTTTTGAGCATTTATCCAGGTTTCAGGATGATAGAATAGGCAATTCATTATAGTTTTTGATATTGAAGGAGGTTACTATGGCAGCGTTTGACAGAATTAAAAGTGGTATACCGGAAATGGATACTGCTCTTGATAGCATTAGACTGGGGGATAATGTTGTTTGGAGGGTATCTGATCTCTCGGAGTTTAAGCTCTTTATGGAGCCATATATTAAGCAGGCAATAGATGATAAAAGAAATATCATCTATTTCAGGTTTGCAAGTCATGAACCTTTACTCGAAGAAAATCCACATATTAAACGGATTGATGTGCCTTTATCACATCGATTTGAGACCTTTACGGTAGATATTCATAATGAGATAGAGAAAGCGGGGAGAGATGCTTTTTATGTTTTTGACTGCCTGTCCGAACTTCAGGCGGCCTGGGCAACGGATCTTATGATGGGCAATTTCTTCCGTGTCACTTGTCCATTTCTGTTTATACTGGATACAGTTGCCTTTTTCCCGATAATAAGAGGTAAACATTCAGTTCAGGCAATTAATAAAATACTTGATACTACACAACTCTTTTTTGATGTCTACTCAGATAAGAAAAATATTTATGTACGGCCTGAAAAGGTATGGAACAGAAACTCTGATACTATGTTCCTGCCTCATACATATGAACCTGAAACAGGTGCATTCAGGCCTATTCTGGATGGTGTCAAGTCCAGTAGATTTTATCAGGCTTTAGGCAAGGCGCAGCGTTCCTCGGAGGAGCAGTATTCTGATTCATGGGACAGATTTTTCAATCGTGCCAAGTCCCTTGGTGAAAATGGCATCGATATCTCCGAAGAGTGTAGTAGGATGTGTAACATCATGATGACTCGAGATAAAAAAATGAGGGAGATGGTAAAGAAACATTTCACGGCTGAAGATTATTTTACCGTAAGGGATCACATGATAGGAACCGGTATGATAGGAGGTAAGTCATGCGGAATGCTTCTTGCCAGGGCAATCATCAGGAATAAGGAGCCGGATATAAGTGATGTACTTGAACCTCATGATTCTTTTTATGTGGGTTCAGATATGTATTATACATATATTGTAGACAATAATCTGTGGGATATAAGGATAAAGCAGAGAACTGACGAAGGCTACTTTGCCTTGGCCAGGGAGTTTGCAGCCAAACTTATGGAAGGCAGATTCTCCGATGCGATGAGAGAGCAGTTTGTCAGAATTATAGAGTACTATGGCCAGGATCCTTATATAATCCGTTCCAGCAGTATTCTTGAGGATGGTTTTGGAAATGCATTTGCCGGAAAATATGAATCTGTATTCTGTGCCAATAGAGGCAGCCTTGATGAAAGGCTGACTGAGTTTGAGCATGCTATAAAAGTTGTATATGCAAGCAGTATGAGTCTTTCGGCACTGGATTACAGGAAGCGGCGTGGCCTTGCCGGAAGAGATGAGCAGATGGCTCTTTTGATTCAGCGAGTATCCGGTTCCTATTATGGATCGTGTTATATGCCTTGTGCAGCCGGTGTGGGATACTCATATAGCCCGTATAGAATTATGAAGGATACGGATCCTACGGCGGGGATGCTTAGACTTGTTATGGGGCTGGGAACATCTGCTGTAGATAGAACTGAGGGCTCTTATCCAAGAATAGTTAATCTTGATAAACCTGAAAAATCATCATATTCTTCGTCAGCGGATAAACACAGGTTTTCTCAGGGAAAAGCTGAAGTGATCAACATGACAGATCGGCACCTGGAGAAGTTGTCATATGAAAAAATGGAACAGGATATACCAAAGTATCTTGAGAAGATTCTGTTGGAACATGATACTGAAGCAGAGTCAAGACTTAGAGAGATGGGACAGCGTAGAGAGGTTAAATTCATTTCCTGTAAGGGGCTGGTTGCAAATGCTCCGCTTATGGATCAAATGCGAAGGATGCTTCAATGTATTCAGGAAGAGTATGAATATCCGGTAGATACGGAATTTACTATCAATATTTCGGAAAATGGAGAATACTCCATAGACCTGTTGCAGTGCAGACCGCTTCAGGTTCAAAAGGGAAAATCAGGAAGTATAGTTCCTGATGATATCCCGGAAGAAAGAATACTGCTTGAAAGTTTTGGCGCATCCATGGGTATTTCTAAGACTTCTACTTTAGATTTAATTGTATATGTTGATCCGATAAAATACTACGAACTGCCCTACAAGGAAAAGGATCTTGTTGCAAAGCTTATTGGAAAGATTAATTGGCATTATCGGGATATGGATAAGCATATGATGCTGATAGTTCCAGGGAGAGTAGGAACAACTTCTCCGGAACTGGGGGTTCCGACTTCATTTGCAGATATAAGTGCTTATGACATCATATGTGAGACTGAAGAATCACGAGCCGGATACAATCCTGAGCTTTCCTATGGCAGTCATATTTTTCAGGATCTTGTTGAAGCAGAGATTCTGTATACTGCAATTTTCCAGGGGGAGAAAACCAAACATTATTCACCTGAAAAACTGGAGAATTCCAAGGATGTTATAGATGAGTTTGATTATTCGAAAGTGCTGGACGGCGTAGTTCATGTATATGATGTTTCGAATCAAAAATGTGAAGTATATAATGATATTGCAGGAGAGCATTTGCTCATAACCTGTTAGATTATAAGGAAGATTTAAGGAGTATATTGTGGTTACATGCAGGGATGTATTAAATCTTAACATGGATGGTGTTGATCTTGTCGCAGGTGAAGCCGGACTAAACAGGATGGTGTCTTGGGTTTATCTTGTACAGACAAAACCCTATAAGGATCATATGAACCAGGGGAATTTTGCTCTTATAGTAGTGGATTATGTCCGTTTTGATTTTACTGAGGTTGAGAGAGACATAGATGAACTGGTGGAACTTGGTATTTCCGGACTTGGACTGTCTGTCATTGATGATAAAGAGGAAATACCAAAGAGTATTATTGATAAAGCAAATGAGCTAAAACTCCCTCTTTTTTATGTAAGATGGGAAGGTGCTTCATTTGTAGACATATCTCAGAGTATAGGCAATCTGATCACAGAAACAGATATTATTAACAAGAGAACCGGGGATTTTCTATATAATCTTCTGTTTGGATATGATGTAAATGATAGATATGTTGAAAAGATATCCGGACAGTTCGGAGTCGATTTCAACAAACCTTACAGAGTGGGTATTATTGCAGTTGATAGAACATATGGGATGAATCTGGAACAGGATGAACATATATATGAGTACTATGCGAACTGCCTGAATCGGGAAGTGCTTAAGATGGAAGGACACCCGATGTTCATGCGATTTCTCAACAAATTCGTCCTTCTATTTGAAGCAAGACCTGATAAAGGAATCGAACATGCGTTAGAGAAAATATTAAGGAAACTGGACCATAATCCATCCTTTAAAGGCATAATTGAGAGTACCTGCATACTTGGTTCTGCTTATACTGATCCAAGAAAATATGGTCAGAGCTACCAGGAAGCCAAAAGTCTTATTCCTAAAAAAGATCAACTGCCTAACCCATCTCATAAGAAAGTTTTAAGTGTAAGTACTATGGGGATATATAAATATATGTTTCATGGTGACAATCAGAGAGAAATACTGGATTATTGTAACGGGAAGCTTGATAAACTGGAAAAATATGATAATGCAAATGGAGCTTTTCTTGAAGAGACTCTGCTTTCTTATTATATGAATGGTTTCAATACAGTAAGGACTGCTGAAGCTTTATTTATACACAGGAATACACTTCTAAACAGGCTGGATAAGATTGAAGAATTATTGGAAACAGAACTAAATGATTATATGGAATACCTTGATCTGGTTAATTGTATACTTGTTAAAAGATTTATGTTTATATAAGGTACTGTGCAAATTGTATAACAAGAATGTGCATATTGTACGTTGTAAAATCATGCCGATGTGATTAAAATGCAGACTATGCAAAGGCGCTGGTGAAACAAAAAGTTTCAACCGGCGCCTTTTGCATTAACAATAAGCCATCTACAGGATGGAGTAAGGGAGGAAATAATTATGAAGAAAAGGAATTTGATAGTTTTATCACTGGTAACAGCTATGACATTAACAATGTTCAGTGGATGCGGTTCGGCAGAGACTGCAGAAGGTAAGGTTACAGAATCAAAGGTGACTGAGGCAACTGATGAAGGCACTGATACAGGTGCTGAGGGAGGAATCTTACGAGTTGGTATGGAATGTGCATATCCTCCATTTAACTGGACACAGGACGAAGCAACTACCCCGGATGGAAGCAAGGCAGTTAAGATTTACGGCTCGGATTATTACACATATGGTTATGATGTGGCAGTGGCACAGAAACTGGCAGATGAGCTGGGAATGGAACTTGAGATTCATAAGGTAGAGTGGTCATCAATTGGTATTTCAATGGATGCCGGTGATTATGACTGTATCATTGCCGGTATGGGACGTACAGCAGAAAGAGAAATGTCTTATTCATTTACCGAACCCTATTATTATAGAGATAATTGTATCGTGGTTAAGAAAGATGGACCTTATGCAGATGTAAAGGGCCTCTCAGAACTGAATGGAACCGGATGCAAGCTTACAACACAGCTTGGTACAGGATGGATTCCACTTCTTGATCAGATTGAAGGTGCAGAAACAGGTAACAACTATGAGACAACTTCTGAATGCTTTATGGCAGTTTCTAACGGAGTTGCAGATGTATGTATCATCGATCTTCCAACTGCAAAGTCAGCACTACTTACAAATGATGACTTGATTATAATCACATTTGATGAGAATGATACATTTACGGGTGATGAAGAGATGGTAAATGTATGCATCGCTACTAAGAAGGATGATACAGAACTCAGAGATAAACTGCAGGGCGCTATGGATGCAATCGGCTGGAATGATAAGGCAGCTATGGATGAACTCATGAGCACAGTTATCGAACAGCAGCCGGCAGCAAAATAAGAGTTCCTGAATTGTAGATTATTTATAGAAAAGGCTGGGATGGGAAATGGGATACGGATTTTTGTCAATTACAGATCCGACTAATTCATTTGAATGGATGATATTCCTGACTAAAAAGTATTTTGGCATGTTTCTGGAAGGTACCTGGCTTACCTTATATATTGCAGTGACAGGTACTCTTCTGGGATTCGTGCTTGGATACATTATAGGAATCATTCAGGATTTAAAAATTAATAAGGGTGATCTGTTTGTAAAGAAAATAATCATAAGAATAATTAAACTGATTTCAACTGTATATGTGGAAATCTTTCGTGATACACCGATGATCGTTCAGGCTATGATCATTTATTACGGAATCAGACAGACGGGTATTAATCTTACACCGGTTATTGCAGGTATCCTGGTAACAGTACTGAATACCGGAGCATACATGGCAGAAACAGTAAGAGGTGGTATTGGTTCCATAGATTTAGGCCAGCGGGAAGGCGCCTGGGCTATGGGCATGTCACCGATGAAGACTATGTTCTATATCGTCCTTCCACAGGCCTTTCAGAATATTATTCCTGAGATGGCAAATACATTTCTTACTAACCTTAAGATGACATCGGTGCTAAATGTTATTGCAGTTCAGGAGCTGTTTATGGCAGCCAAGACTGTAGGTGGTAATTATTATAAATACTTTGAGAGTTATCTTGTAATCGCAGTGATTTACTTTGTTCTTTGCTTTGTATTTAATAAGATTTTTGGTCTGATTGAGAAGAAGATGAAGGGAAAAGATGATTATGCTCTCGCTGTCGAGTATCTGGACAATGAGTAAGGAGGCGCACTATGGGAGATACGGTTATATCTATACGTGATCTTAGTAAATCATTTGGTGATCACGAGGTGCTTCGAAAGATAGATATTGAGGTTAGTGCCGGAGAGATAATATGCATAGTTGGGTCATCCGGTTCAGGAAAATCAACACTTCTCAGGTGTATTAACAAACTTGAACGTCAAACTACGGGAAAGGTAATGTACCATGGCAAAGAAGTTAGAGATGTGCAGCGTGAAATAAATGATTACCGTGCAAAGGTAGGCATGGTTTTCCAGTCATTTAATCTGTTCAACAATATGACGGTTTTACAGAACTGTATGATATGTACAAGAAAGGTTCTTCATATATCAAAATCAGAAGCCTTTGACAGAGCAATTACTCATTTGAAGCAGGTCGGTATGGCGCCATATATTAATGCAAAACCTTCGCAGCTTTCCGGTGGACAGAAGCAGAGGGTTGCTATCGCCAGGTCACTATGCATGAATCCTGAGGTTCTGCTATTTGATGAACCCACATCTGCACTGGATCCAGAAATGGTAGGAGAAGTGTTAAATGTAATGAAACAGCTGGCAACTACAGGGCTTACTATGATAATCGTTACACATGAGATGGCATTTGCAAGAGATGTCTCAACCAGAACAATCTTCATGGATAGAGGATATGTTGCTGAGGATGCACCACCTTCAGAACTGTTCAGTAATCCGAAAAATCCAAGAACAAGAGAATTCTTAAGCAGATATCTTGCAGGGTAAATGCGAAGCATATGGAGGCGGATAGGATGAAAAGATTTGTTGTAACATTTGCCAGAGGGTTTGGTTCGGGCGGAAAAGAGATAGCGTCGATTCTGGCAAAGGATTTAGGGATACATTGCTACGAAAACCGGATACTTACACTTGCAAGCCAGATGAGTGGATTGGATGAAAAGTTATTTCAGGAAGTAAATGAGAAAGTAAGGACCAATGGTGGGTTTGCTAATCTTATGAAGGGACTTCCAAGGACTAGAAATTTTCTGGCAAGAAATGAAAAGTTTGTATCTGATGATAAACTTTTTGAATATCAGAGTGATATTATTCGTAATCTGGCAGAACAGGAATCCTGCGTGATAGTTGGAAAATGCGCAGATTATGTTCTGAGAGATAAACACAATGTTGTCAGTATATATATAGAAGCGCCAAGAACATTTTGCGTCCAAAGAATTATGGAAAATCTTGGCGTTACGGAAGAGGTTGCACATGCAACTATTAAGAAAACAGATAAGTATAGAGCGGATTACTATGCTTATTATACACACGGCAATTACTGGACCAATCCGGTTAACTACGATATGACACTTAACAGTGAAAAGGTTGGAATCAGTGACTGCGTGAAACTGATAGAAGAGTATCTGCTGATCAAAGGATTTATAAGTGAAGAAGATATTGTTATCAGTGAATGATGTTTGATTATATGGAAGAAAGAAGGATGATGAAAATGAAGTTATCAGATACAGGCCTTACAGCACAGGATATTAAAGATAAAGTAAATAAATATATGATTGAAACATATGAGAGATTTGATTTTCTTGCAGAGACAGCAAAGGATCAGTATATCTATGATGAAAAGGGTGAGAAATATCTGGATTTTTATGCCGGAATCGCAGTTAATTCTGCCGGAAGTTGTAATGAAAAGGTTGTTGCAGCGGTTGTTGAACAGACCAGGGAATTGATGCACACATTTAACTATCCATATACTATTCCACAGGCCCTGCTTGCAGAGAAGGTTTGTACAACGATTGGAATGGATAAGATATTCTTCCAGAATTCTGGTACAGAAGCAAATGAAGCTATGATAAAGATGGCCAGGAAATATGGTATAGAGAAATATGGTCCGAACAGATACCATATCGTAACTGCTAAGATGGGATTTCACGGAAGAACTTTTGGAGCAATGTCAGCTACAGGTCAGCCCGGAAATGGATGCCAGGTTGGATTTGGTCCTATGACCTACGGTTTTTCCTATGCACCTTATAATGACCTTCAGGCCTTTAAAGATGCGTGTACTGAGAATACTATAGCTATAATGATTGAACCTGTTCAGGGTGAAGGTGGTGTTCATCCCGCAACCTATGAGTTTATGACCGGACTCAGAAAGTTCTGCGATGAAAATGATATGCTGCTTCTTATTGATGAGGTTCAGACCGGATGGTGTAGAACCGGAAATATAATGAGTTACATGAATTACGGTATTAAACCTGACATAGTTTCAATGGCGAAGGCATTAGGTGGAGGTATGCCTATAGGTGCTATCTGTGCTAACGAGGAGGTTGCAAAGGCATTTTCAGCCGGATCGCATGGAACGACATTCGGAGGGCATCCTGTAAGCTGTGCAGCAGCGCTCGCTCAGGTAAATGAACTTCTTGACAGAGATCTTGCAGGAAATGCAAAAAAGATGGGAGGATACTTTGCTGAACGATTGAAGGCTCTTCCACACGTAAAAGAGGTAAGAGGTCAGGGACTTCTGGTAGGCGTGGAATTTGATGAGGATATAAACAGCGTAGATGTAAAACATGAGTGCCTGCATAGACATTTACTGCTGACAGCTATTGGTGACCATGTTATACGTATGGTTCCGCCACTCATCATTGATGAGAAGGACTGTGATGATGCAGTAGAAATCATAAAAGCATCAATTGAAGCTTTGGTTTAGTTGTGTAGATTCCTGGTATGAGGATTGAATCGGGGAATCCCGAGAATAGGAGAAATATTTGTTGATGGATACATTTTCATTTTCAATACCACAGAATGTTATTTTTGGATGGGGAGCTATGGAAAAGCTTTCAGAAGCCGCTAAGGCTATCGGCGGTAATAAAGGATTTATTATATCCGGCCCCCACCTAAAAAAAATAGGAAAGGTTGATAAATGTATAGAAGCTTTAGAAAAAAATGGAATAGCATGCGATTCCTTTACGGATACCGAAGGAAATCCAAGTACAGATACAGTAGATAAAGCTACTGAGAAATTCATTAAAAGCAGGGCTGATTTTATAATAGCTTTTGGAGGGGGCTCTCCACTGGATACAGCTAAAGCTGTTGCGGTATTAGCGGCCTATGGTGGTGTTATTACTGATTATGAAGGCATTGGGAAAGTGCCGGGACAAGTTATTCCGATGATTGCTATCCCTACAACAGCAGGCACAGGTTCAGAAGTGACTTCATTTTCGGTAATAACTGATCACAGCAGGAATTATAAGCTTACAGTAGGAAGTGAATATCTACTCCCCAAAACAGCAATACTTGATCCTGAACTTATTACAACTGTCCCGGAGAGCGTTGCGGCTTCTTGTGGGGTGGATGCTTTTGTTCACGCTCTTGAAGCATATCTGTCGTTGGCGGCATCACCTTTTCCTGATATGATGGCATTCAGAGCAATGGAATTAATAGGAAAAAATCTTTTGGTATATATTAAGGACCGTAGCGATAAAAATGCATCGGAAGCGATGCTGATGGGATCTCTATTCGCAGGTGTTGCTTTTTCACATGCCCGACTCGGAAATGTTCATGCCATGAGTCATCCGGTAAGCGCTTTCTTTGATGTCCCTCACGGACTTGCAAATGCTGTATTACTTCCCACAGTTGTCGAATATAACGAGAATACTAAACCTGATAAATACTATGACATATACAGATGTATCTCTCAAAATCCTATTTCAAAGGATGGATTTACACCGCATATGCTTGTAGAAGAAATAAGAGCAATGAATAGTAAGATTGGTATTCCTGAAAATCTAAGGAGTGTTGGAGTAACGTCTGATAAGTTTGAAGCAATGACTGATGATGCGATAAAAAGTGGAAATATAAAAGTGAATCCGCGTCATACATCCAGAGAAGATATATTGAACCTTTATAAGAAGGCATACTGACAGTTACCTATTGATCCTGCATATATTGATTTCTTTCTAATTCCTTCTGGTATAAATGTCATTTTTGTTATTATGATTTTGTTAGATAATATGTTATACTAACGGGATGCCGGATGGCAGGTAAGCTGCTCCGCCGGCTACTAAACTGGAAAAGGATTAATAACATGATCAAGAAAGAAATTAACGAGATAAAATCATTATTCGACACAATACAGGATTGCGGGATAACCCGTCTTGCAGGTTGCTATGTGGATGGCGAGAAAGTGAAGGTAAAGACTTTCAGCGGTCCCTTCTATAACCTTCCCGAAGAAGAGATGCATAAATATCTGGAAATATTCAGAAAGACTCTGTCCGGGACTCCGGGAAAGAATCTCCTGGATATGGAATTCAAGAATCCGGAAAATGAAACTGAATATGGAAGGAACATGCTTATCAGTCTGAAGAAGTCTGAACTGAAAGATGATTCTCTTCTTGATCAGTTTTACGACAAGGTGATCGAGACCTATGAGTATACAGGTAATTATCTGATACTTCTCATACATCAGGCCTATGATGTTCCGGGAGTAACGACGGACGGAATCGAGATGGAAGATGCCTCCGACGAGGTGTACAGCTATATACTATGCAGCATTTGTCCTATGAAGCTGACGAAGCCGGGACTTGGATTTGATGATGCTTTGGGAGAAATCCATACACTTCCACAGATTTTTGCGGTGGAACTGCCGTATGACGGATTCCTCTTCCCTGCATTTAATGAAAGAAGTTCTGATGACAACGCTCTGCTTTATTCAAGTAAGAGGTCGGATATGCTACAGGATTCATTTCTTGAAAATGTACTTGATGTGACTACAGCGCTTCCACCGAAGCAGCAGAAGGAAGGTTTTACCGAGTTCGTTTCGGAAGTGCTGGGTGATGAGAGAAACTTCGAGACAGTGCTCTCTATTCAGGAGAATCTGAAGGATACCGTGCAGAACAAGAAGACAGAGAATGCAGGAGAAACCATTTTCTTTGATAAGGATACAGTGAGAAATGTATTTGAAAAGAGCGGTGTGTCCCGAGAAAAGCTGGAAACTTTCGATAAGAAGTTTGATGAACGCTTTGAATCCGAGGGAGTGACTGAGAGAAAGCTTTTTGCGGAAAATGTGGCGCCGGTCAGAAACTTCGAAGTAAGAAATAAGAATATGGTGCTCCGTGTCAGCAGTAAGCACACAGATATAATAGATACAAGAGTGATCGATGGTAAGAAGTGCCTTGTAATAGAGCTGACAGATGACCTCACGGTAAACGGAATCCCTGTTGAGGGATAGATTGATCCTTTTTATGCCGTTGTATTTGCAATATTCTGGATTGTCTGGATTATAGTCAGGAATGTAAACAAGAGAGCCGTTATGGATTGAGAATGATCCGTAACGGCTTTTTGTTATCAAAAAACATCTTGACAAAAAATAAAAGCCGGACCATAATATATCAAAATGATATATATCAAACCGATATGATTAAAATATGAAGCAGGAGGGGTATCATGGCGAAAGACAGGAAAATTGATTTGGTCATACTCGGACTTCTGGCACACGAAGACCTTACAGGATATGATATCAAAAAGGCAATAGACGGTAGCATAAGTTTCTTCTGGAAGGGAAGCTTCGGAAGCATTTATCCGGCACTCAGTGATATGGAGAAACAGGGACTGGTAAAGCGTAAGAAATCTGATAACTCAGGTGGCAGAGAAAAGATAGCTTACCATTTGACAAAAAAAGGTGAGGACGCTCTGAAGGTCTGGCTGAAAAAGGAAAGTGCCAGTAATGAGTTGAAGTATGAAACATTACTAAAGTTATATTTCGGTGGTGTGGAAGACAGGAGCGTGACAATCAGAAATATTGAAGTGTTTGAGGAAAGTATCCGACATGATCTTGATGTTCTGAAATTATATAAATCTAATCTCGAGAAGATTTTAGATGAAGAAGATCATTTGTATTATTACCTTACAGTCACATTTGGGATTGATACATATGAAGCATATCTCAAGTGGTGCACGAAATCTAAGAAGCTCCTAAGAAAAAGTTAGGACAGAAAGGATAAACAGATGAAAACAGTTATAGTATATTATTCAATGCTGGGAAATTCAGAACTTACGGCCGGAAAGATAGCTGAAAAGCTGGGTGCGGATATAATCAGAATCGAGCCTGACAAAGCATATCCTGATAAGGGCGCCAGGAAATTTCTCTGGGGAGGAAAGAGTGCTGTGATGGGGGAAATGCCCCGTCTGAAGCCTTATGAGTTTGATCCGGATAAGTATGATGTGATAATTCTGGGATTTCCTATATGGGCGAGTCGTCCGGCACCGCCTATCAAGACATTTGTCGAAGAGTATAAGAGAAAGCTGAAGGGAAAGAAGCTGGCAGCTTTTGCGTGCCAGAGCGGGAACGGAGCTGAGAAGGCATTTGCCAAATTGAAAGAACAGATTGGGATAGACAGTTTTACGGCAGAGCTGATCCTGATCGACCCGAAAACCAGAGTGAATAGTTCCAATGAAGATAAGATAAATGCATTTTGTGAGAAAGTGGGGTAAATATGTCCTTGAAGATGATCAAATCCATCTCTCCCAAAAACTATCTGATAGCGATGGACTCTTTCAAAGGCAGCCTTTCCTCGATTGATGCAGCAAATGCTGTGAAAGCCGGAATTCTCAATGCTAATCCGGATGCTGAAGTGGTGGTCAGTCCTCTTGCAGACGGCGGCGAAGGCACGGTGAATGCCCTGACTTATGGGATGAACGGAAATCTTCAATCCGCAGTGGTGACCGATCCTTACGGAAACAGCATTTCCTGCGAATATGGAATTGCAGAGATTAGTATTTCAAATGAAAGTAAGGTGGCAAAAGCCAGACTCTGCGCTATCATTGAAGTGGCAGGCGCCTGTGGGCTCTACCTCGTACCGGAGGCCGGGAGGAATCCTCTTTATACTTCAACCTACGGAGTCGGAGAGGTGATAACTGATGCGCTGAATAAAGGCTGCAGGAGCTTTATCATCGGAATCGGTGGGACTTCGACAAATGATGGCGGCATTGGCATGCTGTCAGCACTTGGCATCCGTTTTCTTGACAATGATGGAAATGAAGTGCCTCGGGGTGCCATCGGTCTTAAAAACCTGCATAATATAGATTTATCAGGAATGGACTCACGACTTAAAGACTGCACCATTATGGTAGCATGTGACGTCGATAATCCGCTCTGCGGTGCCAGGGGATGCAGCAGAGTATTTGCACCTCAAAAAGGAGCGGATTCTGGTTCTGTAGAACAGATGGACCGGTGGCTTTCCCGTTACGGAGATATGACTGAAGATTTACTTGGACGATCAACTGAAGGTACAGCATTAAAGGACAGTCCGGGAACCGGCGCTGCCGGAGGACTGGGATTCGCATTTAAAACATATCTCAGCGCAGAACTAAAATCCGGAATAGATATCGTGATAAACGAAACCGGCCTTAAGGATAAGATAAAGAATGCCGATGTAATAATCACCGGCGAAGGCTGCCTCGACTTCCAGACCGCCATGGGCAAAGCACCGATAGGAGTTGCAAAGGCGGTCAAAAGTATAGACCCGGCAAAGCGAATAGTTGCATTTGCCGGAAGAATCGGTGACGGAGCCGGAGAGTGCCTGAAACACGGAATAGATGAGTATTACGGAGTGACAGATATAGTAAGTTACAATGATCCTGCCGATTACATGAAACATGAAAATGCATTTCGTAATCTGACAAAACTGGCAGAAAGATTCGTCAGAGAACAAGGTCATTAATATACTGAACAGGAGATATTAACGGCTCCTGCGATGGCTGCGCTTCCGGACTCATAGAGATGTACCAGGACTATATAGACGGCAAAAAAGAAATCCGGGAGATAAACATGGAGTTCCGTGCCTATTACGAATCCGGCATCGACGGCCCGGAAAAGAGCTAGTGCGGATATGTGAAGAGGTGAAAGCAGATGGATAATTCACGCTATATAGAGTTTGTAGAAGAAAATACAGATAAGATTGCAGAGTATGTAAATAGTTGCTTTGAACAGTCCAAAGAATTTATCAAGGCGAAGATTGTTAGAGAACTAAGAGGGTATCTCGATCCCATCCCCGTACATTACAAGAAGGTAGATAGTTATAACACTTATGACAATTACGGGGAGTTGAGAGAAGATGGCTATGTATCCCTCAATCAGATCGTAGCAGATTTTTTACAGAATGAATACAGCGGTAATAAAGTGGCGACGTTTACAAGTGGTATGGGATGGCATTATAACTCCTATGAGGACGAGCTTCATTACCTGACTATTGAGATTGCTGCGGAAATAATGTTTCCTGCTATACAGAGATATATCGAAAAAGAACTTGCCACGAAGCTATCGGAGAATGAATTTGAAATAATACAGAATGCGTGCGGTGAGTTTGACGATATATACGATAACTGTGTTGCAACCGATTTTTTTAATGCCATAGCTGCTGCTGAATTTGTCGGTATCAGAGATACAAAACTTAAAGATGTAAAGAAACATCATAATAGTAAATAACAAGATAAAACCAGAGAAATCCCTTTTAGGATTAACTCTGTTTTTTTTAATGGATCCTGTGTCCGCCAGTGCACGTAGCAGGTTAATGGTTTCGTTGAAATATTTAGGAATACAAATATGGTGGTTTAAATGTACGATTATATCGAACATTTGAAACCTTAGTACCTTCCCTCTGTACTGCCAAATATTATATTTACAATTATTATAATTTGAAATATAATAAATGATAATCTGAAAAGGAGGGTATTGTAAATGAAGCGGTTCATAGACAGAGTAAATGAGTTTCAGACATTAACTAATGAATATAACAGAAAAGGCAGTTCGTTTGTGGTTATATATGGAAGACGTCGGCTGGGAAAAACCACTTTGATAAATGAATTCTGTAAAGATAAGAGATGTATAAACTTTTTAGCTACGGAAGAAGAAGAAAGTAATAACATCAGAAGTTTTAAGGATGTTGTCGCAGAGGAATTAGGCAACAAATTATTGAAAGAAGCAAATATAAATAACTGGAATACGATATTTGAGCTCATTGCTGATAGTACAAAAGAGGAAGAAAAACTGATTATAGTTATAGATGAGTTTCAGTATCTGGGAAAATCAAACCCCGCGTTTCCGTCCATATTACAGAAAATATGGGACGATACACTTTCAAAGAAAAATATAATGTTTATAATATGCGGTTCATTGATAAGAATGATGCAATCACAGGTTCTGGATTATAGCAGCCCCTTATACGGAAGAAGAACGGCTCAGATAAAAATGAGACAGATACCGTTTGCATATTACAAAGATTTTTATGACGGAATATCACAAGAAGACCTGATACTAAGATATTCTGTAACAGGTGGCGTACCTAAATACATAGAGTTGTTTGAGGGAGAAGGATCAATAGAGGAGCTTATAAGACAGAATATCCTTAATACGGGCTCATTTCTTTATGAAGAACCGGAATTTCTTTTGAGAAATGAGATCAATGAGGTCGGAAGATATTTCACAATACTGAAGACGATAGCTCTAGGGAAAAGAAAACTCGGAGATATATCTGCAGCTGTAGAACTTCCACAGACGCAGATCTCAAGCTATCTGAAGACACTTATAGACCTTGATATACTGACCAGGGATGTTCCTGTAACAGAAGATAACCCGGAAAAGAGTAAATCCGGGCTGTACCGGATATGTGATAATTATATATATTTCTGGTTTAGATTTATATATCCTTATCGCGCAAATATAGAAAGAGGAGATACAGAATGGGTATTGGAAAAAATAAATCTGTCATTGAAAAGTAATCACGCATCTTTTGTTTATGAAGATGTCTGCAGGGAAGATGCTTACCAGAGATTTAAAGAGGAAATGGGGATAACAAGAATAGGCAAATGGTGGCACAAAAAAGAAGGGGAGATTGAAATTGTAGCGTTAGGTGAAAATAAAGAGGTGCTTTTTGGCGAGTGTAAGTATTCAGTTAATCCTAAAGGGATGGGAGACCTGGATAAACTGTTAAGGCAATCGGAAAAAGTGGTCTGGAATAACGCTGACAGAAGAAGCAGATATATAATATATAGCCATAGTGGGTTCGATGAGGCTCTGACAGAATATGCAGAACATCGTGATGATATTTTCCTTATTCAACTTTGACATACTCCCACGACTAAAGTCGTGGGCTTTCTCGCCCTTAAGTTTTCTTTGTAAATCCACATACATATCGTAATACATAAAGCCTTTGTAAACGTCAGAAAGTAGTCGGAATTGTAAGAGTTGACAGCATTACTGTTCCGGTAAAAAGGATTGAACTTAGACCAGTGAATAATAGATAAAAATGATGGGAATTGATAGATAAAATGAGAGAAAAATGAGGATGGTAATAAAAAAATCTTGCTGTATAAGATTTATTACGATTTTTTGAAAGACTATGAAAAAACCTAAACTTATTCCAATATTATTATTTTTTTGGTATTCATCGCATTATTTGTCCTGATTATTTTTCATGACGTGATCTTTGATATGTCATTCAGAAAGAGGTTTGTCAAAACATATGACTCTGAATGGGAGCATATCATGGAAGCTCACATAAGCTATATAAAATTAAACTTGTAGTTGTTTGCTTTGTGATTACGAGCAGTGGTAGAATAGGGTATTAGTAATGATACCAAAGCATCAGAAATCTGATTCTGGCTTTGAAATGGCAAAGTATGAATAAATAATAAATGGAGTTGAAATGAAAGGTAAAAGCATTTACTTCACCAGACATGGTGAGACATTTTGGAATGTTGCGAACAAAATCTGTGGGGCAACGGATATCGGGCTTACCGGGAAGGGGCATGAGCAGGCTGAGGAGCTCGGCAGGATGATCAAAGGGAGGATTGACAGTGGAGAGATTGTTATCGACGAGATTATAGCTTCTCCGCTTTCCAGGGCTTATGATACGGCTAAGCATATAGCTGATATGACGGGGCTGCCGCTCCGGGCGGATGAGAGGCTGACTGAACAGAACTTCGGAAAGTACGAGGGAACGCCGCGTAACGGAGAAGTGTTCCGGCAGGATAAGAGGAATTTCATACAGTCATACGATGGCGGTGAGTCGATGTTCCGACTTGCCCAGCGCATCTACAACCTGCTGGATGACCTTTCAAAAGATGACAGGATTTATCTTCTGGTAGCCCACAACGGCATCGCAAGATGCGTAAATTCTTACTTTTTTGATATGACAAATGAGGAGTATGGCGACTTCGGTATCAAAAACTGCGAGCTGAGAGAATTTTCCGTTGAGTGCCAAAGTAAATGCAATCGGGACAAAATCCTGAAAATGCCAGATTAAATGCCACTCTACGAGAGGTTTTCAGGGTTAAAAATAAAGGTCACAGACCTTAAAAAGTCCTTGAAATCTCTGTATTTCGTACATGAAAACATGACAAGAAGGCAGATTTGCTTATACTCGACAGAGTAAATGCAACTGCCTTCTTTATCTTTATTGTGGCGTTTACCTCGGCAAATTACTTTTTCTTCTTCAGGAGATCGGGCTTTAGATTTATCTCGTCAGCCTTTATCCTGGTAAGCCCTAGCTTATTAAGTACGTCTTCCCCAAAGTAGAGCTTCGCTACTTCATAAGGTGTACATCCACAGTATTTAGGTCTGCTGAGGCTGTTTATATGGCTCATCATAAGGTCTATGTCTTCCTGAATAAGATTATCCATTGAGGTTCCTTTGGGTATCACATATCTTATAAATTCATGGTTCTTCTCACATTCTGCTTTTTGATAAGAAGAGTATGGATCACAGTAATAGATACTTGTACGCTTTTCACCATGTATAGATGATTCAAGAAATACCGGATCAGCGAACTCTACTCCATTATCTGTCTTGATGATAAAAAATAACTTTCTGAACGTATCCAGACCGAGCAATTCTTCAAGATAATCAAATACTTCCCCTACAGCCTCTTCAGTATGCCTGTCAAGAAGGAAGGCAAGCTGAAGGCTGCTGTTTACGAAATACAGAGTAAGAAGGGATTTCCTGGATTCCTGACATCCCATGACTGTATCCATTTCTACAATCTGACAGGCAAGCTCCGGATTATCTGCTATGAGGTTACGGAGGTCGTCATATGTTCTCCCTATCTTGGCCTTACGTACTTCTTTAAGCTCCTTAGAAGAGCTGTTATTACTGTAACGCTTCTTGTATCTTACCCTTCTCGGAAGGTCTATGTTCTTTGCTTCAAACATTCCCATATCGAGATATCTATAGATAGAACGCTGGCTGCATGGCATGGAATCCTTATTGTTAGTATAAATATGGAACAATGGCTGCCCTTTCTTAAGAAGAGGGCTTATAAGTTCATCTAACTTCTTGTGCTCATCTATGGTTAGATTTACACCTGAACGGCTTTCAACAAGCCTTTCCTTATACTTTCCATCTGCTGTTGTTGCTTTGTAAAACTGCTTAACCTTTTTACACCTCCTGGTATTAGGACATCCATTACATACATACGGAGCTGAATTAAGTCTCTTATAACAGTCGTTAGGCTCAAACTTCTCGCATATACGATTACAACGGTTGCATGAGGCACATCTCTTTATAGAACTACAGGTAGATTCAGGACAGAGTTTTGTTATTTTACATCCCGATTGATGTTTGCAGTAGTTAGTAGGACAATCAAGACCTCTGCCAAAGGTTAATCTTTCCTTTGGCGCGGCCTTCTCAAGCCTGCTCCTGACTTCTCTTGAGATGGTTGATGGGGATTTTTGGAGATGACTGGCTATTGTTTTGAAATCATCCCCGGCATCGAGAGACTTCTCGATAAAGATGCGGTCATCAAGGGTGAGATGTTTATTGTTCCCCTTAACGGTCTCATTTGGTGGTTTCTTTGTCTTTTTACTCATAATAAAAAGCCCTCCTCTTTGATTATTTTTGACATCAACGAAGAAAGCCTTGATTTTGACCTTTATTTTTGGTAAACTCAACGCAGATAGGACTTAAGGAAGACTTCCTTAGTTGATGTGATAGTACCAGTGAGATCGCCAAATCTTTAGCACTGGTGCTATTTTTTTGCCCTATTATAGCGGATTTATGATACCATTTGAAGAGTCGTAAAGACTTTTCGGCAGATGTATTATAAAAGGTTACATATATAACCTGTATTGTTAAGAATGTATAAGGAAGTAAAAAATGTATTTCAGCAAAAAACTATCTTTTAAAGAAAAACAACATATAGGGCGTACAAGAATAGGTAAGCGGTTAAGAAATCTGCGTAGAAAACATAATGAAAAGCAAAAAGAGGTAGCCGAACTTATCGGTGTATCACGGTCACAGATAACACGGATAGAAAATGGCAGTGCTGATTTAAAAGGCAGTGTAATCCCTATTCTGGCAGATAAATATGGAACATACGCAGAAACCTTTTTCACTGAGAACGGTTCGGTTCCTTGTGATATGCTGGCTAGATTGCTCAATTCTGTTTCCCTCTCATGTGATGATGATGCAGCACGGGAATATCTCGAAGAAATGGTTGACCGAGTTATTACTCAGGGTAGATCAGAAGAGCTATTGCTTATGTTTTATACATCTATTAGGACTTGTTATAATTATAAAAACCCGTTAGAGCACATATCAGAGGAAATGTCGAAAATAGATAAGGTTTATTCATCTAAGGAACTGGAAATGTATGTAAATAACTGGAAAATTGAACATTGATTTCTTTTCCGTATAAACGGACATAATTATTATGAGTACCGCAAACAAGATGAAAAGAAATGGTGAAATATGGTTATATTTGCTTGATTTTAAATATAGGAGCATTATAATAAGGGTAAGAGATTTAATTTCCCCATAGGAGGAATATAAAAGCCTTAGAGAAGGCTTTTAAGGAGGAAACTAAGGAACTAAATAGGCTTTGTGCCTACACGATTCTTTATTACGTAGGTACGAAGCAGGAAGAGACAATCAGTCTCTATCCTTTCTTTATACCTGCTTTATATATAGTTATTCGTAGATATAGTAGAAAGGTAGAAGAAAGGAGATGAATAACTTATGGAGATACGTTATTCAAAGGATTCCCAAAAAGTATTAAAGGGAATGAATCCCCAGTTAAAAGCGAGGATTCGAGTTGCCATAAACAAGCTCACATTAAGTCCTCCAGAAGGAGATATAAAGCCTATGAAGGGGACTATTTATGAGGGATGTTATCGAGTTAGAGTAGGTCAATATCGGATTATATACAGGTATGATGTCGAAAACACCATAGAAATACTGTATATTATCAAAATAGGACCTCGTGGCGACATATATAAATAGGAGGTGAGGTAAAATGACTAATACAAGAGCTGAAACCATATCATTATTGGAAATGCTTCCAGAAGATGATATTAGTTTAATAAATATCATGATAAAAAAACTAATAAAGGCATGGGATCCAGACTTCACAAAACTCACACCTACTGAAGCTACGGAACTAGAAAAGATAATAGCTGAAATGGATGCCGGCGAATATGTAACCGATGACGACATTGAATGGTAAACAATTAAGGGAAGTTGTATTTTTGAAATACTATTTCCCTTTTTTTGTGGAGAGATTTATTTATGTTAGAATTGCCATATTAAATGCAATTATAAGAATAACAGCATACTTGCGAGACTAAATGCAACTGAGCCGCTTTCAGTTGCATTTACTTTATCAAATAACAAAGAGAATTTTCATTCAATCAAAAAAAATAGTTTTTTCATTCCAGGAAGTATAATGTAATTGTGAGGACTTTATTAGAAGAGGCATACGGACATGTACTATCCTGACGAAATTATTGAAGAAATCAGGTCTAAAGTGAATATTGTCGATATTATAGGGGAACGTGTCGGTCTTAAGAGAAAGGGCAGGGAGTATTGGTGCAACTGCCCTTTCCATAACGAGAAAACCCCTTCTTTTCATGTCCTGCCCGACCGTCAGATGTATCACTGCTTCGGTTGTCATGCAGGGGGAAATGTATATACTTTCCTTATGCAGTATGAGAATTACTCTTTCAACGAGGCGGTAAAGTATCTGGCAGAGAGGACGGGTGTGAGTCTTCCGGAAGGTAAATATAACGGAGAAGATTCCGGTCTCAGAGATAAAAAATACAGACTTTATGAAGTAAATAAAACGGCGGCGGCCTTCTATCATTACATTTTAACCAAAACCCAGCAGGGGGAACTTGGAAGAGAGTATTTTGAAGGAAGAGGCCTTTCAGCTGAAACCATGGGAAAGTTTGCGCTGGGTTACGCAAGCCAGGGCGGAAATATACTCTATAACTATCTGAAGGGTAAGGGCTTTGATGATCAGACCATGATGGATGCGGGGCTCATAAGCTTCAGTGAGAAGTACGGTATCAAGGATTTCTTCTGGAACAGAGTCATCATTCCCATTGTCGATAAGAATAATAAGGTCATAGGCTTTGGCGGCAGAGTCATGGGCGATGCACTGCCAAAGTATATAAATACAAAAGAAACGGAAATATATGAGAAACGTCATAATCTTTTTGCACTTAATCTGGCAAGAAGATCGAGGCGGAACGGTTTTATACTTTGTGAGGGCTACATGGATGTCATTTCCATGCATCAGGCGGGATTTGACAATGCAGTGGCTTCCCTGGGAACGGCATTTACCGAGGATCAGGCGAACCTCCTGAAAAGATTTACCGATATTGCATATCTGGCCTATGACAGTGACGGGGCGGGAACCATGGCAACTCTGAAGGCTATCGCAATCCTGAGGGAATACGGTATAACCCAGAGAGTCATCGATATGAAACCGTACAAGGATCCCGACGAGTTCATCAAGGGACTCGGCAGCGATGCATTTGAAGAAAGAATAAGAAATGCAATTCCGGGAAGGATGTTTGAGATAGATTCAATAGCAAAGGAGAAGAATCTGAACGATCCTGAAGAAAAGACCGCAGTGATGCACTCCATAGGAAGAGTCATCGCCGGTATAGATGACAGCGCAAAGAGAATTAATTATCTTGAGACTGTCTGCCGCAAATATAATTTCGATACAGATGCCATGAGGAGTGTGATCTCCAGATATTACGGTTCCGTGCGGGATGCTGAGGCTTATAAGGAACGTGAGATGGAACTCCGCCGCGAACATAAGAAGCAGGACGCGGGAGATATACCTGAATATGAGGCTATGCTGCTCACATGGTTTATAGATGATAAAACACTTCTGGATAAACTTGAAATCGAAGAAAAGGATTTCACTGAAGGACTCTGCAGAGTTGCATTTCATGAAATGAAAGAGCAGTACGAGCAGACGGGAGAGATTAACCCTGCTGCCATAGTCGACCGGTATACCGAGGTCGAGGACCAGCAGAAGATGGCAAAGGTACTGAATACCGTACCGAAATTTGAATCAGATGACAAAAAAAGTCATATGATAACCGATGTAATTAAAAAGATTAAGCTCGCCAGAATAGAAGATGAAATGAAAAAAGTCACGGACAATGAACAGCTTCTTAAACTGATGGATGAGCTTAAAAAATATAAAAACTTTACTTTTAGTAATCTATGAAAAGGAGTAACAAGATGGCAAAGAGTAAGAAGACAGCTGCAGAGGAAGAATCAAAGGCAGTGGATATGACCATTGATCCGAAGGTTCATGAGACCATGGAGGAAATCTTCGATGATGAGGACGGTCTTGAGAAACCGGAACTTACACCTGAAGATGAAGCGCTTCTCCTTAAGAAACTTGACAATCTGGTTTCAATGGCGAAGAAGAAGAGGAACGTTATAGAAGATGACGATATCATCAAAGAATTTAAAGATGCAAGCCACCTTCTTACACCTGACATCATGGCCAGGATACTTGACTATCTTGAGAAGAAGAAGGTAGACGTTCTTACTATCACAGAAGACGATGATGATCTGGAACCGGACGACGATATACTGCCGGATATAGATGAAGAGGATATCGATATAGAGAAGATAGACCTCACTCTTCCGGATGGAATAAGCATTGACGATCCGGTCAGGATGTACCTCAAGGAGATAGGTAAGGTACCGCTTCTCTCTGCAGACGAAGAGATAGAACTGGCACAGAGAATGGAGGAAGGCGATGAATACGCCAAGAAGAAGCTGGCAGAGGCCAACCTCAGACTGGTTGTAAGTATCGCAAAGAAATATGTGGGCAGGGGAATGCTTTTCCTTGACCTTATACAGGAAGGTAACCTCGGACTTATCAAGGCCGTTGAGAAGTTCGATTATCGTAAGGGATATAAGTTCAGTACATATGCTACATGGTGGATCAGACAGGCTATTACAAGAGCCATAGCCGATCAGGCCAGAACCATAAGAATTCCTGTTCATATGGTTGAGACCATCAACAAGCTGAAGAGAGTCCAGAGACAGCTCGTACAGGATCTGGGACGTGATCCGAGCCCGGAAGAGATTGCCGACAATATGGACATTCCTGTTGAGAGAGTAAGAGAAATCCTTAAGATTTCACAGGAGCCTGTATCACTTGAAACACCTATCGGTGAGGAAGAGGATTCACATCTTGGAGATTTCATTCAGGATGAAAATGTGCCGGTTCCTGCCGAAGCAGCAGCATTTACACTTCTTAAAGAACAGCTTTATGAAGTGCTCACGACACTTACCGACAGAGAACAGATGGTACTCCGTCTTCGTTTCGGACTTGATGACGGAAGAGGCAGAACTCTTGAAGAAGTAGGTAAGGAGTTCAATGTAACGAGAGAGCGTATAAGACAGATAGAAGCAAAAGCACTGCGTAAGCTGAGGCATCCGAACAGAAGCCGCAAGCTTAAGGAATTCTTGGAAACAAACTGATGAGAAATATAGCTGATAAAATGTCCGAAAGGATGAAAGCTATAGCCGGGCTTGTTACTAAAGGTAAGAAAGTTGCTGATATAGGCTGCGATCATGCCTATATCAGCATTTTTCTTATAGAGAAATGTATAGCAGACCGTGTTATAGCCGCCGATATACGTAAAGGACCGCTGGAAATAGCCGGGACGAACATCCGCCAGTATTTTGAATCCCGATATGATGATGAATACATCCGAAAGGCGTATTTAGATGGAACGAAGATAGAAACACGTTTATCTAACGGTTTCGAAAAGATACTTCCGGGGGAGACGGATGCGGCCGTGATAGCCGGAATGGGAGGACTCCTCATAGTTGACATTCTGAAGCATGGAGAGCGCCTTTTTGATGAAGGCTATGAACTGGTGCTTTCACCACAGAGTGAAATATATGAAGTACGTAAGTATCTCCTGGAAAACGGTTTTTTGATAATAGCCGAGAAGATGCTCCGTGAAGAAGGGAAGTATTATAATATCATTAAGGCTGTGAAATGTCCGGAAAAGGCGAGCCTTCAGAATATGAGTAAAGACTGCTCTGAGGCGGAACTCACCTATGGAAAGCTTCTGATCGAGGCAAAAGATCCGGTATTATATGAGAAACTGTCGGCAGAGCTGGAAACGAATATGAAACTTGTCAGAACGCTGGAAGGTATTGAAGGGGAAGGCGCACAAAAGAGACGCACCGAGCTGATGAACGGTATTGAAATGATCAAAAGTGTATATGAGAAGATTCGGCATGATTCATAAAGGAAGTATACGGGAAGATGCAGCATGATTCATAAAGAAAGTATACGGGAAAATGCATCATGATTTATAATGGGTACTATACTCATTAAGGAGGGGTTAGCAAATGAGTGATATAAGAATAAAAATCGGGGATACATATAAATTCATTCAGAGAGGAAGCAGGATCGGTGAGCTTTTTGAAGTACCGGCATATGGCGAGATGACAAAGGATACTCCGGTTGCTGCCCTTGTATTTGATAAACTGAAGGAACTGAATCATAAGCTCAAGGGAAATGCCACTATAACTCCTGTAACGGTAAACAGCGTTATTGGATTTGATATGTATAAGAGAAGTCTGCTGCTTCTTCTGTTCAAGGCATTTCATGATGTGCTGGGCGAAGTTGAATATACTACGAATATCAGATATTCCCTTGGAAGCGGGTATTTCGGAACAGTAAGCGGTAAAGACGTTGAACTTGATGAAGAACTTATAGAAAAGGTTAAAGCCAGAATGACGGAGATAGTGAAGGCTGATCTCCCTATCACGAAGAAAACCATGCAGAGCAGTGCCGCAAAGATTTATTTTGAAATGAGGGACCTGCCTCTCAAAGCAGAACTGCTGAAGTTCAGAAGAGTATCTACCATAAATGTATATGGAATAGAAGACCATATTGACTATTTCTATGGGTACATGGTACCGTCGACAGGTTTTCTTCAGAAGTTTGATCTGATAAAACTTGATGATGGCTTTGTACTCGTAATTCCGGTCAGAAAGACATTTGATATTGATTTCAAATACCAGGCACCGAAGAAACTCTATACTGTTTTCCGTGAATCCGAGACCTGGGCGGAGATGCAGGGCATCACTAGCGTAAGTGAACTGAACAATCTTATAGTGGACAGCAACCAGAATTACCTTGTCCTCGTTCAGGAAGCTATCATGGAGAAGCAGATAGCAAATATTGCAGAAAAGATCATCGAGGACGGCAAGAAGATAGCTCTTATCGCAGGACCATCCTCATCGGGAAAAACTACATTTTCAAGAAGACTATCCATAGAACTTAAGGCGCATGGTTACACACCGCATCCTGTATCACTGGATAATTATTTCCTTGAGAGAAATGAGACGCCGAAGGATGAGAACGGCAATTATGACTTTGAGTCTCTTGCCGCCATGGACTTAAAACTTTTTAATTCACAAATGGAAAGCCTGCTGGCCGGTGAAACCGTGGAGATGCCGCGGTTCGACTTCACTGTGGGAGAGAAGAAATATAAGGGAGACTTCCTTACCCTTAAGGAAGGAGATGTACTTGTAGCTGAAGGCATTCATGCCCTGAATCCGCGTATGACAGAGAGCCTTCCGGATGCCAGCAAGTTTAAGATATATATCAGTGCGCTTACCCAGCTTAACATTGATGAACATAACAGAATATCTACCACGGACGGCCGTCTTCTCAGACGTATAGTTCGTGATAACAGAACAAGAGGCAATGATGCTCAGCGGACCATCAGTATGTGGGAGTCAGTCCGTCATGGTGAGGAGAATAATATCTTCCCGTTCCAGGAAGAGGCTGACGTAATGTTCAATTCTTCACTCATCTATGAACTTGCAGCCATTAAGCAGTACGCAGAGCCGCTTCTCTTCAAAGTTCCGGAGGATTCACGCGAGTACTATGAGGCTAAACGACTTCTTAAGTTTCTGGATTATTTCCTTGGTATGGATGTGTCACTGGTTCCTCAGAACTCGATCCTCAGGGAATTCATAGGCGGCGGATGTTTTGATGTATAAAACTCTTTTAATAGTTTTAATAAAAGCTTAAACGGAAAGAATAAAGGGACTATGATAGAATGGTTCATGGAATCAGGAAGAATTCCGGGCATAAAAAAACGAGCAGAACTATAAGCCGGGTTATGTCGTGGGTAATCATCTATCTAGATCAGACGTTACCGCCTGATTCAAGCAACCTACCTGAGGCATGACGGGCAGCCATATTGCCTCGACTTGGTCTTGCTTCGGATGGGGTTTACACAGCCTTACATGTTACCATGGAAGCGGTGAGCTCTTACCTCGCCTTTTCACCCTTACCACCCTGAGGTGGCGGTTATTCTCTGTTGCACTGGCCTGAGAGTCGCCTCTACCGGACGTTATCCGGCATCCTGCCCTGTGAAGCCCGGACTTTCCTCACCCGGGGATAATCCCCGGCCGCGATTACCTGTTCTGCTCGCAAGGAACGATTCTAACATAAAAAGCATAAAAATGAAAGAGGTTAATAAAAGAAGAATGAAGTATAAGATACGAAATCTGATAGGTATCCTGGTTGTGATAGCCGTACTGCTTATCCCGGTTCAGTCTTTTGCTGACAGATACAAAGGCGATGATGTGGGGGCTCCCGGACAGTTTAATATCAGCGTAACATTGTCTGATAATGAGGAAGAAGGCTATAAGAACGCCATCATTTCCGTGAAGAACAACGGAAATGATTTCAGTGGGAAGGTCAGGATTACTTTTTATGCGGATTATTCTGTGTCATTTTCAGCAGAGAAAACAGCCTCTATATCCAGCGGTCAGACAGAAAATGTGGTTATACCGGTTTTAGTACCTGTTAATTTCAGACCGAATAATGCAAAAGCCAAAGTTGAGATGGTTAATTCTTCGGGTAAAACCATAGCTTTTGATTTTGTTAATGACATCATGGAACAAATGGGTTATAAAGCGGGAATTCTTTCGGATAGACCCGGGGATCTTATTTCTCTGAACGGTACATCCATCTATCCTCCATATGGTGATGAAGTAACTGTAGTAACAGAAACGATGACTGATGCAAAGGATAAGGACAAGCTTTCTGAGTTTTCATATATTATTATAAATGACTACGATTCTTCAGTACTTTCTAAAGAAGAAATAAATAATATCCAGAACTGGGTAAAAAACGGCGGGATGCTGATAATAGGAACAGGAAATAACGAAAAAACTCTCGCGGGTTTCGATAAGGATTTCATTGATATAGAAGTGCTCGTGGATAACTATGATAAGCCTGTAACAGCCGAAATCGACTACGCTCAGTTCGCAATAGATTCAGAAGATACGATCACATATCTTCAGCTGGTTCCCGGAGATTCATATCTAAATACAACATACTATTCTTCCAGCGCCTCCGTCCCTATGAAGACTGAAGGAAAAGGAGTAGTAGAAGTCGCTCAATTCAGTTTGTCTGATGATAACTTCGATCAGACCTGGGGAATGAATCAATTACTTACGGACCCTGTCAGTGCAACAAGTAAAGGTAATCAGTTGAATGGAGGCTTTCCGGGGCATAATTTCGAAGATCTCTTCGGTATCATGCAGGGAAAAGGCAAAGTTAATACCGTACTGCTCAGAATAATCATAGTAATCTATGTTGCCCTTGTAGGTCCGGGACTTTATCTGGTACTTAAGGCTCTGAAAAAGCGTGAGTTTATATGGCTTGCCATTCCGGCACTTTCAATTTTCTTTACATTGATAATCTTTCTCGTTGGAAGAGGATTCTCCATAAAGACCAAGCAGTTCAGCAATATTACTGTTTCCGAAGCTTCAGGTAAAGGAAATACAAAGTCGCTTATGATGGGCTTTAATGCCCAGAACAAGAGATGGGGCGCAGATCTTTCAGAAGATATCAAGACAGCAGGTCTTATATATGGCGAACAATATGGCTCAAACGGGTTAGTAATGACACTTGTGTCATACACCCCTCAGGGAGTCAGCATAAGCTATAAGCCTGACGCGGCATTTGATGCTGTATACTTTACAGGAATTTCGGATAATACTGCTAAAGGTGGAATCGAAGCAGATATTACTTTGAATGATTCCATCAGTCGGATTTCCGGGAAAGTGACCAATAACACCGGAGTCAGGTTTGACTATATACTGGTTGTAAGTGACGGATATTATAAAGTTATTGATACAAAAGGCAAAACAACAGTTGATTTCGATGAGATAGCCGAACAATATACATCTTTTGATGATGTATTCGGTTATGCCAAGAATGAGTATTTAAATGATAATTTCGCTAAGGCAGCTCCTTTGGCAGCACTTGCTTATGCCGCTTCTGACATCAAATCTGATTCTTTCGTTGTCGGTGTCACCGGAAATGGAATGGACTGTATCAAGGGGAACGTAAGCGAAAAGACCTATAGCTGTTACTATACGGTTGTAAACTAGAAAGGAGAGCCGGCAAAATGATATATATAAATAATCTGACAAAAAAATACGGCACTTTCCTTGCGGTGAACAACCTTTCTCTTCATGTTCCGAGAGGTGACCTTTTCGGATTTGTCGGTCCGAACGGTGCGGGAAAGACAACGACCATACGTATGGCCTGTGGACTCCTTAAGCCGAATGCGGGAGATATAACCATCAACGGGGTCAGTCAGAAAACAAATACGGATGAAGTAAAGAAATGTATAGGATACGTTCCGGATTTCTTCGGAGTTTATGATAACTTCAAGGTCTGGGAATATATGGAATTCTATGGTTCCATGTACGGTATCAATGCAAGTGACATGACCAGGATAACCGACGATCTTCTTCAGCTCGTCAACCTCAGCGATAAAAGGGATTTCTATGTTGATACATTATCACGAGGTATGAAGCAGAGGCTCTGCGTTGCAAGAGCGCTTATTCATAATCCGTCGCTTTTGATCCTTGATGAACCATCATCAGGACTCGACCCCAGAGCCAGAGTTGAGATGAAGGAATTGCTCATGAACCTTAATTCCATGGGCAAGACCATAATTATAAGTTCACATATCCTGGCTGATATAGCGGAGATGTGTACCAGTATAGGAATAATGAATCACGGACAGCTGATAACGGCCGGCCGAATGGAGGACATAATCAATATGGGCTCCAACAGGCATCATGTGATCATAAATGTAAACAATGATATGCAGTATGCAGTTACAGTACTTCAGCAGATTCCGAATATAAGACTTGAAAATGTAATGCAGAACGAAGTAGTCATAAGCTGCAGTGGAATGGATGAAGAAATCAATAATATCATTCTTACACTTATTCAGAGCGGAGTTATGCTCGGAGGCTTCAGAAGAGAAGAAGTAAGCCTTGAAACTCTGTTTATGCAGCTTACAGGAGGAGGTATGGCAAATGCAGGTTAATCCTATAGTGAAGAAGGATCTTAAGGTCCTTTCAAGAAGCATGAAGATAGCATGGGCTGTATTTGCTTATGAGGCAGTGCTGGGAGTTGTTTTCCTTTTTGCGCTTTCAATACTTACCCTTTCCTACCGTTACAGATACGGATATCTGCAGAGCTACAGTGAACTGCAGTTTCTCTTCCCGATAATCGGCGGAACCGAGGTGGGAATCGTGGCGCTTATCATGCCGATCATGACAGCGTCAGCCATATCCGGCGAGAAAGAAAGACAGACATTTGACATACTTCTTACTACACCGATGAAAACCTTTAATATCATTCTGGGTAAGAACCTTTCGGCATTACTCAGGGTGATGGTATTTATAGTAGCAAGTATACCGATAATGGCAGTGTCATTCACACTTGGCGGACTTAACTGGATATATCTTTTCATTTATCTTATAGGCATTATGGTTTTTGCATTTTTTGCCGGAGCCATCGGAATTTTTGCATCTACATTTACAAGAAAAAGTATAGTAGCGATCATAATTTCTTACGTTATGTACAGCGGCTTCTATGGTATCACCTATGTCCCGCTCATGATCGCAGCTATTCTTGACAGCGTTACCGGCGGCATTACTTCGGATGCGCTTATCATAGTTGCGGGAATAGCACTGCTCATCAATCCGGTAATGTTCTTTATTGAGCTTTTCTGGGTGATGCTTAATGAAGGCGAGGGCATGGTAGCAACAATATTTGATTCATTTTCTGTTAATATCTTTATTAATGATATTGTATGGCTCATAGCATCTGCAATCATCATCATAGGAATTGCAATTCTGATAATGTATTTTTCAAGCAGGATCATCGATCCTATTAAGGGTAAGAATACAAGGAAATAAAAATGAACGAAAGACTCTTTATAAAGAAATCCGTCCGCAGGTTTTACGGAAGGATGAAGAGAAATTTTATATGGAAATGGGTCATACTTCTGCTTACTGCAGGCTTTCTTGTTGCGGCGGGAATAGCGGGAGCATCTCTGACATGGCCCATCTATCATGCCGTACTGTTTGAAGGGATAGCAGTCGGTGTGAGCCTCATAGCCGGAATAATTCTGGGAATCATAAAGGCTCCATCGGAACGTGATGCAACCATCCATATGGACAGCTTCGGGCTTAAGGAAAAGGTCACCACGGCTTATTTTAATGATAAGGCTGAAGAGGATTTAGGTGAGGTTGAGAAGCTGCAGCTTACCGATGCGGCGGAGAATCTCAGGGTTAAGGAGAAAGAACTTAAGACTCCGAAGTATATAAGACGGAGGATGATCCTTATACTGCTTCTCACTGTGGCTGCGGCAGTATTCATGACCCTGGCGCCGGCTCCTTCCAAGGAAATGGCCAAAGAAAGACATGATACTAAGAAAGAAGCAAATGAGCAGATCAAGGAGATAGAAGAGGCAAAGAAAGCTCTCGAAAAAATAGATGAGACTAAGCTTACCGAGGCAGAGAAGCAGGAGCTTGCTCATATGATGGAGCAGCTTAATTCATCCTACAAGGAAATGAAAAATGTTTCGAACACTGGTGAACTGATGAGTGCCAAGGAAAAGCTTCAGTACAGATACGAAGATATGGTAAATACTCTTCAGAATATGGCTGAGAATCAGACTGAGAATGCCAGCACAGGTGATGCCCAGATGGCAGGAGCCATGCAGCAGGCGGCTCAGACCATAAGCCAGAATATGAATTCATCGACGACAACTACCGCCCAGAATAACCAGAATGGACAGCAGGGCCAGAACGGTCAGAATGGACAAAACGGTCAGAACGGTCAGAACGGTCAGAACGGACAAAACGGACAGCAAGGTCAACAGGGGCAGCAGGGCCAGGGTCAGAACGGTCAGGGCAATGGCGACGGAAACGGCAATGGCGACGGTAACGGAAACGGCGAAGGTGAAGGAAACGGAAACGGCAATGGCGAGGGCGACGGAAACGGCGAAGGCGAAGGAAACGGAAACGGCGAAGGCAAAGGTGACGGTAACGGCAGCGGTGATGGCGGCGGAAAAGGCAGAAGTGCTACCGGCGGTGGCGGCAATACTCATGACTATGTAAGTCTGCCGAATGCTACCGGCGATGACGCAAACCTTACCGGACAGGATACAGGTGATAATTCCCAGTACGCTAAATATGAGAACGGAATAGGATGGGAAGGTAACAAGACTGACTACGGTTCAGTCATGAAAGAATATGAGAAGAAAGCATACCAGGGACTCGAGCAGGGAAGCTACCCCAGTGGTATGGAGGAAGTGATCAAGAACTATTTTGGAAACTTCGATGAAGAATAATACATATGAAATTAGAGATGTATGTGACAAATATATGTGTGATATGCGACATATGTGATACTTGATGTGTATGGCATATTGTGAATGATAGATGTGATGTGTGATTTGAGGAGGTCAGGAATTGAGCAGCTACGAAGAAATCCAGGCGAGGGTGATCGCCTGCGAGCAGGAGATCGGTAAAGAGATAATAGGACAGAGGGACGTCGTAAGAAGTGTTATGCTTGCGATACTTACGGGCGGAAATGTACTTCTTGAAGGTATGCCGGGACTCGGCAAGACCAGGCTGGTAAATACCATAAGCCACGTCCTCAGCCTTTCATTTAAAAGAATACAGTTTACACCTGACCTTATGCCGGGTGATATTACAGGTACAAATATCATGCTCCGCGGCGAAGAAGGCAGTAGCTTCAAGTTTGAGCCGGGTCCTATCTTCGCAAATATAATACTTGCGGACGAAATCAACCGTGCCACTCCAAAGACTCAGTCGGCACTTCTCGAAGCCATGCAGGAGCATATGGTAACCGTCGGAAATACGAGCTATCTCGTACCGGCACCCTTCTTCGTGCTTGCAACTCAGAACCCGATAGAACAGGAAGGTACTTATCCGCTTCCGGAGGCGCAGCTTGACCGTTTCATGCTTAAGGTAATGGTCAAGTTCCCATCGAAGGAAGAACTGAAAGGTATAGTCGGACTTACCGAAGGCACGGGAGCTGCTCAGGCAGCTGCTATCCTTACTCAGGATGAACTGATGGAAGCTTCGGAACTGGTAAAGCAGATTCCGATAGCCGAAGCGGTTATGGATTTCATACTGGATCTCGTTATGGCTACTCATGCCGAAAATAAGTATATAAGAGAGGGCGCAAGCCCGAGAGCAGCTCAGGCACTTATCCGTGCCGGACGTGCGAGAGCATTTATGGAAGGAAGATATAACGTTTCATTTGATGATATAAAGGCTGTGGCTTATCCGGTACTCAGACACAGGATAATCCTTTCATTTGACGCTGTATCCGAAGATGTTACGGAAGATATGGTCATAAGCGAACTGATCAAGGGAGTTACACATGGATAGAAGCCTTTATGACAGGCTCGGAAGACTCAAGCTTGCTATAGACAAGAAGTCAAATGCAAGCATGATAGGAAGCAGGAAGTCCACGAGGAAAGGAAGCTCGGCGGAGTTTTCCGACTTCAGGGAATATATGCCGGGTGACGATATCAGGGGCATAGACTGGAATGCTTATGCGAGGCTGGACAGACTCTATATAAAAGAATATATGGAAGAGAAGGAAAGTCATGTTTCAATCTTTATGGACACGAGCAGTTCCATGGATTATGGCGAGAACAGCAAGTTTACACTGATGACTGAACTGGCGGCAGGGCTTTCATACATTTCTCTTGTAAATATGGATCATGTGACTCTGTACGATATGGCCGAAGCCGGCAGACCTTACTCAGCATCGGGCGGAAAGGCAGGGATAAAGAATCTGACTACCGTTCTGGAGCGGAAGAAGGCGGATGGTTCCGTGGATATCTATAAGGCTGTCCGTCGGGCAGATCATATGTATCCGGGACTTACGATAATATGCTCGGACTTTCTTTCGGAGGAATTTCTTCCCGGAAATGATACTTTTGCCGAGCTTTTGAAGTATCTCGCATATATGAAGCAGAAGGTTGCGATACTTCATATCATGGCCGAAGAGGAACTGGATGTAAAACTTCAGGGAACCTGCAATCTCATTGATATGGAGGACGGTGAAAACCGTATCAAGGTCACGATGGATGACGCGTCCATTAGGGAGTATAACAGGAACCGTGATGAGTTTCTGGAAGCATTCAGGAAGACTGCCAGGAGATTCGGTGCGGCTTATTTCCTCTGTAATACCCGTGACAGTTTTGACAAGATTATATTTGAACAGCTGAGACCTTTATACGAATGGTAGTATCATGGCATTTAGTAATCTCTGGCCGCTTGCTTTTCTGGTGGCCATACCCATTATCATAATTTTATACATTTTAAAGCCAAAGGGACAGGATGTGGAGATTTCCTCAAATGTGCTCTGGAAGAGGCTTTTCAGAAATAACAGGAGCAAGACTATCTTCGAAAAGTTTGTGCATGAAATACTCATGTACCTCGAGATAGTTGCAGCTCTTCTTCTGGTGCTCGGACTCATGTCACCTTACTTTAAGTCCGGGAATGCTCATGACGGAAATGTGCTTTTCATCATCGATAACACTCTAAGCATGCAGCATAAGGATAAAAACGGAAGGACCAGGCTTGAGCTTGCCAAGGACAGTGCCATGGCTTATGCCGAGTCTACGGATGGAACAGTTACAGTCATTTCCTGCAGTGACAGACCTGAGATACTTATTGCGAGAAGTACTGAGAAGGGTAAGATAAAGTCTGCAATCGCGTCGGTAGAAGCTACGGATAAGGAAGGAGACCTTGCTGAGGCTCAGAATGTGATCTCCACATTTGACGCCGACAGTGTTATCGTTTTTTCAGATGGTAACGGAGCAGAAGGCGCCGATACCCTTCATAAGGCATATGGTGCGGAGGAGAGATTCTTCGGCGGACCTTCCGGAAATGTGTCTCTTGATTTTGTAGCCGTGCAGGAAAAGGATGGTGTGGCTGATGTATCTGCAAGGTTTACAAACTTCTCGGATTCGGCAGTAACTGTTGATGTTACTCTATATGACAATAATGACAAGGTTCTTGGAATTATTTCGAAGCCGGCGGAAGCCGGAAGGTCGGCATCTGTACTCTTCGAAGGTATAAGAGCCGATATGCCTTATGTTAAGGCTGAGATCAGCAATATTATTTTCACTTCCGGTATATCCGACGGCCTTATCACTGATAATACAAGTTATTCGGTAAGGAAGGAAGCCGGAGATATGTCCGGTATATTGATAGGCGACGGCAATGCATTTCTCGAAAAAGCCTATAAGGCGGTTACGGGAAATGACATAGTTAAGGCTGCAAATGCGGGAGGAATCGCTTCCGGCAATTTTGAATATGCCATATTTGATGCAGGTTTCGAACCGGACACTCCTGCCACTGATAGCATGATTTTCGGAATCGGCAAGGACGGTAACGAAGAACTGTCAAATGTAGTTATTGACGTTAAGGAATGTGAGCTCACCGAAGGACTCGGTGAATTCAATATAGGCGCCAATAAGGTGAAATGTTTCGATGTTCCGGAAAATGCGAAGTCCTTTATGGAGGCAGGTGGAAAATGCGTCGGTTACTATGGCGTGGTTGACGGCGTTAAGATTATCCGTATCGGATTCGATATAAGAGAGACGGACTTTGCGGTGCAGGCCCAGTTTCCGGTATTCATGGCTTATTCCATGAGATACATGTCTGAAATGGGTGTTCTGGTTCAGAATGATTACACTGCAGGTGAAGCAGTAAGGATTTCTCCGGGTACTGATGTTGACTATGGAAGTCTTAAGCTTTCTACCGAAAAGGCCGGTATTTTCGAAGTCGGAAAAGGCGAATACTATGCGGTTCATCCGAATGCTGACGGGTTTGACGGACGTGCTGTGGCAGATAATGTTGAAGGAAGCGGCGGCAGCGGCAGTATGGTTGCAAGGAAGGGTATAAGAAGAGCAATACTGCTTATAGCGATACTTCTCCTTATAGCTGAATTCCTTATATTTGCAAAGAAAATGAATTACAGGGGCGTATTTTATACTGTGCTCCGGGTTGTAATAACCCTGCTTGTTATACTTTCATTGATAGAGCTTCATATACCGAAGCGTTCCAGAAATGTTACAACCGTATTCCTCGTTGATGTGAGTAAGAGTAATGAGATAAACAGGGAGGATATGGAGGCATATCTCAGAAAGAATCTGAATGAGATGCCTAAGCGTAACAGTTATGCCATAGTTACATTTGGAAGAAAGGCTGTAATCGACCAGTTCGTTACCGATGAAAATATGTTTATGGGTATCGGGGCAGAGCCTGATATAAGCGCTACTGATTTTGAGGATGCCATAGGAAGAGCGGTTTCTCTGATCCCGGATGATTCCAACGGACGGATAGTGATACTGACAGACGGTCGTGAGACTTCGGGTGATATACAGAACGCGGCAGCCATGGTGACTGCGTCTTCAGTCAGTGTGGAGGCTTATGGATATGAGGCACTATCAGGTCAGGATTCATTTGTCAAAAATGTTGATATGCCAAGCGTGCTCCATCCCGGTGACAAATACTATATGGATGTTGCCGTTGAGAGTAATTATGAAACGAATGCAACCATCATTATCCGTTCCGGTGAAAAACTTGTCAGCAAAGAGACGGTGCATCTTGCAAAGGGTGATAACAGGTTTGTCTTCGAGGAAAATGTATCCAGTGAAAATGTTGAAAGTTTCAATGTGAGCGTTGAAGCTCCGGGTGACACGGTTTCCGAGAATAATATGTACAGCATATTTGCTGAGGTTGAATCTTCACCTAAGGTTCTCGTTCTTTACGGAAAGAGAGAGGACTATACTCCGTATGAACAGCTTCTTTCCGACATTAATGCCAATGCAGTCTTTAAGGATGCATCTTCAGCTCCCGGGGACCTGATGGGTATGCTGGAGTATAAAGCAATCATTCTTGAAAATGTATATATTTCCGAACTTCCTCAGGGCTTTTTGGATAATATTTCGGCTTATGTTAAGGATTACGGCGGAGGCTTCGCAGCCTTCGGCGGCGAGGACAGCTTCATGCTGGGCGGATACAACGATACGGTGATTGAAGAAGTGCTTCCTACCAATATGGAACTTAGAGGAACTGCTGAGATACCTTCAACCGCAATCATTATGGTAATCGACCATTCCGGCTCCATGTCGAGCCCTGCAGGTAAGGGCGCAACATACCTCGATGTAGCTGTTGAATCAGCGAAGAGAGGTGCGGACAATCTTAGAGCAGAGGACTATCTTGGAGTACTTGCGTTTGACGACAGGTATGACTGGTATGTAAAGCCGCAGAATGTGACGGATAAGGAAGAAATAAAGAAGAAGATAAACCGCATCACTGAGGGCGGTGGAACAACTATAGAACCTGCAATAATCGAGGCATATAACAAAGTGATAGGTCTTGATGCAGATGTTAAACATATAATACTTCTGACGGACGGGTACGGCGAATCATCAAATTATGACAATACCGTAAAGAAACTGAAAGGTTCCGGAGTTACGCTTTCTACGGTTGCGGTAGGACCGGATTCCGACAAGCAGCTGATGAAGAGGCTTGCTACCCAGTGTAACGGAAGATTCTACTACGCTGATGCCAATACTGATCTTCCGAGAATCTTTGCGGAAGAAGTTTTTCTCGGAGGCGATACCTATATTAAGAATGGTGACTATCCGCTCAGTGTGGCGTCGTCCCACGACATTACCAAAAATCTTTTTACAGATGGCTGGTACAATATAGGCGGTTATATTGCTGCGTCAGAAAAATCAGGTGCCACCGGCGTCATAACAACAGAGGAAGGGGACCCGATACTTACAGTATGGCAGTATGGACTTGGAAGAACTCTGTCATACAATACGGATGTTGATAATGGCTGGACCGCGGCATATGCAGGTACGAGTGACTATGCCCAGTTGCATAAGAGAATCATAGATTATCTTTCGGGAAGTCCGAGCATAGGTGATGATAAGGTTGATGTCAGGACAGTTGACGGAAAGACCGAAGTTACATATACAACCGGAACTTATGCCGATACTACTGATATAACGGCACTTTATACGGCACCGGACGGAACCACGGGTGAAGTCAAACTTACTGCCAGAAAGCCGGGCGTATATACCGCAACACTTCCATCGGAAGAGATGGGTATCTATCATATAAATGTAAGGCGTGAGGACGAAGGAACTGTCAGCGGCAGCTTTACCACAGCAACCGCGGTACAGTATTCCGATGAATATCGTTTTGACGTCACAGACGAAGCCTTCAGGACATTCATTGATACTTATGGTAAATGGCTTGATAAAGACGAATATCTATGGACTAAGATAGATAATAATATAAAGGGAAGTTATAACCTTACTGATGTGCTTCTTGCTATAGCCATAGTCCTGTTCATACTTGATATCGCGGGAAGAAGATTTGGTTTTGAACCGGTTCTTCCGAAGAGAAGAAAGAAGGAAGCAGTTCCTGCAGGCGGCATGATCAAAGTAACAGATGGCGCAGCAGCAGACGTTAAGCCGGTTAAGAAAAAGAAGTCAAAAACAGAGAAAAAACCGGCTCCGGAGCAGCTTGATACGGCGGCACTTCTGCAGAAGAAGAGGGACAGGAACCTGTAATACGGACTTTACATCCAAAGCCCGAAAACGGGTGCAAAGTATGTTGTTTTATGTTACAATACATGTTGGATGTGTGCATTTCATATCCTGTCATACCCGGATGAAAGCCGATTCTTTGGGCAGGTTCCTTAGGGAAGCTGAACATAACTTAGACGGGTTTTAAATTTGTGGAAAGATATAAGGAGAACAGGAGGAGTTACCATGGAATTAACAGAAGGTATTAAGGGAAGAAGAAGTATAAGAAAATTTACTGACGAAGCTATCAGTCATGAAACTTTAGAGAAGATAGTAGATACAGCTCGTTTTGCTCCTACATGGAAGAATACTCAGACGCCACGTTATGTGGTTGTTGAGGATAAGGCTGTTCTCGGAAAGATTGCCGAAGAAGCGGTTCTCGGCTTTGAACATAACAAAGATATCATTCTCGGCGCGGCAGCCCTCGTAGTTATCACAAGTATCGCAAAGAGAAGCGGTTATGAGAGAGACGGTTCATTTTCCACAAGTAAAGGAAATGAGTGGCAGATGTTTGACGCAGGCGCAGCTGCTGAGGCTTTCTGTCTTTCAGCATATAATGAGGGCGTCGGAAGCGTTATCCTTGGAATCTTTGATGATGCAAAGGTTGCCGAAATCATAGGGCTTGGCGAAGACAGAGTGGTTTCCTGCCTCATACCTGTAGGTATTCCTGCAGAATCACCTAATCCGGTTCCGAGAAAGGATATCGCCGATTACATTACATTTATCTGATATACCGGAGGCTTATATACTTGAAGAAGCTTTTTATTGCCGAGAAACCTTCAGTGGCCGAGCAGTTTGCCCGGGCACTGAAAGTGACGGCGAAGAGGAAGGACGGCTATATAGAGCAGGATGATTACGTCATCACATGGTGCGTAGGTCACCTTGTTACCATGAGCTATCCTGACGCTTATGATATTAAATATAAAAAATGGTCACTGGACACGATTCCATTTGTTCCCGATGATTATAAGTATGAGATTATTCCGGCTGCTTCGAAGCAGTTTTCTGTAGTTAAGAGATTACTATCCAGAGATGATGTCGGAATTATTTATGTGTGCACGGACTCGGGACGTGAAGGAGAATATATTTACAGACTTGTGGATCTTATGGCCGAGGTCGGCGATAAGAAGGAGAAGAGGAGAGTCTGGATCGATTCACAGACCGACGAGGAGATTCTCAGGGGAATCCGTGAGGCAAAACCGCTTTCCGAATATGATAATTTAAGTGATGCAGCTTACCTCAGAGCCCAGGAGGATTATCTCATGGGTATCAATTTCTCCAGAGCACTGACCTTGAAGTATGCTTATACTGTTAAGAATTATCTCGGACTTGATAAGTGCGTTATCGCCGTGGGCAGGGTTATGACCTGTGTACTCGGAATGATAGTAAAGCGTGAGAGGGAGATAAGGGATTTCGTACCTACTCCTTTCTTCAGAGTCGTCGGTCTTTTCGGACCGGGAGCTGCAAACGCGGCTCTTGATAAGGCGGCAGATAAAATGGCAGAAAAAAGCGATGAGGAAAGTGAAGAATCATCCTCATCTGCAGGACCTAAGGATTATCTCGAAGCCGAATGGCGTGCCGTTAAGGGAAGTAAGTACTTCGAGCATCCATGCCTTTATAAGGAAAATGGTTTTAAGGAGAAGAAGGATGCGGAAGCTCTGATTGATTATCTCTCTGCACCGCCTCCGAAGGAGATGAAGGTTGAGTCCATCACGAAGAAGACGGAGAAGAAGAATCCTCCTCTTCTGTATAACCTCGCAGAGCTGCAGAATGACTGCTCGAGGATATTCAAAATTAGTCCTGCAGATACATTGGCCATAGTCCAGGAACTCTACGAGAAAAAACTTGTAACTTATCCGAGAACTGATGCGAGAGTCCTCTCATCAGCGGTCGCAAAGGAGATAGACAAGAATCTCCGCGGGCTTTCATCCTATGACAGGGCAGGAGAGTTCGCAGAGCCTATAGTAAGGCTTGAAGGTTACAAGAATATTACCAAGTCCAAATATGTGGACGATAAGCAGATTACGGACCACTATGCCATAATCCCTACGGGACAGGGGCTTTCAGCACTGAACAGCCTTCCTGCTCTGAAGCAGAATGTTTATGAACTCATAGTGAGAAGGTTCATCGCCATCTTCTATGCTCCTGCAGAATATGAAAAGCAGAGCATTACATTTGAAAGAAATGAAGAGAAGCTTTTCGCAAGCACGAGACGACTCGTGAAGCCGGGTTATCTCAAGGTGATGGAGAATTCCTTTGGTAAGAAGAAGCAGGAAGCAGGAGCTTATACTGAGGAGCTGATGGAATTCCTAGGGAAGCTTAAGAAGGGTGATATGGTTCCGGTTTCCGACTTTGTCATCAGAGAGGGTGAGACTTCAGCTCCTAAACGATACAGCTCGGGTACTCTTATCCTTGCGATGGAGAATGCCGGACAGCTGATTGAAGATGATGAACTCAGAGAGACCATCAAGGGCAGCGGTATAGGTACTTCCGCGACGAGAGATTCGATAATTACGAAACTTGTCACGAACAAGTATATCGCACTCAATAAGAAGACGCAGATAGTCACTCCTACATTTTTGGGAGAGATAATATATGATACGGTGCTTTATTCCATCAACGGACTACTCCGGGCAGACCTTACGGCCAGCTGGGAGAAGGGACTCGCAGGAGTTGCCGACGGCAGTATCTCGAAGGATGAATACAGCTCAAAGATGAATGATTATGTCATAAAGTATACGGACTTCGTCAAGGGGCTGAACAATCAGAACGGTCTCAGGGCAGTTTATGACAGGTCGGCACCGTTCTACTCCAGGAAGAAAGCAAGGTAATACGGAATTAACAATTCTGTAATACTGAATGAACGGAGAAATAAAAAAGTGAGGAGAATAAAATGAAAAACGCAAGGATGCTACAGATAGTGAATATGTATGACCTGAATCATACAGCAGCAGCAGAGTATCTGCAGGAATATGAATATCCATGGCAGGTGCTTCCTTATATCAAGGATATCATACTTAAAATAGGTGCAAAGATTGATGCTGAGTGCCCTGACGAATACGAGAAGAGAGGGGAGAATGTCTGGATTCATAAAACAGCTTCGGTTTTTGACTCGGCATATATAAACGGACCGGCCATCATCGGTGCCGGTACTGAAGTAAGACAGTGCGCATTTATAAGAGGCAATGCTCTCGTAGGTGAAAATGCAGTTGTGGGTAATTCCACAGAGCTTAAGAACGTGATCATCTTTGATAATGTTCAGGTTCCTCATTACAATTATGTCGGCGATTCAATTCTTGGTTACAAGTCGCATATGGGCGCCGGTTCGATCACATCAAATGTAAAATCAGACAAGACACTTGTAGTTGTAAAGGGTTATGAAGAATATGATGATATCCGTATCGAGACAGGTCTTAAGAAGTTCGGAGCTATGCTCGGTGACTTCGTTGAGGTAGGCTGCAACAGTGTCCTTAATCCGGGAACCGTCATCGGCAGACATACAAATATCTATCCGCTTTCACCTGTAAGAGGATTCGTTCCTGAGAACAGTATAGTAAAGACCGGTAATGTTATTGTTTCTAAACGATAAAACAAAGAAGTAGTGATTCCGCAGCCGGATTTATAGACGGTGGTTATCGGAATAATGGTTCTGTGAGTGCTGTCTGTTCGAAGTTGAACGGCATGTGGGATATGATAGAAGTGGGGTTTGAAGTAGTAAAAGAGGGGGACGCAAGATGACATTTCAGAAGAAAACAGCAGAATATGCTGAACTTATGAAAGACAGAATAATTGCAAATGATATGATATCCGATGAGCTCTATACCAAGTACGGTGTTAACCGTGGGCTCAGAGATCTTAATGGTAAGGGTGTTCTTACCGGGCTTACGAATATTTCGAAGATCATATCTTTCGACGATTCCGAAGGCAAGCATGAGCCATGTGATGGTCAGCTCTGGTATAGGGGCTACAATGCACAGAGGCTTGTTGAAGAATATGCAGAGCTGGGGTTCGGATTTGAGAGGACTGCTTTCCTTCTAATGTTCGGTGAAAAACCTGATGAAGAGGAAACTGCGGAATTTGTAAGTACTCTTGCAAAGAACCGTAACCTTCCGAGAAACTTTGTGCGTGATGTCATTATGAAGGCTCCGGGCAGGGATGTCATGAACAGCATGACCAGAAGTATACTTACTCTGGCATCCTATGACCCAATGGCTTTGAATCATGACCTTGCGAATAATATAAGACAGTGCATCATGCTCATCGCTACATTTCCAATGCTTGCTGTATACGGCTACCATGCATATAACCATTACGATAATCTCGGAAGTATGTATATACATCGTCCGAATCCGAAAAAGTCAACGGCAGAGAATATACTTATGATGCTCCGCCCTGACAAGAAATATACCGATGTTGAGGCAAGGGTTCTGGATGTTGCGCTTATGCTTCATATGGAGCACGGCGGCGGTAACAACTCCACATTTACTACCAGAGTTGTAACCTCGACAGGTTCGGATGCTTATTCCACCGCGGCAGCCGGCATGTGTTCTCTTAAGGGACCTCGTCACGGCGGCGCCAATATCAAAGTTATGGAAATGATGGAGGATGTAAGGGAAAAGATCAGGGACTGGCAGGACGACGATGAGATAAGAGCTTATCTGACAAGACTTCTGGATGGTCAGGAATTTGACCATAAGGGACTTATCTATGGTATGGGACATGCTATTTACTCTGTATCCGATCCGAGAGAGAGAGTCTTCAAACAGTTCGTGCTGAAGCTCGCTGAAGAGAAAGAGAGATACGAGGATCTGGACCTCTACGAGAGAATCGAGAGGATAGCACCTGAGGTTATAGCCGCGAAGAGGCATATCTATAAAGGCGTAAGCCCGAATGTCGACTTCTACAGTGGCTTCGTATATGAGATGCTGGGTATTCCTCAGGAACTTTACACACCGCTCTTTGCCATAGCAAGAATCGCCGGCTGGAGTGCACACCGCCTTGAAGAGATGGTGGGACAGGGCAAGATCATCCGTCCAGCATACCTCAGTGTTATGGAGGAAAAGGAAGAGTTATAGGCTGAAATTTAAAAAGTCTTAAAGGTTTTCCATCTTGGAAGTTAATATTGTTTATTATATACTAGGGGTCGTAAAGTATTTTACGATCCCTATAGATTTCCGGAGCCGAAGATGAGCGGGTTCTTCATCCTGCTACTACGCTTATTTACGGCCCGGAATCAGGGGCTGATCTGCAGATTAAATGAGGAGATTTAAAAATGTATAAGATTCTGGTATGTGATGACGAAAAAGACATAGTTTCGGCGCTTCGTATCTATCTTAACGGTGATGGATATGAGGTTGTTGAATCCTACAGCGGTAAGGAAGCTCTTGAGAAGCTCTCTGATGATATCAATCTTGTTCTTATGGATATAATGATGCCTGAGATGGATGGTATCGAGACAATGGTAAAGATAAGAGAGAGGAGCAACGTTCCGGTTATACTTCTTACGGCAAAATCAGAAGATACCGACAAGGTGCTCGGACTGAATGTGGGTGCTGACGATTATATTACCAAGCCATTCAACCCACTGGAGCTCGCGGCAAGGGTGAAGTCACAGCTCCGCCGTTATATGACTCTCGGAAGCAATACAGTGCTCAGAGACGAAAAGGATATCATTTCCGAAAACGGAATTGAGATCAATGATAAGTTCAAGGAAGTCCGTATAGACGGAGAACTGGTTACTCTTACTCGTACAGAGTACGACATACTGAAGTTTCTTATGCAGAATAAAGGTGTTGTATATTCTCCGGAGGACATATATGTAAATGTATGGAAGGATTCTCCTTACGGAAGTGAGAATACCGTTGCAGTTCATATAAGGCATCTCAGGGAGAAGATAGAGATCGACCCCGCAAATCCAAGATATATAACTGTTGTCTGGGGACGTGGTTATAAGTTTAATTAAGGGGCAGATCGGAAAACGGAGAGCATTATGATGAATGAAATCAGAAAACATCCAGCTGCCAAATTCCTTGCGGTGCTGCTTACTATAGTATTCATGACATTGGGAATTCTCAGCATTATCGGTATCTACATGTCATATGAGTATGGATGCTATAACGGAAAGCCAAAGGAAGAACTGCTTAAGGATGAATATGAAATGGTGCTGGACAGATACTCCATTCAGGCACTTTCTGAATATGGCGGTGACTTTAACCGTCAGAAGCTGGACAAGACCAATTTCAGGTATGGAGTCATCGAAGGTGATGAGAGCAGACTGAAGGAAATCGATCTTAATGATCCGGCTTCCTATGTAACCAGAAATTTTGATAAAAATGTGAGTATTGAAGATCTTCACATTTTCTCATATACCATAGAACCGGGAACATGGTTCAGGGTATCCGATAATTATTTCAACAGAGAGAATTATATTTATACAAATGATTATTATATCGACCCTACCGCCAACTATGAATGGATAAACGGTATGTATTTCATACAGGACAGCTCAGTGCTTATAATGACCTGTTACAACAGTACATATCAGACTCAGGCTACTGTTGGAGAAAATGGCGAAGATATCATTTACGTAAAGAACGGAAGCAACAGCGATATAGAGATTCCATGTGACTGCGTTTCTGTCTTTAAGGATGAAGAAACCTTTGAAAAGCAGACAGGAATGAATCTGGATAATGTGACCGGAATAGTTCCTCAGTTTGATTATGCTGATTTCTTCGACGACGGATCCTTTGATGCCTGCCTCATAGTTTCCAAAAATGAGGACGAGGAGGCTAAAACCAGAACATATACCATAGTTTCATATATGAATCAGCCTCTTGCAAGAAAGAACAGCTTTGTTGAAAATGATATGTTCGTCTGGGCCGAGGATTCGGTAGGATTTCTCTTCCGGGTAAGATACTGGCTTTTTGTCACACTTCCGCTGTCATTTGCAGTCGCAGCATATCTGGTTTATTTCCTTATAACCGCAGCAGGACACAGAAGAGGAACGGATGAGATAAGTCGTTCTGTAGTAGACAATATACCACAGGATTTATTTGCTCTGGGACTTGCGGCATACGGGCTTGGTTTCGTTATTCTGCTGAAAAATCTGATTCCGATGCTGGACCTTTCAAATATACGTATCATAGCATATGTACTCGGACTTGCCACAGTATGCGGAGCCATACTCTTTATGCTATTCGTGATGAATTTTTCGTCAAATGTAAAGATGGGCAAGTGGTGGGAACATCTTTTCATCTTCAGAATCTGTGTTCTTATAGTAAAGGGAATAAAGAAGCTTTACGGCGGAATAGCTGAAGGTGCCAGGGGGACGGTTAATGCAGCGATAATCTGGGTGCTTTTCGCACTAGTCACAGCATTGGAATTTGGACTCCTTTGTACGTTTAATTATATGGATGACTGGCTGCTTGCATTCTTCATACTTGAAAGACTGTGCCTTGCTGCATTGATAGTAATTTTCCTGATTCAGGTTTCAAGGCTTAAGAAGGGCTGCCGGACTATCCGTGAAGGCAATATCGAGACCAAAATCGAGACAAAGGGTTTCATACCTGATTTTAAGGATGTTGCCCGGGATGTAAACAGTATAGGTGATGGTCTGAATGAAGCAGTTGCAGAGAGACTTAAGAGTGAACGCTTCAGAACCGAGCTTATAACCAATGTTTCGCACGACATAAAGACACCTCTTACATCCATTATCAATTACACAGATCTCCTCAGCAGGGAGAATATTGAAAATGAAAATGCAAAGGAATACCTTGAGGTTCTGTCCAGACAGTCGGCAAAGCTGAAGAAGCTGATAGAGGATCTCATCGAGGCATCCAAGGCTTCAACCGGAAATCTTAAGATGAATATAGAAAAGCTGAATGCGGGAACCATGCTTACCCAGGCGTCCGCCGAATACGAGAGGAGGCTTGCGGACAGAAACGTAACCATGATAACCTCCATAGCTGATGAGGATGTTACTATTGAAGCCGATTCCAGACACCTCTGGAGAGTATTTGACAATTTCCTGAACAATATCAATAAATACTCCATGCCCGGGACCCGTGCCTATCTCGATGTTTCAAGAGATCACACAACGGATGAAGTGGTCATTACTTTTAAAAATACATCCAAAGAGCCTCTCAACATAAGTGAAGAAGAGCTGATGGAAAGATTCGTAAGAGGAGACAGTTCCAGAAATACAGAGGGAAGCGGACTCGGGCTTTCCATAGCAAGAAGCTTGACCGAACTTATGAATGGTGGTATGTATATAAAGATTGACGGAGACCTTTTTAAAGCAGAAATCCGTTTTCCGCACACAGAGAAAAAAACTGATAACAAGTGACAGTTCTGTTAAGGTACAAGGTGCTTTGTTGCAGATAAAGGATAGCATATATGTGGGCACGTATTAAGGAGAAAATCATACAATTTTTTAAATGGATAAAGAAGGAGTGCAAAGACACACAGACACTTATTCTCTTTGGAATCATTGTAGTTATAATGTATTCACCTGTGTGGCTCGGATATCTGCTCTTTGGAATTTTCAAATGGACCTGGTGTTCGATAGTGGCATCTGCTTATCTTGCTTTCTGGGCAGGCCCATTCACTCCGTTTTTCCCCTGCTGCATAGCGGCGACGCTGGCGATAAAAAGAATAATGGAAAAGCTGAAAGAGCCACGCAAACCGGAAAAGGATGGAGCTGAAGCTACTATAAATACTTGACTAAGAGCAACCTTTATTTATATAATAAGGGTTGCTCTTTTTATTCTAAAATAGACACTGTCTAAAAAGTTAGGTAGGGATAGATTTATGTCCGCGTGGTGGAATTCTGTTGTAGATGATTTTTATAAGTGTTTTATAAGAGAAGACAGATGGAAACTCCTTCTTGGAGGAATCGGGGTTACTATAAAGATTGCCCTGGTTGCGGCTCTTCTGGGGCTTGTTATCGGATTTCTTATAGCACTTTGTAATCTTTCTAAGAAGAAATATCTGAATATTATTGGCAAGGTATATACAGACATAATCCGTGGTACGCCTTCGGTTACCCAGCTTATGATCATTTATTTCGTTATATTTGCATCCATAAACTGGCCGAAGTGGCTTATAGCCGCAATCGCATTTTCTATCAATTCCGGCGCATACGTTTCCGAGATTATCAGGGCAGGTATTCTTTCTATAGATAAAGGACAGAAGGAAGCCGGCAGATCTCTCGGACTCAGCCGTGCACAGACCATGATGTATATTATCGTTCCGCAGGCCGTGAAGAATATCTTTCCTGCCATGTGTAACGAGTTTATAACTCTGATCAAAGAAACAGCTATAGTAGGTTATGTTGGCCTTGTGGATATACAGAAGGCCGGTGACTTTATAAAGAGTGCGACCTATAAGCCTTTTATGCCGCTTATAGCTACAGCAATTATTTATTTTGTCCTTATCAAACTGCTTACATTGGCACTTGGAAAAGTCGAGCAAAGACTGAGAGTATCGGATAAACGTTAGGAGGCTGTTATGATAAAGGTGGTTGATCTTCATAAGAGCTTCAACGGCAAAGAAGTTCTTAAGGGATTAAATGAAGAAGTAAATGAAGGCGAAGTTGTAGTTGTTATAGGACCTTCGGGTTCGGGCAAGAGTACATTTTTAAGATGTCTTAACCTGCTTGAAAAGCCTGACAGCGGTGAGGTATGGCTGGATGATATCCAGGTCAACGGACATGGAGTTGATACCAATAATGTAAGACAGAGAATGGGAATGGTTTTTCAGCATTTCAATCTTTTTCCGCATCTTACGGTTAAGAAGAATATTACACTTGCTCCGGTTAAGCTTAAGAAGATGACTCAGGAGCAGGCTGATAAAAAAGCTATGGAACTGCTTAAGATCGTCGGACTTGAAGAAAAGGCCGATGTATTTCCGAAGCAGCTTTCGGGCGGACAGCAGCAGCGAATAGCCATTGCACGAAGTCTTGCCATGGAACCTGAGATAATGCTTTTTGACGAGCCGACATCCGCACTGGATCCCGAAATGGTAGGGGAGGTTCTCGAGGTAATGAAGAATCTCGCCAAGAGCGGTATGACCATGGTTGTTGTAACCCACGAGATGGGATTTGCCCGGGAAGTGGGAAGCAGGATACTCTTTATGGATGAAGGGGTGATCGTTGAACAGGGATCACCGCAGGAGATATTCACTGCACCGAAGAGCGAACGTACTAAGAGTTTCCTTAGTAAGGTGTTGTAAGAATGGTTTCTAGTGACGATTACATGTCAAGCCATAATATATAAATATAATTTAGAAGGAGATTTTAACTATGAAAATGATTAAGAAAATGTTAGTTGCAGGTATTGCGGCAGCGATGATGCTCACATCACTTGTTGGCTGCGGCGGTGGTGCGGCAGCAAGTAAGACTATCACTTTTGGTACCAATGCCGAGTTCCCTCCGTTTGAGTATGTTACAAGCGGCGGAACAATTGGAGATTATGACGGTATCGACATTGCCATTGCTCAGAAGATCGGACAGGATATCGGCAAGGAAGCTACTATCAATAATATGGAATTTGATTCACTTCTCATAGCTCTTCAGAATGGTCAGGTTGATGCTGTTATCGCAGGCATGACTGTTACTGATGAGAGAAAGGAATCCGTTGATTTCTCAGTTCCATATTACACAGCTACACAGGTTATGATAGTTAAAGAAGATTCTGATATCAAGACTGCAGCTGATATGGCTGACAAGAAGATCGTTGTTATTCAGGGATACACCGGCGAGACAGTTGTTCAGGACATGGGATATAGTTATGAATCTTTCAAGAAAGGTACCGAAGCTGTTCTTGAACTTGTAAACGGAAAATGTGATGTCGTAGTTATCGACTCAGCAACTGCTTCCAAGTATGTTAAGGACAATGAAGGTATCAAGATAGTTGAGGATCCAAGCGCTTTTGAAGCTGAGGAATATGCTATCGCAGTTAAGAAGGGTAACACTGAGCTTCTTAATCAGATTAATACATCAATTCAGAAGATGCTTGATGACGGAACAATTTCTGAGCTTTCAGCCAAGTATCTGGATGCAGAATAAGATATGATAAAAATGGGCCGTGAAAATGGCCCATTTTTATTGCTTTACTTGCCACTGCATTTGCGATAGAATTATTATCTGGGTATTATTGACAAAACGAAAGGAAACAAACTCAATTATTATGGAAACCGCAACCGAAGTTAATGCTAAGAAAAAACCATTGACACGATTTGGTGAGTTTGAACTGCTGAAGGCCATAGCTATCCTGGGACTCCCGGCTGTTCATCTTTTAGAGGAGGCAGTTGAAGGAGGATTTGCCGATCCTTCTCTTATGAAATTCGGTACTTTTGTCATAGGACTCTGTGCCTTCGGACCATCTGTATTTATGATATGCATGGGATTCGGCATAGGTGGTGGAAGGAATAAACCGGACGGCATTATGAGAAACGGAATCCAGTTTCTTCTTATCGGAGCCATACTTAATATTTTCAGGTGGCTTATTCCGGGAATTATTCAGTCTGTAGTCGTTGATAAGAATATCTGGGATGACGTGGAATTCTGTCTGGAGTCGGACATATATTATTTTGTTGGATTATTCTATATATTTTATTCGATACTGCTCAGGTTGAAAATTCAGACTCCGGGTCTTCTGCTTACGAGTATTGTCACTCTTTCTCTGAATACACTTTTAACACCGCTTACGAGTGCACATATCACGAATCCGATAGTTGCTGCTCTTGTAGGTAATATCGTATACGTAAATGAAACAAGCTGCTTCCCGCTTCTGTCATGGGCAGTATTCCCTACAGTAGGTATCATTCTGGGAGAAGTTCTTAAAAAGACAAATGAAGAGCAGCGGGAGAATATCATGAAGAGGGTTCTCGATATATCAGGAGTGCTTTTCTTCTCATTTATAGTATTTCTCTGGACATATCACATTGATATAGAGAAGGCTCTGGTATCACCTGCAAATGACTATATTACGGATCTTCCGAATGTCGTACTTCTTATCAGTCTTGCATTATTTACTATAAGTATTGCATATCATCTCTGTAAGCACATCGGAGCTTCTAAATTCATGGGATTCATGCTCCGTATATCGGCATTCATTATTCCGTTTTATCTTGCACAGTGGATTATCATTGCATGGATTTTCTACATTATGGAAATTGTGGATGTTCCGGTTGAATGTTATACACCTTTATGGTATTTCGGGTGTGTAGTAGTAGTTACTCTGATCTGTATTTTTATAGCTATTAAGCATGGAATGAAACTGATGAAGGTGCTGCTTAAGATTACCACTATCAAAACTAAGAAAAAGAAGAAGGATAAGAAAAATGAGAAAAAATAAAGACTATCCATTGTATGAAATTGCACCTAAGATCGGCAGTATAGCTGAAATGCTGAAGATTAAGGATGAAGTAATGCCGAACGACATTGCCTTCAGATACAGAAAAGGACGCGAAGGTATCGAAGAGAAGACTTACGCCCAGGTTTACAAGGAAGTGAAGAAGGCTGCTTCCTGGATAGATTCAAATTACGGACATAACAATCATATCGCTATAATAGGTGAAAACTCCTATGAATGGCTGGTTGCTTTTCTTGCAACCGTAACGACAGGAAATGTTGCGGTTCCTATAGATAAGGAACTCCCGGCTGATGAGGTTGAGTGGCTTGTCAGGAAGGCTGATGTTACTAAAGTATTCATCTCCAAAACCTATAAGGATCTTGTAGAGAATATTACGGATATACAGGCCATGACTCTAAAGGAACTCCAGACTGCATCAGAATCCGGAAATGAAGATTTTGAACTTATGACTCCGGATGACAGCGAGACAGTAAGTATCTTCTTTACATCCGGTACTTCAGGAAAGAGCAAGGGCGTAATTCTCAGTCACAAGAATATTGTTTCCGAGATTAATGAGGCATCAGCGATGTTTGATCCGGAAGGAAGATCGACACTTGTGGTACTTCCTTTCCACCATACATTCGGACTTAATGTTGCCACGCTTATGGCATTTAATTATGGTGTAACTGTATTCCTTAACAAGAGCCTTAAGAGAGTTAAGGAAGATATAGCAGAGGCTAAGCCTGATGTAATCATGCTCGTACCTCTTTTCATAGAGACATTCTATAAGCGTATCATGGAAGGTATCAGGAAGAGCGGTCAGGAGAAGAAGGTGGAGAAGGGCGTCAAGATCAGTCAGGCTCTCCTTAAGGTCGGTATTGACAGAAGAAGGACTATGTTCAAGGCCATTCTTGATTTCTTTGGAGGTAATCTGAAGTATATCATCAGCGGCGGAGCACCTCTCAATTCATTTTACGTACAGGAATTCAGAAAGTTCGGTATTGAGATACTGAACGGATACGGAACAACCGAGTGTTCTCCATGTGTTGCCATCAACCGTAATTATTTCAAGAAGGACGGCAGCGTAGGGCAGGTTATTCATGGTACTGATGTGAAGATTTCCGACGATGGCGAGGTAATGTTCAAAGGTACAGTTATGATGCAGGGTTATTACAATGATCCTGAAAAGACTGACGAAGTGATCAGAGATGGCTGGTACTGTACCGGCGATATCGGTTATATAGATGAAGACGGATTCCTCTTCCTTACAGGAAGAAAGAAGAATCTCATAATTCTCAGCAACGGAGAGAATATTTCTCCTGAAGAAATTGAGAATGAACTCGGTACCGATCCGGGTGTATGTGAGGTTCTGGTATATGACAAGGATTCCAAGATTATTGCCGAGATATTCCCTGAGGAGGAATATAGAGGCAACCAGGAGCATTTCAATGAGCTTATGGCTAAGGTAAACGAAGGACGTCCTGTTTATAAGCAGATTGCATCAGTGAAGCTCCGTGATGAGGAATTTATCAAGAATACCAGCAAGAAAATAATAAGATATAAAAACATACCACAATAAAAAATTAAAAATATTATATTATATGGAGGTAACTTATAATGTTTGAAAAGACAGTAGAAATCCTTGGAGAGTTTATTGACAACGATGGTGAAGAAATCACTATGGACAGCGCTCTTATCGATGATCTCGGACTCAGCTCACTTGACGTTATCAATGTGGTAGCTGCTTTTGAGGATGAATTCGATATCGATGTTCCTGATCGTGTGCTTCCAACACTTCGTACTGTTGGAGATATAGTAAATTATTTGGAAGAAAATGCAGAGTAAAACAAAACAATTTTACAGATATGCGTTATTTCTGATCGGAGTGATATATTATATACTTCCGACATTTAACACGGAGAATGATATTCGTTATGTCATTTCTCCGTGGATATATATTACCTGCTTTCTTTATTATACCAGAACGATAGAGAAGAAACGTGAATGGGGAATATTCAGTTTTGTCTTTTTAACGGCACATGAGTTTAGATATTCCGGTTTTCTGGGGGATACTGCGGCTTATTTTGATTTTATTTCAATGCTTCTTATCATATTGATTGCAGCAGCTACCATTATCCCCTATTTTGTTGACCTCTTTTATTTGAAAAGAGGAAACGGATTCCTGAAAGTCTTTGCGTTTCCGTTTACCAGGGTTCTGGTAGAACGATTTATCGTGGGTCAGCAGTTCAATCTTTCGCTTTCCCAGTTTGGTAACAAATACCTGCTTCAGACTGTGTCCATATTCGGTGATGTTATCATTTCATTTATGGTAACATTTATCCCGTCTGTCATAGTATATATGATAGTAAAAAAAGATAATAAGAAGATGATCCGTTATGGCTGTATCGCCCTTACGGTATTTGCTCTTCTGCTGGGGTACGGAGCGGCAAGATATCATCTTTCCGGAAGAGCGGCTGACAGAATAAGGATGGCATATGCAACAGGTCCCAGAAAGACTTATTACGAAGAACCGTCTGAGGTTGATCCGACTTATGATGAATCACTTGAATATATGAAACGGACTGCCACAGAGGCCGCGGCAAACGGGGCAGAACTGATCGCATATGCAGAAGAGGCTTTTATCATAGACAATGATGAAAGGCAGAGTTTCCTTGATGAAGTTTCAAAGGTTGCGAAAGAAAATAATATTTTCATGCTTGTATGCCTGGATATTGATGGCGGCGAGGACGTGTTTTATAACACGGCGGTTTTTATAGATAATAAGGGTGAGTTTCTTTCTGATTACACCAAATATTATCTTATACCTGTTATCGAAACATCGGAATATGTCGGAGGAAAAGGCGAGATTCCTTCGAATCATGTTATAATAGGCGGTAAGGAGCATGTGATATCCTATTCGATATGCTATGATGCGACTTATACATCATATCTGGCATCCATGGACAAGAAGACTGATATATATATCAATCCGTCCTGGGACTGGGAGGAGATTGATGATCTGAATTATCGTATGCAGGGAATGAGTGCGGTTGCTGCGGGTGTAGAACTGTTTAAACCTACCGTAGACGGATGGAGCATGGTCACTAATCCATATGGAAGAGTGACATATAAGGAGAGTACTCTACGTGGTGATTATGACAAAGTATATTATGCAGAGGTATCTCCGTGCAGAACATTTACACTTTATAAATTCCATACACCATTCTTTTTGGTTATTTGGACCCTGCTGGTTGGATTTATGCTTTTCGACATGTGCAGGATTATGATTAAATCCATCAAGGCAATGAGAAAAAAGAAGGCAGAAGCAAAGGCGGAAGCTAAGACAGAATAAGATTTGAGGTTTATATGGACGTTCTTTCGATTCTATATCTTTTGGGCGGAGTAGGTCTTTTCCTATTCGGCATGAGTTTTATGGGTTCTTCTCTTGAAAAACTGGCGGGCGGAAGCCTTGAAAAGGTTCTGGAGAGACTTACTACAAGTAAAAATAAAGCAGTAGGAAATGTCAAAGGCTGGGGACTCGGTACCGCAGTTACCGGTATCATCCAGAGCTCAGCTGCAACTACAATAATGCTCATTGGTTTTGTAAATGCCGGTATCATGGGACTGGGTCAGTCCATTCCGGTTGTTTTCGGATCAAATGTGGGTAGTACTGTTACTGCACAGATACTCCGTCTCGGAGATCTCGGTGGCGGAAGTCTCATACTTAAGCTGCTGAAGCCTTCAAGTTTTGCACCTATGCTTGCATGTGTAGGCGCTTTTGTATATCTCTTTACGAAGAAGAGCAGGGTTAAGAATATTTCGGGTATCTTTATAGGACTCGGAATTCTTTTCTATGGAATGACTGCTATGGAGGAGGTTTTCCTTCCTCTCAGAGAATCAGAAAAGTTCCAGAGCTTCTTCACTTCATTCAGTAATCCTGTTGTCGGTATCCTGACCGGACTTGCCATAACGGCTCTGATTCAGAGCTCAAGTGCTTCGGTAGGTATTCTTCAGGCACTTTCTGCTACGGGGTCGGTCCGTTTTTCAACAGCTTTCCCTATAATCATAGGTCAGAACCTGGGAAAATGTATGACTATAATTCTTGGTTCCATTGGTGCAAGCAAGAAGGCAAAGAGGGTTGCTCTTTCATATCTTCTCTTTAATATCTTTGGAGCCCTGCTTTTTGTGGCAGTAGTCTACGGACTTCAGTACACAATAGGACTTCCGTTTTTCCATAACATTATGAACCGTGGTAATATTGCAAATATCCACCTTGGATTCAATCTGATAACGAGTATTGTACTGCTTCCTTTCACGGATGCCATGGAGAAACTGACAGGAAAGATCATCGGTGAGGAGAAGGTTTCAGAGGATGATAAGGAATTTGCGGCACTTGATGACAGATTGCTCCAGACTCCTACCATAGCTCTTCGTGAGTGTCGTAATCTCATTCACAGCATGATCGGCAGGATAAATGAGAATTATGACATAAGTACCGGACTTATAAAAGCCTATGATGAAAAAATGTTTGAAAAGCTTCAGAAAAATGAAGCGTTTATCGACCGTTGTGAGACGGTTCTTTCCTCATATATCGTAAGAATCGAGAGAAAGAGACTGTCAGCTGACCAGAGGCTGGTTGTTTCCGAAATCCTTAATTCCATAAGTGACTTTGAACGTATGGGAGATTATTCCATTAATATAGCTTATGTGGCAAAGGAAATGCATGAGAAGGGCATAGGCTTTTCCCAGATCGGAAGCTACGAAGTAAATACAATGATTGATGCGGCAAAGTATTCTCTGGATACTCTTGAGAAAGCTTTCCTGGATGTGAACGAGAAAATGGCTTCGCGTGTCGAACCTCTCGAGGATACCATTAAGAAGCTTACTGCTATCATAAAGGGACACCATGTTGACAGACTTCAGGACGGTCGCTGCAGCGTAGAGAGCGGTGTTGCACTTTTTGACCTTATAACCTGTTTTGAAAGAATATCGGCTCATGCAACAAATGTATCCCTTCATGTTCTCAAGAGAATCAGGGGAGAGAAGGATTTCGACGAGATGCACGGACATTCCGCGGACAGATCCGGTATCGAATATCAGTCACTTATTAATTTCTATGAAAATAAATATCTGAGACCTGTTGTTAATCCGCCTGAGGATCTTCTGGTGGTTGAGGAAGCAAGAGTTACAGCTCCGGAAGAAGAAAGTGATGTAATGTCTGAAGCTGCAACCGAAAAGACTGAGAAAGATAAGGTCGATAAAACTGAAAAGACCAAGTTAGATAAGGCCAGGGCAGAGAAAGCCAAGTCCGAAAAAGATAAGGCAGATAAGAACAAATCTGACAAGAAGGCCAAGTCTGATAAGAAGGATGCAGGTAAGGAAATCAGAGATAAGATAAAGGATAAGGCGAAAGATAAAGTAAAGGTAAAAGAAAAAGTAAAAGAAAAGGTTAAAGAGAAGGCTAAGGACAGAGAGAAGGATAAGGATAGCAAATAATGGTTAGCAGAAAGTTTGATATAGGCATCTTAATAACGGACTTATTGGCAATCATTATAATATCGGCACTTTTTATGCCTAAGGCAGAGTCGGTGTCGGTCGTTCCGATTTTTGTGATGCTGTACTTTCCGACGCTATTCTTTACATTTTTCACCGAACTGCTCTTTGTCATTTACAGAGATTTGAAATTCATGGTACTTGTGGGATTTATACTTAACATTGCAGGTACTGTGATGATGGCAGCCTATTGGGCTTTAATGATACTTGTGGGCGGAAGCAGGAATATGCCTTTAGGCATTGCGGTAGTCGGAGTCAATATGCTTATGGCTGTCCTTATGGGCTTTAACAGAAAACGCATCAAGGTTTATGAAAATGGTGGAGATCCGGGGGAAGAGACCTGGAGAGACAGACTGATAAACAAACTGACCGGGAAAAAGCCGGAAGAGAAGAAGAAAACCGTATATGGCAGAAGTGCGACCAAAAAGAAGAGAAGAAAGAATAAGAAGAAAAAGTAAGAGGAAAAGCAGGTAGAGGAATGCCGGACATTTTAAAAGAAAATATAAGCAGTGCGGTTCTTACTCTCCGTAAGGGTGAGGGCAGAACCATTAAAGCCGGCGGAAGCTGGATTTATGACAATGAGATAGATAGTATAGAAGGGGACTTTAATGACGGAAACGTTCTTAAAGTCCTTGATTTTGATGGTTATCCCATGGGATGGGGTTTCATCAATACAAAATCCAAAATAAGAGTGAGAATGCTTACCAGGGATGCCGGGGCTGTATTGGATGATGAGTTTCTGTATGACAGGGTGAAAGCTGCCTGGGAATATAGAAAGGCTGTAACAGATACTTCTTCATGCAGAGTTATATTCGGCGAGGCGGATTTCCTTCCGGGACTTGTCATTGATAAGTATGAGGATGTTCTGGTTGTTGAGTCTCTGGCACTTGGAATCGATATACTTAAGGAACGTATCGTGGAGATATTAAAAGAGCTTCTGGAAAAGGACGGGATACATATCCGTGGTGTGTATGAGAGAAGCGACGCCAAGGTAAGACTTAAAGAGGGTATGGAACGCCGCAAAGGTTTTATCGGTGATGAATTTGATACGGCTGTTACGATAACCGAGAATGGTGTTAAATTTAATGTGGATATAGTCGAAGGTCAGAAGACCGGATTTTTCCTGGATCAGAAGGGTAACAGGAAGGCAATGCAGGATCTTGTAAGAAGGCTCAGTGCCGATAGAGAGGTTTCTGTTCTGGACTGCTTTACCCATACCGGCTCATTTGCATTAAATGCCGCGGCAGGCGGTGCGGCAAGAGTAGAGGCGGTGGATGTTTCCGAACTTGCCATAGAAGAGGCAAAGAGAAATGCCGGGCTGAACGGCCTGACTGACAGAATGACATTTACTGTTGCGGATGTACTGGATCTCCTGCCCAAGTATGTGGGAGAGGGAAGACAGTATGATGTTGTGATCCTTGATCCGCCGGCATTCACCAAGTCCCGGGAAACCATCAAAAAGGCGGCAAAGGGATACCGTGAGATCAACATAAGGGGACTTAAACTTGTTAAACCGGGTGGATACTTTGCAACCTGCTCATGCTCACATTTTATGGATCAGCAGCTTTTCGGAGAGGTCATCGCCCAGGCGGCAAAAGCGGCTCATAAAAAACTGAGACAGATTGAGTTCCGTACACAGGCTCCGGATCATCCCATACTTTGGGCAGGAGATGAAATGTCATACTATCTTAAGTTCATTATATTCCAGGTATTGGATGAGAGATAAGAGCTTGATAAAACTTGATATGCCTGATTAAAATGGCTTACGGGGGGCAAATAAGGCATAAAAGGGTTGACACTTTAGATATAATCGTCCAAAGCAACAACCCTTTATTTGATGAAATCTTCGATAGATTGTTTTACTCTATAGGAGTAATAAATACCAATTCTCTCTCGGATAAGTTTTTCTTAAGCTTATATGTTTGTACTTTTGATAATTGAGGATCAAATGGCATTTTTCCTATATAGAAATCACCATTAAGTATCCGATTATACAAATCTTTTATAAAAGAGAGCCAGCGTTTTGTTCCCTCAGCAGAATTCCTGTCTTCAAGATAAAGTACTCCATCAGCATAGTGAAATAAAAGTAGTGCTATGCTAAGAGAACAGTATTTGTTTGCCAATATGGCTTGAGGAACATCAAAGCCATTGTCCCAGTTATATTCACTAGCATATGTGAAGAGGGATTCTTCATCTTCTAAGCTTTCAACGAACTTAACCGCTTGTTGGTTGGTATCGTTATACAAGTGATCCATAATTACTTTTTTTTCCATATTACGTTCCTTTCTGCGCAGACATGCGCTTGAATGTTCTTTCGTACAATTCAACACTTGCCCCTTGTTTGGGATAAAGTACGATGCCGCTTTGCTGCATCTTTCTCAAATCTGTTTGTAATGATTTTACTATACTTCGGATAGTATTTGTACTGGAATTTATGTCAATATTATCAAGCATCTTTTCTACGAATCTGTTGTAGGGGGCATGATATCCTGAGTGTCGTGATGTGGCGCTTACAGTATTACTGGGTTTTCTTAAAAATATTCCGTTTGAGGCATCGTCTAAATCGAAACCAATTTTCTTAAGAACAGGATGACTACGTAGCTCCACTGGAATGATATGCTGAGCTTGATATCCTTTCCACTTTGTGCTTCGTCGGAGCCCCATTGCTTGCATCATATTTTTACCTAACTTTTGCGAACTCCCACCTGTAACCTCACCGGGGGTGCCGGGAACATCGCAAGCATTTCTGGCACCTGTAGTTTCTTTGAAGTGTCCACTGTTAGGTTTGCTCATCTTTGCTACCTCCTTTCAGAGTAGCAAAGGCTAGGCTTGTTTGGCTAGGAAAACTTATTATTTGAATTCCGGTATTTGCAAGGGTTTTGAAACACTCCAAATTTGAGGAGCCGTATACAACGATAGTATGCGGGGATATGCGTTTTACCATTTCAAAAAGCCCAGCGACGAATATTGGTCGGTTTTCTTTTTTCCTGATACCACTTGCTACTGTACCTATACAAACCATACAACTATTCGGAATGCCATCGAAGCAGTATTGCCAGGTTTCTTTAGTTCCCCAACGCACATTATATATGACGGGAAGACCTTTCCTGTGAAGCCAGTAGTCAAATGTACGCATTCGATAAAAGTTGTATCGTTTAAGTGCATCTGGAAAATCCTGGCATGTGGAAAAATCGGGAGAAATAACACCGGCAAAATGACAGAGAATATCATATGCCTTTTCAGGGTAAAGCCAAATGCCGTTTCGTTTTCCGTCAAATTTTTGATCGTCAATGTAGAAATGGACATATGCATCACTTTTAAAATTTGGTTCTGATTTTATCCTCGATTTGAAGATGTGTTTAGCTTTATCATAAGAAATAAGTTTTTTTGGTATTTCGCCTCCTAAATAGTGACAGATAGGCATATCTGAGTTTGGTGTAAATGAAGCACCATATACCATATAGGCATTCCAGATATCTGTACTACCTGCTCTTGGAATTATATCGTTCATATTTACCTCCTATAATATGGAGGTGAAACTACAATCCGGTAGTAGAATCACGGTATACGTGTTACATCAGAAACACCGGAACACCGATGATCAGTCGATGTATTTCTGATACAATAATTATGACATTCTTTCTATGAAAACGTTAGTTCCTGGATGATGCTTGAGTGGTGTTTGGATGGTGCATAGTTTTCTTTTTCAACTAGATGATAAAGGGGATATTATAATATGGAAAAACTGTTCTTGGGATCTTTGTTGAGTGTAGTGGTATTAGGCAAGGGAAGGCAGGCTTCGCAGAATATGATAGTGACTGCTTTTATGAGAAGTTTAGACCCTGATTTTCCTGGGGGACATAATGTGACTACAAAGTTAGCAGGGGGATGGATTAATCCATCTGATTACGTCATGGAAGCTTTATCAAAGCTTAAATCGAATCAATATGGTGAAAAGGCGGAGTATTTTGCTGAATCTGTGATTCCATTGATTATAGATGATAAAGTTAATCAGGTTATAGCAGCTATTTGTCTAATGGTGAAAGAAGATGATAGTATTGCTGATGATGATATTGTTGAATTAGTTTCAGGTATACAGAAAAAAAGTTTGGAATGTAATATAGAAAGTGAAGCTTCTTTCTTTGCAGGGATTTTCCTTTATGTTCTGAAAAACACTAAAAATAATCACAAATCGGGATTGGCAAAAGCTGTTGCAAACGAATATTTTGAAAGGGCAAAAAAATATAAAGTCTCAGTAAAGCATAAAGAAAACCATAGATCAAACGAAAATGAAGACAAGATTCGTCTGTATGAAGGAGACGGGTATTCATCAATAGGAACAGCGGCACTATTGACTGCATGGGATGATAAAAATAAACATGATAGAACTTTCGTAGAGAGAATTAGTACAAAGAATTATAATGATGTCCTGGAAGATTTACGACTTCAGACGAAAGTAACAATAGAATTTGAAAAAGAAAAGGTTCGGGTTAATGAAAGTCAGTCTTTGCGCTATGAACTCCTTGCAATATTGGATGGGGAACACATAAAAAGATTGTTTGATGTCTTTAGGGATATGATTTTGACAAAAACTAGTATAGCTGTCATTAATTAACTCGACTTTTTAACAAGCAATGTCTCTACCTGTATTTCTTCACTGGGATCTATTTCATCAAGTCGATATTTCCAGTGATAAACCACGGGAGATTCATTGACCTCATCAAAGTAT
>JAFUVQ010000045.1 GCA_017477505.1 Eubacterium sp.
ACAAGCCATTCCGAAAAACAAACACATCAGTTTCAGAAAACAAATTAATTATAGCATAGATTATCATGGTTTCAATGTCACTAGTCAGCAAAAAAAGACATATCGTAGCTACTATTACGTAACTACGATATGCCATATTTCCTTATATTTTTATGCTATAGGATGTCGTAAATGGTAAAAATTTCTTACCCATTAACTATATACTGATATATATCCTCTCTCACCGGTGTGTCCAGCTTCCACTCTATCTCCACGGCAGTCTTATCAGTATTGGCCATAATGAATTCATTCGTATTGCCCGTAGCTGTCATTCTGCCAAGATAATAGAACTCCTTGGAGATTTTATTATCTTTGTTCTTTCTCACGAAAAGTTCAACATCTATGCCGCGTTCCTTTGCATGAAGGAAGTTCTGTACATCTTCTGATTCAACTGTTCTGCTCTGCTTTGATATAGCAATGAGTGAGCTGCGGGATGTGAAATAATCTTCGTACTTTATGGTATCCTGGATGTCATCACTTTTATCATAGTTGATGAAGACAGGAAATGTCTTAGTAGTCTTATCATACTTATAACCACCGATATTGAGTGGTACTTCATTATGCTCCCAATTAAGAAGTCGACATGCATCCTCATAAGTATACTTTTGATACAGCACTAGCTCTGTATCCTGGTAGGTCTTTGAATAATCACGCTCGTATCTGTATCTTCCGAATTCAAGAAGTTCTTTCACAATATCGTAGAACTCTTTGTTATGAATCATTTTCTGCAGAGGCTTGCTTATCTCGAAGTCACCATCCTGGCTCTTCTCGATAAATATGCAGTCCTCGTAGGTCTTCTTTCCAGAACCGGATGGGAACTCATTTGTAAGTACATTTACAACACTCTTCACAACTTTGTCCGGGCAGTCCTTGTTGTAATTCTCCTTCAACGAAGTCTTCATCCCCTTAACCAGCGCATCATTATAAATCAGCATGCGAGATAACATTTCCAGTTCATGTATACGCTTTCCACTTACGAGCTTCTTGGAAATGAATTCGACTATCTTCTCTTCATTTGCAGAAAGCCTTACCTTATAATCCTTCTCATACTTCACAAGGAACTTGTAGTATGAACCAAGGGAATTATTATCGAATATGCGAAGCACATCCATTTCGCCATATCTGTCGAAATCCATCAGGTTTGGAATGCGCCCCAGCTTGTATTTCAGATTCTTGTAGTTTTCTCTGATAAGCTTGATATCACTGAAGTTTGCCGTATCGATTGCAGCGTAAATCTTCTTCTTGGATATCTCATCAAAATGAATTGTCGAGATTCCCGGAATAACCTTTTCACCCTCAGTAACATAGCGGCGAATGTTATCCTTATTGTAGGTTCTGTCGCCCGAAAGAGCAATCGGAATCATAAAGTTATTCTTATAGTTAGCAATGAAATCCAGAATAACTACGAAGTCCTTATCATCAGCCTTTCTGAGACCACGACCAAGCTGCTGGACAAATACAATCGGCGACTCTGTCGGACGGAGCATAACAACCTGATTCACCTCAGGAATATCAACACCCTCATTGAATATATCCACAGTGAAAATGTAATCGAGATAATCCCCATGCTTTGTTCCATCTATATCAACCTGAATATCCTTTGTCAGAAGTTCTATCGCAGCTTCTCTTTCTTCCTGACTGTCTGCACCTGTGAGAGCCTTTGTCTTATATCCCCTATCATTAAATATACCACTTAGAGTTTCTGCTTCCTTCCTGGAACTACAGAAGACAAGCCCCTTAACTCTGTCACCTGAGTAACCATAGAAGTTCATTTGCTGAGTGATATAATCCACTCTCTTGTCAGATACAAGGAACCTGAAGTTTTCCATTTCAGTTTTCTCATCGATTACTACACCGTCTAATTCCATATCTGTTATACCGAAGTAATGGAATGGACAGAGGAGATTTTCCTCCATAGCCTGCTGGAGTCTAATCTCAAGAGCAATATTGTGATCAAATGTCGCGAATACATCAAAGTCATCTGTACGTTCAGGAGATGCAGTCATACCAAGCCAGAACTCCGGCTCAAAATAATCCATAATCTTCTGATAGCTTGAAGCTCCTGTTCTATGGGCTTCATCTATTACGATAGTTTTAAAACAGTCCTTCGGAAACTGATTCATCACTTCTTCCTTTGACATCATTTGCATAGTTGCAAAGAGGATATCTGCATCAGTATCCTTACTGTTGCCGGAAAGAAGGCCATATTTCTTACTTCGACCAAATACATTTTTATATGACTTCATCGCCTGCTTTGCAATCTGCTCACGGTGGACAATGAAAAGAATGCGGTTAGATTCCGTAGAATTATCCTTGAAACCACTCTTCACATTACCATCATTATCACCCATAGCATCACGGAGTCCGAAGGCAGATGCGTACGTTTTGCCCGTCCCGGTTGCAGATATAAGTAGTGCTTTATTTTCCCCCTGCTCTCTTATCTTTTTTAGATTATTTATAAAATCCACCTGCATTGAATTTGGTGAGAGTCTATATTGTTCCAGTGAAACAACAGGACTTGCCTCAGCAGCGAGTTTTCTCTGTTTCTTTATCGTCTGATATTTAGTTCTATATTCTTCAATGAAATCCTCATACTTACTTGTATGATTCTTATCATCCCACAGCGCATCAAAAGCAGACTGGATGTTCTTATACATTTCACCTTCAGCAGTTGATACCATTTTTGTATTCCACTCTTTATTTACAGAAAGAGCTTTGCCGGTCATGTTGGAACTACCTATGATGAATGTATAGGTCTCGTCACGCTTAAAGATATAGCCTTTTGTATGGAATCCGATTCTTTCAGTGTCAGGTGTTGGAGTTGTCCCATCTTCTAAAACTGCACTCTCACCACCTGTATATTCTCCATCGGATATTCCTGATAGCACTGCATCCTCATGGTACATACGAAGCTCTATATTCCTAAACGCTGCAAGCTTATCGAGAGCTTTAGGGTCGGTGAACATGTTGTAGTCTGTTGTAAGGACCTTTCCTGAAACACCTCGCTCTTCCAACTCTTTAAATGTAAGCAACAGAGGTTCTATTCCTCCAAGCGTTATAAAAGCAACACTAAAAGTAAAGGAGTCACATCTCTTTAGTTCTTCCTCTATAGATGTGAGTACCTTCACTCCCTTTGTATGATCATTTGATATAAAATCCGGTTTATATGCGGCACTGGATTTATTGGTTGAATCAATAAATGCAGTGGTTGAACCGGATATGATTTTTTCTTTATAATTCATTTTTAGCCTTTCAATCATCTAACTATATAGATAATATCTTTTAAACTCTATCTTTTAATTTATAACTGAACTCATCCAAGTCTCAAATGCTATAGCCTCGTTATTCTTCCGTCTATATTCTTCTTAATTTATTATCAGATGCATTTCTATTTTCAGAAGTATACTCAATTTTGTCCAATTCGATTAAGTCTTCTATACACTCTGAAAATGTTTTAGAAATGTTTCCCGAATAACCCAAAGATCTATATAATTCGGTTGCTGATAACTCTTCTTCATCAAGCATCTGGATGATTAATTTTTTAATTTCATCTCTAGATCGTCTACGTTTAGGAATCATTGTAGCCGGCATCGTTTTTTCGGTAAATGCATCATGAATAGGAACTATCACAGAAAAATATGATCGTTCTTCATCTGTTAGTAATTGGGGTAATGGGGATCCATTCTCTTTTATTGCTTTTATTGCAGTAGGAATACCAGTATTTCTTCCCTCAATCAAATGAAGCTCTTTTAAAAAATCCCCTATGCGCCTATTACGATATCGTCTGGTTCTCATCTGATATGTTTTTATACCTTCATCTGAAATTGATCTATCCGGTCCCGGAACACTCGTAATTTCTATCTTGTCTCTTTCTACTCTAATAGTTATTGGCTCATATTCCTGATAAGATCTATGATAAACCGCGTTAGAAACAAATTCTTCCAATGCCTCATAACTATAATTTTTTACCCTAACCGCTTCTGCCTGACCAGGAATTTTATATACCTTTTCTGCAATAATATTGTTTTTCAAATAATTCATCGCATCACGAAGCTGCTCATCAATTGGTCCTCCAAAAACACGTTCTTCCATACCTTGCCCAGTTTCATCAGGGATATTTACAATTTCAATTCTGCTATATGGAAAGAATTTCTCTGGATTATCATTAAAGAATAATAAACCTACATTTAGAGGTTTAAAATACTCCTTAGGACCATCAGCTATTCTTAAATCCGCAGTAATATCTTCCATACTCTTATTTTCAAGATTTTCTAAAAGTGCACTTCCAACATTTTGAAGATAATTTCTAACAAGAGGATATTTTATATCTTTTAATTCTGCTTTTATATTAATTCGATCATCAAATGGAATATTATGTGATAATTCTAATAACTCTTTTACATCCAAATCCGTTGCCTCAATAGTACTTGCCATTTTTCGAATGTAATATATCTTCTCGCTATTTTTGCTTGATGGCTTTTTCGGACACTGATAGGGGCGTTCATATCCTCCCGGACACCATACTAATAAAACCCACTTACCATCAACCCTTACAGGCTGAGTCTCCGGTAAGTATGACGGCTTAAGAAATTTGCAATATTGAAGGAGCTCCTTTTGAATATGATCTATTTCCTTTTCTTCAATTCCGCTTACTGGTCGAATAACTCTTCCGTCTTTCTCCTTTGCTCCTATCACAAGATAACCACCACCCCAATTATCTATATCATTTGCGAATGCACTAATCGTTTTTAATGTGGTGTCAGGATTCCACCCTTCCTTGAATTCAATTCTTGCCCACTCAACGATATTGTCATTAAGTAATTTCTCTATTGTAATCGGAATTGCCATACATTTTATCTCCTTCCTCATAAAACTCACGACCAACTCACGACTTAATTATAATCGTGAGTTGGTCGTGAGTCAACATTAAGCAACCGCGCTTCTATCCAAAAATCTTTAAACCAGACCTACCATAGTTGTAGATCTGGTTTCATTACCTCCTGTATTATTTTGCTATGATTATCAGGCCTATCTATATAACAATAATTGAAGAAAATACCCCTTAAAAATCAAAAAAACGCTTTTTTGAAAAAGGACAAAGTCTGGGAGTGCCCTATTTATAAGATCTCCGCGACTTTGTCCCTATTATGACATATTACCCAGTTGCTGAGACCAGGAGTGCTTTAGTCTCACCACGCTCTATCAGAGCCCTTAAATTATTGATAAAGCCCACCTGCATTGAGTTTGGAGCCAATTTATACTGTTCAAAAGATACAACTTGACCGTTTTTCTCGCCACCGTTATATGTCATATCAGGGACAAGGTTTTGAAGAGCTATCTTCTTCTGCCTCTTGATAGTTTCATATCTTATACGATATTCGTCTATAAATTCATCATAAGACTTTGTATGATTCATATCACTCCAAAGCTTGTTAAACTCTGCAGTGATATTCTTATACATTTCACCCTCTTCGGTAGAAACAAGTTTTGTATTCCATTCTTTGTTAACAGCCAGAGCTCTATCGGTCATATTTGCACTGCCGATAATAAATGTATAAGTCTCGTCTTTTTTGAAGATATATCCTTTTGTATGAAATCCTATATTTTCTCCGCCCTGCACCTGATACATTCTAAGTTCTATATTTTTGAAGCCAGCAAGCTTATCAAGTGCCTTCGGATCTGTGAAACTATTGTAGTCAGTTGTCAAGATTCGTCCCGGAATCCCTTTTCTTTCTAACTCCTGAAGTGTCTGAAGCATTGGCGTAATGCCTCCAAGAGTTATGAAAGCAACACTAAAAGTAAAGGAGTCACATCTTCGAAGCTCATCTTCTATTGATGTAAGCACCTTTACTCCATTTGTATGATCGTTTGATATAAATTCCGGTTTATAGGCAGAACTGGATTTATTTGTAGAATCGATGAATGCAGTCGTTGCACCGGATTTGATTTTTTCGATATGACTGTTCATATACAAGATTTCCTCGTCCGTTTTTTCATATGTTTACAATATACCACATATTCAATCATCACAAAAGAAAAGAACAGCCATATTTCAGACTGTTCTAAACTATTAAATAATTAAAACCAATGCTTCGCATATTCTTTTAAGAATGAATCTACAACTTCATAGAACACATGTTTATCAACTGAGTCTCCACCTAAATCACATTTATATGTAATATACTCTTCCATATCACGATTATTCCATGATATTTCTACTCTATCATCTGCAGCCTGGAAATATACATCTGCCAGAATGCCACCCGATGAAGCTGGATGCCATCTATGTCTTAAACACCACTCATCAAGGGTATCATAAATTCTATCAAATTCTTCATCATCATCTGAATCGAACTCTCTAGCATTATCATCTTTTTCAGAAGCATACCGTCCTTCTACTTCGACAGGATAAGGATCATCATTCATATTATCAACAAATGTTCTTAGCCACTCTGCAATTTCGTCAAGATTCCAGCATGTAGTGCAAGTTTCACCATTTCTATCAAATTCTAGAATGTTCTCGCCATTAACATACATAGCGAGCTCTGTATAACGCTCATCATCTATGAAATCGTATTCTATTGCGAAGCTATTCTTATCGCCGATACATGTTTTTTCCATAAACTTTCCGCCTACTCTATTATATGATTGATTATAGCTATAACTTATTGGCAATTATTAACCCATTTATAGCTTGGATTCATCTTTCGCTTATTCATAAAGTCCTGCCTGTGTTCAGATAAAGATAATTTATTTGCTCCACCACTAAAGCCTTCATCATCATTTTGGACTTCATCATCTTCCCAACCACAAATCAGACAAATGTCATGTAATGATTCTATTTTACCTTCGCCACAACAAGGACAACTGTAAGGATATTTATTTACCATGCTTTCTTCTAACATTTTCCCAATACACCTCCCCATTCTCTGGAATAAAATATGTAATAATCACGCCGTTTTTTGAAACTATCACAAATTCATAAGTTTCATAGCTAAACTTATAGGTACTTCCATTTTTATCAACAAAACTGTCATGCGTAATATTGTTCACGTCATTTGCAAACAAGATAGCCATTTCTTCATAAATGGGATATTCCTCCCCATCCGTGAAGTGAGCCCCCTCAATCAAAAATGCTTTAAAAGTATCTTCCACTTTTTTTCGTTTTTGTTTTGGAGGCGTAACAAAATACAGTTGGCTCATTATTTCGCCCTCCGATAAAATATTTTTTTGACATTTTCACCGAAGGTTCCTATAATAGAAAATACCACTTTTCGAAAGGGAACTTTCGGAGAACAACATCTTGTCAGTTATTGCAGTAATTGACAGGATGTTTTTTATTTAAAACAATCAATTTAACCACGACCTTTCGCTTCTAACATCTTTATTCTCTGTTTTAGTTCATCTTCAGGAAGTCTTCTTTCTTTATGTTCCAAAAATCCTCTGAAACATTTAAGTCCTTCTTCCTCAGAGATTATATTATTCTTAATCATTTCATCTACCAATCCTATACTTCCCAACACATTAACGCCTTCTTTTTGAGCAGCACTTCGTAGAGGTTTATCTCCTGTTAAAAGAGGAATTTTTCTATGCTTTGCGATAGATAATGCTATCCGATCATATTTTGAAAGTTTAGGGTATTTGCTTTCCAACATCGGAACATAATAATACTTATCAAAGGACATTTCGGTTTTTTGAAGACCATACTCCAATAATAAATCACATAATTCTGGTGGTGATATTACTTCCTTATCAACAGTTTCATAATGCATCAAATATACAAACTCCAATTTGAACGGAAGATTTAATCTATCTATCACATAAAAATCTAGCCAGATATTGGTATCGCTACTTATATATTTCATCCTGATACCTCCATCTTGTCGTAATACCGTTGAACTTCCGAAACAGATTGATTCAATAATTCTGCTGCTTTTTGAATATTAATTTCTTCAACATATATAGCCCGAAGAACTAACTGTTTTAACAATAACGGTGTTTCTTCCTTATTAACCCTTGAAGGCTCTTTATCTTTGTATTTTACTTTATTTGCATCAATATAGAATCTTTGCTCAACTCCTGAAGAAATAATTCCAGCCTGAGCAGCACGTTTTACAAGCAGATATAACGATATACCATATTCATTACATACCATTTCAAAATCATGAGTAATTCTAGTTCTTTTAAGACCTAATTCTCGAACAATATCTTCATTTGAAATAAGAAATGAACCTGCTATTGCCGTTGCCTCCTTTTCATTTCTTGATTCATCCGTTGAATCAGACCAATCAAACATAAAATGTGCAAGTTCATGAATTATTGTAGTTCTTTTACGTTCAGGTCTCATATTCTTATTTATAACTATATAAGGATATCCATTTACAGTTCCATTCATACCCGAAAACGAGTCATTATCAATATCTATCTCAAGAACAAGAATCCCTTTATTTTCAAGCATGCATATTATTTCTTCTATAGGTCCATCTTTTTGGAGACTCAAATAATTACGTAATTCTCTAGCATCCTTATCATAATCCCCACCTCTTGTTAATTTATGAGTTTCTATTGGCTTAGGTAAAGGTTCTCCACCTAAAATCTCAACAGTATCAAAAAATCTACTGAAATACTCTTCTACAGACTCTCTGATAAATTCCTGTTCAGCTTTAGATAATGAAGATTTCTTTCGAAATTCAAAATGTTCAAACTGCAATTGATCATTTCTAGTTTGGAGGAAATCTATAGTTTTCACTCCAAGTGCTGATGCTAGTTTTTTTACAGTTTCCATATCCGGCTTTCTTTTACCACTCTCATAATTTGTAATGGCCATAGGTGTCACATCGCAAGCATCGGCTAAATCTTTTTTGGTCATTTTCCTCTTTAATCTATAATACTTTAAATTCTTCTCAAACATGCCATGTGCCTCCTTTATCCCCTTTATGTGTTTATTTTATCATTATCTTTCTCAAAAGTAAACAGTTCATGTTTATTTTCATATATATTTTTTATAATAATAAACAGCCAAACTTACCCCGGAAGTAAATTTGACTGTATCCTCCTTACCATATTTTGCTCTAACTTTAGCTTGAAGCCAAGAGCAATTTGAAAAGAAAAAACATCCCTTATAAATCAAAAAATACGCTTTTTTGAAAAAGGACAAAGTCTGGGAACACCCTATTTATAAGGTCTCCGTGACTTTGTCCCTATTATGACATATTACCCGGTTGCAGATATATCCTTTTGTATGGAAACCGATTCTTTCTGTATCAGGTGTCGAACCTGTTCCATCTTCTAAGACTGAACTACCTTCACCTATAACTTCTGAACTAGATAATACTGCATCCTCATGATACATACGAAGCTCGATATTCTTAAAGTCTGCAATCTTATCCAGAGCCTTAGGATCAGTGAACATGTTGTAATCCGTTATGAGGATTCCACCCTTCCTTGAATTCAATTCTTGCCCACTCAGCGATATTGTCATTAAGTAATTTCTCTATTGTAGATCTGGCAGACTTTCTATACCCCATTCATCATAGTATAGAAAATCCCGTTTAATTGATTGAAATCTTTTTTCCTGTCATCTGAAATCCTATCAGATATTTCTTTTTGTTTTGGAAGCTCTGTTTTAATATACTCAATAATCTCCGGTATATGTTCGTTCAGCTCCCCTTCTACTGTGACTGCCTTCCTCTCCAGCAGACTGTCAATTGCCTGTAGCAATGTTTCATTCAGATCACTTTCAGTTCCATCAAAAAGCTTTAACAAATCCTCAAACTTCATAGGTGGAATGCTATGATACCTTTCAATCCATCTGCAGCAGAGAAGGGGTCTTAGCGCATATAAATACTTTTTATATTTTACTTTGTCGTCTTTCAGGAATCCATTATATGTACTATTTGCAGTTCCGTAATAATGACATAAAGCAGCCTTTTCTGAGAAGAATAGTCTTACCACTTTATTTATCTTTTTCCACTCCTCAGTTTCTCTATACACTATTGGAGAATTCGCCCATTCCATAAGATTGGGATTTCCTTTACCAAAAGCAAGAAGAGCCTTCCTCAGATCCCATCCGTTTATATCCAGCACCTCATCAAGCTGCCACTCTATTACATCTTTTCCCTGATCGATTCTGAGATATTCTTCCTTTTTCTGCAAATATATAAAACGCACATCATAATCGCTGTCTGGCGATGCAAAGCCCCACGCACGGCTTCCCGACTCAATGGCATACAGTATTTTCACATCATACTTAGACTCGATTGCACCTATGTTTTCCTGTATTTCTTTTTCTATATTTCTTTCCATACTATGTATAATCCCTTAAACCGCAAATGTTTTGACACCCTATAACATACGGACTGCTCTGTTTCTAAAGAAACTCTCCCAAAACAACTCTTCTGTTAATCTTTTCCACAAATGCTTCTATCCTTGCCATATCCGGATTATCCGGTAGTTTACTACGCAGCTCAGCCTTCCTGTATTTCTCTTCAAATTCAGCTACAATATTATAGAATTCATCATTAAGACGACCATCAACCATATATTTCCCGTCTCTTATACTTCTGAGCAGTTTCAGTTCATCATCAGGTCTTCTTGTCCGTATAAGACCATTCTCCAGAATATCCGTACCCATCATAAAAAGTCTGACGAGATGCATCGCATGCTTATTCAGATGATTATCATCCTTCTTCTTATTGCGCTTTCCTATCTTGTCATACTCCCTGATCACAGTATTCATGGTATTCATCATATCATTATAAGCTCTTAGCGGAAAATGCTTCATCACTCCATCCACGAAGATTTCCTTATCCAGTCCTTCGGTTACTGCATCATCTATATAAAGATTTGTTTCTCCCTGTCCGCTTAGAGTCTGTCTTCGATTATAATCATCTAGAGCATACTGCACCGACCTAATGATATGCTCTTCCTGTTCCGGCTGAGTCATTGAATCTCTCGCGATTGCATTTTGCAGACGCCTGAGCTGTGCATCAGCATAGTGTCCAAATGAAGTCGCAGCTCTTTTGGATAAGAACATATCTTTATTATCCAGTAACTCCATCCCTGTCTCAGACTTAATGACATACTCATCTTCATCAATCCCCAAAATCTCTATCGTGTTGGGATTACAGTTTATAAGAAGCTTGATAATCTTATTGAAAGAGTATATTACAGTATCAGTCTTCCTATCTTCAAACTGCTCGAACTCAGTAAATCCTATCAGATCCGATGGAAGATTCAGCGTTATTCCTCTAAAATCAACATCGCTTCCTTCTCTATTGGTTCCGTATCCATAACTTCCGGAAACTCCAAGAAGAATTATATGATTCCCCAGCCGTGAATTATCTCGAATAAAATCATATTCATTTCTTTTTATATATTCTTTGAAGTTCATTTTTATTTCGTCTCCCATCAGGACTCCTTAAAGCTCACTTAAAATAAAATGCATATGCAAACTTTCTGAGTGAATCCACATCCTCCACACCTGCTGTCTCATATGCTGAATGCATTGCAAGCTGAGCCAGTCCTATATCTGCTGTATTGATAGAGACATGTGAATTGGATATATTGCCAAGCGTGCTTCCGCCCGGTTCATCTGAATGATTTACAAATATCTGATAATGAATACCGGAGTCCTCGCAGAGTTTCTTCACAAATGCAGCCGAAACAGCATCTGTTGTATAGCTCTGTCTTGCACTGAACTTAAGCACGATACCCTCATTCATCTTCGGACTCTGTACGGGATCGTACTTATCGGTATGCGCAGGATGAAGGGCATGCGCATTATCTGCAGAAATCATAAAACTATTCGCGTATGCTGTGTAATACTCTTCTCTGCTTCTTCCGAGGTTGTCATTTATCCTGTCTATCAGTTTCTCCAGGAAGTTTGAGTCAGCGCCCTGCTTGGTTCTTGAGCCAACCTCTTCATTATCAAATACACATAATATATTTACATATGATGAAGCAGCATTGACAACATCACTGCCACCAGCATTTGCAGCATCTATAAATCCATCCAGTGTGCACCATACACACTCCTGATCATCAAGTCTGGATGAACCTATAAACTCATCATTTACTCCCCAGACTTTTCCCTTCTCTCTGATATATAAGAAAAGGTCATTTCCAAGTATGCTGTCTTTCTCTACTCCGGCCTTTTCAGCTATCAGCGACATGATAGTTGCAGCAGTCTTCTCATTTTTAATAGAGTCCTGCTTTGAATCTAACTTTCTGTCTTTGTTCGAATCTTTTGATGTGCTGACTATGGGAAGCATATCCTTCTGAAAACTATAGGAATATCCTGAATTTGCATCTCTGTTCATATGTATTGCCAGTGAAGGGATAACTGCTATATCTTTTTCCAAATTAACCAGCAAGGATTTTATTCCCGATGCTTCTTTCTCATCCCTGACAAGTATTCTTCCCGCAACCGAAAGCGGGCGATCAAACCATGGAGCAAGCAGCATTCCACCGTACTTTTCAACATTTAGTCTAACATATCCACATCTGTCCATCTCATAATCTTCTTTAAGCTTAGGGCATGGGGAGTCTGAATGACTTGCGATAATTCTGAATCCTGTATAATCTTTCTTCGGAACAGTAAATGCAATAATAGAAGAATCATTTCTCGTCACATAGTACTTTCCGCCTTCCGCAAGATTCCACACTTCTGATTCCTTAAGTCCTGTAAAGCCCTGTGAATCCAGGATATTCTTTGCATTTTCCACAACATGAAATGCAGTTGGTGACTTATCAATAATATCCAATATTTTCTCTGCATATTCTCTACCCATCTTTTGTTCTCCTCGTACATCTTTGTAATCTTAGTTTATATTTCTACATAGCTGTCAGAACGATCTTAACTCTAAATAAATCATCATTTTTTTCAGCCATTATTGTTCCGCCAATATAAAGTCATTTCCCCTATGCTATTATACATTCCCCCCGTTAATACACAAATTAAAATTTTATAACTACTCTTTTATATCTACGCAAATAAAGAATCGACGGGGAAATTTTCCCCGCCGAATACTAATTCATATTTCTAGTTCATATCCTGCAAAACCGGTAGCTCTGAAAATCCATGTTACTCCACACGCAGTCTGTCAACTACACTTCTCTTACAAAGCCTGTTGTAAGCGACTACCGGTATAACTACTATCATCACACAGATAAATGGAAGGCACACTCCGAGTGGAACAAGTGTGAAGTTCCAGACAAACATAGGCAGCTCAGCCGTCAGCATTTTTATAAGTGTAAAACTGAGCAGAACAGATACCCCTGTTGAACAGATAATCGTCCAGAAGAAATAAACCATTGCTTCTTTCATCAGCTTTAACTTCTGCTGCCTGCCTGTCATACCTACAGCTTCAAGCATTGCAAGTTCTCTGCTTCTGACAATTATTGATGTGATCATAGTATTGGCAAAGTTCATGAGACCGATAAGTCCAAGTATACCGGCAACTACAACCCCCACTATCTTTATCATGCTGCCGAAAGAAGCATACTCTTCTTCGATGCTTTCTTTGGAGTCATAATCCATGTTGCTGTTCACTTCATTTGTATAGTTCTTAAGCCAGTCATTTACAGATGCTTCCTTCGAGTCCTCTACATTCATAAGAACTCTCATGGCTCCCCAGTCAGAACCGTTAAGTGCCAGGAACTCATCTTCGGGAAGAACATAGTTACAATCGCAAAGGCCAAAAGCTCTAAGTCCCAGTGCAAGTGGAATCTCTACTATACCATAAACTTCGTATTCTTTTACCGGAGCATTTTCGTAGCTCACATACTCATACTCTTTTCCATTTTCATCAGTGTCTGTAAGAGTCTCCATATACTTTGAATCATAACTTCTTATCTGAACCATATCTCCCGGCTTAAGGAAATCAGTCTCGTCTTTATCTGTCATAAATCTGGTCATAAGAACATAATTTCCACTGTTAAATGTATCCCAGTCGATACTGTCTTTTCCATCTATTGTCTCCAGAACCTTCAGCTTTTCAAAAGCAAGTTTTCCAACACCATAAGTCTTTCCATCTATGGTTTTTGTTTCTCTCATATACTCGTTTGATGTTTTAATATCTGCCTCCGGATATCCAAGACTTGCATACTTCTCCTTCAGAAGATCTGAATTAAGAAGATTTTCTTCTATCTTAGCCCAGTTTTCATCATTAAACTCCTGATATCTATCGTTTATATATACTGCTCCAACCTCTTCTACTCCATCTAAAGTAGACAGTTTTTCAATAAGCTCTCCATCAATTGCCTGTGTTTCTTTGTACGATGCACCCGGATCATCCACTGTAACATCCTGTACACTGAAATCTGAAATGATAAGGTTTTCTACATAACCATCCATGCTAAAACCACTTACAAATCCGTATACTGAATTAAGAACAACAAGCGCAAGTGAAAGTGAAAGGATTACTGTAACAAGTTTTTTCTTAGGTTTTCCGTTCTTACCTGTTTCTTCTGTATACTTAACTGTTTCAACCGGTGAAACCTTTGATGCCTTACGGCAAGGCTTCATGGCACTGATTATTACTGTGATATAGGAAAATACAGCTGCACCGATAAGCATCCATACATTCATATGAAGCTCACCTTTTCCAACATTAACTGTAGTAAACTGTCCGGAAATGACCGGAAGAAGAAATACTGCAACCAGAACTCCAAGCGCTATTCCTACAGGAATACCAATGATGGAAATGATATTTGCTCTCTTCATAACAATCTTTCTAAGCTGCTTCTCTGTTGTTCCGATTGTCTTAAGAAGTCCGAACTCCTGAATATCTGAAATGATATTTATATCAAATATATTAAATATGATCAGATAACCTGCGAACATAAATACTGCACCAAGTGCAAGGCATATGATAACTATCGATGGATCAAGGCTGCTTGCTGCATAAGCCCAGTTAACACCGTAATCAACATCTTCTCTGATTCCGGTTCTTGCGATGAGCGCCTGAACCTTTCCTTCAATATTTATACTGTTACTGAAATTAAAATCTACTGAATATCTGCCAATATAATCAACTGTATCTGATTCCGGAAGTGGTACTGTCTTAGCAGGGGCATACTTTTCCTGAAAACTCTTTGAGAAGTATGTCATCTGTGTAGGACTTATAGGATCTCCCTCATAGATTCCGCACACTGTAAATTCTTTCTCTATCACTTCATTTTCTAATTCGATATCGAGAGTAACCTTACTTCCCACTTCACATGGAACACCGAGTGTATCAAGTACTACATTACTGAGAACAACCTCGTCCTCTGCTTCAGGCATTCTGCCCTTTGTAGGAGCGCTGAATCCATTCTTCGCATTTTCAAGTTCAGCGAAGTAACACTCTGAATGAATCTTCTTCAGCTCCTCATTTGCAAGCATACCTACCATGATTCTATAATTGACAGATTTAAGCTTTGGATCATCTTTTATCTGATCATACTCAGCCTCTGTAAGATACTTAAAACTACCATGACAGCTTCCGCCGGCCTGTCTCATGGAACCTTCCTGCACCTCATTTATCATACTTCCGCCTACTGAGAAAAGTGATGAGAACAGAAGACTTGTAAGTATTACTGCCATAACAAGTATTACATACTTACTGAGCTTGGCCTTGATTCCACTTGTTGCTATATTGTTTATTGCCTTTTTATTGTTTACGTTCTTCATTTCTTTATCCTTTTGAATATGTTTGTTTCTGTTTTTCATTTCTGAATCCGGATATTTCTATGCCGGGTTTAATTCATAATATGTCCATCTTCGATTCTGATAGTTCTGTCAGCCATCTGTGCTATCTCATCATTATGTGTGATCATCACGATAGTCTGATTGAATTTATTTCCCGTAGTCTTAAGCAGTCCCAGCACGTCCTGACTTGTTTTTGTATCAAGATTTCCTGTAGGCTCATCCGCAAGTATTATGGCCGGCTTCGAAGCAAGCGCTCTTGCTATGGCCACTCTCTGCTGCTGTCCGCCTGAAAGCTTGGAAGGAAGTACCTTTAACTTCTTTTCTATTCCAAGTGTTTCTATTACGTTATCTATGTAATCTTTATCAACTTTCTTTCCATCCAGCTGGATAGGAAGGACGATATTGTCATATACGGTGATCGACGGAACCAGATTGAAGCTCTGGAATATAAATCCTATCTTTCTTCTTCTGAAGATGCAGAGCTCATCACCCTTCAGGTTCGAAATGTCTTTATCATCGATTATGACCTTTCCCTCAGTCGGATTATCAAGTCCGCCAAGCATATGAAGAAGTGTTGACTTACCACTTCCGCTCGTTCCTATGATACTGAGGAACTCACCTCTTTCAACCTGAAGGCTTACATCATCCAGTGCCTTAACAAGTGTCTCACCTTCGCCATAATATTTCTTTAAATGTTCTGCAACTAATATACTCATTTTGTTATTTCCTCCATTTTTGAGATTAAATCTCTTTTCTTTTTTTATTTGTCCTTATACTAACATGCACTTCTTTCCAGATTATTTCTGAAATCTTTCACTTTTGAAAGAATTAAAAATGGAGCGATTCCACATGAGAATCACTCCATTACTTCCTCAAATACAGTATAAACTCCCCGCCGGTTCTTTTTTCATTTGAAACGACTTTGATATATCCGTCTTCCTTAGAAAGGATCTCCCTTGTCAGATAAAGTCCGATTCCGACTCCGTCCTCCTGCTGGACCTCGCTTCCTCTGAAGAATCTTCCGAAAATCTTAGTTGCTTCTTCTTCAGTAATACCCGGTCCTTCATCTATAACATGAATCGATGCATACATTTCGGTTTCTGAAATCTTAACTTCAACATTTCCACCCTCAGGTGAATATTTGACCGCATTATCAAGTACATTTATCAAAGCTTCCAGAGTCCATTTCATATCAAAAGAAGCCATTACCGGGGTATCACTTTCATTATCAGCAGTGACAAATGATATCTTCTTTATGTCAGCCTTTGGCTTTACAGCAGATACACCCTTCCTGACAAGTTCACTCACACTGCCATGAGCCGGAACTACTTCAAGAGTACCGCTTTCAAGCCTTGAGAGCTTCGTAAGAGAATCTATAAGAAACTCCAGCCTCTCATTCTGTCTTCTTATCTCCGTAGCATACTTCTCTATCCTTGCTAATGAAGCACTTGTATCAGCTTCATTTTTCTGAAGGTTGTTTACTTCTTCACACATCAGCTCCGTATACATCTTGATATTGGTCATAGGGGTTTTAGTCTGATGAGATATATCTGATATAAACTGTTCAAGCCTGTGTCTCTCCGCTTCCAGATTCTGGTTTGAAAGAACCGACGTTCCAAGGAACTCTTTCCACTTCGATTCAAGTCTTGAAAGCCTTGTCTCATCATAACTACTTTCTGAAAATGTTCCGTTCAGTGCATCATCGAGCATCTGATCCAGTCTTTCGATCACTTTATTCGTAAACAATTATATAATCCCCTTATTTCTATCAGGACCCGTCCGATTTATTCGAATCTATATCCCTGTCCGTATACTGTATTAATATGTTTTTCCCCTCCGGAGCTTTCTATCTTACTTCTAAGACGATTGACTGTTACTGACAGCGCATTTTCCTCTACATACTCACCGCTGTCGCCCCAAAGTCTTTCTATAAGTGTATCCCTGGTAAGAATCATACCCTTATTATCCAGAAATACCTTTAGAAGCTTCTGTTCATTTACACTGAGGAACAGTTCCTCTTCTCCCTTTCTGAAACAGAGTTTATCAAAATCAAATACCATATCATCGACCTTGTATACTCCGGTCTTATCATTTTGGGTTCCTGCCTTCTCACTTGCGGCATCAACGTTTCTTGTCATCTGACTCCGTCGCACCAGTGCATTTACCCGGGCTCTTAGAACCGCAAGACTGAATGGTTTTGTAAGAAAATCATCTGCTCCCATGGCGAGTCCCGTAACTTCATCCATCTCCAGATCATTTGCCGTTAGGATAAGAACAGGAACATCACTTTTTGCCCTTACATATTTGAGATAATCATAACCTATTCCATCCGGAAGATTGAGATCAAGTATTATAAGGCTTATCTCTTCACCATATCTGTCGAATCCTGCCTTAGCTGTTTCTATCTTATATTCTTTATAAAAACTATCTGCGTTATCTCCGAGAGATATGGATATTCCCTCGCTTAATGTTTTATCATCTTCTACAATCTGAATTACCAAAATGATTTACCTCTCATGATTCAAGTGAAGCTATTCTTTTACCTTTAACCTTTTACTTACCACGATGTTCAAAAGACGCAGTATCACCGCAATCAGCCAGTTCATAAATACAATAAAGGCAAAAATACAGATACCTATAGGATATCCCCAGTTAAGAAAACCGTACCAGTCATTTGTATCCGGCCATTGACCGACTCCGTTGATCAGTATGTTAATAAGATAACCCAGGCCATAAACAAGTGCAAATGAAGCTGAAAAAAATGTATATCTGAACGGTATTTTCTTATCATCGGGATTCTCCAGGATAAGGAACTCAATCATGGATGTAAGAGGAATGATCAGATGAAACCACAGATTGCCGCCTTCATATAGATTAAGATCCGGATAAATCGGTGCGAGAAAAGCAGCGACCACAATAAATGTTAGTCCCACAGCCGCCGTCGCCATCAGCTTCAACGCCACCGGAAAGCTCTTCTTCATAAACCGGAAAACAATGTAAGCCAGAGCAATCAGAACACACAGTTCATTTGAAAGAACTGTGAAAAACTTAAAGTTCTGAATTCCGGAAGACGTAAGCCCCGTTCCGGAACCCTTAAAGGTAAACATTATAAATGTACCGATAATCCCGAAAACAACTATTATAAAATTGAGTATAAGACTGATTGTTTTTCTCATCTATCTTCACTTAGTCTTCTTCATTATAAAAATCATATCCCCGACACGTCCCCTCGGAAGCTTCAATCTTGCAAAGAAAGGATCAACGGCAAGTCTCATCATCAGTCTCTTATCCTTCCTCTTCATTGCATCCAGATAGCTTAGGAGAAATCTCTCGGCTCTTACAGCATACTGAACTGACGCATCCCCCTGCATTTCTGCAGTAATGCCGTCCTCTGCTATATTCTCGTCACTTTGTTGTTTTAAATTATAATTATAGTGGGTATGCTTAATAAATGATATATACAGTTTTACAGCCTTCAGTGCATCCACCGCTTCCTTCATGCGGTATTCCTCGGAAAGATTATCACCATCCAGTCCGAGTCCCACTGCGTTTGCCTCGTGAAGTCTGTATCGTATCAGTTTTTTATTATAAAAATAGAAGCCCTTCATACCTGCGCCGATAAGCGCGATCTGCCAGTCATGCGGTATATCCGTGTGTATGTTTCCAAGAATATCCTGCTTAATATTTCCCCTGAAAGCAAGACATGCCCCCTGACAAATATTGTGAAACATGATCTCTTCCGGCATTACTTCCACAAGAGCATTTTCTGAAATAGACCTGTGATAAAGATTGTTGTTGGACCATCCTCGTCTCGGCTTTTCAAAAAGCTCCGGATAAAGATTCCTGCCTTCTTCTATATCAGCTTCGGGAAGCTTCTTATAGTCTTCAATGGTTCTGCCGTCTTTATCTATAAGGATAAATGAAGTGCCAAGAACTTTTATCTCCTTTCTCTTTTTCATAACTCTGGAGATAAGGAGAAGCTTTCTGGGCTCCCATATATCATCCTGATCCGAAAGAAGGATGATATCCCCGCTGCAGCTCTCGATGGCCTTTTTGAAGTTTTCCGCAAAGCCCTGATTTGTCTCGCTATGCAGGAGCTTTATCACAGTCTTTGAGGTATTTGAATAAGTTTCAAGATACTCCTCAACAATTTGTACTGTTCCATCAGTTGAAGCATCATCCGAAATCACGATTTCGTCCGGAACCATTTCTCCCGAAAGAATCGAATCCAGCTGTTCCCTTATGTAATTTTCACCGTTATACACGGCCATGGCAACCGATGTTTTCATATTGACATTTCCTTACAATTCATATAAAGAATAATTGTCCCAATACTCTGACCGTATCACTCTTCAGGATCCTATACTTCATAAGCACTTTGATACGCTCAGCTTTATTCTTCTCTCTCATTCCGAGAAAATCTCTGATAAGCCTCTTTTTATCACCCGGCAGCTCGCTCCAGAATCTCTCCTTCATGAGTTCCAAAGCCTGATAGCCGTCTTCCTTGGACTCCTTCGACGCCGGATCCTTCAGCTTTTTCAGTCTGTAACTGAAACTCTTGATATCCTTCGCTCCGACCTCATTCCTGTCATGCTGCCTGTAAAGCATAAGCTTTTTTGGAAAATGGATCACTTTTCCCATGGCACTGGTATAAAGTGCAATCCACCAGTCATGCATATCCATCCTCGGATCGAATTCTCCGAACATCCCGGCCGCCTCACGGTTTATCATCATGGTACAGCCTGTAACATAATTCTGAACTATCAGTCTGTTAAATGAGGTGTAATGCTTTGCCACCTCAAGATGCTTCTCATTTATATTAACAGGTTTCAGATTCTCATCCACTACCTCATAGTCTGAGAATACGACTATAGGAAAGTCTGATTTATCCCCGCTCTGTTCGGAAACATATTTTTTCTCAGCCGTCTTCATGGCTCCGAGCATGAGCCGCACCTTATCCTCATCCCAGACATCATCCTGATCGGAGAACATTATATACTCCGCCGTCGAAAACTTCAGAAGATGTGCGAAATTCTTTCCCGCGTTTCCAAAAAAACATCCGTCTTCGATAATCTCTATCTTCGACGGAAAGCTTTCCCTGTACTCTCTGATAATGTCCACGGTTCCGTCACCGGAACCGTCGTCATGTATCAGAATCCTTATGTCCTTATATGTCTGTGAAAGCAGTGAATCCAGCTGCTCCCTTATGTACTTTTCACCATTATATGTAGCCAGCAGTATATCTACCATCTGATCTCCATTTCTCTGATCGATTTTACATGCCGTTAACCTGACACAGCACATACAGCATCTATCTACCTACTGTCCCACAATAGAAAATGCATCTGTTGAACTGGCATCCTCAGGCATTACCAGAAACTCTTTGCTTACAACCGACTCCAGTGTATTGATAAGTGAGTCGTATGAATAACTTCCGTCATAACCGTGACAACCATGATTCTGAGCCATTTCAGGTGTATAATCCTTCAGCCAGTAAACACGTGAATTAGTCGAACCGTAATCATAATAAGTTACGTTTGGAATAAGCTTCGGATCTTCAACAGTTACGGTCCATGGGTCATCACCCTCTCTATAGAAATGGAACTTACAGTCTAATGTAAGTCCGACAAGATTATTCGGATGCTGCTGTGTTGAAAGGAAGTTACCAAGTGAATATGCGCAGAATACCTTACGTCCGTCCTGGGCAGTAAGCCATTCGGCAGTCTGAACAACGTGAGGATGAGTTCCTATAATAAGATCCGCACCCCAGTCAGCCAGCTTCTGAGCCTTGTCATACTGCTCATCCGATACAGCGTGGCTGTACTCAATTCCCCAGTGAGCGCTGACAATGACCAGATCAGCCTGATGTTTCGCCAGATATAACTGATGCTTTATAGTTTCTTCTTCATCAAATGTAACGACTCTTGTTGCTGATGATTCAGGAGTCGGTATTCCGTTTGTACCATATGTATATCCGAGACACGCGATCTTAACCCCGTCATACTCGTATATCGGGATATAGTCAAGATCATTCTTATCCCAAAGTCCGAAAGCTACTAAGTCATCCGGCATCTGGTTATTCCAGAAATCCAATGTTGCTTCAAGTCCGTGGGCACCACAGTCATAGGTGTGGTTTGTGGACAGGTTGAAATGCCTTACATTTGCATTATAAAGTGCCTGGCCACACTGACCCGGTGTGGAAAATGTAGGGTAACCTGACGGTGGAATCTCTGTATTAACTATTGTTTCCTGATTAATGAAATTGATATCGTGAGCCTTCCAGAAGTCAGCCACATTTTCATATGCATATGTGAAATCATAAGTTCCGTCCGCACTTCTTGCCGCTGCCGACTTGAAGATACCCGAATGGATCAGGTCGTCGCCGCTGGCTGAAAATGTTATCATCTTGTCCTCTATCGGAATCTCAGTTGTAATCTCCTCTTCTTTACCGCTGTCCACAAGGTAATCATCCAGTCTCTCGGAGATGGAATCCGTACCTGATGCATCACCTGTTGTATGCGCATCCGGATATCTCACATCCGCCGATGTATCCTCCCCGCTTCCGCCACATCCCGTAAGGCACATGGTTGTAACAAGCAGCATAGCCATGGTCTTTCTTATTTTCTGTTTCATATTATTGGTAGTCTTTCTCATGTAGCAGGTAAATCCTCCTAGTTTTTCAAAATCTCGATCAGTTCATCCTTAGGAACAGGCTTTGAAAAATAGTATCCCTGAAGATATTCCACCTTCAGCTTCTTCAGCATTTCAATCTGCTCTTTGGTCTCAACGCCTTCAACTACTATCTTCCTGTCCATCTTTCTGATCATATTTATACTATTCTCAAGGACAATGCGCCCGAATTCATTCTTCTCGGCAGCCCAGAGAATACTTTTATCAATTTTAACTATATCAAAATCAAGAGAGAAACTGCTCTGCATGTTGGAGTATCCCGTTCCATAATCATCCATTGAGAAATGGAAGCCGGCCTTCTTGAGGTCTCCCATCACTTTGCTGAGTATCTCATAATCGTCAGGCTCAACAGATTCGGTTATCTCAAAATTAACCAGATCCTCACTAAGCTTATAGCTTTTTACAAGTTCCTTGATCTTCTCCGCAAAATCTTTCTTCAGGCACTGCAGCACTGAAAGATTTACATTTATACTTTCCATACCGAACTTCTGAGGAACTCCCGAAGCAAGGAATTTGCATACATCTCTGAGAACAAATTCACTTATCTCATCAATAAGACCCATCTGCTCGGCAACAGGTATGAACTCATCCGGCGGTACATTTCCTATAACCGAATCTTTAAGACGGAGCAGTGCTTCCGCGCCGTAAAGCTTGAAATCTTCGGTATAAAATGTAGGCTGGTAATATACTTCAAATTCATCCTCGCGAAGTCCCCTTATAAGAGCCTTCTCAACCTCCATCCTGCGAAGGGCAAACGAAAGATCTTCACCTTTAAGAAGTCTTCCGCTGAGGCTCCTTGGAACGCTGCTGTCAGCAATATAAAGAATATCCGATGCATCGGATAATTCTTCCGGCATCCTGGCTATGGCAACGGTTGCATCAAGCAGTATCTCCGATCTTCCGACAAGCCACTCGGCATCGAATCTGTTGATGACACGGTTAACAACTTCTTCGGCCGGCATCTTAATCTCAAGTCTGGAGAGAAGCTTCTCCATAAACTTCCTGTCGCCATCCTTATGCTTTTCATTTACAAGTATGACAAACTGTCCCGGGGACGTTGAGTAGATATAATTCCTGGGAACCAGCGTCCTGAGGAACAGAGACATAATCTCAGTAAAGCCGTCTGTATTGGTTGAGCCCGTACGCTTCAGCATCATATCCAGATCGGTAACCTTAACGAAAACTGCTGTAACGGGAATGCCCAGACCTCTATAGTTATTAAGGTCCATCATAAGGGCTTTACGGTTATATATACCTGTATCAGGATTGATACTGTCATCCTCACTTTCAACCGTAAGCATCAGACCGAGCATGGCCAGCGACTCGGCAAAAAGCTCCGCTTTAAGGCTCGGAATAAACATCTGTATGAGTATTCCGGCTATGACAATGGTAAGGAAATATGCTATAGACAGCTTCTTCCTCGATGTTATTGCTCTCCATGTTCTTATCAGGCTGATGACTGATACAGCTATATATAAAGCAGAAATGACATATATTACCACCTCTGCCCAGCCTCTGTGAAATACTCTGGCTTCATCATAGTAGAATACCCATGAAGTAAAAGGCTGCGATATAGCCAGAATCTCCATAAAGATAAAGAATGCCATATACAGAAGAAATCTTTTGTCCTTTACCTTTCTTATAAGACCTGTTACGCAGAGTTCATAATAGAAGAAACCGGGAGCAAGCACTGTATGTATTATGAAGTACAGATAGCTACAGATACGCGCAACTAAGAAAGCCGTATCATCCACCTGGATGTCACGTCCTACCAGATCAAGAATTGCTTCCGTGCACGAATTAATTATAACTATGACCAGCAGTACCATATATGCAACATTCTGGTATCTGTCCGTCCTCTTCTGGATAAGAGTAAATACCAGGCAGGTAAGGGACAGAAGCAGAGCTGTTATATGAAGCGCCAGATCCGCCTGTATATTTTCCATATTAACTCCTGAACAGCTTAATTAATTTATTATAAACCATTCACCTCTAAATAATCAATCTGAAACTGATATGAAAGCTCTCCTCTGAACCAGGATTCATTCAACTGTCCTATGACCTCGAACCTTGCCGGACAGCCGAGAGCACGGTATTTCTCCGCAAGATTAAAGCCTACAAATGTAACGCCGCCGGAAATGAATTTGATATGCGTATAATTCGTCATATACATCATTTCCTCCGGATTTATATCACAGACGAAATGGAATACAGGCTTAGGATTACCCTCTCCGTAAGGAGCATACAATTTCTGCTGCTCCATGATACTCTCCGCAGCAGCCGTATCAAACTCGAGGTCATATTCCGCATCTTTTTTTATACTCCAAGGCAGCGCCTCATCCTTCCTGCCGGATTTCTCAAAGTCCCGTACACAGGCTTTCCTGAAAGCATCGGAAAATACATCAAGCCTGGTCTTTTCTATGGAAAGTCCCGCTGCTCCGGCATGACCGCCGTATTTATATACATTTTCCTGAATACTGTCAAGAACGTTCTTTACATGAATCTCGGGTATGGATCTTGCAGATCCCTTAATGATGCTGTCATCGGCTGAATCTGTAAGGACGATGACAGGAGAATTGTACTCTTCACAGAGCCTGCCGGCTATAAGTCCGACTATGCCTTCACCCAGTCCCGGATGATATACAACGATAGGCTTCCTCGTCAGATCGACATTTTTCTTAATGTCGTCCATAGCTAGCCTTACCAGTTCTTTCCTTTTGTTATTGTTATTGAAGACTCTTTCTGCTGTCTGCCTTATCTCAGGATTGGTACTTCCCATGGTAAGAAGCCTTACTACCATATCAGAACCGTCATCGTGAAGCCTGCCCGGCGCATTGAAGAGCGGAGCAAGCGTAAACCCGTAATCAACTTCGTCTATATGATTCTCAAGTCTCACCTGACTTAGGAGCTCGGCGAGACCCGGAAGAACCGTATCCGGGGTTCTTTCATTTATAGCGAGAAGGCCCTCCTTTAGAATTCTTCTGTTAGCGCCGTAGAGAGGCATTACATCTGCAACGGTTGCTATGGACGCAAGAACCAGCAGAGTTCGGAGTTCCTTGCCAGGATTGAGACCTCTTGCCACTCTGTATGCTATTCCGGCTCCGCAATAATCCTCAAATTCTGACTTTTCCGGATAAAGATGCGGGTCAAGAATAATATCCGCCTCGGGCAGGACAGTCTGCCCCATCTCGTCCACTTTAGGGAGATGATGATCCGTGATAATGACCGTAAGCCCTTTATCCTTTGCCTTCTTTATAGCCTCAATAGCAGCGATGCCGTTATCTACGGTTATGAGGAGCCCGCTTTCGATATCATCGATAATACCCTCATTTATCCCGTATCCTTCTGAAAATCTGTGAGGTATTCTGAGTCTCGGTCTCACACCTCTTATAAGGAGTCCCGCCGCCATTATCGTAGTGGCAGAAATTCCGTCGCAGTCGTAATCCCCTACAACTGTGATAGTTTCGCCCTTTTGGATAAATGAATCGATCAGTGCTACAGTTTCCTCAAGATTATCTATATATGGCTCAGGCTTATCGACCAGAAATTCCTCCAGAGAGATGGGGAAATTCTTCTCTACATTTGCCCTTACCACTTCTTCTATTGTGTTATAGTTATTCTTTTTATGCATTATCTTCTCTAATCTCTTTTTTTAGTCTCGCGCGAGAGTGCGCTTCCATTTTGTATTACAGGAAACACAGCTTCCTGTTACATAAAGTATATCGGCTGCCACCCATTCCCGCCGGGCAACAGCCGAAATATCAATACATATTACTCGTCATGCTCGCCGCGGTTATGAGATACAAAATACATCGATCCCAACAGTATCGCGCCGAACAGGATAGTTCCAATAATGTACACTATAAATGCTGCGGTACTCATCTTTCCGTTATTAATCCTCCTTAGTCACGCAATATTAAGCCGGTTCCGGAATCAGTGCCCGGATCAATCAGTAAGATCTTCCCCATTTGTCTCTATAACCTTTTTGTACCAGTAGAATGAATCCTTACGATAACGTTTCATATCAAGCAGGTCAAATTCTTCTCTGTTAACATAGATGAAACCGTATCTCTTTACCATGCCTTCGTGGGTTGAGATTAAATCTATTGCGGACCACGGACAGTAACCTATGACTTCACAGCCTTCGGAAGAAGCCAGCTTCAGCTGCTCAATATGCTTTCTCAGGTACTCGATTCTGTATCCGTCATGAACCTTTCCATCCTCAGTAAGCTTGTCATAAGCTCCAAGACCGTTCTCGGTTATAAGCATAGGCAGTCTGTAACGGCTGTATATCTCTCTGAATGTAGCTCTGAAACCTTCCGGATCTATCTCCCAGCCAAACTCTGTATGCTGCAGGTTCGGATTCGGATAATATTTATAAACACCCGGCTCAGCCATTCCGCTCTGCTGATTGGCCTTGGATGCATCTACAGGTTCATCACCGTTATCAGCTGCAACCGTAGCCGTACTGTAATAATTAAATGCAATATAATCCGGATGTCCTTCCTTCATGATATCCATATCCCCTTCTTCCATCTCAGGGATGGCATCATGCTCTTCCAGGAATTTCCATACAAGATTGTTGTAAACGCCCCACACTGCAAGATCAAGATAGAGCCAGTTCCTGATAGCATTGAAGTTCTGTGCCGCCATCACATCCTCAGGCTTGCAGCTTGCAGGATATATGAGAGAAATGTTCGGCGCAGGCGCTATCTTTGCACCCGGGCACATTTCGTGGCACAGTTTGAATACTTTTGCCTGGGCAAGAAGCATATGATGATTCTCCTGATAAAGCTTCTTAATCTTATTCTCAACCCCGTCAAGATTGCTGGTTCCGATGGCATTTCCGACAAGAGTCAGCATATTCTGCTCATTTATTGTAAGCCAGTACTTAACTCTGGTTCCGTAGTTCTCAAAAAGAATCTTCGCAAAGTTAACAAACTCGTCAATACTCTCTCTTCTTGACCAGCCGCCCTCCTTGTCAAGCGCTGCAGGAAGATCAAAATGGAACATTGTAACGAGCGGCTCAATGCCGTACTTAAGGCATTCGTCTATAACATTGCTATAGAAATCAATGCCTTCCTGGTTGATACGTCCTTTGCCCTCAGGAAGAATTCTGGTCCATGCAATACTGAAGCGGAATGTCTTGAAGCCCATTTCAGCCATAAGAGCGATATCCTCTTTATAATGATGATAGAAATCAGCACAGACATCAAGTGGACTGGTTCCTTCAGGAACTGTCTTTATATCCTGAACACTCGGTCCCTTACCGTATGAAAGGTTTGCACCTTCAACCTGATATGCACTTGTAGATGCTCCCCACAGAAAATCCTTTGGAAGCGGATGGAATTTAGTAATCTTCATTTTATACCCCCTGATTTTATATTATCTGCTAATCTGCCATTTCCATACGGCAGAACCCTCGTTCACACAGTACCTGTCACTTCATGGTACCTGTCACTTCATGGTACCTGTCACTTCACGGTACCTATCACTTCATGGTACCTGTCACTTCATGGTACCCGACACTTCATGGTACCCGTCGCATTACAGTACCCGACACTTTGCGCTGTTATTAACCCTTCACATTGTCAGTAGGTATATTTGCCCTCTGGAAGTAGTTGTACAGTGCCCCGTACAGATTCGAATCATTCATATATTTGCAAGTGTCTATTTTGATGTTATCAAAGATGAATGATATCCTCTTCATCTTTTCAACATATTTCTTAATTCCCTCAACAAACCTCGGTTCACCACTGATACCGCCGCCAATAAGGATGATCTGCGGATCCACAATCAGATATATATTCATGCACTGCTTAGCGATACTGAAATACATATCCTCAAGGATTTCTATGGCATCTTTATCTCCCTCATCTGCAAACCTGTATATATCCTCTCCGGTGACAGACTCCTTCGGAATTCCTTTTAGCTTTGCAAAGCGGTGACTCATAGTTACTGTCGAATGAGTCGCGGCCCAGTTGAAGAACCTTTTCCCCTCATAATCATAGATATCCATAACATCATTAATCTCTTCATAAGCCTTCTCAAGAGTAATGATATTATCGACTTCTGACCGGTCCATCTCCTCAATGATGTATGAAACCTCTCCCGCAAGCAAATGCTTTCCGTGAATAACCTTCTTATTCCTTATGATAGCCCCGCCGATACCTGTACCGAAAACGAGCACCGCCGCGTCCTTCACATCCTTGGCGTTGCCAAGCCATACTTCGGCGAGAGCGGCACATTTGCCATCATTTTCAAGTGCCACAAAAAGTCCGTCGCACCTCTTTGAGAGAAGGTCTCCAAGCGGCACCTTATCCATAAACGGAAATGCTCCGCCGCCATATACTATTCCCTTCCTGATATCTATCTGACCGGGAAGCGATATTGCTATGCCCTCAGGGCCGGCATCCTTCTTCTCATCATAGATACTGCCCAGAAACTCTACAAAATCCTCTTTGGTGTTTACCGCATCGTGGTCAACCTTCTTCTTACCCTTCTCGGTAATCTCGCCCTCCTTCGTTATGAGAGCATATTTTACAGCCGAACCTCCAATATCAAAAACAAGATACATAATCCGCCCCTTCTCAAAATAATAAACCCGCCGGTAACCTGTAGTACTGCTTTCAGAGTTATTCGGCAATACACCCATAGATATATAAATTATATATGAAAATGAGCATTATTACAACCAAGCACGTGCCGAAATACAGCCTTTTAATATGTGCATTTCGCTGTATTGATGAGGGTTTCATTCGACAGAAAACGCAGTTTCTTATTACATAAAAAAGATGGCAGGAGAAATCCATCCGGTCCATAACCGTCAGTTTCATCCTGCCATCTAACTTTTTTATCAATTATTCATCTTTTTTGCTGTTCTGCATTTTATCCACAGACATAACTTCAATGTCCCTGTCACCGATAAGTCTCTTCATAACGAAAAGCGTAACTATCATTATAAGGATTGCAAACGGAAGCACAAGAACTGCATTCGGAAGGAATCCGGAAACTATATATGCAACCGCGCTGACCGCCGCAACCGTAAGTGCGTACGGAAGCTGTGTGGAAACGTGTGCAACGTGGTCACACTGTGCACCAGCTGAAGCCATGATTGTTGTATCTGATATAGGTGAGCAGTGATCACCGCAAACGGCTCCTGCCATACATGCTGAAACACAGACAACTCCGAGCGGATTATCAAGCGGGAATACACTGAGTGTTATCGGTATAAGTATACCGAAGGTTCCCCATGATGTTCCTGTCGCAAATGAAAGGAAGCATGCGATAAGGAAGATTATTGCCGGAAGGAATGACTGGAAGTTTCCTGCAGATGCAGTAACGAGATCTGCTACATATTCTTTAGCTCCCAGAGAATCTGTCATAGCCTTAAGAGTCCATGCAAATGTAAGGATAAGGATTGCCGGCACCATAGCCTTGAAGCCCTCAGGTATACATTCCATAAGATCCTTGAAGCTGAGTACTCTTCTGCAGAGGAAATATATAATCGACAGAACAAGTGTTACTGCAGAACCAAGCATAAGACCTACAGAAGCATCTGCATTTGAAAATGCATTGATAAAGCTTTCACCCTCAAAGAATCCACCTGAATAGATCATTCCGATTACACAGGCAACTATAAGTACGATTATAGGAAGTACAAGGTCAATAACCTTACCCTTTTCATTTACCTTCTGATTTGCAGCATCCGACGCCTTCTTAAGTCCGTTAAAAATATCACCTTTCTTCGCTGCATCCTCATGGCGGGCCATAGGTCCGAAATCCATATTTGAAAATGCCAGGAACAGCATCATGACTATAGTAAGCAATGCGTAGAAGTTATAGGGAATTGCTTTTATGAAAAGATGAAGTCCGTTTCCCTCTTCAACAAAGCCTGAAACCGCTGCAGCCCATGATGATACAGGTGCAATGATACATACCGGTGCAGCTGTCGCATCTATAAGATATGCAAGCTTTGCACGTGAAATGTTATGCTTATCTGTAACAGGCCTCATAACACTTCCGACTGTAAGACAGTTAAAATAGTCATCTATAAAAATCAGGACTCCAAGCGCAATTGTAGCAAGCTGAGCACCTATACGTGTCTTGATATGAGTACTTGCCCAACGACCGAAAGCTGCAGAACCGCCTGCTTTGTTCATGATGGCAACCATGGCACCGAGGATAACCAGGAATACCAGGATACCTACATTGTAGGAATCTGAAAGAGAGCCTACAACACCATCATTAAACACATGTGTCAGAGTGCCTTCAAAATCAAACTTCGAATAAAGAAGTCCACCCACAACAATTCCGATGAAAAGTGAGGAATAAACCTCTTTGGTGATAAGCGCAAGCGCTATCGCGATGATCGGCGGAACAAGCGCCCAGAAAGAATGATAAAACGGGTTTCCCGCCATAGGGTCAACCTCTTCCCCGGCAGCCTGAACAGCCATTGTAAGAACCGACCCCAGCATCAGAATAAGAGCTGCGAAACGAAGTAACTTTTTCTTATTCATATTGCCCTCCTGAAATATATTATAATATAAAAGCTGTACCGCCATAAAAAGTCCGGTTCAGCCCTCTTCATTCTACTAAAAACCGAATGATTAAGCAAGAAAAAACGGATACCGGATGCCATTTAAGACACCCGATATCCGTTTTTGATCTAGTTAATCATTTTCGGAATTCAATATCAGATTGATCAACCAAATATTATGTAGGATTTTCTACTTCTTCAAGTGCAAAATCATCCATGTATACTGAATGCATAACACCTTCATCGATATCATCAAACTTACCAAGTGATACACTGAGAAGTACGTCTGTGTCAGTTTCATCATTCATCGTGAATACTAACTCAAATTCCTGCCAGTCATTTGTAAGCTTAACATTATTATCGCCTGAATAAACTGTCCATAAACCATCGCCGGCACCATCTCTCTGCATTACTGCACTGATTGTACGATCAACGGTAGCCCATGCTCTGAATGTAAGTCTATATGTCTTACCCTTCTCAAGTGTAATACCTCTCTGCTTAAGCTGAACATTCCAGTCAGCGTTACCAACTGTCTCTATATCAACCGCACAGGCAGTATTATTCTTTGGATTCTGTGAATCAACACTGAACTTAGCTGAACCCGGGTTGAATGAACCTGCTTCATAGCTTGCAAGATTTGCTTCAAATGAAGCATTCTTGATTATAGCATTTTCTCTTACACCTACATTATCAAGATAGTAAACACCCGGCTTTGTAAATCTGAACTCTACCTTTGCATCTTCGCTGGCTACAGATTCAAGGTAATCAACTTTGAATTCATAAGTCATCTTATCTGCTGAAAGTTCAGGCGCAAAATCCTTACCGTTAAGTGTTGCTGTAAGTCCATTTGCGTCACCATCCGGTGTATAAGCATCAAAGCTGAAGAGATACTTTCCTGCAGGCATTGTAGGAAGTTCACTCTGTGATATAACAACAGGGTTAGCTTCGCTTGCTCCATCAGGAATAACAACCTTAACTTCAAGCTCTCTTCTAAGCTTATCATTTGTTACAGAGATTGCTTCAGCATCAGCTTCATCAAATTCCCAGTAACCAAGTCTCTTTTCACCCTGATCAAATGTTCCGTTATATACGAAGTTTCCGTCAGGTCTGACAGTCTTGTCAATAATATCTTCTGCAGGGCCTTCAGTCTTAACCTTGATACTTACATTAGAGATTGTAACAGGAGCTGTACTTCCCTGGTTACCAAGGCAGAACTCAACTGAACTGTTATAATCTGACTTCTTGTCCATCATGAAGTCAAATGAATATGTCTTCTTTTCTGTTGTAACGTCTACAACTTCATCACCGAAATATCTTGTCCAGCCATTGTCCGGTCCTTCGACATTAACGATCATCTTTCTGTTCTCAGTAGCATATGCATCAAATGAGAATGTGTACTCCCAACCCTTGCGGATCGGAACACCTTCCTGCTTAAGCTGGATACTGTAATCCTGCGCACCCACTACAGAAGGAACGATTGTTATAGCTCCGTCAGATACTGTATAAGTAGAATCCTTTGCATCACTTTCAAGATGAAGCTCGAAAGGATCAATGCTTGTACCGGCTACTTCTACATCTGAAAACTTCTTGATCGCACGTGCAAGGAATGCTGCACACTGATCTCTTCTTGTATCACCATTTGGCTTAAGCTTTTTGCCTATGCCTTGAATAATTCCGTTAGCAAGACCCCACTTAAGAATCTGCTCGGTACCCTTAGGTATATCAGCACTGTCACTAAACTGTGTAAGATCGTATTCAGCATCATTAATATTGATACCGTTGAGTGCTGCAAACTTAGAAAGCATTATAAGTAACTGAGTTCTTGAAATATAATTATTCGGCTTAAATGAACCGTTCGGGAATCCTCCGATTATTCCATAGCTGCCAGCCCATCTTACTGCTGCATATGCGTTATTGTCTGATGTAACATCTGAGAAATCTCTTGCAGTTCCTTTATTTGCCGGAGGGCATTTTGCAAGATTGTAAAGCATTATAGCAAACTGTGCTCTTGTAACATTCTTCTCACCCTTAAAGTTAACCAATTCAGAATCCTTGATAGGGAATCCTGAAATAGCTCCACACTTGTATGCGAAAAGTACTTCCTGTGCAAGTGCTTCATTCTCTTTGTAATCTGCAAATGGCCAATCTGATGCAAACTTTCCATTTACTACGAGATTGCCTTCTTCATCAGGTTCTCTGATTTCAATAACATTCTCAGGCTTCTCGCACTCATCTTCCATCTTCTTATATGTTTCTTCAGGAAGCTGATAAACTCTTACATAATCAATATCAAAACTCTGGTTGTTCATATCCTCAACAGCAGCCTGATCCGGATATCCTACCCAGCCTCCGCCTACTGCAAGGTTAAGAATTACATACATATTATGATCGAATGGAGCCGGATATGTAAGCTGACCTTCTTCGTCCTTACCTGTGAACCAGTCACTTGTTGTGTAAACTTCTACATCATCAACATACCAGGTAAGCTTGCCCGGAACCCACTCAAGTCCGTACTTGTGGAAATCTTCATAGAAGTCTTTCTCATCTTTACCTACAGTTTTTGTTCCCTGATTCTGTCTGTGACCTGATCCTGAATCATAACCATAATGGATAGTATGATATGACTTTGTAGTATCCTGTCCCATAACTTCCATGATGTCGATCTCACCACACTGTGGCCACTGACCATATTCATTCTCATCTGTTGCCATAAGCCAGAATGCCGGAAGATATCCCATACCCTTCGGAACTCTTGCTGAGCACTCAAAGTAACCATATGTAAAGTCATGCTTATTCTGAGTATTGATACGGCCTGATGTATAGTTATAGTTCTTATAATTAAATGCTGTCTCGCCGCCTTCTTCAGCTGCAGCCTGTGCAGTAAGGTCAATAAGAGAAATATTTGAAAGAGTAACTGTTGTTAAAGCGCTGTCTTCCTCACCAAAATTACCAAGGTTAAACTGAACAGCTACCTTTCCTTCATCGCATGCTCCCATGGTGAATTGAAGCGTATACTCTTCATCATCTGTTCCGAGATTACAAGTTGTACTGCCAAAAGATGAATAATCAACTGTGTTAGATATATTAATCTCCATCTTTCTTGCTTCTGCTGCCTTAGCAGTTACTGAAAGCTTATAATCATGACCTTCTGTAAGAGTCATTCCTGGCTTCTGGAACTGTACATCCCATGGATTTGTTCCAGCATTTCCGATGGCTATAGAAGCTGTTCCGTCTGTTATCTCTGTAGCTCCGGTCCAGCTGTCATCAAATGCATTTCCTTCGAAAACTTCCACTGAAGCATCCTCTGCTCCACTCTCAGTTAAGTCGATAAGCTGAACATCTGAGAAAACAACTGTAGCTAAAGCTGTACCTTCATCTGTATCATCAATTTTACCAAGGTTAATCTGAACAGCACCCTTCTCAGCTTCGCTTGCGCGAGCAGTGAACTCAAATGAAATTTCCTGGTCTTCTTCTCCAAGAGTTACTGTAGCATCTTTAAATGGTTTGTAATCTACAGTCTCAGTAACACTAAACTGAACCTTTCTTGCTACACTAGACCTTGCCTTTATTGAGAACCTATAATCATGTCCTTCAACAATTGTAAGGCCTGCTTTCTGGAACTGTACATCCCATGGATTTGCTCCAACGTTTGTTACTGTTACAGTAGCTTTTCCATCTACTATTTCTGCGCCGCCTCCGGCCCAGCCATCAAAACCTTCCAGAAGATCTACGGGCTCTCCGGCTGCATTTTTTTCCTCTACTGTTGGATAAATAGAAAGTTTGCCATCGTCAATAACGATATTATCACTCATTTCATCCTTGTTTACGTACCTCTGAAGTTCTTCATTTACCCAACCCGGGTCATGTGCCTCAACATTCCAGTCGTCTAAGCTGAGTTCTTCGTCGTCAAATTCGTCACTCCAAGCGAGAGTGTAGCCATCTTTGTCATCAACCGGTAAATCCGCAGCAGCAAATGCAGTCATAGGCACGCTGCTGACAGCAAGCCCAACTGATAATGCAGAGGCTAAAACTCTTGATCTGAATTTTTTCATGTTCTTCTCCTTCCTGTTATTTTTATTTTACGAACACATCGCTAATCATAAGTATATACAATTATGCATTTCATTTATATATAAACTATCCCAAAAGTGTCAAAATGATAAACCAATTTTTTGTAGAACTATTTTTTTGTGTATGTTAAAATGCATATAATTTCAGAAATCAAATGAAATTACGTAAACCAATCAAATAAATAGTAATAATTGCTAAATATTTTTAAAATCGGGAGGAAAAATTATGGTAAACCACGATAATTATTCACTTTCTGACATCGATATGCACAGAGCTCCGGATGAAGAGATAGTCTTTCTTCATAATGTCAGCCATGGCAATATGGATGAAATATACAAAAATTGTGAAGAACATCGCTTCCTCGATCCGACCGGCGTTGGAACCCTCTCCAGGGATCCTGTTCTTAATCTGAAGTATCATCTTGTTATCACCGCTGCCCTAATCACAAGAAGATGTATAGAGCGTGGTCTCGGACAGGAAAAAGCCTTCCGAATGAGTGACTTCTATATTAGAAAGCTTGATGATGCAAAGACGATTTCAGCTGTTGAACGCATTCATAATGCCATGGTTCTGGACTTCACCGGTAAGATGCGTATTCTGAAGAAAAAGCAGGGTATATCCAAACCGGTAAACCGTTGTCTTGACTACATATATTCCCATATCTACGACAGAATTACTGTCGAAGAACTGGCTGAGCATTCAAATGTATCCAAAACCTACCTTTCACGTCAGTTTGCGAAAGAAGTCGGCATCCCGATCAGCGATTACATTCGTGAGAACAAGATTGAAATCGCAAAAGAAAAGCTCCGTACGACAGAAGAAAGCATACTTGATATCTCATGCATGCTTTCTTTCGCCTCACAGAGCCATTTTATAAGTGTTTTTAAGAATATGACCGGTATGACACCGAAGAAATACCGTGCCCTCAACCAGGGGACAACCTGGTCGCTGAATTAATTATTCATCAAGGTATTTATAGAGCAAGCGGTATAATTCCTTTGCCTCATCTTCAGTCAGGGATGAATCCCTGGCTGCAAGCTGCAGAGGGATATCCTTACATTTTTCTTTCAATTCATTTCCCTTATCGGTAATGCTTATAACCGTAATCCTTTCATCCTCTTTGGAACGTGCCCTTGTAACATATCCATCCTTTTCAAGATGCTTCAGAAGGGGCGTCAGGGTTCCAGCATCCAGATGAAGGGTCTTTCCAAGCTGCCCCACACTTACATTTTCATTTTCCCAAAGCACCATGAAAACTACATACTGCGTGTAGGTAAGTCCCAGTGGCTTCAGAAGCGGCGTGTAGCTGCTTACGATCTTCCTTCCACAGGCATAAAGCGGAAAGCATAATTGATTTTTAAGTAAAAGCTGTTCATATTCCTGTGCCATTTTCTGTCTCCTCTATATTTCCTCCCCAATCCATCTATCACGCATCAGGTATCATTGTTATAAATCTTTAGCATGTTGTCACAGCAGTCCTTCAACGAATTCTGCAATCTTATCCATCTTTTCTGTAGGCTCAAAACGAGCAACCACATTTCCTGATCTATCAACTACGAACTTTGTGAAATTCCATTTAATCTCCGGATTATTCTTATAATCTTTGTCTATCTTCGAAAGCATAGCGCCCATGGCAAGTGCCTTTGGCCCTTTTCCAAATCCTTCGAAGCCCTTCTCCTGCTTAAGGAACTTGAAAAGCGGAATAGCACCCTCTCCATTTACGTCAGCCTTCTTCATCTGAGGAAACTGTGTATGATATTTCAGAGTACAGAACTCGTGAATCTCATCATCTGTTCCCGGAGTCTGGCCTGCAAACTGATTACATGGTACATCAATCACCTCAAACCCTTTGTCATGAAACTTTTCGTACATCTCCTCGATGTCCTTATAATGCGGAGTAAAACCACATCCTGTTGCCGTATTTACAATAAGTACAACCTTTCCTTCATAGTCCTTCATAGATATCTCGTCGCCTGAAGCTGCCATAACACTCAAATCATAAAATCCCATCTTTGTTACCTCCTTGTTTATCTTTTGCCCTATTATATTTTATCAAATGTAATTTGTCAAGAGGCATTTTCTCTTTTTTTGAAATCACAAACAGGAATCGGATTCCATCACCAGCCATAAGACTGAGACAGAACCCGATTCCGATTACAAACCTATATATTTGTTTTTATTCAATAAATGCTTTATAGAACCTTGCGCAGAACGCAGCACACTGGTCTCGTCTTGCGTCTCCATTCGGCTTAAGCTTGGTGCTTGTTATTCCGGAAATTATTCCGTTATCAAGAGCCCACTGAAGATCGCTTTCTGCATTTGCCTTTACTTCACCATAGTCTGCAAATGACTTAATGTCCTGTCCACCGGTTTCATACATATATCCAAAATCCTTGTAGTCAGCAAATCGCTTAAGCATCATTGCTATCTGTGAACGACTGATATTGCTTTCCGGCTTAAACTTACCGTTTGGATAACCGGAAATGATGCCATGTGAGCTCGCCCATACCACTGCACTATAGCAACCGGCCGTACTTGGAACATCCGAATATGTATACTTATCCGTATTAATACCTTTTATACTTGGCTTTCCGGCCATTCCGTATACCATGATTGCAAACTGAGCACGGGTTACTTTTCTTTCAGGTTTGAAGTTCACCTGTCCATTTTCATCAGGATTTCCAAATCCATTTGCTATTCCATGGTCATAGGCATAACGCACCTCTTCTGCGATCGGTGAGTCTTTGGAAAGATCTTTGAACGGCCATACCGGTTCTTCTGATTTTTCTGTAGTAACGGTAAGTGAGCTCGGTTCACTTGCCAGAAGGTAACCCGACGCCATCCTTCTCATATAAACTGTATACGTTGTATCAGGCTCAAGATATAAGAAACATGGTGAATATTGCCTCTCTACTCCGTCAATTGAGTACTCACACCAGTCAATATCCTTAACAGTAATTGTTGTATCTGTAACTTCTGCTACTTCAATTGCAGATGGCGCATCCTGAGATCCGAATATTTCAACATAGTAAGAATAGTATGAATCCTCACCATTAATTTTGCAGCTTACGGATATCATTCCGGCACCCGTAGCCTTAAGGATTCCATTTTCATTTATAGTTGCATATTTGCCTGTACCTTCAGGTTCGCCTTCAATTTCATTTCCGTCAACATCTAATAAATCATTTATTACCCATTCAAATGTTTCACCCGGCTCAAGATTCCTGTTAAGTGTAGCACTGATTTCAAGCTGGTCTCCGACATTCATTTCATCTTCAATACCAACAAATTCTTCCACATAGACAGGATCATATGGCTCTTCTCCTCCTGCAGGAATTACTACATCCTTAGTTGCATCGCAATTCTTACATTTGTATGTCTTAAGTCCATCTTCCGTTTCAGTTGCTTCCCTTACAACCTCTCCGTTATCCCATAAATGGCCTTTTGCCTTGATTACTTTGCCCTGAGTCAAAATCTTTCCACATCTGCTGCACTTTGTATAGGATGTAAATCCGTCTTCTGTACAACTTGCAGGTACTTCATCGACAGTGATCTCGTCATGTCCAAGCGCATCAACCTTCTCTGTATAACTTTCACCGCAGCTGCAGGAATAGGTCCTGATTCCTTCCTCAGTACAGCCTGGCTCTTTTGTTATAACACCATCGTCCCATTTATGAGTATGCTCACCTTCTTCTACTGTTACTGTACAAGTGGCGGTCTTGGCACCATCTTCAGTCTTACATATAATAATCGATGTTCCGGCAGATAAAGCTTTGAGCTTACCATCAGAATCGACACTGACAACATCAGGCTTACTGCTCGTCCAGGTGACCTTCTTATTAGTCGCATTTTCAGGTGCGATCGTAGGAGTTAATGTATAAGAATCTCCAACTGTCATATCAAGGGCCTTCTTGTCGAGAGTGACTCCTGTGACGTTGATTGCCTTTACAGTTATCTTACATGTAGCCGTTTTATTCATATCATCGGTAACTACCGTGATGGTTGCTGTACCATAAGCTAAAAGCTTTACATTACCATCTGAATCAACAGTTGCAACCTTGTCATCACTAGTCGACCATTTAACTGTCTTATACTTAGCGGTATCAGGTTTTACAGTAGCTACAAGCTGCAGCTCGTCGCCCGTTGTTCCTTCATAAGAACCCTTATTCAGACTTACACTGTTAACCGGCGTATAAACTTCTACGTCACATGTCTCTATGACACTGCCCGACATTGCTATTACCTGAGCTGTGCCGACAGCCTTTGCCAGTATATTTCCATTTGCATCAATAGTGAAAACATCTTCATCTGTTGAAACCCATGTAAACTCATCTTTAGAATCAATCGGGTCAATAGTTGCAAACAACCTTAATTTCTGATTAACCCCTATTTCAATCTCCGTTTTACTAAGGGTTATTTTTTCCGTTTCCTTATCAAGTGCAACGAATTTGATACTATTTGCATTTGCATATTCTTCTGCGTAACTTCCTTTGACACCATGAATAGTTACTTTTTCAGGATATGAGAATACGTCAGCTCCAATAGTTTTTACATTCTGATTTATTGTAATATCCGTAAGTGCCGGACACTGCGCAAATCCTTTGTCATATATTGAAGTTATCTGTTGTGGAAGTATTACTGTCTTTAAATTATCGCATTCAAGGAAGCATTCCTTACTGATTTCAGTTACTCCTGACCCAAATTCCACTTTTTCAAGTGCTTCGCAATAGCTAAAGCAGCCATTTCCCAGCTTACTTACCGAATCAGGAAGTTTGATCTCTTTCAAAATTTTATTGTTCTCAAACGCCCTTGCTCCAATACTTTCACATCCATCTTCTATGGTAACGTCAGTCAGCAGGATACATCCGCCGAAAGCCCTGTCTCCTATAGATTTAATATTTTTAGGGATTGATATTTTTTCAAGGTTAACACATCCGGAAAAATCATCATTTCCTATAGCAGAAATAGTTTCAGGTATTACTAATTCCTTTAATGATGTACAATTTGCGAATACTCCTACGTTAAGTGTTTCAATCTTATCATTGTAAACTATCTTTTCAAGAGAACTGCAATTTGCAAATGCAGTATTTCCTATCTTCTTTAGATTCTTTCCAAAAGTGACTTTTTTCAGATTTGTGCATCCATTAAAGGTATTTACTCCTATCTCCTCTATAAAATCGGGTATTGTCAGTTCCTCAAGACCTGTACAATTTTGGAAGAGCTGAGTATGTATTTTGGTACGTCCTTCCTCAAATTCCACTGTCTTTAAACCTGAGCAATCATTAAAAGGAATATCATCTGTGCCATAATCACTATATCCACCTCTTTCGAGACCGACCGGGATATTTATAGTAGTGATAGACTCACAACTTCCAAAGCATAAATGTCCCAAATGTTTCAGTCTGCTCGGAAGCTTTATTCCCGTCAGCTGTCTACAACCTAAAAATGCCCAGTTATCCATCTCCGTTATCGAATCCGGGAATTCTACCTTTTTTAGATTTTGACAGTTTTTAAATGTGTACTGTCCAATATATATAACAGAATCCGGAATTTCAATTTCTTCCAGTCCTTCACAACTTTCAAATAATCTTGACGGTATACTTGTTATACCCGTTTCAAATTCAACCGTTTTAAGAGCCGGACACGATTGAAAGATACCGGTTGCCGTAACACCTACATTCGTTAGGCTCTTAGGTATAAATACCTTTTCTAGAGAAGTACAACCCTCAAAAGCATTTCCATTTATCGTTTTAAGATTTTTATTAAATATCGCTTCTTTCAGATTAGTACAATTTGCAAATGCAGACCCTTTTATTGTCTCAAGAGAATTATTAAAGTTTACTTTCTCTACGGAAGAATCTTTGAATGCATCGGTACCTATTTCAATCAATGTATCAGGCAAAGTAACTTCCTTAAGCCCGTTGCAATCTCTGAAAAGGTTTCCTGGTATAACCTTAATATCCTCAGCAAAGCTTATTTCACTCAGATTTTCACAATTAGAAAAAACTGCCCTATGATTCCCACTGAGTAATCCAAACGTATCATGTCCAACTTTTTCTATCCCCTTAGGAATATAAACACTTCTAAGGCTTGAACATCCATCAAACGAACGTACTTTTAATTCTTTTAAACTCTCAGGGAGTTTAACTTCAAGAAGCGACGAACATGTAATGAACGCCCCATTACCTATAACCGTAACGTTTTTAGATATGTCGACACCGTACATATTCGTACAGTCCTTAAATGCACCATCTCCGATACTTGTTACTGATTCCGGAATAGTCACATATCGCAACGCCTTGTTACCGGCGAAAGCGTCTATACCTATAGCTATTACCTTATGTTCATCTAATGTATCAGGAATGGTAAGATCTGATGCATTTCCATTGTATTTTGTTATAGTTGCATTTCCATCATCATCTACAGTGTATTCCCAAATGATAACTGGCTTTCCTTCGCCATCAAGTCCATAATTACCATCATATCCATAAAGACCGCTGCCCCAGTATCTGGATCCATATCTTGTATAATATACGTACGGACTATGACCTGTAGCAGCAATGAAATCATTTTCTCGGGTACATATACCAACTTCCCGTCCGTCTTCATAATGGTGAATAACCTTAACCGGGCTATTAGTTTCCGTATATATTGGATATTTATATTCTCTTTCTACAATAGTAACTGGCCCGAGTTTAAATGAAATCTTTGCTCCTGCTTCTGCATATATGAATCCAACAAATGCGGAGCAATTTGATGGTTTACCAGCACTATATGATGCTGAACTAATCGATGCCCTTCCCCCTGCAGTCACATAACAGTATCCTTTAAACGGCGTAGCATCTCCATATAATCCTAATCTGGCTGTTATTCCTACGCCAGCTTCCACCTCACACTTCAACTCAAAACCATAGGATTGAAATTCATGAATAAGTCGCATTCCACCCCCAGTGGAATAAGCCAGACCAACACAAACCCTGCCTCTATTTGTTCCTGAAACGCTCGCTGAACCACCAACCTCTGCATACACAATAAAGCCACCAAGTCCCGGTGCCTCCCTATCAATTATCGGCACTTTTACTTTTGCAGAAACACTTCCCTTAAAAGATACTTTGGAATCAGCTATAAGCTTGATATATGATTCCCCGCCAAGTTTCACCGCATAATCTATCTTTATATTTGTCAATTCTGCATTGACTGTAACTCCTCCTAATGAGGCAGACCCGCTAATCTTTGTGCCTAGACCTTTACCACCTTTTCCACCAAGATTATCCTCATCACCAGTAGAAATATCTGTATCATCACCATCATCACCGCCAATAAGTGCTGATGCATCTAATGTCCCCTGAATATCAATATTTTCAAATGCTTCTTCATTTTCGACGTCATCAACTGAAACAAGAATTCCATCATCAAACTTTTTTACTTTATTTACAAGATATACACACGGAACACCATTAAGCTTTACGGCGATCTTATCACCGCTTACTACGCCTGTACTTAATGACTCTATATAAACACTTCCGCTATCCATAGCGTAAGCCTCTACATCGTCAGGTACTTCCTTAATACCATCCTTTAACTCGTATGTATCCTCGTGATTCTCATCTAAATCAGTTGAATGCCATACTTCCTCTGCATCGGCAAGCATGGCAGTTTCTTCTGAAACTGTTATATATCTTTCAGGTGAGAACTCTCCATCAATCAGATTAAACCATTTTCTGTCTATCGCAACCTGTGCCGCTGCCCGATCAACTACAGCATCGGTATCAGAAAATGAGTAATCCGTATCTTCATCAACTATAAATCCCAGACAATAGTTAAGAGTAGATGCTGCGAACTCTCTCGTCACACCATCCTCCGGATTCATATTTCCGCCAGCTGGCACGTCAACAAGACCAAATTGAACTGCGACCAGCATGTCGTAATAGTAGTCGGAATCTTCATCCAGATCCGCAAAATAATTATCCGGATAATTATCATCCTCTACTGTCATGTCAAATGTTTCGACAAGCTTCTTTAACCACTCTGCCCTGGTTACATTTCCTGCCGCTTTCGCCTCTCTTGCACTCAGGCTGTTAATAGCACTGAAACCTGTCACAGTCAGCATGGTGACGAGAATCAATGCTAGCGCCTTTGCAATAAAACGCCTTCCTCTCATTTTAGCCTCCTCCTTAGAAAAATATAATAAAATGATCATCGATAGGTACAAATCATACGCAGTAATTATAGCATTGTATGGTGGTATTATCCACCATATAATAATCTATGGTTATCTGTGATAAGAATGAAACTTGTGATAAGTTATGATAAAAAATACAACTTATGATAAGTTGTGATAACTTATGATAAGTTGTGATAAAACAGGCAGTATCTGCAAATAACAGATACTGCCTGTATATAACCTATTCTATAAACGCTTTATAGAATCTTGCACAGAAAGCTGCACACTGTCCTCTTGTTGAGGTACCGTTAGGTTTCATCTTTGTAGAAGATACCCCTGATAGAATTCCATTATCTACTGCCCACTGAAGATCATTGACAGCACCGCTTCTAACTTCGTTATAATCCGAATATGTACTGATGCTTGTTCCTCCAGATATATATTTATCTTCACAATTCTGATAATCACCGAACTTCTTAAGCATTATCGCTATCTGTGAACGGCTTATGTTATTATTTGGCTTGAACTGTCCGTTAGCAAATCCGGAGATGATTCCCTTTGAGCTCGCCCATACTACCTCAGCATATCCGGCTGTTCCGGAGGAAACATCTGAGTAGCTGCTCTTATTCAGGTCAGCCGCTGTAATCGCAGGACTACCTGCCATCTTATATATCATAATAGCAAACTGTGCACGTGTTACATTCTGATCAGGTTTTACCTTTACTTGTCCATTTTCATCAGGCGCTGAGAATCCATTTATAATACCCTTATCATAAGCATAACGTATTTCCGGAGCTAAACGATCACTTACATCAACATCCTTGAACGGCCATACATCTTTCTTAACGGTACTGATAATAGTTCCTTTGCTCATACCGCTTGCTCTAAGATATCCTTTTGATGCTTTTCTTGCAAATACAGTATATACCGTCTTTGGACTAAGATTTGTAAATGTGTTTTCATTCTGCCATGTAATACCGTCAAGTGAGTACTGACATCCGTCCATATTTAATACGCTGATGCTTGTTGCCGTCACCTCATCTTCAACAGGAGCAGGCGGAACGTCATACTTTCCATATACCTCAACTGTGAAACTAGTTTCCGACATTTCATCATTTAACATATAATTGATAACTGCTTTTCCCGCTCCCAATGCATTAAGGTTACCTGCATCATCTATCTCTACAATACTTCCGCTGGTTCCCGGTGCAACCGGCTTACCATCAATACCAAGTACATCTGATATAACCCATTCAAAGCTTTCGCCTTCAAGAAGGTCTCTGCTGAAAGTAACGCTGACTGGTGAGCTGTCGCCAATCTGCATCTCATTTTTGATACCATTTATACTTTCAATTGAGAGAGGCAGAGTCGGATCTTCCGAACCTATAGGAGGTATTACCTCATATTTCTTCTCTTTACATACGTCACAAGTATAAATCTTTATACCACTTTCTTCTTCTGTTGCCTCTTTGACAATCTCTCCGTCATCCCATTTATGCCCCTTTGCCGGAATAACTTCACCGGCCTCTAAAGTTTCACCGCATCTATGGCATTTTGTGTACTGAGTAAAACCATCGCTTACGCATGTAGCAGGAACTTCCTTTACTACAACTTCATCATGACCATAAGCCTTAACAACTTCCTGCTCTGTAAGTATTTCTTCACATCTTGAACAATGAACTCCGGCAGTTAATCCGGTTTCTGTACAAGTTGGCTCAACTGCCTCATCTATTACTTCAATATGTCCAAGAGCTTCCTCTGTTTCTGTATACTCGTCACCGCACTTACTGCATTTATATGTTGTGCTTCCTTCCTCGGTGCATGTAGCATCTACAGAATCAATCACCTCATAGTCATGCTCGCATCTGGTTTTATACCTTACCTCTGTTGACTTAGCTGTTGAATCCTTTGTATCAACCCAATCAGAAACCTTTGTATATCTGTACTGTTCTACTTTTACTCTGTCCTGATATACATTCCATCTGTACCATGCCTGGCATCTTTCACCATGACTGCCATATGAACCATCACAAGTTACACCTGATTTACAATAAACCCTAGCACCACTGTCAGCCCAGTTGAGCAGATAATACGGATGACTTCCATCCATACCTGTTGATGCTATTCTTACTCCATATCTGCTGTCATCTATTTCATCATAATGGACAAATTTTCCTGTCTGCTCATAGTTACCTTCATTGCCTGCATTCGGACCACAGAAATGATAATAAATATGCTTTACA
>JAFUVQ010000066.1 GCA_017477505.1 Eubacterium sp.
CAACTCTCATGGACATATCCAAGCTGGACAATACCATGGCTCAGATGTTAATGGAAACCGTCAATAATATGCTGATCGAGCTGTATGCTGCTATGGCTCAGGCTGAGATCGAGAAGAAAGAGAAGCGTCAGCGTGAGGGTATCGAGGCAAAGAACGCAAGAGGAGATTGGGATGATTACGGTAGACCGTCAGCTATTGATATCGAAGATTTCAAGATTCATTACCAAAGGGTTACTGACGGACAGATGCGTCCTACTGAGTTGATGAAGCAGCTTGGAATCAGCAAGAGCACCTACTACCGTTATGTTGAGAGAGTTAAGGCATAACAATGAGGAAAAGACGATAAGAGCCAGTAACATCCATGCTGATGTTTTACTGGCTCTTGCTTTTATTCTTGATTTTGGCGATTTCTATCAATTCTCGCTTATCTTTATCAGTTATCTTCTGAAAATAGTATAGTAGTTCTTTCTCAAGGTTTGTATGGTATTGATACTTCTTCTGGTTTTTTGGATCGTTGAAGTATTCGAGGTACGCTGTTAGATCATCGCTGCTTTGAGATGGACCTGGAGCTTCATAGAAGACTTTTTCGTCAAATTCGATGGAAAGGTGGAGCAGGTCATCGGCGGAGACATTATAAAGTAGTGCAAGTTTATAAATCGTCTCTGGGGATGGCTTACGTCTACCGGTTTCATAATGCGAATAGGTCTGTCTCGTCGTCCCTAATGCTTCTGCTACATAATCCTGAGTGTAATTGTTAACTTTGCGTAGCTCTTTGAGCCTTTGAGGTAACAATGAATTTGCCATAAAATCACCACCTTTATACCTTTTTTAGTATAAATGTCGGCATATTTTTTCATTCAACGATCTGTATCATTTCGGCAGCAAACATGTTAAGAATTTGTATCATTATGACGATATAAATGATACGAGACGTTGCGTCTCGTTAATTGTGTTACTAATCGAGGTGTCTTATGGTAATCAGTCATAACTTATTGGCTATGAATGCCCAGAGACAATTTAATATAACGGGAACCCAAAAGAAGAAATCTACAGAGAAGCTCGCATCTGGCTACAAGATCAATAGAGCTGCCGATGATGCGGCTGGTCTTGCCATATCCGAGGAGATGCGTAGGCAAATCAGAGGGCTTGATCAGGGTGCTCGTAACACCCAAGATGGAATATCCCTTTTACAGGTGGCTGATGGAGCCTTAAGTGAAGTTCATGATATGCTTCATAGAATGAATGAGCTTTCTATACAAGCGGCAAATGGTACAAATACAGATAGTGACAGAGAAGCTATCCAGCAGGAAATATCTCAGATAAAGTCAGAAATAGATAGAATATCAGATACTACAGAGTTTAATACGAGAAAGCTGTTTAAGGATGATGGTTCTGGATCGGCAGGATCGTATAGCTATATCATTGGCTACAATGAAGAGACGAAGACTATCACACATGATATTGATAAAACCGTACAGTTTTCATGCTCTGTAAGCGGAAATCCAACGGAATCGACTGCAACTACATATACAGCCTCAATAGGAACAAATGGACTGAACATTAATTCTACGTCGAATGCGGTTACATGGGCAAACATAAAAGATAATAGTGGGAATTCTATCAATCTGGATAATGTAAGTGCTGGGAATTATCACTTTGATTATAAAGGCGTTCGTGTTGATTTTACTGTCAGTGAGGCAATTACTGGAGATGAATTGAAGGCAGGACTGAATGGATTAAGCTGGTCAACTAAAGAGGTTGATGGTGGAGCTATGTCTTATGAGGTGCATGCTACCCTGACAGGTAGTTATCTTATCCGAGGACGTGATGATATGTTAATTAGCATAACTTCCATAAATGGTTATGCTGGATTTGCTCTTGAATGTGTTGATCCGTACAACGGATTCAGCGGATTTACTGTTCCCTATGGGAACATGAAAAATGCTGAAGGAAAGAGTCTGCTAGATGAGTCAGGCTTATCACCTGGCGAGTATAGTGGAGAAGCTCGAGGAGTAACCGTTACAGTTAAGATTGGTGATAATAATACGGCTTCATGGGAGGAAATCAGGAAAAACAATCTAAGTGGTTTTTTAAGAATTTATAATGCTGAAGATGGTAATCGGTGGATGACTGGTCAGACAGCACTTCTAGCAAGTAAGAATGAAGAATATGATGATTCTGTTGCTGTCGATAAGATCAACAATATACCATCCTTTACGATACATAGGACAGAAACAGAAGAAATAATTGAACGAACACCTATTTATAATACGATTGATCCGCCTGTTACAGATGGGTCGGCTAAAAATCTCTGGATCCAATCTGGTGCAGAAGTTGGAGATGGAATGTTCATAACGCTGAGCTATATGGATACGAATATTCTCGGTATAAATGGTGTGGATGTAAGCACAGAAGACGGAGCAAGCAATGCGATTGATCTTATAGGCACTGCTGTTGACAAGATTTCATCTATGAGAAGTTCTTTTGGTGCTCAACAAAACCGCCTTGAGCATACCTATAGGAATGTCACTAATACTGCTGAAAACACTCAGGCAGCTGAATCTCGTATAAGAGATACGGATATGGCAAAAGAAATGGTAGAGTTGTCAAAACATAATATTTTGGAACAAGTGGGAACATCTATGATAGCACAGGCAAATCAGACAAACCAAGGAGTATTGAATTTGTTACAATAATCTATTTTATGGAGGATGGAATAAATGTTAGGTTGGATGTTATTAGGAGCCGCAGGACTAGCGGTACTAGGTAAAGTCAGTGATAACACAAAAGCAGAGAATAATTCTTTTCAAAATTCCACAAAGGCAAATAATTACTCGCAATATGTTACACTTCAGCTTGTTGCAATGCCAGAGTATGAGACATATATTTATGTCGATGATTTATTATTTTGCCGAGTGCATCATGAGAATCCGCATTCCTATGTAGTAAATGATATTCCTGTTGGTTGTAAGCTGACAGAATATAGAAAATATGTAGGTCGTTATGAACTGGCAAAATGTAGCGAATGTATTGTTAAGCCAGAATCAGGCGTGGAAGTGTATACGAATAAAAGAGGAAATCGGTATTTTGACAGAGGTCTATGGGTAAACGATGATGGTTATGGTAATTGTTAAAATGTAGCATAAAGCTACAGCCGCCAGTATATAGGAAAAATTTATATATTTTTTCTGAGCACCTGGTCATTATATTTATAAGTGCTTCTTTAGTTCGAGACCCCACCCCCCTCTGACACAGTGAGACCGTTGTAAAGGTTACAGATGTAGCCGATACAGCGGTCTTTTTTTATTGCGTCAAACAGCGGTGGAAAAGTAAACATTCATTTCAAAATCGAAAGGAGAACTCATTATGAAGACATTCAAAACACCAACAATCAAAGCAACCGTTAACTATGATCCCGCACTGTTGAAGAACAACCATATTTATATGGCAGCTACAGACAATGAGAAGGTCTATGTTGATGACATCTTCCAGCAGATGCCCCTCTATGTGAGAATTTA
>JAFUVQ010000046.1 GCA_017477505.1 Eubacterium sp.
ACCTCAGGCTCTGCCTCAACCTCCGGTTCAGGTTCTACCTCCGGCTCTGCCTCAACTTCCGGTTCAGGCTCTACCTCAGGCTCTGCCTCAACCTCCGGTTCAGGTTCTACCTCCGGCTCTGCCTCAACTTCCGGTTCAGGTTCAACCTCTGGCTCTGCTTCAACTTCCGGTTCAGGTTCAACCTCTGGCTCTGCCTCAACTTCCGGTTCAGGTTCAACCTCTGGTTCGTTTACAATATCTATGCGGCTTCTCTCTGCTTCATAATGACTCTGCAGCTCATCTATATCATAATTCTGGATGAGGAGCATATCCTCTGCTTCGCTAAGTCCTTCGATTGTATCGGATTCCGGTGCGAAACCATCATCATAATCATATGTGATTATGTCATCGATACTTTTCGGTGTGTAGCTATCTTCAGTTTCGTCATCATCATCAAAGACGAGTTCTTCCTCTTCTTCAGGTTCAGAAACCGCTTCAGTTAATTCTATGTCATTTTCTTCGGAAGCTTCCTGCTCTGAATTCTCAGTAGTCTCTTCAGCAGGTTTTGCCTCTGAATTCTCCGACGTTCCCGAATTCTCACCCTCATCTTCCGAAACCACATCTGAACCTTCCTCTTCATCATTAAGAAGGTCCTTCTCATTCTTTAATCTTCTAAGTCTGCCGAACAGACCTTTTTTCTCTTTCTTATCCTTCGAAGCTTCCTCTTCCTGATTTTCAGGAATATCGAATTCATCCTCTACCATTGACAGGAACTGCGGTTCCGCAACTTCATCAGGATCAGGATTAAGCCTCTTAAAGTCTGCCTCAAGCTGCTTCTTCTCCATCTCGCGGATTTCGTCATACTCAGGATCCTTATCAAGGACTTCCTCTTTCGCATATATATAGAAATACGTATCTGCAGATTCTCTGCCTGAACGAATGCTTTCAACAACTTCACCCTTATGACTGTCTTTAAATGTAGCGATATAGTCATTGCCGAGATGTTCGGCAACTTCTGTCTTACCGCATATTTTAGCCAGAAGATAGAGCTCGTAACTCCATTCAGGGTCGATGTTTTCAGCATAATACGGATAAAGCACTTCATAAAGACTTTCAGGGTCCTTACCCTCTGCCTTATCCACTATATAATTTACATTGGAGATGTTTCGCTGATTATCTGCATCATTCTGTACATACTGTTTCAGGTACTGCTTGGCAAGCGTCCTGTAACCCATTTTAAGGTAAAATGAAATGATAGCAAATATGATCCTGTTAGACTCAGGCGCCATGATATGGGACCTGATGTAGAACCTTCTGGCATCCTTAATCCGGCCGACATGCTCATAAACCTCACCGCAGATACGTATGAACTGCGGATTAAGAGATTTCTCCAATTCCTGGGTATCAAGAATAGGCGCAGCCATATCATACTGTTCTGCAGCTGCTAACTCTTTTATTTTATTCACACTGGCCATACTGAGTCCTGATGCCAAAACTTTAGTCCCCCTTTAATTAGTGACCTTCCTCGAATACTTTCTCAACCTTCTCTATAACAGAATCTCTCATGTTACCACGAGTCTTCTCATAGTGAAGTCCTGATTCCATAATCTCAAGAAGTTCCATTCTGTATCTATTGTCAATCTGCTGGATGTACTCCATAAGTACTTCCTTAAGCTCGCTGACATATTCCTTTTCCTTCATCCTGTCGATCATCTCTTCATAGTTGAAGGAAGTTGAACTCTTAAGTTCTTCCTGCTTACGTCCGCAGACGATACATTCTTCGGAACCTGCTTCATTTACATGACCACAGTTACAGGTCCAGATCATACCATCTGTTCTATATTTCTCAACAGCATCGATACCTCTTGCCTTCTTGAGGTTTTCGAGTCTGTGTGTACTCATGGTAACATCCCTAGGCGCGTCATTACATGCAAATACTCCACGGGGAGTAGCATATTTGCTGATGATAACTCTTGTATCCTTAAGCACCAGCATATCTGCATAAGTCAGTTCGCAATGGAGCGGGATTGATTTAATAAGTGAAACATTGCCTTTATCAAAAGCAACATCGAGATCCTTCATGATAAGTTTTTCTTCATAAAGGTTTGTGAACTCTACATTTACTCTTACGGACTGAATATCATCCATATTGTAATTGTAGAACCAAAGTGATATATCTATATCCTTCTTTGTTCCGTCAAGAACAACCTTGACAGGTCGCGGAACAAAACGATCATAGTAATTCTTGACTACCAGTTCCTTGTTAACTTTTTCAACTGCATAATTGCGGTGAATCTTTTCAATCTTTACAGCAGTTCCTGTCACATTAAGTGCAACACATGAGGATGAAATACTGGTATACTCCAGCCTCACTCCTATAACTGCATTTGCTTCCTTCTCTTTTGCTTTCTTCTGGAGCTGCTTAACAGCATTCTCCTTAACCTCTTCGATCGCAGCCAGATCCTTTTCGTCCGGTTCATTTGCCACTGACGTAATGCTCTTGATGAAGTTGGATCCGAGAATCACCTGAGTGGAAATAATTCCATAATATTTCTTAATCTCGTATCCCTCAAAAGAAGAGCTTGTTGTAACCATAATACGATCAGACATATCTTCCCTCCATTTTTCATAATCTGCACTAAACCCCATCAGCACAGTTATAGATATTATAGCACAATTTCACTATAAATCAATCTTAAGCGGATTAGAATTTGTATAAGTCACATACTTATATTCTATGCTGAAACATGTTTCTTCTTCGCTTTCTTCCGTTATGCTCCAGTTATCCATCCTGTCAAGATCAGGGAAATGAGTATCAGCCTCATACCTGTAATCCACTCTTGTAACATATGCCTTGTCACAGTACGGAATAAGCATATCATAGATACTTCCGCCGCCTACAACATATATCGATTCAGAATCATACTTTTTAAGCTCTTCAAAAAGTTCCTCTTTGGAATGAACCACAATTCCTCCCCTTACCGAAAATGAAGGATTATGTGTAAGAATGATATTTGTCCTGCCCTGAAGCGGAATTCCATTGGGGAAGCCCTCCAGTGTTTTTCTTCCAAGTACTATAACATTACCGATGGTCTTCTGCCTGAACTGCTTCATATCGGCAGGAATCCTGACGAGAAGACTCCCTCTAAGACCTATACCCCAGTTACTGTCAGCTGATACTATTGCATTCATTTTTACCCTCCGTAGATTTTTCATCGCCTGCATCAGACGATCACCGCATGTTTACCCGGTTTTAGTAAAAGATTTACTAAAAAGTAAAGAACCCGGTACAAAAAAACATGAACCGGGTACATTTACGACTCATTTATAAAATAAAATGATATGATGAGCAAAATTCTCTTCCACGGGAGGTACAGTTCATGGTTCCTACAATCTATTGGGGGAACATCCTGAGATCGCTCCGCAAGAAAAAGGATCTTACCCAGAAGGAGGTTGCCGCCATCCTTCATATCACAAGACAGACATATTCAGGTTATGAAAACGGACGCATACATCCGAGCCCGGAAAGCATAGCCATACTGTCTGAAGTCTATGACATTGATATTTACAATTACATCTTCGCTCTAATGCCCGACTCCTTTGTGGCGGAAACCGCCGAATACAAAAAGAATATCAAAAGGCGTCTTAACAATTCTTCCACGACTCCGAATGAATTAAGAAAGCGTAGAAAGAAAATGCCTTATATGATAGATATGGATGAAACCGAATTAGGTTAAATCAGGTTTATCAGCTTCATAAAGTATGGAAGTGTCTATACCAAGCGTATTGTTAAACTTTGTAAAGCAGTTATAGATATAATCCCACTCTCTTTCAAGTGCCGGATAGTTCTTTGCTGCTATCTCCAGGCTTTCGTCCTTTGCCATATTTACATGGTCATCAAAGAAGTCATAAAGTCTCTCTGCACCGGCCTTAAGGCTTATATCTCTCATGGTACGTGCATCTTCCATATATTTCATGGTATCACCGTCAAGAAGTTCATCCGGCATCCTGTCTTTGATGTCCTCAGTAAGCTTACAGAACTTAAGGATATAAGCATAGAGCTTTCTGACATCACCTTTACAGGCATCAAGAGTTTCCTGAAAATCGATACCTGCATCCGAAAGCATCTGCTCTTTTTCAGCATCCTCCTGTATAGTACGGAGCATGACCTCATTTTCCGGAAGCATATTTGGGGTTGCCTTGGAAATGATAACACTCATCACAGTATTTACGCCTATAGGCTTCATAAGTGTTCTCTCAAAGCCATATTCAAGGAACTCTTCAGGATGGCGGGGTTCTCTTCTACGGAGCATAAGAATAACTGCCGTATCCCTGTTCTTGTTGTCAGGGCTGTTCATGAGATTTTTCATGAACTGAACGCCGTCCATTCTATGCATATTCTTTGCCACAAGAATAAGATTGAACTTGTCCTTTCTTGCACACTCAAGTGCTGCAACGCCGCTGTCGGCAGTTGTCACAAGTGCACCTGCGTTTTCAAATACATTCTTCAGCTTTGCCAGGTCTTCTTCCTGATCATCCACAAGCAGAACATAAAACTTCCCCTGAAGCTTGAATACCTCTTCTTCCTCCTCGACCTCTTCATTATGAGCGAATCTTGAAACAAAAGGAAGTCTTGATATTCCCGGTATATCCTGAATCTTATAAATTATATCATCAACATTTACTATCACTTTACCACTACCCTCTTAAAATTCTTCTTGCCCTTCTTAACTACTATACCTTCTGCAAAATCTTCTTTACTGTATGTAACAGCTATATCCGTAACCTTTTCCCCATCTACGGAAACACCGCCCTGCTGAACGGCACGTCTTCCCTCACTACGTGACGGAACAAGTCCTGACTTGCTGAGTACTCCGAGAATATCAATTGTTCCATTCTCAAAGTCATCATCTGTAAGAACCGCCTCAGGCATTCCCTCGGAACTTCCCGAACCGAATACGCCCTTTGCAGCAGCCTCTGCAGCCTTGGCCTTTTCTTCACCATGAACCATTGTTGTAAGTTCCAGTGCAAGAATCTCTTTGGCCTTATTAAGCTCTTCATTTTTCCAGTCTTCCATCTTCTTTATTTCATCAAGTGGGATAAATGTAAGGAGCTTCATGCACTTGATAACATCGGCATCATCCACATTTCTCCAGTACTGATAGAACTCATAAGGAGAAGTCTTCTTCTCATCAAGCCATACAGCACCCTTTGCAGTCTTACCCATCTTCTTTCCTTCTGAATTAAGGAGAAGAGTTATGGTCATGGCATATGCATCCTTACCGAGCTTCTTTCTGATAAGCTCCGTACCGCCAAGCATGTTAGACCACTGATCATCGCCGCCGAATTCCATATTGCATCCGTACTTCTGGTACAGCATATAGAAATCGTAACTCTGCATGAGCATATAGTTGAACTCGAGGAAGTTAAGCCCCCTCTCAAGTCTCTGCTTATAACACTCTGCAGCGAGCATCTTATTTACACTGAACTGTGAACCTATATCACGTATAAACTCGATATAATTAAGATTGAGGAGCCAGTCAGCATTATTAACCATAAGAGCTTTATCAGGTCCGAATTCGATGAAACGGCTCATCTGCTGTCTGAAGCACTCACAGTTATGCTCTATGGTTTCCTTTGTCATCATCTGTCTCATATCGGTACGTCCCGAAGGATCGCCGATATAACCCGTACCGCCGCCTACAAGTGCAATAGGTCTGTTACCTGCCATCTGAAGTCTCTTCATAAGGCAGAGTGCCATGAAATGACCTACATGAAGGCTGTCTGCAGTAGGATCGAATCCTATATAGAAAGTTGCTTTTCCGTTATTGATAAGTTCTCTTATCTCTTCTTCATCAGTTGTCTGGGCTATAAGGCCTCTCTCGACAAGTTCTTCGTAAATCTGCATTTCCTACCTCGTTTCTGTATAGATTCACATATCCGGATCATCTGCCGATATGTGTCATTTACATTTTATTGATTCTCTCATTTTGGACTGTCACATTTTATCATATTTTGACAATAACTTAAACCTGATTTTTAAGCGAATTCTGTTTTGTTTCCTTGAAAATTCCGAATCCCTCATCACGGTATCTGATATACCCTACTCCTACACCCAGAACGGTGAAGAAAATCGGCGTTGTTATAGGCTGGTTAAGGTTTACAAGCCCCTGGAAGAAATATCCAACACCCGCAGCCATCATTGCTGTTACAACAGGATCAGCCTTATATCTCCTGAGCATAAAAATGAGTGACGATACAAAGAAACCTATATAACTGATCGCTCCGAAAAGCCCTGTAGTAAGAAGGTAATGGATAACTTCGTTATGAGCATTGTCATATGACTTTCCGGTTACCGAAACCATCTCATCATAGTAAGGCTTCATGATCTCAGCTATGGATTCATTTCCATGTCCGAAAAGCTTATGGAGAAAACCACTTTCTTTATAAATAGACACCAATCTCCGCCATATATAGCCTCTGTAGGTTCCCCATTTATCATTAAATGTAAAGAGGTCCGTCTTTCCGGATTTCCTGCCAAGGATGAAAAGGCCGACACCCGCTATTACTATCAGTACCGCAAGCACTATCATAAGAGTCCTGCCCTGGAACTTCCCAAAGGCTTCCCCGTTCATCTTCTCCAGGAGGAACAGAATCACAAAGACTACCAAACATGCACCGAAAAGTGCACCGGTTATACGCCAGTCTCCTATCAGCTTGGCAATACCGTTTATATGCTTCTCACTTCCTCCGTATCTGGCCTTGATAAGAGTCATAATAAAAAGTCCTAGGCTGAGCAGAGTAACAGACAGCCAGTACGCAACCAGCTTTTTATCTTTGATTGAAATGAACAGAAGAAGCAGAAATGCCGTTCCGATTCCCAGATAAACATTATCACTCTTACTTGCCAGCATGGCCATGGAGGACATGATAACAATGACTCCCGAGATGATACGAATATCAATCTTCTTTGAATAGATCAGCACTGCCGCAAAAAGAGGAGTCGCAACACATATAAATGACCCGAAGGTATTGATGTTTCCGAAAGTAGAAATGAAAAGCTGTTTCTGCTTTTGAGTGATATCTCTTATAAGGTCGAAAGGATCCATCCCAAAATGCTGCAGGTATGAAAGCACATATGCAAACGCAGTAACTCCCGCAAGAATGTATAGATTAATCCTATTTACATATACCTTCCTAGCCAGAATGAGAAATGACAGAACAAGACAGATGATCATCAGAAGACCCATACGTCTTCCCTTGCTTCCGTCGTAGGCAGCCGCCTTGTCGGTTGCCATTAAAAATGCACATACATTTGCCACAAGGAACAGACATGCCCAGAAATCAGGCATGGCAGGGATTTTACAGTCAAGGGAAAACATCGGTCCCCCACCATAATAATTATTCATGAAAATCTCAACAGTAACGGCCAGCGCCGAAAGCACCAGAAGTCCCAGCACCCCGTAAAGAAAAACATAATTTCTGGTAGCCGTAATATTGAAATACTTATTATCCATATATACGAGGAAGAAGCTGGACATATAGAGAACGAACATATACTTTACGATGTCTATATGCCTCCATGCCCTCTTCTGATCATATGATGATTTCTTATTCGATGCCATTTATAGTCTCCATCCCTTGTACAATACACACGTACATCACTTTGTCATTATTCGATGTATGTATACTGCTTTACAATTAAGTTATTTATATATCTATAGTTTTACCAACGTACAAGTATATATTATAAATAGATTTTTGCAAGACTTAATCCCTTACCACTTAAAGAAACCGTAGGTTAGATACACCAGTCCTCTCCGCGGGAGAAGGGGATTTGACGTTAAGAAAAAGGTCCGGTGGACCTTTTTTAGTCAAATCGGGAGCAAGCTAAGCTTGCGACCTGACCGACGCCTTGCCTTGCAAGGCGGAGACCTTGAACCCTAGGGTTCAAGTGGCTCCGGCTTGCAAAAAGAAATAGCAGGTACATCGTACCTGCCATTTCTTTTTCCATGCGGGAGAAGGGACTTGAACCCTCACGACGTTGCCATCACTAGATCCTTAGTCTAGCCTGTCTGCCAATTCCAGCACTCCCGCTTATTCACCGCGTCACTCATGACGCGATGAGTATAGTATCATTTTCATATATATTTGTCAACAACAAATTTATATTTTTTTGAATTTTTTTAAATAACTTATGCAATAGCCTTCTTTGCCACTTCTACAAGCTTTGCAAATCCTTCAGGATCGCTGATAGCGAGCTCTGAAAGCATCTTTCTGTTGATATCTACATTTGCCATCTTAAGTCCGTGCATAAGGTTGCTGTATGAGATATCATTCTGTCTTGCTGCTGCGTTGATACGAGCGATCCAGAGCTTACGGAAGTCTCTCTTCTTCTCTTTTCTGCCTCTGAATGCATTTGCATCAGCTCTCATAACTGACTGCTTTGCTACTCTGTACTGCTTTGATCTTGCGCCTACGTATCCCTTTGCTGCCTTAAGTGTCTTATTATGCTTTCTCTTGGCATTTAAGCCGCCTTTAATTCTTGCCATTTTATTATCCTCCTAATCCAACTCTGACTCTTACATATAAGGTAAGATCTTGTTCATTACCTTGCTGTTTGTCTTATCTGTAACAGTAGCTTTTCTGAGATTTCTCTTTCTCTTAGCTGACTTCTTTGTAAGGATATGGCTCTTATATGCTTTATTTCTCTTAAGCAAACCTGTTCCTGTTCTCTTGAAACGCTTTGCAGCCACTCTTTTTGTCTTTAACTTTGGCATGTCTTTATCCTCCTAAATGATTTTAATCTACTTCTTTGCAGCAAGAAACATGATCATGCTTCTTCCCTCAAACTTGGCCGGTTTGTCGATCACTGAGATATCACTGAGTTTCTCAGCAAAGTCGTCCAGCACTTCCTTTCTTTTATTAACATAAGCAAGCTCACGTCCTCTGAAACGAAGGGTAACCTTAACTCTGTCGCCCTTTGAGAGAAACTTCCTTGCCATATTAATCTTAGTATTAAGGTCGTTGTCATCGATATTAGGTGATAAACGTATCTCCTTGATATCTATGATCTTCTGCTTCTTCTTTGCTTCCTTCTCCTTACGCATCTGCTCATAACGGAACTTACCGTAATCAGCAATTCTGCATACGGGCGGTTTAGCATTCGGAGAAACTCTGATAAGATCAAGTCCTGCTTCGTCAGCAATTCCTCTGGCGTCGGCAAGGCTCATAACTCCGAGCTGGTTACCTTCAACACCGATAACCCTAACTTCCTTATCTCTGATCTGTTCGTTGATTAAATAGTCGATGACTTTGTACCTCCTTACATAAATAACTTCCCAATACTCTTTGAAGCATCCTGCCTCACGCTTAAGCGCAGTTTCCAGGTATATAAGAAAAGGCGGATAAACAATTATCCGCCTAAATACACAAAATAACATACCGGGTTCACAGGCCGGAACAAAAGCAGAGCTTATGTACATCGACACGCTGTAAAACTCGCAGTAAAGTATCTGTATAAAACCCTGAACGCTGATCCATAATAGGTTCGTAAGTATACACCGACCTTTGTTCACTCGTAGGTGAAATATCGCATCAAGGTGAGGGCGGATAACCCTGCTTCTTTTAATTGATAGGAAACTCTGTTCCCACACGAAAATGGATGATAACACATACCCGGCCGCTTGTCAAACACTTTTTTAACTAATGCCTGAAGCTGCCTGCCATTGATTAACAAACCTTCATATTCCGATTCATTCAGATTCGGCGTGAAGTTCATCTAGAAGTTCTCTCATATTCTTACCAAGAAGAGGATGCATGACAAATGGTGCGATTTCCGCCATAGGCTTAAGAACAAAGTCTCTCTTTGTCATCTCCTTATGAGGTATTGTGAGTCTTTCGGTATTGATTACACAGTCATCGTATAGAATTATATCTATATCAAGAGTCCTTGGTCCCCAGTGAACTATCCTCTTCCTGCCGGCCTCATGCTCAATATCATTTACCACCGAAAGGAGTTCATCAGGCGTATAGAGCGTCTCAATCCTGAGAGCACCGTTCAGAAAGTCCGGCTGCTCTACCGGTCCGTAGGGTTCAGTCTCGATAAATTCCGAAACATCCTTTACGTGAATATACTCGTCTTTTCCCAGCTGCTCTATGGCAAAGTCGAGATAGCCCTGCCTGTCTCCCATATTGGAACCTATGCTCAGATATGCAGTATGCTTCTTTCTCTCTATCTCGACAGACATACATTCAAATGTCAGGTCTACCGGTGCATCCGGCTTGTCTATCCTTATCTTTACCTTTTGAAGAATGTCAAACTTAAGCAGCAGTGAGGCCGCCACATTTTCTGCCGCTGCTTCAATGAGGTCATACTTTTCTCCGGTCATAACATCATAAATGAGATGTGCCGCTTCATCATAATTCAGCGTGTCACGAAGATTATCCGACAGTCCGGCCTTCCTCATATCAAAAAAAAGCTCCGCAGTCACATAGAAAAACTGTCCTTCTCTTTTTTCCGAATCAAAAACCCCGTGATATGAGAATACTTTCAGATTTTTTATAATTACTTTATCCATGTGAACCCCCTTTGGTAAATTGAAAAACTCACATGTTTCTATTATATACTGTTTTATTATTCACTTATAATGATATTCCAGACGATGGAGTTCACCTTCAGTTTCAAGCTTTGGAAAACCCATCTGACGGAGTGCCTCATAGAGAACGATTGCTACGGAATTGGAAAGATTCAGGGAACGTATATCATGTCCCATAGGAATACGGATGCAGCTTTCAGGATGCTCCGCCAGTATCTCTTCAGGTATTCCGGCACTCTCCTTTCCGAACATGATGAAGTCACCATCCTTAAACTCCACATCGGTATATCTGTTTTTACCTTTTGTGGTTGCGTAGAAAACACGTGCGCCGGGATTCTTAACCAGAAAATCATTATAATCAAGATACTGAGTGAGATTCAGGTTGTCCCAGTAATCCATCCCGGACCTTTTGATCATTTTATCACTGAGGATAAACCCGTAAGGTCTTATAAGATGAAGTGCTGTACCTGTTGCAACGCAGGTTCTTCCTATGTTACCGGTGTTGGCCGGCATCTCCGGTTCATGTAATACTATATTGAGCATAACTCATCAATTCCTTTTTCAGTTTCATATATTCTATATATGAATCTATATTATTACTTACTCTGCATAACGGCATAAAGCATATCAAGCGCACGACGGTTCATCTTTACATCATGCACACGGAATATACTGCATCCGTGCAGATAACCATAGCAGTTAAGTGCTATAGTACCCTCTTCCCTTTCATCGGTAGGAAGTTTCAGTGTTTCACCTATAATACTCTTTCTGGAAACGCCAAGAAGAACAGGAAATCCCATTTCGGTTATCCTCTCGATATTCTTCTCAATCTCGAGGTTCTGTTCATAGTTTTTTGCAAAACCCACGCCCGGATCAAGGATGATATGGTCATCCGGAATACCTGCCAGTCTCGCTATATCAATGGATTCTTTAAGATCAGAAACAACATCATCAAGAAAAACATTATAATCAGTATCAGGTCTGTTATGCATCAGAACCACAGAAGTATCAGTCCTGGCGATCAGACTGGCCATATGATTTATATCCGATCTGCATTTAAGGGAATCGTATCTGAGTCCCCAGATATCATTTATGATTTCCACACCGGCCTTAATACCGATCTCGGCCACTTTACATTTATATGTATCAATAGAAATCGGAATATCAAAATTCTTTTTAACCGCCTCTATTACAGGAATGATTCTTTCAATCTCTTCCTCAGGAGAAATCTCGGCATATCCCGGCCTGGTAGACTCTCCTCCTATATCTATGATATCAGCGCCGTCACATATCATATTGTAGACATGATGAAGAGCCGCATTAATATCATAATACTTTCCTCCATCAGAAAATGAATCCGGCGTTACATTCATAATCCCCATTATCTTTGGTTTTTTATATTCAATCATATCCTATCCCCCGATAAATCTTTGACAGCCTTCATCGCTCTGCACAGAGATACAAATGATAATTCACTGTCAGTGTATAACAGTCTTGTTCTTGATACTGTCCGGCCAGTAACAGCTTGGTTCCGCTTCGCATATAAAGCAGTTACGGGAAAGCTTATCCGCACGGTAAAGGAGTGCCGCCAGTGTATTATCATCTTCGGCATAGTTCTTATGCTTACCTATAGCCTCACACATGAGAACTACTTCGTCCTCGTCAAATCCTGCCCTCTTGAGTATGTCCTTTGCTATTATGGCACCTGCCGCATGATGTGACATTCCTTCTTTCTCATACTTCGAATATCTTCCCATATCATGAAGTAAAGCTGTGGCATATATCAATTCTTTATCCATACCCAGGTTTTCTTCAAGGTTAATGATATAAGCTATCCTCGCTACCGAAAGCGCATGCCCCAGGCTGTGCCTGCAATATATCCTGTCATATTCCTGTTCTTTTATCATAACTGAAATGCGTCTGAATTCATCATCCGCAAGTATCTTATCAATTCTGTTCATTCCATGAAAGTCCTTATTCTATATATTTATGAACACTTTTTAACAATCCTCGTAATATCTCCTGTAAATGAAAGCGAGCCGCAGGCTATGATTACGGAATCCTCATCAGTCTTTTCAAAAGCCATCTTTACAGCGCTTTCATAATCCGGGGCTGATTCCGCAGAAACACCTTTCTCTTCAATCAGCTTCGCAAGTATATCACCGGAAAGTGCACGTTTATTATTTATGGTAGTCACTGTTACCGCATAGTCCATATACGGGGCAAGAATATCAACCATCTGCCGATACTCTTTATCCTTTAGAACTCCTATTATAAAGACTTTCCTCTTATCTGTAAAATACCTTTCGAGATTACCGGCAAGAGTCAGCCATGCGTCAGTATTATGAGCACCGTCTATATAAACCTGAGGATCGTCATTTATCTTCTCCAGCCTGCCCTTCCATACGGTCTTCGCGAGTCCTGCCACGATGAACCTTGTCAGTCCGTCCAGGCACATATCCGTCTTTCGGACACAGTCTGAATACCCCTTCCCGAAGCTCCACTCTGAGCCATTAACTTCGGTTACCCCGGCTCCGGTTTCTGCTTCTTCCACGTACATGATGTCATCATTCATAGAATTTATAAAATGAACAAAGGCATTCACAGTCTCAATCGCAGTTATAGCATTATATATCTGATGCCGTCCCAGAAGTCCTATCCCGTACTTCACTCCTTTATATATAAATGAGGAGCCGCTGAGATCCTCCTTCACTATTTCGAGTTCCGAAGTATCAGCTTCGATAAGCTTTACATTTTCAAAATTCTCATTCAGGTACCCGCGGATAAAATCCATAATCTCTGCATCCTGAGGATAGCTTACCACCGTGTCGCCTTCCTTCACTATTCCCAGTTTTTCTTTGGCAATATCAAACACAGTCTCTCCCAGAAACTGCATATGATCCATGCTGATCTTGGCAAGAACAACCACCGGTGTGGAAATGAATACATTTGTGGCATCCAGTCTTCCACCCATTCCGCACTCAATGAGATTAACGTCACAGCCGCTGTCCTCATACATCATAAAGGCGGCCGCTGTCTCAATCTCGAAAGATGTAGGTCCCGGAGGAAGTATACTTTCTGCTTCAGTAACAAAAGGAGCAAGCCTTGTAAAAACATCAGCAACATACTCCCTGGAAGGAATATTGCCGTCAATGATCCATCTGTCCCTGTAATCAAAAATAGCAGGAGAAATATACCTGCCAGTCTTAAGTCCGAGAAGCCTGAGCACAGTCTCAACATAGGCCATGATACTGCCTTTGCCATTTGTACCTGCAATATGAATGGCGGGCAGCCTTTGCTCAGGATTCTGCAGCAGACTGAGAAGTTTCTCTATATTATCAAGACCGGGAACGATTCCCCGGTCTTCTTTTTCATGTATATATTCTAATACTTCATCGTAATTCAAAGCATTTCCTCATTTCCGAACCTTAGCGGCTATTCGGCATCAAAGTGATGAATTATAGGTGTATCATCGTCAATGGCAGCTATGGAATATCCTTCAGCTATGAGCGTATCCAGAAGTCCCGGAAGAGCATCAACCGTACCCTGATGTGTCTCAAGGTCATGAAGAAGGAGTACCGAATCCCCCGGATTGCTTCTGATATATCCGAGAGCTCTGCTGTTAAGCTCTTCTGCGGAAAGGTAACTTACCTCCGCGTCATCATTCATGGCATTCCAGTCAAAATATACATAGCCCATATCGTCAAGATAATCTATGCATTCACTCATAGGAACCTTCGAAACCTGATTGGAACTTCCACCCGGGAATCTGTAGTACTTGGTGTCCACTCCGGTCACATCATATATAAGATCATGAATCTTATTTACATCTCTTTCAAATGAATTGAGATCGGCATAAACCTTGCCGTAGTCATGTGTATAGGAATGCATTGCTATCGTATGTCCTTCATCCACTATACGTTTCATATCATCATAAAAGAATTCATTTGTATTCACCACAAAGAAAGTAGCTTTAACATTTCTCTCTGCGAGAATATCAAGTATTCTTGATGTACATGAGGAAGGACCGTCATCAAATGTAAGATATACTGTCTTTCCGTTGGTGCCTTCAAGCTTCCCATCGGCATGATAAGGTGCAGCGTAGGTACTGTTTGCAGCCGGTTTAAAGATACCTATCTCTCCGGGAGCATCAGCATCCGTTTCAGTACCCGATGAACCATCTGCCGTCAGCACATCTCTGTCGGCCGCTGTTACCGAAGCGTTCTTCTCTTCTCCTTCAACCTGTCCGGCATCCTTCCCGTCAGCTACAGTCCTGTCTTCCGGTTCAACGGTCTCTGCCTTCAGAATATCATCAAAACTGTCCTGAACCCTAGATGTATGATTCATGACATAAATAGTTATAATCATGGAAATGAGAATTGACGCACCAAAAAGTATGTATATCAGTTCTGCACGGTTTTTCGCTCTATTATATTTTCTCTTTTTCCTGAAAACTGACATTAGTAAAATATCCTCTGTATTTATTTATCATTCTGTCGTACTGTTCATACATTTTCTGAACAGAATTCTCAAGCAGGTAATAATGCATGCAATATGGAATAAGAAGTACAAAAAGTAAAATGATGAGCGGCAGAAGTATTATCTGCTCTGCAACAACATAGGCGAGTATGCACATCACGGTGCAGATGGCAACCAGCACAAAAACGATAAGATGTACCAGTCTTTCGTGTGCAAAGAATGCTATCTGTCTGAGGTGAAGCTCTGCTTCAAGTTCCCAGTCACGTTCCTCATCCGATGCAAGCATATCATCTATATATTTAAGATAATTCTTAATCCTGTACTTCATGTCCTACTCTTTCGAATTACGCACAAAAAGCCCCGCATCGGGTTTATCCGTTATTATGGCATCAACCCCGCGGTCTATGAATTTCTTAATATCTTTCTTGCTGTTAACAGTCCACACATAAACAGGATAATGCTTTTTCTTCATTCTGAAGATAAATGATGGCGAGCAGAGATTCTGATTCGGTGATACAAAATCAGCCTTCGCCGCCGCAAGTCTTCTCTCAGGAAAATAAGAATTGATCCTGTCCTTAAGACTGCTCTTATCACTTCCTATAAGAAGTCCTGTAGTTATATGCCTGTCCAGCTTCTTTATCTTATAAATCACTTTATCATGAAATGATTTAATGGAGTACTCTTCATAATCGCACACATTGCGAAGTTTTGCAACTATTTCCCGTTCAAAACCCGGTTCTTTTATCTCGATGTCCATCTTAATCTTGCCATGACAGAACGCTATAACCTCATCAAAAGTAGGGATATCTATCCCCTTTTCATAGGCATCACGCTCAACATTCTCAAAGGTCTGCCAGCTTATGGGAGTATCCGCAAAATTACGATCATGGTAAACTATCAGTTCTCCATCGTATGTTTTTCTGACATCGAACTCTACCATGTCTGCTCCGAGTTCAATAGCAAGTTCGAATGCTTCTATGGAATTTTCACTTCTTGCGAGGTACGAAGCCCCTCTGTGGGCTATTATCTTAACCATGCTTTAATGCTAAATCAAAGGAGAAAAAATCTCAATCCGCAGATTATACAAAATTACATTTCATTAACAGAATTTTTTCTACAAATCCCTTTATACCACGGAATTATGTAAAGCAATCAGCATCATAGTGGGCAATTTGCTATTTTTAAGTGGGCATTTATGTATAATTTTGATATAATTATGGTTCAGGTAATAACAGGATTACATTTATATTTTATAAATGAGATAAATGATTAGTGAGGAAATGAAATGAGTAACGACGAATTTGAAAAATACTGTTATATGTGCAGACGTCCCGAATCGACAGCAGGCAAGATGATAGAATTCATGAATGGCATGTATATCTGCCCCGACTGCATACAGAAAACATTTAACACTATAAACAGTGACAACTCTCCATTTATGAATTTTGCAAATATGAAGGGTTTCAATAACTTCAATATGTTCACACCTCCCGAGGATATACCCGAGAATCAGAAAGTGAAGAAACGCAAGCCGGAAAATGATATGCGTGAGGTTAAGGATGAACCTGTGATGACTATACGTGATATCCCTGCCCCCCATAAGATCAAGGCTATGCTGGATGAGCATGTTGTCGGTCAGGAATATGCAAAAAAGGTTATGTCTGTTGCTGTTTACAACCATTACAAGAGAATACTCTCTCCCGCTACTGATGATGACGGAGTCGAAATCGAGAAGTCAAATATGCTGATGATAGGACCTACAGGTTCAGGTAAGACCTACATGGTCAAGACAATTGCAAATATACTCGATGTACCTCTTGCGATAACAGATGCAACAAGCCTTACGGAAGCCGGCTACATAGGTGATGATGTAGAAAGCGTACTTTCAAAGCTTCTGGCCGTTGCAGGAAATGATGTTGATAAAGCCGAACACGGAATTGTTTTTATAGATGAGATAGACAAGATTGCCAAAAAACAGGAAACCCGCTCCCGTGACGTAAGCGGTGAATCTGTTCAGCAGGGACTTCTTAAGCTTCTCGAAGGCAGCGAGGTTGAGGTTCCTATCGGAACAGGAAGCAAGAATGCCATGACTCCTACCACCGTAATGAACACGAAGAACATACTCTTCATCTGCGGCGGTGCATTTCCTAATCTTGAAGATATCATCACCACACGACTTACGAACCAGTCTTCCATGGGCTTCGGTGCAGAACTTAAAACCGAAATCAAGAAGACAGGAAATGTTCTTTCAAAGGTAAAGATCGAAGACCTACGTGAATACGGAATGATACCTGAATTCCTCGGCCGTCTCCCTGTACTCTTTGCACTTGATGATCTTGATAAGGAAATGTATGTAAAGATACTCAGTGAACCTAAAAATGCGATACTTAAACAGTACAAGAAGCTTCTGCTTTTGGATGAAGTGGATCTTCAGTTTGATGATTCCGCTTTTGAAGCAATCGCTGAAAAAGCCATAGAGAGAAAAACCGGTGCCAGAGCACTCCGCTCCATTATTGAAGAATTCATGCTCGATATCATGTATCAGATACCAAAGGATGATAATATAGGACGTGTCACCATCACCGGAGATTATATCCGCGGCAAAGGAGCTCCGATCATAGAGATGAGGGGCACCGTATAAAAAAGGACAGGCTGAAATGCCTGTCCTTCTTTTCTTTATATCCTAGCAGTTACTTAGAAAGCGATCTCGCCGTTAACGCCATCAGCTGTGTAGTAAACCTTACCATTCTCTGGCTGATAGTAAATGTTAAGTTCCTTAGCTGCCTTAGCAACTTCCTGAACCTTAGCTACGATAGCATCTGTTGTAACATTGTTTCCTGCATACTGAATCTCAACAACAACCTTAGCTGCAGCTGCTGCCTTCTTTGCAGGAGCTTTCTTTGCTGGAGCCTTCTTAGCTGGCTCTGCCTTCTTAGCTTCTTCCTTCTTTGCTGGCTCTGCCTTCTTTGCCGGAGCCTTCTTTGCAGGTGCCTTCTTAGCAGGCTCTGCCTTCTTTACATCTTCTACCTTAACTTCTTCAGCCTTAACTGCTGCAGCCTTTGCTGCAAGTTCCTTAACACCTGTCTTCTTTACTGCCATCTTGAATTCCTCCAAAATTTTAAAAAATGATTACAATAAATTACTAAAATGTTAACTAATTTCCGTTTACAATGAGTGATGATACGACTTATTCACAAAAATTGCAATGCTTTTTATGCAATTTCTACGTATTTACCACTTAATGCCTATCATGATACTAGTGTTTTGTGTACTTTACATAACAAAACGAGGCGGTTCATATTATAAAAACCGCCCCGTCATTATATTTATTATTTTTTCAATGCTGCAACTATATCCTTAAATTTCATTCCGTTAGAAGCCTTAAAGAGAACCGTATCACCCTCTTTGAAAAAGTTCTTCAGAAAACCTATAGCCTCATCATTTGTTTCAAAATGAACAGCACCGATATCATTTGCATTTGATGCCTTAACAACATCACTGATGTTTTTGGAAAGCTTTCCGACCGTTACAAGATAATCAACGTCAGATGCAAGAACCGCACGTCCTACCTCGGCATGAAGAAGTTCCTCTTCTTCTCCGAGTTCAAGCATATCTCCCAGAACTGCAATCTTTCTGCCTTCACAATCCACTTCTGAAAGCACATTCAGTTCTGCCTTCATAGAATCCGGACTTGCATTATATACATCATCGATAAATGTGACTCCTCCCGGAATCTCATATACCAGCTGCCTCTGTCCCTGGAATTCCTGAAGCTTTTTTGCCGCCTTATCAAGGTCATAACCCAGATACTCCGTAACTGCCATGGCTGCAACCGCATTCAGAATCATATGGCTTCCGAGCATCTTGAGTTCCATCGGTTTTCTGATATCGCCATGAACATAAGTGAAACAGCTTTTGCCATCTTCAAAACGAATATCTTCAGCATGATAATCAAGTCTTTCATCAAGCCCATAGAAGAAAGTCTTAACCTTAAGATTATCCTTCATGGCATAGAGTCTTTTGTCCATTCCATTCAGGAAAGCAACTCCATTTTCATCCATCCTTGCCGTGATCTTAAGTTTCTCATCGCGGATGGTCTCTCGGGTCTTGAACTTTTCAAGATGGCAGGTTCCTATATTTGTAACTACTGCAATATCAGGCTGTGACATTTCTGTTATCTCATCCATCTCACCGACTCTGTCGATACCATGTTCCAATACAGCAACTTCTGAAGGCTGATCCTCAAGCATTGAAAGCGTGATCGGTGTTCCGATCGCCGAATTATAGTTCTTCGGAGTTGCAAAGACAGGTACAGTTCCCGAGAGAGCCGCTGTTATCATTTCCCTTGTGGTAGTCTTACCGACACTTCCCGTTACTCCGACTACTTTCTTATCATAATGATTCCTGATATAAATACCCAGTTCCTGCAGCGCGCGTAATGTACCCGGAACCAGTATAAGTGCGCATCTCTCCTTATATTCATCCTCAATATCCGCAAGAACGCTGTCCCTGTCAGTAAAGGAAGCTGAGGCATATTTCATTACATCGGGAATATACTTGTGGGGATCGACATTTTCTCCTTTGATAGGAACAAAAAGCATCCCCTCATTTGCCTCTCTGGAATCTATGGAAACCTTATCTACCATGATTCCCGTATTTCCTGTAAGAAGCTTACCGCCTGTTATATTTAAAATCTCGCCTACGCTTAAAGCTTTCATCTGTTCTCCTCTCGCAGGGCAGCTTTGAACTATCACTCTGCTGTCCATGCATCATATCTTATTCGAATATACCGATTTTATACTACCATCCTCGGTAAACTACTCCTGCAGCAACCTTATCCGCAGTTTCCTTATCCTTAAGTATCTCGATTATTGTCAGTGCGAAATCAACGCTTGTTGCAAGGCTGCGGCTGGTAATGAAATTGCCGTCAACTGCAACCGTAACATCGGGACCTGTCCACTCTGCACCAACAAGTCCTTCCTCAAGTCCAGGATAGCAGGTAGCTTTTTTGCCCTTGAGAAGTCCTATCTCACCATATACAGTAGGTGCTGCGCAGATTGCCGCAAGCCATCCGCCCTTTTCATTCTGGCGTGTGATCACTTCCTTAACGGCTGCGCTTGCCTTAAGATTATTTGTTCCTTTAAGACCACCCGGCAGTACTATCATCTCTGCATCCTCAGGCATATCCTTAAGAAGCATATCAGTCTTTATAGGTACGCTGTGTGAGCTGGTTACCATTATGTCATCCGAGATTGAAACCATCTTTATGTCTATACGTGCGCGGCGCAGTAAGTCAACCACCATGATACCTTCAATTTCTTCAAATCCGTCTGCCATTAAAATATAAACCATATGTATTTCCTCCGTTATCATCAGTTATGACCAATTGATATAAAACCTCAATAAGTATATAATATATACTGTTTTTATTCAATAATAACTATATTACGGAGATACGAGGTTTTAGCTGTATGGAGATTGAAAGAAAGTTTCTTGTAAATGAGATTCCCGGGGACCTGAACAGATTTGAATATCATGAGCTGTCCCAGGGATATATTTCTACTTTTCCGGTTATAAGGATAAGACAGTGGGATGATGAGTATATCCTTACTGTAAAGAGTGGGGGACTCCTGGCAAGGGAGGAATATGAGATTAATCTCAGCCGTGAGGAATTTGAGAACCTTCAGGGAAAAGTCAGCGGAAATATAATAAAAAAGACCCGGTATATCATCCCTATAGAGGATACCGGGCTTAAGGTCGAACTTGATATTTTCCATGGTGCATTTGAAGGTCTTGTTTACGCAGAGATTGAATTCCCGGACGTTGAAACTGCCGAAGCATTCACTCCTCTTCCATATTTCGGACGCGAGGTTACCATGGAAGGCGGATATTCAAATGCTGCTCTTTCAGAAGCCGAAGACCCGGCCATATACCTGAAAAAATGAAACGCTACCTTTCTTCATTTTTTTCAGATCTGAAAGAAGCAAATATATATCTGTTAAATACCAAAAATCCTATAATGGTCATTATGAGCGACGGGATGATATATCCTGTCGCTGTATTTATGCCTAAAAGAAGTATGGAAAGTGTATCGGCATAATAACACAGAAATACCACATCAAAGAATTTATAATCATATCCTGCAAGCCGTGTAAGCGGCCTTATGAGCAGCGAGAGCAAAAGGCATACCAGAAGATCATTTGCTCCGTTCACAGCAACACTGAGGGCAAACTGTATCGCCAGCGTTATATAGATCACCGGTATCAGCGTCACAAGCTGATCATTATCAAAACCTTCCGGGAGAATATCAGCTATCTTGAAACTGTATATCTTACGGGCAGTATTATTCTGCACAAGTACCGAGCTGTAGACTTCACTTCCGAAGGTAAAATAGAGTTCATTTGTCCCCGAAAGCTCCTCGTCCGGTATATCTGCTTCTTCAGTATCCACATAGAAATGAACTCCGCCTATGGCCAGGTCGAAATTATCCGATGCATTCAGTTTACCATCCTCGACCACAAATGACGGGATGCGTTCAGTGAATAAACTCCTGAAACCTCCGAAGGCTGTTATAGCCGCAACGTTCGGCAGAAGTGTCGTCATTATGGATACTATTACCGATATGGTTATGATATAAATTATCTTTTTTGCGACCGAAGTCTTTGCCATCATCTCATGATACTTTGACGGTCTGGTCAGACTTATGGTCAGCTGTTCTAAAATACTCAAAATACTACTCCGTTCATCAGATGAGCTTAAGCTTTATCAGTGCATTTCTTATCCCATCATGATTAATGTCATCCGTTACAAATGAAGCTATGCTCTTTAATTCATCCGTAGCATTACCCATGGCGATTCCCGTTCCGGCCTTTTTCAGCATTTCAATATCATTGTTGCTGTCACCGAAGGCGATAACGTCCTCCACTCCGCAGCCGAAATAATCCATCAGGAACTGCATACCTGATGCCTTGGAGAAACCGCGAGGCTCCATCTCATAGAAATCCCCTTCACGGTCTATAAGGGTAAAATGTTCCTTTGTGCCTTCCCTGAATGCAAGAACATCGCTCCTATTATTATACCATACGGTGAATTTGTCAAAGACAAAGTCGGGATCCTCTAAATCGGTTATGAGTTTTCTGCCGCTCCTCCTGAAATATTCTACAAGCGGGTTGTCATTATTTCCGGGAAGTTCCGCATCATAACAGGTATGATTCTTATGCTCAAAAAGGGCATACATATTACATTTCCTGCAGAGAAGAGCTATATCGTGGCAGAGTTCTCGGGGAAGCGTTCTGTAAAGAAGTTCATTTCCCTCATAAATGATATGAGTCCCGCAGCCACATACTATACCGCTGAAAACATCCGTAAAGATATAATCCTCAACATTGCTTCTGACGCGGCCTGTATTTATGAAAAGCTTATGCCCCTTTTCCTTTGTTTTTCTGAGGGCATCCTCTACTCCCGGAGGATATGCACCACCGGACGGAATAAGTGTTTCATCAATGTCAAAAAATAAAAGCTTCATATCAGTCAAAATTCTTCATAAGATTAACCATCTCGATTGCACCGAGTGCGCAGTCATAGCCCTTGTTGCCCGCCTTTGTACCTGCTCTTTCAACTGCCTGCTCGATATTATCAGTTGTAAGGATACCGAACATTACAGGAATCTCAGCCTCAAGTGATACAGCGGCAATACCCTTTGATACCTCGCTGCATACATAATCATAATGACTGGTTGCGCCTCTTATAACTGCTCCAAGGCAGATAACCGCGTCATACTTTCCTGACTTAGCCATCTTCTTTGCAATAAGTGGAATTTCAAATGCACCCGGTACCCAGGCTATGTCGATATCATCTTCATTTACATCATGTCTTACCAGTCCGTCAACTGCTCCGCTCACGAGCTTTGAAACGATGAACTCGTTAAAACGCGCTGCAACTATGCCTACCTTGATTCCTTCTGAAACCACCTTACCTTCAATCTTGTTCATGTTAATCCTCCTAAAAAACTATTATCCGTTGTTATAATATAATCATTACAGGTTACGCAGCATGTGTCCCATCTTTTCCTTCTTGGTCTGAAGATAGAAACGGTCATATACCGACGGTGCTATCTCCAGCGGAACACGCTCTACTATTTCAAGTCTATATCCCTTAAGTCCGTAAATCTTGTCAGGATTGTTCGTGAGAAGCCTCATCTTGCGGACTCCCATATCAACCAGAATCTGGGTTCCTATAGTATAATCACGTGCATCCTCCGGGAAGCCCAGAGCCACATTTGCTTCTACTGTATCCATGCCTTTATCCTGAAGTGCATAGGCACGTATCTTGTTGATGAGACCGATGCCCCTTCCTTCCTGACGCATGTAAAGAAGCACTCCTCTTCCTTCCTTGGCTATCATCTTCATGGCACTGTCAAGCTGCTCGCCGCAGTCGCAACGTGCCGATCCGAATGCATCGCCGGTAAGACACTCCGAATGCACTCTTACAAGTACAGGTTCGCCGTCAGATACATCACCCATGGTAAGCGCCACGTGATGCTCTCCATTTAACTTATTGATATAACCATGTATGGTGAACTCTCCGTATCTGGTTGGCAGCTTTGCCTGCTCCACATGCTCAACAAATACTTCATGCTCTTTTCTGTATCTTACAAGCTTTTCAACCGTTGAGATCAGAAGTCCATGCTCATGCGCGAATTCGATAAGATCGTCACGCCTTGCCATGGTTCCGTCGTCCTTCATAATCTCGCAGCAGAGTCCGCACGGTCTGAGACCTGCCGCCTTCATGAGGTCAACAGTCGCTTCGGTATGTCCTCTTCTTTCGATGACTCCGCCACGTTTTGCTTCCAGCGGGAACATATGTCCCGGCCTTCTGAAATCCTCAGGCCTCGCATTCGGATCAACAAACATCCTTGCTGTAAAACCTCTTTCCTCGGCGCTTATACCCGTGGTAGTCTTTACATGATCCACCGAAACACTGAAAGCCGTTGCATGATTATCCGTATTTACTATGCACATCTGCGGAAGATTCAGCCTGTCTGAATATAAAGGATCCATAGGCATGCAGATAAGTCCTCTGGCATATTTAGCCATGAAGTTGACATTTTCTGTAGTAGCAAACTCAGCTGCAACTATAACGTCTCCCTCATTTTCTCTGGACTCGTCATCCATAATGACAACCGGCTTACCTTTACGGAGTTCCTCCAAAATTTCTTCAATTTCATTTAATACTATTTCCATTTTCCTGTCCTTTTTGTTATATAAAACCATTTTCAAAAAGCTTAGACTTCGTAAGTGATGAACTGCCGTTTCCCGTCTTCATTCCGTCACCGGAAAGTCCCATCAGCTTCTCAACATACTTGCCTATTATATCATTTTCAAGATTCACCTTATCCCCGACCTTCTTCGAAGTAAGGTTAGTCTCGCTTGATGTATGCGGTATGATGGAAACCTTGAAGCATTTTGAGTCGATATAAGCTACTGTGAGACTGATCCCGTCTATAGCTATACTTCCTTTTTCCACTATCAGATTCAGGATTGATGGCGGAGCTTCAACAGTAACCCAGATTGCATTTCCCTCATTTACAAATGATGTGATGGTTCCTGTTCCGTCGATATGACCTGAAACTATGTGGCCGCCGAACCTTCCGCCTGCCGCCATAGCCCGTTCAAGGTTGACCTCGCTTCCGGGCTTAAGGCTTCCAAGATTAGAACGCCTCAGAGTTTCTTCCATTACATCAGCTGTAAATGTATCGCCTTTAATCTCAGCCGCGGTAAGACATACGCCGTTCACCGCAATACTGTCACCGAGCTTCACATCATCCATGATGCCCTTTGCATTTATCGTAAGCCTGCTTCCCTTGGCACCCTTTGCAACACTTACGATACTCCCTTTTGTTTCAATAATTCCCGTAAACATAAGTTCCTCCGGAATTCATTATTCATTAACGGGAATATATCTTATATAAATATCATTCCCGATTTTTTCTATACTGTCCGCATAAAGCTTTGGCGAATCCTCCACAAGGCTTATGCCGTTTCCTCCTATAGGACCGGGAGCCGTAGCTCCTCCGAAAATCTTGGGGGCGATAAATGTGCGGACCTCATTTACAAAGCCGTCTCTCAGAATAGACCAGTTAAGTGTGCTTCCACCCTCAAGCAGGATACTGTCAATCTTAAGCTGCCCCAGTTCCTTCATCAGTACAGGAACCGAAAGCTCTCCGTCTGCCGCTTCGGGGATATAGAGAATAGTTACACCGGCGCTGTGAAGTGCATTTATCTTGCCTTTTTCACTTTGTTTAGAGCTTTCAAGTGTTGCGATAACTGTCTTATACTTGTTGGCGGTAACAACTATATTTGACTCAAGAGGAATCCTGAGATTAGAATCACAGATTATCCTTACCGGATCCCTGCCCCCGTCCATACGGCAGTTAAGCATTGGATTATCAGCCAGTACCGTACCGATACCACACATGATACCTGTAAATTCATTTCTCCATGAATGAACCATCTGCCTGCTCTCTTCACAGGAAATCCACTTACTGTTTCCGTCTACGGTTGCAATCCTTCCATCGGCAGTCATGGCATATTTCATGACCGTATAAGGGAGACCCGTCGTAATATAATAGAAGAAGACACTGTTAATGGCGTCACACTCTTCTTTCATGAAATGAGGCATGACCTCTATTCCATGCTTCCTGAGTTCAAACATACCCTTTCCTGCAACCAGCGGATTGGGATCATCCGAACCTATATAAACCCTCTTTATCTTATGCTCGATAATCGCTTCGACACACGGCGGCTGTTTACCGGTATGGCAGCAGGGTTCCAATGTCACATACATTTCCGCTCCTTCCGCATCCTCGGTAAGATTTGCAAATGCATCCCTCTCCGCATGAAGGTCACCATACTTATGGTGATATCCCTCACCGATAATCCTGTCATCCTTAACGATAACCGCACCTACAAGGGGATTCGGATTTACAGCACCGAGTCCCTTCTTTGCAAGTTCCAAAGCCCTTTCCATATATTTTCTGTCAAATGCCATATTAAACCTCTATTGTTCATAGTTTTTTAGTTAACAGATTTCTCATGTGTGTAGCAGCACGGAGAAATCGTCACTAAAATAGCCCCAGGACACCCCAGGGCTTAAATATACATAGCGCCAGAAAAAATCTGTCGTTCTTCTCTCATCCAGACTTTACTGTCGGTTATGGAATCACACCATATCTGCCCGAAGGCTCGCGGACTTTACCGCCGGTCGGGAATCTCACCCTGCCCTGAAGAAATATCAAATTAGTAAAATCTTTACTTGTTGTCAGATTTACCGATTGAGAGGAATCCACCTTCATTTGCTTTAAGAAGAACTGAAAGACCGATATTCTTTCTTGATTCTTCGGTTGCAACGTAAATCTCACCTGTCTCAACCAGCGACTTTGCAATCTCGGTAACCTCTTCCTTGAACTGTATCATCTGACGTCTGTCCTTAGATGAAAGCTTGAAGAGATACTGGTTCTTGGAGCTTATAAGAAGGATACTGAACGAATGAACATTTTCCTTCTGCTCCCTCATACCCGAACCTATCATACGGCTGTTTGCAATGATGATCTCAGCATTGTCGTCCGGCAGATATTCAGAAAGTATGAGCTTATAAATCTTAAGATAATCATCCTCAGAATTAACAGAGATAGGAAGCTCAGCAACAGCAAATTCAATAACTGAATCAGCCAGCTTGATAGTACCTCCGTCGTCATCGATCGTAGCACTGCATGACTTCGGAACGATAACTCTGAAGAACTTATTCTCGATAACCTTCTGATCGGATTTCGGCTCCTTGATAACAAGTTCAGGATAAGCCTTTTCAAGCTTATTCATGGAAATGATAGCTGTTTCCTCGCCTGTCTCTGCAGTCTCCATAAGAGTCTTATAAAGATCTGCGATTGCAGGAGTCTGATATTTAACCATCTCTACAACCTTGTCAACGGCAGGAACATAAGCCATCACCGCATTCTCGATATAGAGCTTGATCATCTCTTCCTTGGAAGCACCCTTCTTCTCCTTATAACGGATAACCTTGAAGAGATCCTTCTTATCGAAGCCATCGTATTTCTGATCGTAAGCCTTCTCGAAGAATTTAATACTCTTTCTCTCATCTTCAGGAGTCTGAGCCTCGAATTCCTCTCTCTCATATATCTTGGCAAGCTCGTAAGAAGCCTGAACTGCTCCGAGTCCGAGAGCCTCCTGGAATGCCTTTTCAATCTCATAATTATTAGCTATGTAGAATATCTGCTGCTGCTTCATAAGAGCAACCTTAAGGGCAGTAGCACCGGAACCTGCCTGTATAGCACGCTCCCATTTCTCGATAGCCTGCTGAAGATCCTCACCATGAAGTTCTTCAATATCCTTGATATAAGCATCAGCCTCAGGAATACCATTTGCAGAAGCCTTCTTAAAATATGAAAGAGCCTTGATACCCTCTCTCTTCTGATGAACGAGTCCATAGTAATAGAAACGTCCGAGATAGAAAGGAACTCTCTTATGGCCGAGTCTTTCGGCAGTCTCATACCAGTTAAGAGCCTTCATGTAATCCTTAAGCTGCTGATCGTATATATTACCGATCAGGAATGCAAGTTCAGGATCCTTTGTAGCTTCAAAAAGCTGCTTGGCGTAGCTTATAGTCTTCTCAATATCACGATATGGTGAATCCGCATCGTAGTAAAGATCGATAAGAAGGTAGCTGGCCTTGATACTTCCAAGCTTAAGAGCCTGCTTGGCACTGGTCATGGCACCTTCATAATCCTCAAGGTAATAGCAGTACAGTGCTTCACTGTAATACTGATTGTCTTTTCTGTTAAGACTCGCATCACTTACACGTGTCGGATTGACAAATGCAAATGAATTGGCTGTTTCAAATATGATCTCTTCGTACTGCTCTATGATCTCCATAGTAGCACATACGAATCTCATACATGCAAGACGACGTCCCTGATAGAATGCAAATGTAACAATACCCTTATTCATCTCTTTATGATAGAAGGTTGTTACGATACCGTCCGCATACTCTGTTATGTATGGCTTAAGCTGAAGCTCTTCGTCGAAAGCTTCATTGCAGTAACGGAGGTAATTCTCAAGAGTCTTCTTGGAATCCTTCGGAATACTGTCATAAGTAACATACATTTCAAAATCTTTATACGTCATGCTCGGAGCATAATACTCTTCGCCTGTTTCCTCATTGATAGTCTTGATCCAGTCCTTAGGAAGCTTATGGATAAAACCGTCAACCTGATTATGAACATATGTATATTGATACTGGAGACTGGCAGGATCGATAACCTTGAAATGAGGTTCCTTGCCCTTCTCTTTTCTCTTCTCGGAAATCTCTGAATAAATCTTGTCCTTTTCCTCGAACTCAAGACTGTCTGTATGCTTGGACGCATAATCAACACGGTCATAAGCTGTCATCGCGGTCTGGTCACCCATATCCGCAAGCTTCTTGTACCATGACATAGCCTTCTCATAATCTACCGGAATAACTACATCACTCTTATTACCGAACTGATCGACTCTTGAAAGACCATTCTCATATATAGATCCGAGATTCATATACGCCGATCTGACTCCTGATTTGGCAGCCTTCTCGAAGAAAGCAACTGCCTTGGAGAAGTTCTGATCTTCTAAGAGAAGTTTTGCGACCTTATAGATAGTCTCACCATCATTGGTCTGGTTAGCATACTTCTCATAATACTTGGCTGCTTTATTGATGTTCTTATCAGTTACGGCATTCTTATACTTACCTGTCTCATAGAACTCACCAAGTATCTTAAGCGCATCAGTTCCCAAATCTTTATATGTAACGTCCATAAGTCCGATATCAGCTACACCTTCGAGAATCTCAACGGCCTCATCACCGTTTGCATTCTCCATAAGATTCATAGCCTTATCGAACTGAAGTTCTACATTACTTTTGTTGGATTTCTTTTTTGTGAAAATGTTTTTAAGATTGTCGAAAAAACCCATGTCTGTTTCCTCCGGCCATTATCCTGAAAATCAGATAATCATACTCATATATATTATCACATATAAAAAATCTATGCAATGCAAAATGAGTCTAAACGCCCAACAAAAATACACTAGTTAATAGATGTCATGTAGCTGATAATCTCATCAGCTGCTGCCATTTCATCATCACCGTCAGCTTCAACAGTTATCTCTTCATCATTACAGATTCCGAGACTCATCATACCCATTATACTTTTTGCATTTACCTTTCTTGTTCCTGACATAAGATAAATGTGGCTGTCGTACTTGCTTGCTATCTGAACAACAACAGCAACAGGTCTGGCCTCAGCATAATTCGGGAAGTTAACTGTAAAACTCTTTGTAACCATATCGATTGCTCCTTAATTATAATTATAAATTAACCCTAAGCTTTTCAGCTGTTTCTCTTATTCTCCTGATCCTGTGATTGACACCGGATTTACCCAGTGGCGGATTCATCATATCCCCCAATTCTTTAAGAGAAAGGTATGGGTATAAAAGTCTTGTCTCGGCGAGCTCTCTGAGGCTGTCCGGAAGTATCCCGAGCCCCGCAGTCTGCTCTATAAACTCTATATCCTCAATATCCTTGGCGGCAGCATTTGCCACCTTATTCATATTTGCCGTATCACAGTTTACTTCTCTGTTAACCGAATTACGGATTTCCTTGAGGATACGTACATTTTCATATTCCATAAGCCCGTTTGACGCACCAAGAATCCCCAGTGCATCTCTTATGGCTTCGCTATCCTTTATATAAACGATATAATTATCGCGTCTTGTAACCTTCTTGGCAGAAATCCCGAGATTCGAAAGAATATCAAGAATGTAATCCGCACGAAGCATATCTCTTGCCACAAACTCAAGATGATAACCTTTGTTCGGATCGGTAATGGAGCCGGAAGATATGAAGCATCCCTTTATAAATGCTCTTTTGCAGCAGCTTTTCTGAAGCACTATCCTGTCTATGGTAAGGTCCCCTCCTTCGGTCCGTCTCAACTTGAGCCTTTCCGAAAAATCCTTGACCAACTCAGGTTTATTTATATAAAGCCTGCCTTTTTTCATGCAATAATCATCTGATGTTTCCGAAATATCCACATCAAACAAATGTCTTATAAGCTTTGCCGCAAGTGTACGGAGATTCTCTTCCTGAAGCTTTATCTTAAGCTCTCCATCCTCCGTAAAGGATCCCTGCAACAGTACGATCCCGGCCAGACAGGCAATCCTGCAATGCACGGCATGCTCCACATTTGCGCACACTTCAAGATTTATACTGTTTGAATATGACATTTACAGTTCTCCCTTTATGTATTTGTCATAGCTTATATCCCTGTGGTATTTCTTGACGGAATAAGGAAGCTGTGACAGCCTGTCAAAGAGAATATTCGTAACTGCAACTGAACGGTGTCTTCCGCCGGTACAGCCTATAGCTATGGTAAGATGATGCTTACCCTCTTTATCTATATATTCGGGAATGAGGAACTGCAGCATATCGTAAAGCTTATCCACAAAGATATGCGACTCCTCACTGTTCATGACATATTCCTTGATATTGTCATCATTTCCGGTAAACGGACGGAGCTTTTCGTCATAATATGGATTCGGCATGAATCTCACGTCAAATACTATATCCGCATCAACCGGTATTCCGAATTTATATCCAAATGAAACGATGGAAATTATTATATTTGAATAGGAATCCGTCCCCTCGAATATCTTTCTTATCTCCTTCTTCAGCTCTCTGGTGAGAAGGCCTGTTGTATCTATGATATAGTCAGCTGAATCCTTAAGGAAACCTACGCTGTCTCTCTCCTTACGTATAGCATCCTCAATACTGGTTTCTCCGGCAAGCGGGTGCTCACGTCTTGTCTCCTTGAATCTTCTGATAAGATTCTCGGTGCTGGCATCCAGAAACAGAATCTCATAATCAAGTCCGACAGATTTAAGACCTGCAAGTACGGTGCTGAGGTTACCCAGTTCTTTTCCGTTTCTTATATCAATACCTATGGCAACTTTATCATAAGTAAAGCTGCTGTCACGGATCATAGTCGCAAGCTTCTCTATAAGAAGTACAGGGAGATTATCCACGCAGAAATATCCCAAGTCTTCCATGTTACGGAGTGCCGTTGACTTTCCGGCACCACTCATACCTGTAACGATTACTATTCTCATACATACCCCCGAAATGCACCGCAGGAAAGATCAGTCTCAGAATTCTCCGAGCATTCTTACTTCCATCTCAAGCTTTACACCGAATTTATCTTCTACTTCCTTCTGTACATGGCGGATAAGCTTATATATATCATCTGCCGTAGCTTCGCCTTTATTGATAATGAAGCCTGCATGTTTCTCCGAAACCTGCGCACCGCCTATGCTGAAACCCTTAAGTCCCGCATCCATTATGAGCTTTCCGGCAAAATAGCCCTCCGGTCTTTTAAATGTAGAGCCCGCTGACGGGAATTCCACCGGCTGCTTTTCATTTCTCTTATCACGAAGTTCCTTCATATGAGCTGTTATGGCATCCTTGCTGCCATGACTGAAGATGAGTTTGGCTCCGAGAACGATGAGATCATCTTCCATCACACGGCTGTGTCTGTAAGAAAAATCCATATCCGAACCCGGTATACGGGCCTTCCTTCCGTTACGGAGTACGTCAACATACTCCACAACACCTTTCATTTCCCCGCCATAAGCGCCGGCATTCATGGTTACTGCTCCGCCGAGAGTTCCCGGAATCCCGGATGCAAACTCGAAACCTGTAAATGAATTGTCTCTTGCGGTCGTGGCTATAGCCGAAAGCAGTGCACCCGCCTCGGCATAGAGACCGTCGGCCTCGACCTTTATATTATTCATATTATTTGATATTTCTATAATAGTACCCTTGAATCCTTTATCGGACACAAGAAGATTGCTGCCGTTTCCGATGATATAGTAATCTGTATCATTTTCCTCGCAGGCATCTATGATCCTGACGATTTCATCCGCCGATTCTACAAGATATAAATCCTCGGCAGGGCCTCCCACGCGAAAGGTTGTATGAAGTTTCATCGGTTCATTTGAAAGATGTTTCATAATCCTTATACCCCATATAGAAAGTAGAATAAAGCAATGTAACAGAAAACGCATTTTTCTGTCACAAAAAAATCCACCGCATAATATCTTACACGATGGATTCTTTTAAATCAATATAACAAAGTCACAAGCTATTTTGGCTTTTTGCTCTTTTTTTAGTAGTTTTTACAGAGCTTCAAAGTAGTCCTATGACGACTCTGCACCGACAATACATCGGATTACAGTATGCTGCTAGTTCAGAACACTGCAGGCTCCGCCGTACATTCCGGCATCATTTCCCAGTGTAGCGAGCTTGAAAAGTGTATCGCGGCATGCATGGAATGCATACTGCTTGAAGTACTTAGCCGTAACATCAAGGATGATGTCTCCTGCTCTGGATACTCCGCCGCCTATAACGAATACTTCAGGATCAACAACACATGCAACCTGTGCAAGTGCATAACCGAGCCACTTGCCGAAGTCTTCAACTACCGATACAGCAAGAGCATCTCCAGCCTTGGCAGCATCAAATACGTCCTTGGCAGTAACCACGTCGAGGTCACGGAGACTTGATGCATCGTCCTTTTCTGCAAGTGCCTTTTTGGCAAGTCTTACAACACCTGTTGCAGAAGCATACTGCTCAAGACATCCTTTCTTTCCGCAGCCGCAGGTAGCTTCCTCTGCAGGATTAACTGTAATATGACCTATCTCACCGCCGGCACCGTTAGTTCCCGCGATCATCTTTCCGTTCACGATGATTCCGCCGCCTACACCGGTTCCAAGAGTAACCATAACCTGATTAAGGTAGCCCTTACCGCCACCCATCCAGGTCTCACCGAGGGCAGCCATATTCGCATCATTTCCAACCTTTACAGGAACTCCCGTAAGTCCTGAAAGCTCGTCAGCAGCATTGAATATACCCCAGCCAAGGTTAGCACACTTAACAACTGTACCATCTTCTCTGACAGGTCCCGGAACACCCATTCCGATACCTTTAACATCTTTTGTTGTAAGACCTTTCTCATTCATTCTTACCTTTATTGAACCGGCTATGTCACTCAGAATGTGTCTTCCGCCTTCACTTGTCCTGGTCTCAATCTCCCATTTCTCAAGAAGCTTTCCGGTAGTATCAAAAAAACCAATCTTAACAGTTGTTCCGCCTACGTCTACGCCAAATAAATAATCGCTCATTATGTGTATCTCCTTTACTTATATTACGCTGAGTTATTTCTTGTTTATCATATTTTGTGTCACTCTGTTGTATAATTCCTGTGCGGCGTTGTAGCCCATCTTCTTCTGTCTGTGGTTGACCGCTGCAGACTCTACGATTATGGCCATATTCCTGCCCGGACGGATAGGAATATTATGACTCGTGACCTTATTGCCGAGGAATTCAACATATGTATCTTCAAGACCGAGTCTGTCATAATTCGCATCCTTGTCCCACTCCTCAAGCTTGAGTACAAGGTCGATCTGCTGACTGATCTTAACACATTCAACACCGTACATAGTCTTTACATCTATTATTCCTATACCACGAAGCTCAATGAAGTGTCTCGTGATGGCGGGCGATGTACCGATAAGCTGCTCATCCGAAATCTTCTTTATCTCAACAACGTCATCAGCCACAAGTCTGTGACCTCTCTTGATAAGTTCTAGAGCCGCCTCACTCTTACCGATTCCGCTGTCGCCCATTATGAGCACGCCCTCACCGAAAACATCCAGCAGAACTGCATGTACCGAAATCCTCGGGGCCAGCTCCTCATGAAGAAATCTAACCGTTTCATGTACAAATGAACTTGTTGTGGACTTGCTTGAAAGTACCGGAATGCCATGCTTAAGTCCGGCCTCAATGATAAAATCATACGGTTCTATGTCTCTGCAGAATACAAGACATGGAATAGGAAAACTGAAAAGCTTATCAAAGATTTCGATATTCTCTTCCCTGGTATGCATATCAGCAAGATAGGCATTTTCTACATTTCCGCATATCTGCACTCTGGCAGTATCAAAGTGCTCGAAGAATCCGGCAAGCTGAAGGGCCGGTCTGTTGATATCCGGATCTGTTATAAAGATTTTGTCCGTATCAATCTCCGGTGTGTGATTCTTAAGATCCAGCTTCTTGATGAAATCCGAAAGCACTACACTGTATTCATCAGTCAAAGTATCACCTCCTAGGTCATATATGGTCGATTATATATCATGGAAATTCTATTTACAAGAAAAACGCCTACTTTAAAAAGCCTTTTGTTCTGTATATAAATGTCACGCATTGTCCCCTGCTGCAGGTTTTGTCTACACCAAAGCTTCCATTTGGATATCCGGTTATGATTCCATTCTCCGATCCCCACTGAATAGCATCGAATAATGCATAATTCGTAGGAACATCCGAGAATGTCTGAGTCTTCTTCGCCGGCTCAGGTTTTCCGAAGAATCTCCAGATAAAAGTAGCTATCTGGGCTCTGGTACAGGAATCGTTGATCCCGAACTGCCCTGCCTTCTTTCCGGTGTAGCCGCTTACAATTCCATTTTCCGCTGCCCACTGAACAGCCTTGTAGAAACCATGGTTAACAGGGACATCTGTAAATGACTGCCCGGTGGTTTTGGGCTCCGGAGTTCCGGCATAGCGCCACAGGAACATAACCACCTGTCCTCTTGAGATAGTATCATTTACACCGAAAGTTCCGGCTTTGCTGCCGGTGTAACCAGATGCTATATTATTGTCAGTTGCCCAGTAAACGGAATCATAGAATGAATGTCCTTCAGGTACATCCTTGTAGAGAATCCTGAAGCTTCTCTCTGCTCCGCCTGAATAATTACCGATACATTCTATAGTCACCTTAGCCATACCCGGCATAGTATTATTCTCGAAGTAAAGCTGATAATCCTTACCTTTGGTAAGTATCTTTGCTCCATGTTTTATGGTTATCGAAGGTGTAATAGCTTTTCCTGTGTATGTTTGAGCCTTAATATCCGGTATAGTCAGCTTATCGATACTGATACCGATAACATCATCACTTCCGGGGCTGTCCGAATTATCCTGTATAACAAAATCATGTATATCGAATACAACCCTTTCCCTCGTTGAACCAGACGCCGGCATATAAGTCATATTCAGTAAACGCTTTGAACCGAGCTGAAGAAGGCTGACTCTGAGTATAGTCGCATCCGCCATCTTACAGTCGGGCTCGAATTCATAACCTTCCTTTGCCGTTATCTCGGCAAGACATCTATATTTGGAATTCTTCTTAAATGAAGTCTCTCCAAGTGACTTTACATTTTTCCATCCTTTGTCAGTATACTTGTACCAGTTGATATCAAAATCAGCAATTTCCGTCTGCTTTACTACAGGAAATATCTTTGCTGTAGGAATCATATCCCCTTCTTCAGGATCTTCTTTATAATTATCAATGATCTGAACAGCTGCCTGCAAGGCACCTATCTCTTTCTTTTCCACTGTTGACTGAGAAGCATCATTTACAGTAATGACAAATGTTTCGCATGCTCCGCCATAGTATGAATCATACCCTCTGCCATATTTAAGTGCAGAATCCAGTGAGACCAGATAGCATCCTGCTTTCTCGGGTTTAAATGTAAGAGAAGTACCCTCCACGGTTTCATTTACGGAAAAATCACTGTTACAGTAAGAAACAGAATTTACAAAATACGGATCACTTTCACGGAACCAGTATGGAAGAGAATTAATATCCGGTTCGGTAAATGAAAATGTTTTTGATTCTCCGACATTCATCGTAAGATTTGTAACTCTTGTTCCCGAAACAGCCGGACTTACATTTCTGAGATAAGTGATCTGATTTTCCTCCTGCTTCCATCTTTCCATCAGTTCCTCAAGGGATCCGATATTCATACTGAATTCTTCGGAATAATGTTTCTTGCCATTGGTATCCGTTATCTCACAGTAAAACCTTAATGCACCCCAGTCAGTAGGGTCACCGCCTTTAGGGAATTTAACCGTATTAAACTTAAGTTCAGCGGTTTTAGTATCATAAAACCAGTCCTCCGGAGCGTCCACATCCAGTTCAGCAGTGTAGTCTTTCATCACGCCCTCAAGTTTGGTATACCACTGATAGCTTTTTGCTGTAAATCCCACAGGTTCTACACCGAAATTATAGATTCCGCCGCAATAAACAAAATGATCGGCTTTGACAGTTTTTACGTCATTACTCTTCGCCAGAATCTTCGTGGTTCCGAGTGAGACCGCTGTCACTGTCAGAACCATCATCACGAGTATCAGAGCTATCCTTTTACCTTTCTCTTTCATCCTTTTTGCCCCCCCCTTAATACCGATTTTCATAACATTACAGAAATCAGAATAACTAACGTCGCCGAATTACGGCGTTAATCGTTATAATTATAACACTCATCGGGCATAAAGAAAACAAAAAGGGGCAGGGAATCCCTGCCCTGCGCTTTGTTTCAGATTATCAAATTATCAATCGCCCATAAATCGGTGTCACCTCAATCCCTAAAAAAGTACGGGTGTTTTTTAGGCATATATCTAGGGAGTAACCATTAAGCACGATTAATAATACTATCAGGAGAAAAACGATCTTTACTTGTGCCTGAAGTTATACTATTAGCATCAGCCCAAAGGACAGCATTATAGTAAGATTTTTTATAATTAACATCATAGAATCTATTTTCTATTCCTTTCACGTCTGGTTCGCCGGCAAGTCTATACAAAAATGAAACGAACTGACCTCTTGTACAAGGGGCGAATGATTCAAAAGTATTTTTTGTTTTTCCGAAAGTGATTCCGTTCTCATATGCCCATAAAACAGGTTTATAAAAAAACTGTTCCGGCAACTGGTTACTCTACCGTTTATCCTTATCAACCTGTTTAAGGAAAATGCAGCCCGTAGCACTATATAGCAGACTGTATCCCACAAGAACTCCCCAGCAGGTCATTATATGCTCTACCGTTCCGGCATATTCCACATCATTATCAATCTCATCGTCCAATAAAGTCGCCACCTCCATTGTAGGGAGTTCATTAATTTCAGCCGAACTGCAGATTGCACTTACTCCCCATTTGCTAACAGTAAAATGCCTTATAAAAGACGCTCCGTCAGGAATTGCAAACATCGCACCTGATAAAACAAGCTGAATGATAAGCACAAAGGGCATAACCGTCATAGCAGTATTTTCATTTTTTACAATACAGGAAACCATAAGTCCCAATGCATCAGCAGCAAATATGGTCAATGTAAATGAAATCAGGAACTCAGCCCACGACCAGCCCAGTATTACACCTTTTTCGGGGAATTTAACAAATACCGAGAAAACAATATCCATGATTACTGCTTGTGCAAAGCACTGAATGAATTCAAAGATCAGATGTGCTGCTATATATGACGATATATGCAGTCCGGTTCTGTGTTCTCTTTTGATTATAGCTCTTTCACGACATATCGACTGGATGGAATTAAAAAGCCCCGTCCATATGCAACCGCATATAAGAGCAAAAACGCCCTGTTTTGTTGATTCGAAAAGAACAAACACATTATCACCGATTATCCACGATAGGATAATCGATATGATAAGTGTACTGATAAGTGATTTCCACCCTTTTTCATTTTTAAATGTTCTGAAACATTTTCCCAGATATATTTTTATCTGTTGTATTCTTCCTGCTCCGTTTTCGTTCATAGCTTTCAATCCTTTGATTAACAATTATTATCCTTTATAATCTCTATACTTTTCAATATAGTAGTCAGACAGACCTTCACCGTTTTCATCCGGTCTGTTGATCTTTTTGACTATATCCCTGAACCTTTCTGCTTCAAAGAATCTGAAGGCCTCATCGACCGATCCGTAGAATGCAAGGTGGCCACTATTATCCACAGTGCTTTTTGCAAGTACTATCACCTTATCAAAAAGATCTATAGCTCTTTCAGGACTATGTGTGATAATCATAACAATCTTACCGTCATCTGCTATTCCACGTAATGTCTCCATAAGCCCACGGCCCATAATATCATCCAGACCTGAATCAGGTTCATCAAGGAAAAACAAAGAGGGATCTGAAATCAATTCAACAGCAATGCTGAGTCGCTTCTTCTGTCCCCCGGACAACTTGCTTACAAGCGAATTTTTCTCTCGGCTTAGTCCCATTTGATCAAGAACCTTATCAAGCTTTGCATGTCTTATATCTTTAGACATACTTCTGGGCAGACGCATCTCAGCGGCATTATCCAGTGTATCATATACCGTATCTTTTTCACGGATCAGATCCTGCTGCGGCACAAAACCGATTTCGTATTTCATTCTCTCATATTCCTGATAAATATCAGTATTTTTATAAAGAATGCGCCCATCAGCTTTTTCATATCCCATTACGGCATTCATGAAAGTTGTCTTTCCTGCCCCTGAACCGCCCAGTATAAGAACCATCTCTCCACTGTTTACAGAAAGATTGATGTTCTGAAGAAGTGTCATCTGCTTAAAACGCTGCACGACATTTCTTGCTACTATGTTGATTACAAGATCTGCAGATGTGTGCTGTTCATATTCAGCATTCCGGTTGTTCACGGCCTGATGTCCATACCTGTCATTCTGATTGTTTCCGGCATAACCGTGCAGTCCGGATTGGAAAGTTTTTTCTGCAGATATATCTGTATAGTAAAGCTCCTCACCCATAAATACGAAAAACATATCTGCAATCCGTACCACGTCAAACGGCTCAATGTACTTTGGAACACTCATCCTCTTCCCATTGATATATACACCATTTGTACTTCCGTGATCTATGACGGCCCATCCGTTCTGCGTATTGAAAAATGATGCATGCTTTTCGGAAATCATAGGATTCTGAACACGAATTCCATTCTGTACGCTCCTTCCGACACATATCTCAGCGACAGAATCATCAAGCTGCTGTTTTTTCCAGCTATCCGCACTGACTGTGGTTGAAAAAAGCATCATAACCATATCTGAATGATGTTTGTTTTCTTTCCAGATATCAATGATAATCCTGTCACCGTTATTCAGTAATGAATACATTTTACAGTTTTTTGAATTCTTTCCGATATATTCACTATTGATATAAGTACCATTTGTGCTCTCTTTATCAACATATGCAAAACCACCGTCCTTAGGAGCTATCTGACCATGCATTCTGGAAACTATAGGTGAATCTATCTGAATATCTGCTGTACTGCCGCCCATTTTACGGCCTATCAAAGTATTTATCCCCAGTTTGTACGATCCGGCAAATCCATTTCTGTCAAATACACTGACTATCGAATCCACCAAATTCTCATTATATAAAACTGTCTCTGCCATATCACATTTTCTCCCTATCAGGTTCTATTCTTCTTCCGTGAATGCGTCTTAATCGGTTGAAGCTCCGGAATCCTCTGCTTCATCCTCTGCTTCATCTTCATCGTAGAAAATAAAGTTCTGATACTCCCTCAGCATGGCTTTCTCAGAATTATTTGCTCCAACTACGATTATCTTAACATTTTCGTCCTCGCTGAATTTTTTCCAATCAATCTCATCATCATATGAAATAGCCAAAGTGAATTTCATATTTGAAAACGCTGATGCTTCCTTAATACTCAGGTTTTTCAGATGATCGGTTATAGGATTCCCATACAGTGAAGCATATCTTAGTGTCGGGTGGTCATTCATAGGGGAATAATTCGATATTTCATTATTATGAAATGTCACCTTGTTAATGTTTTTCATTCTTTTTATAACAGATATATCCTTTATATTATTATTTGCTGCGATCAGAGTGTTGCACAAGCAATTTTCTAAAACAGAGATATCTTCTATTTCATTATCACGGATATCTATTATATACGGATTCTTCTCAATATTGGGAAGATACTTAATAACGCTGATATCCTTGATTTTGTTAGATGTTATCGCAATTACCTCCAGATCCGGCATGTTTTTTAAAACAGATATATCTACAATCTTATTATTCTTCAAATATAAGCGCTGCATAAAAATGCATCTTTCGAGGCATGAAATATCCTCCACCTCATTATTTGATATCGTCAGATATTTCATCGCATAGCTATTAGCAAGAGGAGAAATGTCTGTTATCCGGTTGTCATTCAGGTATACAGAATTAAGATCACTGCAAACAGATAATCCTGATATATCATTTAATTTATTATAGCTTATATCCAGCATATTCAGACTTGTTGCACAGGTCAGCTCAGGTATCCTTTCAATTTCATTTTCGGATATCGTCAGATCCACTATCGCGTCACTTGCAACCAAAGAACTCATATCTGTTATTTTATTTTCATCAAGCACGACAATTTTTAGCATCGTACAGGAATTAAAACAACTTATATCTGTGATATCATTATCTCTGAGGTAGATATTAGTCAGCTGAGTAGTATTTTTAAGCATTGAAATATCGGAAATGCTGTTGTGCGAAGCATCTATATTGCGTAGGCCTTTTATACACGGACTTAAAAAATCCAGACTTTTAAGATTGCTGCCTTCGCAATTAATGTATTCTAAAGTTTCAGGCAACCTGATCGTAGCCTCGTCAAGATTGGTATTATTATTAAAATCTAAACTACTAAGTCCACTGATCTTCTCGAGAAAGCTGAAATCAGATACCTTTGTTTCGTTAACATACAATCTGTCAATAGAATTAATTTCCGATAGCGGAGTAAAATCAGTAACATTTGTCCCCGATAAATGGAGAGAGTTTATATCATCAAATTTGCTAAGAGCTGATATATCCGAAACCGGCGTATAGTCTAAATAAATATATTTTAAGTTTTTTAATTCCGACAATCGGGAAATATCAGAAACACCTGTTTCATTAAGGCTGATAGACGACAGATTATTCATTGATAATAAAGATGATATATCTGTAATATCAGGATTCCTATCAACATTCAGATCACTCAGCTGATGAAGATCGGATATAATTTTAAGACTATCATTATTCAAATTGCATTTTCTGAGCGACAGTTTTTCAAGATTCTTCATTTTTGATAAAGATTTCAGCTCTTTAATGCTGATTTCCTTTGAGTACATACTTATTTCAGTATCATTGCGATCTACTGTCTCGCCGCCTATTGTTATCGGTCCGCCGGAAAACATCACAGCAAACAGCAAAATTACAGCTATAACAACTGCTGCACTAACAGCTGTTATAACCGTTATTTTCTTTTTCTTATCTGATTTTGGTATTTGTTGTTTATAATTGTCACTTGATTGGTAGGATTGGCGAGGCTTGGTATCTGCCTGATGTCGGGAGCTACTGTCTGACTGACGATTGGATTTGTTATCCGCCATATGTCGGGATTTATTGTCCGATTGATGCTTCGGACAGGCATTCGGATAATCCGGGATTTCATTTTTTTTATCTGCCGAAGTAACACTGCTCATATCATCCTGTGGGATATAAACAGTATTGATTTCTAAAGTTTTTTGGTCATCTGAACTATCATAACCTGCCATTGCCGCTTCGCAGGCTGATATCATTTCCGACATGCTTTGGAATCTGCTATCTTTATAGACAGCCATCCCCTTCATTATAACAGCATTTTCAGTATCATTTGTATCGGGATTAAGCTTGGTAATAGGTTCAACATCATCCTTAAATAGACGATTCATTGAGTCATCCGGTGTCTCCCCGGTAATCATTTTATACATAGTAGCGGAAAGAGCATAAATATCGGTCCATGGACCCTGTTCTCCCTTTGTTCGGTACTGCTCTTCGGGTGCGAATCCCGGTTTAAGTACTATAGACAGGCTCTTCTCCCCCTCTTTGCTTATCTCTCTGGTTGCGCCAAAATCAAGCAGTACCAGACTGCCATCATTCAGGAGCATTATATTTGAAGGACTGATATCCCTATGGATCAGACCCTTTTCATGGATTTTGTCAAGAGCTTTCATAATGGGCTTCAGCATATTATATGTGTCAGCAAATGACATTCTTCCGTTTTTCTCAAGATACTCTTTCAAGTTAATTCCTTCAAGATAATCCATGACAATATAAGCAGTATTGTTCATCTCAAAAAAGTCTCTTACGGTAACAATGCTATGTTCCATTGAGAATTTTGCAAGAATTCTTGCTTCTTTCAGAAAACGATCTTTTCCTTTCTGAAACAAGTCGCCACTCGCATTTGAGAAAATACTCACATCATCCGATTCTGTATTTATTCTGTTGACCATTCCGGCCGGATAATACTCTTTGATAGCAACCTTCATGTCCAGAGTATTGTCCCGTCCTTCATAAGTAATACCAAAACCGCCTTTACCGATAACACCTCCAACAACATATTTATTGTTGAGAATAGTACCCGGCTTTAAACAATCTGCAAAATTGTTTTTCATTTTCTTATCCGTCCTTTTTTAATTATTCCGTAAATCCTTCATCTATCCCCGCAGTCGTAACCGGATACACTGTCGGATTGATCACCTGCCCTGTAAGGATACTGTTTAATTCTGCCTGATATTCACTTTCCGTGATATCATGATATTCATCTACAAAAAATCCGGCATTGACATATCTTGATACCAGACCGGAACCGTCATTCAATAATGAGTATGATAGATATTTACTCTCATCTATACCAATTATATTTCTTATTTCATCAATAAACGGAAAAACATTTATGGAATTGTAACCATTATAGTTATCTTTCCAATAAACTACGCCATTATTATAAAGTGTGATATCCGGAGAATTAAGATCTCCCCTTCCATCCATAAAACAGTTATTCTTCTCTATAACCTGCCCGTCCATGTTCTCATACATTCTAAGAAGCCCCATATCATTCACTGAATATGTACCTGCTGAATAAAATGTTGTCCGGAGGAGAAGCTCATTTGCCCCATCGTTATCAAAATCCGCCAGGCAATACTGCATCCATGTGGTACCACCATTTGTATTTATCTGTCCGTTACCGTCCCTGTCATAGAATACCGCCAGTCCATCTATATAATCATCAGCATCATCATAACCCTGCTGAAGGAAATTTCTAAATGCTAAATCATCAGGAGAATAATCACCTGTCGATGCACTGCAGTTAAATGCTGCATCAGCTGCATTCCCAGCATTAATAAGCGGATAAACGCCTGTTGCTACGGGCGCATCTTCATTTGGGCAAACCATGGTAACACCTGACTCACAAATGATTCTTTTTACATCAGCCGCATGAAGCTGAGGATTAATTCCCCAGATGACAGCAGCAGTACCGGACACATAGGGTGCAGAAAAAGAGGTCCCATTCATGTATTCACATCCACCGCCGGCTTTAAGGCAAAGAATATCCGTCCCGGGCGCACAAACATCAACATTGCTTCCAAAGTTGGAATAGTAATCCATATAGTATTCCATACCTGACAAAGCGACGGCACCTACTACAATCACATGATTTCTGATTTCTTCATAGCTGTATAAGTCCATATAACAATTAGCGGGTGTGATACTCGCAAAAAGCCCGTTATACACTGAGTCTACACCATAATGATCATTCGCACCGTTTCCCGCACTTTGAACTATAAGAAAATCATAACCTTGACTCAAAAGTGTCGAAATCTGTAAAGATGCAACCATGCCTTCCCTGTACATGTCAGCGCCACTATGGCAATCATTAAGATTTCCACTTTGACCAAAAGAAAGATTTACGATCCTGTTCCCATCCTTTATCGCCTGAACCACATAAGCTATCAGCGTACTGCTTGGTACGGAATCGGAGCTAACCGAATAACCGTTTATATGGGCATTGGGCGCTACACCGGAAATACCATCACCATTATTAAAAACTGCACCGATAACTCCCGAAACAGCAGTTCCGTGACCCGGTGCAACCGAAGGTGATCCGGATGATGATATTGCATCAAGCCGCCCGGCAAGGTCCCGGTGATTCACATCAAAGCCACTATCTACAACTCCTACATTTATCTGACTCATCATGTCCTTATAACCCCATGCATTTGGCGCACCTATCGCTTCAAGTCCCCAATTATCACCTGCCGGGTATTCTCCCCACGCATCTGAATATCCATCCGCAGGGAAATAAGGTTCAACATCAGAATCATAAACCTCATCGATATCCGCTATAACAACATTTTCATTTGCTTCAACCTGTGTACAAAGGTTCATAAGATCATAATGACTCCTTGCACTGATCTTAATCTGAAGCTGATTCAGCGTATCAATCCTACCGACAATTACACCGTTCACTTCATCAACAACAGCATTTTTGTCAGCTTCAGATACGCCGGACTTAAAATATACAATAAGAATATTGCTTACATATCTGATGCCGTTGTCTTCTTCTATAACCCCTTCCTTAGACGGATCATATGCGTAGTCATTTCCTGCAGATGTCACTTCAGATTCAGTTGTCGCCTCTGTCAAGGAACCTGTAGTAACTGACACATTGCTATCTGATGTATCGTCAAAGCAACCGCATAATACGCACATTACCAATATAAGGGCTAATACAATACCGCTTTTTTTCTTCATCTTTTCAATTTCCTCCTGACGCCTCTCCCTTTATCTCCTCGGATAAAGCCGGAACATAAGAATTCCATCGCTGCTTCCTCTGCATTTAATACCTTTTCTTAGAATCAAGGTAAATATTATTTATATTATCTTAGCATAAGTTATTTGAAGTTATAAATCAATTTACAGAAGCCGGACAGCGTGATCAGTCCTCCAATTCATCTATCAGCTGCCCTTCATAATAAGTACTTACAGGCTTGATATCATTGACCGTAAGCTTCTCAACATCATTTTCGTCACCTAATCCTAACTTTGTTATGAACCCACCAAAGAACCATCTTCCCTCAGTCGCAAATTCAATCACATATATCGTTATTCCTGATGTACTTTGTCCACCATTGTACAGATTATGGACATAGCATGGTTCCAGATATACTTCCTGTACATCTATATTGATATTGTAAGTTCTCTTTAAGTAGTCCTTATATATCTTCTTATCCCATTCAGTAAACTTTTTTCCGGCAACCATGAATTCATCTGTAGTGAAATGATAATCGGCAAGGTTAAAGCCTCTTTTAATATCGCTTTTGACCATATCAAGATAGATCTCATTCCTGTTCCATACCGGGAAAATGTTTCCTATATCTTCTATAGTTCCATATTCAAGGTAAAAATCAAGCTGCTGGATTATATATTCCGTAGTCTGTACTCCGCCAATTCCCATGGTTTCATACATGGTCTTTACCCTTTTTGTCCTTCCCTCGGTAGAGTTATATTCTATGCGTGCCTGTTCCTTTTCATATTCTTCGGAGGCAGTATCTATATATGAGTACATATCTTCCAATGACTCATCATAATTTCTATTAAGGAAATTCTTTGCATCTTCAAATCTTCCGTCCTTGCAAAGGCCCTCTATACCGGTCTTCTTCATCTGGTTTATATAATGGTCCGACTGTTTATAAAATCTCATCTTCTTAAAAGTAGATATTCCTTCTTCACATACATAGATGTTATAAGAGTCCTTTTCGTAACCGGAAACAATGTACTCATATGTGCTTTCCAGAAGTACTGCCGCTACTATGATAGCTACTACGAACAGAGAAGCATAAATGATGATCTTTACCTTATGTTTTTTAACAAATTCCGTAATCTTTTCTTTGAACGATGCCATGATAAGCCCTCTCCTTTGATGTTAAGTCATTCGTCTATATACTGTCTATTACTGCCACACTTAGTTACTCTATAGATCAAAGTACATCTGCCCTTCGTACTCTTCTTCGGAATCCCTGTACCCGTCCATCTCCCTTTCTATCCATGCCATGATAACATCCACGATATACCTCTGTTCTTCCTCCGTCATTTCCCTTCCGGGAGTAATATGGTGCCATTTACAAAGGCAGTTTCTGCAGCAGCTTGCTGTTGCGTGCTGGGCTATGAATACAGGATGTCCTTTGGTGGGCGTCTGCTTACCATCATTGGATATTACCGCGGGAGCAAGCCGCTCTTTGATAATATCCCTGGCATGTACCCTGATAGTATTCAGGGATTTAGCCTGTACATACTTCTTATCCTTATCAGAAAGGTGAAAATGGGATCTAAACTTGGATTTAGCAAGGCGGTTAAGTAACTCGTCCATAGTAAGTACCTTTCTAAATAATCTATTTGTTATACTTTATCCCTGCAACGATAAGCATGATAAGTCCGATGATGAAACAAAGGCAAAAACATAGGAAACTAAACCGGGAATTTGTGAGGCCAAGTATTATGGCTGAAATAATCAGGCCGATGCCTATCACGATAAGGCCAATACCTGATAGTTTACAAAAAGCAGCCTTATCCTCTTCTGATACCTTATCAATATGATAACTATGCATCAGAGATATCATTTCTTTTTTCCATATTAACAAGCCAAAGATGGCAATGATGATTCCTACCCCTCCGGTTATCAGGAGCCCTATTATTTTGCCGATCATATTGAATACATACTCCGTTTAACTCTCTATATTACAATATCAGGAACTATGTACTTATCCCTTAAGGTACAATGGTTAGCTATTAGGACTTTCTTTTTGAACATAGCAGTTTTCTCCCTTTCATGCTAATAATTGTACTTACCAATTTATTTATAGCCTTTTCACTAGGTTTCATTCGCTATCTGACTGATTGTCTTGCCTTTATAAGTAAAATACCTAGGCCCCTGTGTAGTGCCTCCCTTTATAGAGTCTGCTACGGCTGATAGAGAGGTAATCTCATCCTTATAAAGTACCTTCCTCTCTCTCACTACCGTGACTACCACGAAGGGATGTATTAATGTGTGTTTTCCTTTGTATGCTTCTCAATATTTCCCCTAAGTATAGCACAATAAGGATTTTCTTTATCAGATATCTCTTTCTGTTCCGGTATTAATTTTTCGGGGTAATCACTGAAGACGTTAAATAGAGTTTTCTTGTCAAAAGAAAAGTACATTCTACCTTTAATGTCAATATCTTTAGTCCACCAGATTTTGTCACTAGGTTTCCTCTTATAAAAATCAACCAGCATGAGTTTTTATCCTCTCCGGTTTATCAAGATACCCACAATAGCTTCTTTCCCTCCAGCCTGATTACATCCTCAATCACAACCTCGTAACGAAACCCTCGACCATAACGAGGCCCCACAAAGAGGGAAATGTACCCGACATTATTAGTTTCTTTATCTATTCCTATTGAGGCACGCCCTTCTGGGAAGTACATACCGCTAGCCGGCTCAGTCTTATTCCTTGAGCCTACCTCAACACTTTCCAAACTTCCACATTCATACCTGTAGGTTTCCTCAGGTTCGATTATGTAGCCCCCGACTTCCTTCTTATTACCCATCTTAAAATCTATGTACAGTACCTTTGGTGGTGTACCATAGAATTCATCAGGCTCGACTGACGATATCTCTTCAAACATATGGATACACTCTTCCAATAAAAGTTTCTTGATTTCTTCCTCCATAAGCTTCCCTTCCTGTATAATATATATATCCTCTGTTTGAGACATTGACGGCGTACAGAATAGCCTCTTTATATGTCATATGCTCGCTCCATTAAACTACAGTCTGTGCGCAACCGCATACTCATTTATACGACGATTCCTCTTCTCCAGGAAATCAAATTCTTTTTCAACAAAACTAAGATAATCCTCCAATGTTATAGGAAGCCCATCACCCGTGAGACTCCCGTCACCTTCCCAGATATTTACTGAAGAATAGTCATCAGACACAGCATCCTGAAGCAGAAAAAAATCTACATAACCCCTAAAATCAACAAATAGGTCAAAAAAGTCTTTATCTCCGCATATTACCCTGTATAAAGGACTGTCCTCACCATTGTAATACCTTCTGATACATTCTAACGTCAGATCCCATCTGTCGGATATTATCTTGTTACAGCCTCGTCTTTGATTCATACTGGAACGATGTACAGGGAATATGATGGCACCGCCTATCGTATATGCTTTCCTGAACAAATTCTCCCAATATACTCTGTAATCATCCTGCATATCATTTACCTGCTTGATGATATGCTTATTTCTGACATATCTGAAGCCAACGATCAATGTATCGCTGCCAAAGCAGAAATCTTTCCACGTCAAATAATATGGTGCTTTACGTGAAATGAGATTCATAGTCTCTCCGTTTGGGAGCTTCTTACTCCACAGTAGGCGATGATATTCCTTTAGTGTGGAACTTGCTACATCAGGATCAGAACCTCCTACTCCGGCAAGTGGATCCCTGTCTAAAAAACCATCCCAGTACCCTTTTGAATCTGATGTAAAATCAAAGCTGACATCAATCATTTATCGTCCTTTCCTCTGGTACCTGATTGTCGGCAATTTCTAAATATATAATTCCTTCGTTACAAATAATGTTTACCCGTTCACAATAGAATCTCCTCATTTCACCAATCATATTGCTAAACGGCTCTATCATTTCGTCTTCCCCTATTTCAATTATATTTGTTACGGAATTACTTGCCCTAGATTTTGCTTTATCTTTCATGTTATTTGACCACATCTCAAGTGTGTCATCATTTACTATTGCTAGAGGATTAAGTGTCAGTATATTAACAGCTTTTCCCAATCCTGTTTTTGACTTATCAAGTGTCCAGGAAAGTCCTCTGTCTACCCTATTTAAAAATTTTTTATTGTGATACTCGTAAAGATGTTCTTGCAGGATGTTATACTTTTCCAAGTATTGTTCCATTTCTTTTTCAAGTATTCCTTCAAGAATATCAAGTATCTCAAGATTCATATCTTTCGACAGTAATTCGATAAGGAGCTTAGTTAGTATATTCAATCTCATACAAGCATTATAAAATTTCCAATCATATTTTAAATCATCTATTAATGCTTTATCGTTCTTACGCTTATGTTTGCTGGTGTATTTATTAATTTTCTTATCAAGTCTATTACCGAAGAATCTTACATTTTTTTCTGCCTTCCTTTCTATGATTCCCAATTGATTAAGACGCATTTGTAATTCCTTCGGGTTTGAAATAATATCCTGATACCCAATGGCTATCTCATTTACTCTTTTTAAGTCACTTTCAATTTCAGCCTGTTTATCTTCTTCTAAGAAAGACTTTATCTCTTCAACCGATGATTGTAAGCTTTCCAGTTTCTGATCAATATTCTTTAAGTAATGCTTCTGAAAAACGTAGGAACCCAAAGCCCATACCATGCCAGCAACATTTGTCGCCACAGGGACTTCTTCACCCATTGGTTTTAAGTCAACAGTTTTCCCAAACCCATTTGAGACGGTTTTGAGATTAATCATATATGCGCCATTATTCTTCTGCATCAATTGTTCAGGAAGAACTGCCAGACCGTTCATAGTCACAGACCACGAATTGCTGAGAGTATCTATGTTGTATGCACTTTGAACCAGTGTACGAATGGTTTCAATTTCTGATTCGATATTTGATTCTCCAATGTTTATATGAATCAAATCATCTTTTTTGTCATCAGAGATGAAAGTCTGCTCATTTAACTGTATTCCATAGTCATTTTTTAGCTCAAATCTGATTATTTCATTGTTTTTGCCGCTCATGATTAACCCCCTGACTATTTCCCATCCTTATCCTCATTAATGTACCTGTAATAGGTGGTCTGTCCTATATCCAGTTCCTTACATATCTCTTCTCTTGTAAGACCTTTTTTCTTAAGCCTTATTGCCTTCTTCCTTTTTACTTCCGCCATAGGATCTTTCTTACGACCCGCACCGCGGGCATTATGCGTGGAAAAACGGAGTACATTCTCAGGCAGGGGAACTGTTCGCTCCTTTAACATCTGTTCGTACATTTTAAGCTTTATTATCGAATCTTCTATCGTTTTATTCTGTTCCGCCAGCTGTCTTTCCACCCTTTCCTTTGCGTACAGAGCCTCATCCCGTTCCTTTATAAGAGCCCAGTAAAGCTCCGACTCTCGGAAACATACATTCTCTTCTTCTTTTCTTGAATGTATCTTTCTCACAGTATTGTTGTATAGTTCAAAGGACTGTTCATAGATTCGTTCTATTTCTTTCTGTTGAGATGTGCTGCCCTTACCTTTGATGGAATGTACTTTAAGCTTCTGCTTCTTTACTGCTTCCAGCTCCTCTTCCAATATGCGTATCCTCTCTTCTGCCGATATAAGATTTTGTCCGGGAAGGTTACGGTACTTAAAGTGAAATACTTCCCCGTCTCTTTCCCATACATCAATGAATTCAGGTACCCTGTTAGCACCGGTCATACTGTAATGATTAACCAGTACCCTTCCTGTCTCATTACCATCAAAATCCATTTCAGGACAAAGACTTATTATGTACATATAGTCAGTTCTATATGTACAATGGCCTATCTTATGGAATTCATCCTTAAAGCTCTTTGAATAAGTACTAAGGATGTACTCAGCTTCTTTTGGTTTTATAAAGGCTTTGGACATGTTATGTACCTCTTACATTTCCACAAATTAATTTATGGAAATATTGTATCACATATACATATAATTGTATATACATATAGTTCATATCCCCGCATGTTTCTAAACAAAAGTAGGCTCAATGGAACCCCCTCCAATGAGCCTACTTTTTTTATTTTAGTTATTCAAAGATTTTTAGTGTCTGATTTTTAAGGGACAAGCTTTGGCAAGCCCTAAAGAACTTTGGTTATCCCATAAATCTATAGAATCTCATGACGAACATTGCACACTGATCTCTTAATGCGTAACTGTCAGGTCTTATATAGAGACCGTCCTTCTTGGTTACGCCTGAAAGGATTCCATTTGCAAATGCCCATGACATCGCATCGCCGAAGCCGTTACCTACCTTACCGTAATCAGCTGCATTTGCAACTGCAGCATCTCTTCCGCTTACATCTCCGCCGTACTTCTTTGCGAAATTCATAAGCATGAGTGCCATCTGCTGTCTTACGATATTGTTGTTTGGTTTAAATATAGTCTGTCCGTCCTTTGTGTAACCGTTGATGATTCCATTTGCAGAAGCCCAGCTTATTGCCTCATATCCTGATGCACCCTCAGGAACATCTGCAAAATTCTTAACATCTGCAGGATTTACACTGACATCAAGTCCCATACTCTTTGCTGTAAGGTAAAGCATAATCGCAAACTGAGCACGGGTAACATTCTTCTTAGCCTTGAAATTGGTTATACCAGCTTCATTGTAGCCATAACCATTTGCAATACCCTTAAGATAAGCATCGTAGATATCTTCATAACCTGAATCACCTACCTGTACATCACCGAAAGGCCATCTCTGAATATTAATATCAAATTCAACATATGATTCGTTATCAATACCGATAACATAGATACCTATCTTCCTATGCTGACCGGTTTCATTCTTGAATTCAAATCTTTCGCCTGATTCAGGTGTTAAGATTCCTTTTACCTCACCTTCATCGAAAAGTGCTACAGCAAAGAAATCATCTTCTCCTTCTACCTTGCCCGGGATTGCATTAATCACAACTGTCTCGTCAGCATTGATTTCATAGCTAAAGAGTGTTCCTTCACCTATTCTTTCATATCCTTCGGATTCATCATCCTTTTCATAAGCCACTGTCTCGTACATCTTGTTATGAAGAAGTGTTCTTCCAAGTTCAAGAGCTCTGTCCTCGCCTCTTTCTATCATGGCATCAATTGTAAGATCTGCCATATCCACCGCTTCAATTGAAAGCGTGAAGCCTGTAAGAGCATTATCCAGATGAGGCCAGAAATATAGAACCATCTTATTATCTTCAGCCGGAGTAAGATCAACACAATCTATAGTGGTAGCGCCGCCTTCCCAAACAAAACCACATGGGCGATCATCCAGATTATTGAATATAGGCATTGATATCCATTCTTCTCCTTCAGGATCGGTTGCTCTGATGATGAGCACCTTATTCTCATAATCTTCAAGTACAAGTCGGAAAAGTTGACCAGTTTCTCCATTATAATGGATACCTTCTTCATCACCGAAAGGAACCAGTGCGGTTATAGGATCATCAATTCTTACTTTCTGATTACCAAGCTTAAGATTGACTGCATCGCCGGCATAGTTGATAAGTTTATTATCATCAGTATTTACTGTAGTAAGTGTAATAACAGGATTATCTGCTTCAAAGTTCCATGGCTGAAGAACTACCAGATAATGCGTTTCAGTCCCTTCCTCTGAATTATTGGTAATGAGCCTTGCTGAATTTCCGTTCCAGAAATCAGCTTCCTCAAAATCATTATATTCATGGAAGAACATATACCCTGTAAACTCATCATTCATGTTTGATGAAACTTCCACAGTCTGTCCTGCAGGAATCTCTATGCTATAGATCATTCCCGTGTAATTTTCATACCAGAAGCTTGTTCCCTCAGGGCTTTCTTCAAAATGCTTAACATAGAAGTCCTTCGCATCTTCAAAATCTGTATGATTTTCACCTTCAACAAGCGGTATTGCTGTGTCAAAGAATTTATCTACAGTTGCATCTTCCGGATCAGAAAACTTTACATTTATTTTCAGAGATTGAGGTTCCGGAGTTCTGTCATTACCCCATGCAGCGATAGCAAGATAAAACTCTCCATCTTCGTCAAAGCTGTTTGCACATGAAAACTTCTCGACTGAACTTACTTCTCTTTTTTCTACATGATCCATATCAAGCAATACGAATTCTATATTTGCGTTATCATTTTCATCTTTTAAATCTGTCACAAAATCCGCAGCCTTATCTTTTGGAATAGTAAGTTTCACAAGATATGCCGTACGTAATGCCTGCATGTCTTCTCCGGTTTCCCAATCATAGTAGGTATCAATAAAATCGATTTTAGCGCTGCTGCCAACGGTATTATCACCTTCATTAAGTACCTGTGCACGTTCAAATGCCTTTCTGATATCAAGGTCTTCTTCACTTGTAAATGTGACAGTAACTCCAACTACCTCCTCAGCATCTTCAGGCCGCCATGTATATACCCAGAGATAAATATCATCAGCCACCTCACCGTCATTAAAGAAGGTTCCCTTGTTTTCTCTGTCATCATTATTATTAATATTTCCTATGTCCGTATCTGCTGAGATATCACTTCCATAGATTCTCATTTCTGTTTCAACAACATCCGCCTCAATGGTCACACCGGTTCTTGCCGGAATAGTTATTTTCAGAAGTAAACCCGTCTGCATTTCATTAGTACTAATGTGCTCATTCTTTTCAGGATCATATCTAAGGAAAGGAACAAGGGCACTGTATAATCCTTCATAAGCAACCTCATTTTTACCTTCTGAAAGTACAACTGCATCTTCCTTATGATTAGCGAGTGCTACATCCTCTCCGGAAAAAGCCTCCGTCTTTATGGTATAATTCTGAATCTCATCATCATGCGGCTGAACAGCTACATAAACTGTAAGTGTTTCATCGCTTGAATTAAAATATTCGGCAGTACGTCCCGGACGAAGATCCATACCATCTCCATTGGAAACTACGCAGTTACAATGTCCTCTGTCTTCACCAAAACCGGAAAGCGATAAACGAACGCCGGCATTTGGAGCCAGTGAATACTTAAAAAGCCTGCCACCGTCAACATTGCATCTGACGATATCCTTCTCACCGTCCCACTCGTACCATCTGTTAAGGTAAATTATCTCATCGCCTCTGGAGTATTCCTGCTCACCCTCAGTAAGAACAGTTGCCTTATCATCAAAAGCATTAATATAGTACTTATCGACATCCTCAATACTTATATTGATTTTTACCGACGGATTCTCTTCATTTTCATCAAATACCCAGAGCATATATGCTTTTTTAGTGTCGCCGCTGAGATTTCCGTAAAGAGTCTCGCCTGTTTCATGTATTTCCGGATATTCAGAATTACGGGCAATATCATCAAAAATGATGAACCTGCTGAATCTCAGTCCTGTTTCAGCAGTGATCTTCGCTACCTTGCCATCCGGTACAGTAAAAGAGAAAAGCTTTCCATAGCCCACCTCAGTATCTGCCACCTGGCTTTCATAATCATAAGTATGAAATCTTATGTTAGTTGCTCCGTCACCACCAATTTCATAATTTGTTGCAACCAGCTCATTTACCTCGGCATCCTCGATAGCCTTAACACTTGCCTGAAGAACCGTTTCGTCCTCCTGCTCCGGTAATTCTGCTGCATCTGTCACTGTCGCATCTGCCGCAGCCTTTACCACACTACTGTTACCAAGAGGTGCTCCCGCCAAAAGTGAAACTATCATCACTCCCGAGAGCAGCATGCTTATTCTTTGTTTAAACCTCCTCATACATTACCCTCCTTTGTTACTTAATACCCCTGGAAAATCGTCCTGCTTCACGATGCAGGAGCGAATATCCGTACTACGTTTTCATTATAATATATATCCCGTGATTATAATAGTACTTAATAAGAAAAAGGTACAGGATGAACCTCAGAAAAAGATAACTAATAAAAAATACGGTCACTGACCGGTAACCGATACAGGATGCATTCCTGTAACATATACCGGCCAGTGACCGTATTCTATTAATAAAACATGTTTAATATCCCTTGTCAATTATCTCCCAGCCATCCTCTTCTGTCTTGGCAAGCCACCACTCATAGTTATCATAATCCGTATTATTTTCAAATGTGGATACTGTAGGGGTATATACATGAAAATCTCCGACAAACTTGGCAACATCTATATATTTCTTACCATCAGCATTTTCATTTGCCAATTTAAGCTGTTCTTCTCTGTCCTCAAGATCTCCTGCATAGCTGAGTCTCTTGAATTCGCAGTCTTCCCAACCGGCAAAATCACATTTAATGCAGATTGCCATCTCCTTAAGCTCCTCCTCGCTGAATAACTCTGACTTACCCAGGTCAAGGCTAAGCTTATCCTCATTTACCGCACCAAGATACTCCTCAAAGGTCTTACCGCTTGCCATGATCTCTTTCGCTGCATTTACATCATTTATATAACGAATATGCCATGGCTCGTAACCGTAACCTGTGATATGTTCCTTGTCCTCCAGATAACGGAGTATGAAACCATAATCAGCAAGTTTGGAATGAATAGTTGCCCAGATATCTGTGTACTGAATCATATCCTCATTTTCAACAACATCCTTACCGTCAATGATAAGGTAAAGGTCAAGAGCAAGTCCTGTGTGGTGCTCCGAATAGCCCGGCTTCGCAACTGTCTTCGCCGCATAATCTGCACCATAATCTTTGGTGAACTGATCCATGATCTCCTGCTGTCTTGCAACGCTTCTTCTTGCGGAATCAAGGTCAACCTTTATTCCTTCTTTCTCAAGATCGGCCTTCAGCTGAAGGTAGGCATCATAAGCAGCCGTTTCAACCTCGACATCATCGCCGACAGAATTTGTCATATGAACAGTAACGATATTCTCCTCCCAATTTGCCGGAAGAGGATTCTGCTTGTTGACAAGCGCTTTGAAATCAATCTTCGACTCCGGCTTCTCCACCTTGTTCGGTCCGACGCATGCTGTAACAGCAAGTGACATTGCCAGAACAAGAATAAGTGAAATAATCTTTTTTGCTTTCTTCATACTGTTTCCTTTCTGATTAAATATATTTACTATAATCCGACATGCCTGCATTATATCACATATATACAGTCCGCTCCCCACCGATATATTTGAGGCGGCTCTTACCGGCAATTATTATAGCCTCGCCTATGTGGTTATGCTCTATCTTCATTGGAACTACAACCGGACGGATATGCATTCCCACCATCACTCCTCCTATATCGATACCGAGGTCGGCCGCCGCCTTTATATCCTCAACCACAACCGGGTCACTCAGAGTTTTATAATGCTTTGTGGCAAATGCACCGCCGGCTTTCTTCTGTGGCACTGCATTTACAATAGTAAACCCGTACTTCTCTGCCACCGCTCTCTCAACCACCAGCGCCCTGTTAAGGTGCTCGCAGCATTGAACCGCAACATTAAATCCATCTCCAAATACATCCATCACACCACGATAGAGTTCCCCTGCCACATCTTCGTCAGAGTTGGTCCCGGGCTTATCCCCCAGCACAGTACTCGTGGAGCATCCTATAACAACCAGAGCCCCCTGCCTCAGAGCAGCAGCTTCTCTTATCTCCTTCATAACCATTAAGGTCTCATCATAAATACCAGTCATTACTTTAGTTTAATATTTTCCTTTCATTTTTGTCCTTTTTAGTCCATCACGACATATCTGATTCCATTAAAATCTACCGCTGCCGGCTTGTCACTGAGGCTTGAACCATTTCTTGCCACTACTGCTTTTACGAGACAGCTGCCTCTGTTAGGATTATCATTTACAATGAAATACTTATAATTTCCCACTACGAAATATGGGGTAAACATTGCAAATGTTGAATCAAAATCTGTATCTACCGTGAAGCTGCCCTCTGCAGGAATGAACATTTCCGGATCATTTCCATTTCCCTTGCTGTCCTGATCGATTGTCGCAAGACTCTTGTTGAAGAAAGAGTAACCGAAATCATTTTTATCACCGATCACATTGCTATACATCGCAAATTCTCTGTTACTCCATTTGCCGGTATCATCACTGGTGCAGCAGGTGCAGTACCATTCGCCATAGATATTTACCACGCACCATGCGTGGCTGTTACTATGCATGAAAAATGTATCGATGCCGTTTGCATTCATCAGCATCATCATAGTCTTTGCATATCCGGCACATACGGTTTTACCCTGACACACAAGGCTATATGGTGACTGGTCGAGATTGCTGAAGCCATACTCTGTATTTTCACAGATAATATCATGAGCTTTCTTCTCTTTATTCCAGGGTCCCTTTTCTTTTGACACTATATCAGTCCAGCTTTTTATTCTTGAAACAAAATCTGATATGGCTGTCATCCTGGTTGAATAATCATTAAAGTCGTATAAAAATTCAGGAGCAACTGAATACGTCGATTTGTAAGATGAATAACCGGAATTCATGTTAGCAGTATTAATGCAGAAAAACTGAGGATTGCCTTCATAGAAAGTCTGCAAAAAAGTACTTGCCTCTGTTTGAGACATTCCGGAATTCGGGAAATCAAACTGGGTAAATTCACTCACATCGTCACTGTACATATAATCTATCAGTTTTTTCTGAAGCTCATCCCAGATTATCCGCTGATTTTCCGGAAGTGAGTTATAGATATAATCACTCTGAAAAGATCTCCAGAATTCATATTTATTATCATAAGACGGAAGTACCGACGGAGCTTTCTGATCCATCTGGTAACTTCTGTGAAGGAACATTACTGTCTGGCCCCTTATTACCTCGTCATTAGGTGCGAAATGAGTCGCATTCTTTCCGGAAGTAATACTGTTTTCTTTAGCCCAAAGAACTGCATTTTTATAAAATGCATCGTCGGAAACATCTTCGAAAGGATTCATGGAGTCTTCCGGCATCGGAGTGTCATAAAGTCTCCACAGAAATGTAACGAACTGCGCTCTTGTGCAGTTGGTATTCGGCCCGAAATGATTCTTATTGATTCCTGCAGTAATTCCCATTTCCATAGCCCACATAACAGGCTTATAGTAAAACGCGCTCGTGTCAACATCCACAAACGGATTGTCCTTAAGCTTTGGTTCGGGCATTCCGTTCATTCTCCACATAAATGAAACTATCTGCGCTCTGGTACATGTATTATACGGCTTAAACTTTGTTGCCGATATTCCGCTTACAACCTGTGGTTTTGAACTGTATGCCCACATAACGGCATCGTAGAAAACCTGGTCGGTGGAAACATCCGTAAATGGATTATATACTGCTGCATCCGCCTTAACCCCCGGACATATAACAATGATAAGCATAGCCTGAATGAGCAGTAAAGAAATCATTCCTCTTAAGCGTTTTTTACCCAACATAAATACCCTCCACCTCCATTTTACATTTGCTTTAACACCGCCTGCTATTTATTCATTTTAACCGGCTTCAAGGTATAAAAATCATATATGGCAACCTTTTGCGAATGGAAGCCGCCGCTTTCCTCACCTTCATTATTTACACTCGTATAATATTTAAATGAAGTGACTTCAATTATCCTGTCCGTGTCCGAATCAGCCACCTTTTCAGGCTTAATCGATCTGACCCATATATGATAATAATCCTTCTGCCGGTCATCCTTTTCAGGCCCATAATGAATTGTGATTTTATTTATATAAGGATGAGATTGAATGTAACTGAAATCAATACTTTTATAATCAATCGCCGTATCTGTGATAAAAGAAATCTCCGATCCGTTATACTCCTGAAAATTCTTAAAAAGAAATTCCAGGTAATCAAAAGTCTCCTCTTCCTTCATACCATACAGAAAACACGGAGCATAAGTTGTGAGTTCACTCTTATCCATATCGTCAATCGAAGAACCCGTAATCTGCTTGCTTGAATCCACATATTCCATACAGTTAACGGGTAGCAAAAGATCACATGAAAGCAACGTCAAATTGACGCCTGACAGCAGGCCGTCGCCATACATTTCGGCCGTCTTGGCCTTGGCTGCCTCAATCATCTCACCCGTATACATTTTGCCATCCGACAAAACATACACATAATCATAAGAGTTTCCGTTAACACTATACTCCCCCCACAGATTGTCGGAAATACCGTAATTATCAGAAAAAGTCGAAACCTTCGCATCCCCTACCGACGCAGTAGGAATAAACTCCTCAAACCATTTATCAACCGCCGCCTGCCCTTTATACTGCATATCCGACACCTCAGCATCATTAAAATGCTTCGGAATACATCCCGAAAGACATAAAACCATAAGCAGCGCCAGAACCGACGAAAACCTTTTACGAACATCAAACTTCATATCCACATACCCAAACTATGAACAAACTATTAAGTGCCTGTCACCATTACGGCAAATACCGCCTGACAGCAGGCACTTTTTATGAACAAACTGTTAAGTGCCTGTCACCTCTCCTGCCTTATAATTATAAACGGGTTTGATTATCTTATCAATCCTAACTGTGTCTTTTATCACTGTAACGATATCATCGATTCCCCGGTAGGCGAAGGGGCTCTCATCAAGTGTGTTCTTGTTGATGCAAATGGAATGTATGCCCTCCATAACCTTCTTGAATTCTGAAACCGTGTGGTGCTCGGCCACTTCTGAACGACGGTATATTCTTCCTGCTCCATGGGGCGCCGAATTATTCCATTCGGGATTGCCGAGGCCTGTTCCGAGTATGATTCCGTCACGCATATTGATCGGTATGATCACTCTCTCGCCCTCTCTGGCACTTATGGCGCCTTTTCTCAGTATCATTTTTGCATCTATGCCAATTCCGTCATCCAGAAAATCTATGTAATTATGTATGCATGTAAATGAATCTTCTATCTTCCATTTCATTCCATTTACTATTGAATCGATTATCGCCTCTCTGTTCAGCCTTGCAAACTCCTGTATGATTTTTACATCGTGAATGTAATCTTCCATCAGCTGACCACTGAGGCAGGTCATCTCGTAGGAAGCATATCCCTGCTTCTTCATCTGCAATTCTTTCTGACCTGTTCTGAGGTAATAGTCGGCGACCTCCATGCCGAGGTGACGACTGCCGGAATGAACGACCAGATATACATTTCCTTCATCATCTTTATCGAGTTCAATGAAATGATTTCCGCCGCCGAGCGTTCCTATACTGAGGTTTGCCTTTCCTGCATCGATGCTCTTATAGCATCTAAGTTCCGAAAGATCTATCCTATCTGCGTATTTATGTTCCTTTATTCTGATCCTCGGTCCCACCGGAACATTTTCACGGATTACAGTATCAAGCTGCTGAAACTGCAATCCTTTAGTCTTAAGCTTTGCCAATGTCATTCCGCAGCCAATATCAACTCCCACAAGGCTCGGAAGTATCGAATCCCCGACCGTCATGGTAAGGCCGATGGTACCCACCTTTCCGGGATGTACATCAGGCATGACTCTGACCGTGCAACCCTCAGCGCTCGGATGATTGCAGATCATCTGCAGCTGCTTCCTGGCGTAGTCCTCGAGAGCATAAATCTCATTTTCCACCGTATAAACTACGGCATTTGTATATTTTCCGTATATTGTAACCATATATAAAACCTTCTTTCTATCTCCAATCGTCGTGCCTGTCCTTATCCTTCTGCCTCTTTGCACGTACCGACTCAGATTTCTTCGGATTCTTCCTGGCCCGGTACTTCGGACAGTTTTTGCACTTCTTCATATCTACATTTACATATCCTTTTTTACAATCAGCGCCTTTGCAAATGTAATAAATGCACGGCTGTGTTCTATCTTTCATATCATTCCCTTTCATGACACATGTCCTAATGCTAATATCGGAGCATACAAAAAACACCTCCGATGCTGAAAAACAGCATCAAAGAGGTGTTGTCATCCCGGGAATTATGAGATTAAATTACGGCAAATACGCCGCACATGAGGTTTCATAAAAGAGTAACCTTACCGCAAAGACACTCCAAGGACAACTACTGCCTCGAAATTAGTTATTCTGTTGTTAAAACTGATATATCGCATTTAGTCCTCCTTTTCGTCTCGGGTTAACAGTTACATGATGCCTCGCATCACAGAGATTCGTGCTTCTCCAAGTCGGTAGTATATTCTTTTGAGAAAAACTTGTCAACTTAATTATGAACAAACTGTTAAGTGCCTGTCACTTTTGCGTCACTTTTGCGGAAATACCTAAGTATTCCCTCAATTCTTCCAATCTCGCGGTCATATCATTATACCCCAGCCAATACAGGTCTCCAAGTTTGTCCATATCCCCCTCAAATCGTGTTACTTCAACAGGCTTTGAAGGTGCCATGACAAATACCTTCTTCTCTTCCTGCAGATCCCATAATCTGTCGCACATTTCATTAAACTGCTTATTAGCATTATTAAATGCTTCTACAAATTTAGGATATTTATGATACATCATCGAAACAAGCCTGTCCGGTTCCTCCTTACGTCTAAAGGCCCATTCTCTGGTTTTTACGACAACGATTTTCTTCTCTCCTCTTCTTTCAGCCCAGGAAAATGGTATTTTCTCTGAACAGCCTCCATCCAGATACGGAGTACCTTTTATGACCACCGGACGGGATACAAAGGGAACCGTAGCTGAAGCTCTGACTGCTGCAGACATATTGCATTTGCCCTTTTCAAAATATTCGATTTCTCCTGTCAGCATATTTGTAAGACCTACAGCAAACTCGCGTTCCGGATTATTGAATCTTTTTTTGTCAAGCGGAAGAGCAGATGCTATTTCATTATAAAGATAAGAAAAACCCGTTACGCCTTTGTCACGCTTAACAGCTCCTAACCCACAATAATTCCTGTCATGTCTATAAGTCAGATCCACTCTTGCTCCCCATCCGATCTGCCCTGAAAGATATCCCACACCGGAGAGTCCTCCCGCCGAAATACCAACAGTAGATCTCAAATTGATATCCTGCTCCATCAGGCAGTCAAGTACCCCCAGAGTATATAACCCTTTCCAGCCGCCGCCTTCCAGAACCATACACCCTTCAGTAATCTTCTCACTTGCCCTTCCGGTCGGAAGAAGGTCAATCCCGCTATAAACATTTACACTCATTGCCATCATCCCTTCTATGTACTGTAAACTACTCTGACTTAATACTTCGTATTTGAAGCCGGATATTCCTGCTTCAACTAAATTTAGTGAGGAATCCCCCACTTCTATAAGTGGTGGGAGGAATCGCTGTTTTACTAATAATCATATCGTGTTTCTCTAAAAAATATGATATAATATCATTAGTGAAATACAGGCGGTGTTACGAATGGAATTAACAAAAACAGCTAAATTGCAAATTTATCCATCAGATAGCGACAAAACTCTCTTAGCTGATAGCATGAGGGCTTATTCTGATGCCTGCAATTATATCTCTCATTACGTTTACACTACCAAGGATTTATCACAGGTGTCTGTTCAGAAACATACTTATGATACTGTCCGTACAGAATATAATCTTCCGTCACAAATGGCTTGTAATGCCGTAAGAACGGTTATCGGTTCTTACAAAACAAATAAGTCTAACGGATTTGACTGGACAGAATGCAAATATAATACACCTCAGATGACTTTATCGTGGAATAGGGATTACTCTCTTAACCAAGATAAATTTTCTGTAGGCACTTTACACGGTCGAATCAAAGCAGATTATGCCAAATCTGGTATGGAACAGTATTTTGATAAATCCATCTATCGTTTCGGAACTGCTAAAGTTGTTTACAAACACGGTAAATTTTTCCTACACATATCAGTTAGTTTTGATTCCGATGAAGTAAAGGATGCCGATATCTGCAATGTCGTAGGTCACGACAGAGGAATACGGTTTATTACATCTTCTTATGGAAGTAACGGCAAGACAACATTCTTCAGCGGCAATCAGATTAAACAGAAACGTGCCCATTATAAAAATTTACGCAAACAACTTCAGCAGGTACGTACTCCGTCATCAAGGCGTAGACTGAAAGCTATCGGACAACGAGAAAACCGTTGGATGCAGGATGTAAATCATTGCATTAGTAAGGCACTCGTTGAATCCAATCCAAAAGGTACACTTCATGTCCTTGAAGACCTGGGTGGAATACGTTCTGCAACTGAGCGTGTCCGTGTTAACGATAGATATGTTTCTGTTTCATGGTCTTATTATGACTTAGAACAAAAACTTATTTACAAGGCTAATGAGCATGGACAAAAAGTCATTAAAGTAAATCCACGCTATACAAGTCAGACATGCCCTAAATGCGGCCATATCGACAAAGCAAACAGAGATAAGCAAAGACATATCTTCTGTTGTAAGAATTGTGGTTACACATCCAACGATGACCGTATAGGGGCAATGAATCTCTACCGAATGGGAATTGAGTACCTTGTAGAGTTACAGACCAGTATATCTGGTTTGTAAGGGATATTGTCAGCTATCCCATGATGTAACACCAGCTTGATTAATCAGGTAATAAATGTGGAAGATTGCTAACAATCGTTATACCACAGGGTAGTTACAAGCTCCGACTTCTATAAGTCGGAGTAGTTGACTCACTCTGCATTATATCAAAATCTTAAGTTCATATCCATATTAGAAGGAAATGCCTAAATCGCGTCACAACTTTTCAGCACATGCAAAACAGCACCCCGAGAGGTGCTGTTTAGATACTATTTTCATCCGCTGATTCTTTTTAGTATATCCATGATTTCCCGGTTATAGGAGTTAGCGTTTATCAGCTTTTCCGGGACAATCTGATTTATGTTTGATCCTTTTCTATAGCATGAAATGATATCATTGATCAGAGTTTCCGTGTCACCGTGCAGAATATCCAGTATTTCGGGTGAAAGATTTGAATCGTCTTCCGGAGGGAGAAAAAGAGGAGAATCCGAGTGCAATAATTCCGGATATTTTTCTTCTATGAGCATTAGGATTTCAAATTCTTTTTTTGTACTTTCTGAGTCATCATGAATCAAATATACACAGCCGGTTTCCGTCTCAAGATCGATCGTCTCTTTGATTTTATCTGTTAAACCCGCATTATTCACCCATCCGGAATAGAAAGATTTCATATTAATAAGTATCGGGACAATTCCGGAAGAAGAGATGTCTTTGTCCTTTTTAGAGTAGAAGTCTTTGATATAACCTTTTCTTATGGGATGATAAGGTTTTTGCTGAAAAGCTCTATGGAAATCCGGATCAAGCATAGAGTCCAGTACCACAGATGTTTCATGATATCCGAGCATTTTATCAAGAAATCCACTCGGAACGCTTCCGCCCATTACCCGGCAATTTGCTTCAATCAGGACGGGACCATACTTATCGATCATATACTCGCCGTGAACGGGTCCGTCCGTTATTCCAAGAGCTCTGACCGTATTAAAAGCATATTCGATAAGCTCCTTCTCTTTATTCCCGATCTCTGTTACTCCTTCAAGTCCTCTATATACCCAAAATCCCGAAGCAGTCTTTAGTTTATAATATCTGAACAATGACGTCAAAGCCGGTACACCGTTTCTGCTGATCGTGTTCACAATATACTCTTCACCCAATATACGTTCCTGCAGCATAAGACGATTTTCCTTCTCTCCGAACATATTCTCGGCTGTTTTCTCCTGCCGGAATGCAGCTATAAGTTCCTCCTTGCCATGTATCATATGAACGCCTACTGAAGCAACTCCGTGAACATGCTTAAGAACAATATCTTCATTTTCTGTTTTTTCAAGAAATGAAAGGCAGTCATTTACAGAATTAACTTCTTCACCTTGAATATATCTCAGCCCGGCTTCTTTAAGAGTATTATGCATGACACTTTTTTGAGTCATTTTTGCTATATTTTTATAAGGATTTCCGGGCAGATTCAAGTCGTCTGCAAGCCGAGTGCCAATGATGACTCCTTCTTCACCGCCAACAAGTACCAGCAAAGGGTCAAGGCTTTGGATTTCCCGCAGAGTTACTTCGTAATCCGGATTTTCTTTTATGATAGTTATGGGATAATTTATCCTGGAATACTTGATCTTTCTTTCCTCATCCATTAGCCTTCTGGCATAACCTTCAGGGATATAGGATTCAAGTATGACAGGCTCATAACCTCTTTGTATGATATCATCGAGAAAGCTAAACGCCGTTGACATCGGTTCCGTAACAACAATTCTTCTTTTCATTTTATATTTGTTCCGATTGTAAGACTGGTTGAGTTTAGTCCAAAGATATATTCATGCCTGATTTTGAATAATTCAGTCAAAATCAACTCATTAGGTGATAGTTCTTCATTTTCTTTTTTTAAAATAGAAAATGGCTTTCCGGAGCTTCTGCATGTGAGGATATATTCATCACAGTTTGTACTTACGAGAAAATCAACAGCAGTATCAGTTCCGCACTTTTCAATTATATATATTGCTATTTCCTCAGCAGCAAGACATAATTTATCAGATATCCTATAATCCGTTGAGCTTTCGGCAAGACTTTTACCTATCCATTGACCGATATCAGCAGCATTTTCCAAAGTTTTAACGGAATAGCTGCAGATAGCTTTTAAAGGATAATTCTCATCCAGAAGCAGAACAGGTGAATATCTTCCATTTGATTTTTTAACGATTCTATAATTGTTCACAGCTATGAAGGAAAGTATCAGAACCATACTTATCGGAAAGGAAGCAATAAGTCCGTAACCACCAAACATAATATACAGTACGCTGCCTAAAAGAGGGATTGATATACCCTTATCCAGTATGCCCAGTATCGTGGCATACATGCTTCTGCCCAAGGTATTGTAGATATCTCTGAGTACCAAAAGAATAGAACGGAGCGGGTAGTGAAGAACATATATAAGAATCAGTTTGCTGATCAGCTTCAGTGCATCCTGATCATGAATATTAAATAAAGCGGCAACGTTTTGTGGGAACAAAGCAAAAATAATAGACAAAACGGAACAAATAAGCACGATCATTATAGTAACCCGCTTTGTCAGACTGAGAATCCCGTAGTGGTCACCTTCACCTCTTAACATAGCAGCAAAGGAAGCGTTATTGTCAACGATTCCAGTAAGAGCTATAGAGACAAATGAATCCAACTGGGCAAACAGAGACATGGCAACAATTCCACATAGTCCAAATGCCAGATTCATAAAATAATTACAGAAAACTGTCGTTATCAGGTAACCCACCTGTACACTTCCCGAAGGCACTCCCTTCTTTAGAATATCTTTTACGCCCTGCCATATTTCATGGGACCTGGACAATGATAAAGGTATTCTTCCAAAGCGCCATACAAAGAGCATGATAATAAAAATAATGACATATGAGACCAGTGTGGCCAACGCTGCGCCTTCGCAGTCTTTATTGAATCCACGAATAAAGATAATATCCAGAATAATATTTAATAGATTTGCTGAGACGACAAGCCACATGGAAAGGAATGGCTTTCCAACAACTGTAAGAAAATATGTTATGTGCATAAGCAGGACACCTACGGGCACTACAAAGCTAAGCACACGGATATAAATATCAAACTCTGCTCTTAATTCATCAGGACAACCGAAAACGACGCCAATGCAGGAATGTAAGGCTGTCAGCAATGCAAAAAGTAATATGCCCGAGAATAAAGCCATTATTGTTGATACCGTAAAATAATAATCAGATTTTTCCTTGTCCTTCTTCCCCAGACATTCAGCAAACAAGAGAGAACCGCCAACTCCAGTCACAGTGTAGAGCAGAGATATTGCAAATACAATTGGCGTTCCGAGGTTGATGATGGCGAAAGCATCCGAACCGAGCAAATGTGAAACAATCATACTGTCAGCAAATTCACATAAGGAAAGACCCACTGCAGAAAGCATCGCAGGAACCATATAATACATGTATTTTTTGTTCAGAACAAAAACGGTTCGTTTGTATTTATTATCATTTTTATACACTGTAAAATGTACCTCTTTATCCAGACTATGTATGTAGCTGTTTCATAATCCGTGTGTTAAGTGCCTGTCACTTTTGCGGTAAATACCGCATAGCAGCAGGCACTTTTTTATGAACAAACTGTTAAGTGACAGGCACCTTATACTAGTGACAGGCACCTTATACGGTGACTTTGCCGGCAAGGATTTCGCGGTAGTCCTGCAGGTTTTTTCTGAGGAGTGTTGGGATGTCGAGGCCGTACGGGCATCTGGTCTTGCAGAGGCCGCAGTCGACGCAGTCGTCGATCTTGCCCATGAGGCCCTGCCATTCTTCGGACAGGAAGCCCTCTGAAGGTGCGCGGCGGATGAGCTGTATCATGCGGGCGCAGTTGTTGATCTGTATCCCCACTGTGCATGGTGCGCAGTATCCGCAGCCACGGCAGAATTCGCCTGAAAGGTCTTTTCGGTCTTCTTCTATAAATGCGGCGATTTCCTCTGTCATGCTGACTTCTCTGTCAAAGAAGCTCAGCCATTCGGCAAGTTCCGAATCTCTCTGTATGCCCCAGAGCGGAAGCACATTATACTGGCTCATGAATGCCATGCACGCTTCGCTGTTTGTCAGAAGTCCGCCGCAGAGCCCCTTCATGGCAAGGTAGCCCATTCCCGCTTCCTCGCAGCGTTTTGCAAGGCTGATCTCCCTTTCTGACGAGAGATATGAAAATGGAAACTGCAGCGTCTCATACAACCCGCTTTCTACTATCTCCTCCGCCACTCCTATAAGATGTGCCGTTATTCCTATATGCCGTATCCTGCCCTGTTCCTTCGCCTGCAGCATCGCCTCATACATTCCGGTTCCATCCCCCGGCCTGTAACACTGCTTCACGCAATGAAACTGATAAATGTCAAGATAATCCGTCTTAAGATTTTTGAGCGTTGTTTCAAGATCTTCCCAGAATTTCTCCGGTGTTGTTGCCTGTGTTTTTGAGGAAATGTATATCTTCTCCCTCATCCCTTCCACAGTCCCGAAGGCCTCTCCCATCTTGACCTCGCTGTCTGAATACGCTCTTGCAGTATCGAAGAAACGCATCCCTCCATCGTAAGCCCCTCTTAAAAGCCTTACTGCTGTCTCTAAATCAACTCTCTGTATCGGCAGTGCCCCAAAAGCATTCTGTGGCACCGTAATGCCTGTAGTTCCGAGTGTAATCGTCTTCATATGCTAATCCCCCGTTTTTAAATCATAACCGGCTTTGATAATCCCATCAGTCGTAACTGTCTTTAATCCGTCCCCGCTTCAATTCCCGCATTATCTGCAGTGTAAACATTCAAATGAATCTCGGCGCCGGAAGTGATGCTTTTCTCTCCATTGTAACTGTCATCCGCACTGATCACCGTCTTGTCAACAACCGATAAATGCGAAATGATAATTCGTGTTACAGATATGCCTTCGCTGTCCATCGGCTGATAAGATACAGAATCCCCGTCACTCATAAAAAAATATGACAAAACTGTTAAGTGCCTGTCACCTTTACGGCAAATTTCACTTGACAACAGGCCCTATATATGAACAAACTATTAAGTGACAGGCACCTCTCCTTGAACTGACTTATTTAATAATACGCCAAGAACCATCCATGTCAAGCGGAAAATGGCCTCACAAAAGTAAACATTTAATGTAAAATACTTGCATTTGTAGCGCCAATTTGTTAACAATTTTTGTTTATACGACTGTCAACAGAATAATCCGCCATGGCCGCAATGCCTGGCTCCTACGACAATCATGTTTTATAAACAGTGTGATGAATTCTGAAACTGTTAAGTGCCTGTCACCTTTACGGAGAGTGAAATCAGAGCCTATAGATATAATAAGTGTTAAACTCGGAAAATGTTGATTCATCAACAAAAAACCACCCAAAATGTTGACGTATCAACATTTTGGGTGGTTTTCTAAAATTTTACTCAAAGTTTTTCTATCTTGCAGCTGTGTTTCTTATAACTCTCACCATTTGCATCTTTATCATAGTTAATGCTTACTACGAGAAGGTTTCCCGCGTAGTGTTCTAAAACTTGAGGATAGTTTCTTGCTCTTACCTGATCAGCGGCAGTCTGTACATCTTTGTTATACTTGAGTTCCATCAGTAATGCTGGTTTATCAGGATATCTTGGAGATGGCAGGTAAACAAGGTCAGCATATCCTTTTCCGGAATCAAGTTCCTGTATGGTAGTATAATATTTCTGAGCGGCATATAATGCATACTGAATACCATAGCTTAACGCGGCTTCATCATTGTATGTTTTGTTTCCGGCCCTGTCATGAGCAAGTTCTATCAGTTCGGCTGTCTTTTCTTCATTTAACGACCAGATTGCGGAGATTAATTCATTTGATATTTGGAAAGATTTAAATGTACCAATCCAGTTATCGCCTTTGGTTGAAGTATTAAACTCCTCAATGATTTCTTTATTCGGAATGAAAACCGTCTTCTCTACATTATCATAGCAAAGATACCCCAGATGGATAAGAAGTGTAAGTACATCATCCTTATTGTTAAATGAAGTCATGTCATTTTGATAACTGGAGATGTTTACTTTAACACTTCCGCCGTCCATCATTATTGCAATATCATCTTTTAATCCATCGTAATTCATGGCTATCAGATCAGCAAGCGCCTCGTAGCTCTCGGTTTTACTCCAGTAATCATCGATGACACCTGTACGCATCGCCTTTACCACTGAAAGTGGGTTGTATATTGGAAATCTGTATTCAGTATATTCACCGGATCTGTATAGCTTTCTTTTCTCAATTGGAACGCTGTTACTGATGAGATAGCCATCATACCAGTCAGATACCTCATCAAAGCTCATATCGTATTTTTTACAAAGTTCCTGGACTTCAGATTCTGTAAATCCTGTATATTCAGCCAACTGCATAGGAGTTATCATAGAATACTCATCAAACATATTCAGAGCTGAGTGCTTACCGTATTTCTTTATCGGAAGGATTCCTGTCATATATGCCAAAGCTATATAATCGTTATCCTTTAACCAATCTCTTAAGAAGTCAAGGTACAGAATCTGACCTTCTTTATCATCCTTTCTTTCTCTGAAAATGGCATCCCACTCATCAATGATTATTACAAACTGCTTGTCAGTAGCTGAATAAACATCCTCAATAACCTGGATAAGATTTTCTTTATCCTCATACTCAACATCAGGATTTGCAGAACAGATTTCTTTACATACCAGTTTCTGCATTTTACTGAGAGCATCCGAAGCTGTCACATTACTCTTGAAAAACTTTGTCATAACCAGACGGATCACATCAAACTTTCCAAGATACTTATCCCAGTTATCATATTTTGATATTCTACATTTACCAAAGATATCACGGCTTTCAGTCTGTCCATAATAAGCGCATAACATATCAGCAGCATATGATTTGCCAAATCGTCTGGGTCTGGACACTGATAAGAAACGCTGGCTGGTACATAACACAGAGTTTGTGTATGAAATGAGACCGGTCTTATCTACATATATTTCAGAATTATATGCCATACTGAAAGAACGTATACTTGGATTCAGATAAATTCCCATAAGAGTTCCTCCGAGAGTCTGCTTATATTGTTACTGATATAAATAAAGTATAATCATAATAACAAGAGATGACAATACTATTTCTTTTTTTAACAACAATTCATATGTTATTTAGTCCACTCATTATCTTTTTTAAGAATGCTTCCGTTTCTTTCGGTCCAATCACATTCATTAACTTCTCAACTAATCTGCTATTCATTATAGTTAATGTGGCAATTTCCATTTGATCTGATAGGAGCATTTCCTGTATTCTCGACTTATCAATCGCTGTTAACTGTTTCTTTAGTAACAGGCTCTGTAATTCTTCGTATTCATCCTGAAGTATTTCTGCTAATTCAGAAATACCACCAGAATTGTCGCCATCCATTATATCTTCATCATAATCTTCAAACTCATCAAACCCATCATAATAATATTTAGTAAATGGCTTTGGAAAATCAATCTTATAAAGACTTCCATCATCAAAGTATGCTTCATAAACCTCGGCAGTTGTCATAGGCTTATGAGATTTTTTGAAAAGCTCAATTTGGGCAAAGTCATTATTAATACTTTCCATATCATATGGTCGAAGTGCACCGCCGGTCCATTCTACTATATCCTCATAATCATCGGCATCCGGATTATTAAGAGTCTCCAGCATATCATAGAAACCCCAGACACCTCCGCAGTCTTCCCAAGGAGTATCTCCCTTATACTTGATTACAACAGGACATGCTCCGACATAATTTTCCATACGGTCTTCAATGGTAACGATGTGTTCCCAGTTATCTCCAAAATCATAAGTATATCTGAATGACTTAATATCTTCCCTATCGAGAAATTCATCTATGCAGTATTCGCCAGCCTCCAGAACCTCTGAATCAAATGGTCCATCCATATATTCATCTGCATCATCGTAGAATTCAAACCAGTTATCTACTTTGAAAGAACTGAGATGTCCACCAAACCATCCCATAGCTTCATTTAGAATAAATGCAAGCTGTGAAAAGCTGATGCCTGCCGGAACTATAACCCTTCTCCATATCGGCGGGTGAGTATCTTTAATTGCTACCTTTAATTTGAATACTTTCATGCAAGTTCCTCCAATACTTGTTTATAGCTCTAATGATATCATAGAAGAAACTATTTTTCTATGACCGACTACGTCTTAAAAAATACTGAGAACATAAAAATCAGCCAATCTGTCATGGGTGTATAATGCATGAATCAATCTGAGAAAGAGAGGTGACATGCAAGTCAACTACCACGCACCTAAAGGTACGTGGCTTGCGACTCCCCTGTAGTTCGTTGCAATAACTCCTACATTTTGTCGGTGTAACTTCCGTGGGGTCGCACCATGGGACGGTTGACACCGCCCCTTACGACAAAGATTTACT
>JAFUVQ010000047.1 GCA_017477505.1 Eubacterium sp.
CTTCAAAGAAAGTGCAGATATAAAGACTCCGGATATGCTGAAACTGGATGTGCCGGATGCAGTATTTGAAAATGTAGTATTGAAGCCATCGGAAGAACAGAAGGAAATGGTGAAAGCACTTGCAGATAGAGCAGAGATAGTCAGAAATGGCGGAGTGGATGCATCAGTCGATAACATGCTTAAGATTACAAATGATGGACGTAAGCTTGCACTGGATCAGAGACTTATATCAGATATGCTTCCAGAAAATGAAAACTCCAAGGCATCTGCATGTGTTGAGAAAGCATTTGAGATATATCAGGAAGAGACACCGAATAAAGGCGCTCAGTTAATATTTTGTGACCTCTCTACACCTAAAGGAGATGGCTCATTTTCGGTGTACGAAGATATAAAGGATAAGCTGATTGAAAAAGGAGTCCCACCGGAAGAAATAGCATTTATACATAGTGCGAATACAGAAACAAAGAAAGCGGATTTGTTTGCTAAAGTGAGAAGCGGACAGGTTCGCTTTTTGCTTGGCTCAACTCAGAAGATGGGAGCTGGTACAAATGTCCAGGACAGACTTATAGCACTGCATCATCTGGACGTACCATGGAGACCGTCTGACATAGAACAGCAGGAAGGTCGTATCATACGTCAGGGAAATATGTATAAAGAACTGGGAAAACCGGTCAAGATATTCCGTTATGTGACTGAGGGAACATTTGACAGCTATTCCTGGCAGGTTATTGAGAACAAACAGAAGTTTATCGGTCAGATAATGACTTCCAAGAGTCCAGTAAGAAGCTGTGAGGATGTAGATGAAGCTGCGCTAACATATGCTGAAGTTAAAGCTCTCTGTACCGGTAATCCATATATCAAAGAGAAGATGGACCTTGACATCCAGGTATCGAAGCTGAAGCTTTTAAAGGCAAATCATACCAGCCAGAAATACAGACTTGAGGATGATATATCAAAGAATTATCCAAGGAGGATAGCGGACATGAAAGGCAGAATCCAGGGATATGAAATAGATATAGCACATCTTAAAGAAAGTAAGGCAGAGCTTGCTGAGAGAGTAAAAACGCAAGAGACTGAGCAGATATCATTTCAGGAAGCAGAGCAGGTATCAATTCCAGAAATCCGGAAAAATGATGCAAAGGGAGAAAAATCCGAAATTTCGGAAAAGAAGGATGAGGTAAAAGAACCTTTCGAGATACAGATTGCTTCTAAGATCTATACTGAGAGGAAGGAAGCAGGAGCTGCGCTCATAGATATGTGCAAGGGTATGAAATCATTTCATGACTCACTCCAGGTTGGAGAGTATCATGGTTTCAAGCTGTCAGTATCTTTTGATGCATTTGAAAAGAAGTTTGATCTTGCTATAAAGGGAGCTATGACATATCACATGGATATAGGTTCAGATCCGGTAGGAAATATGACCAGACTTAATAATGTTCTTAGTGGTATAGAAAGTAAGCTAGAGAAAGCTAAAGAACAGCTTTCTAATACAGAAACCCAGCTTGAAACTGCAAAGGTGGAAGTGACAAAACCCTTCAAGCAGGAAGAAGAACTGGCTCAGAAACTGGATCGTCTAAATGAACTTAATACACTTCTCAATATGGATGAAACCGGTGCCGAGAAAGATGAAGTTACGGAAGAAAAATCAGAAGATGTGTGCAATGAGCATACAGAAAAATCCAAAGAAGCGGCTATCATAGACGATACTGAAAAGAAAGGTAATGTAACTTCTATATTTGATAGGATTTCTGAAAAGAAAAGCCAAGTGGATTTAAAGCAAGCTGACAATAGAATTACGGTATCTAATAGTATTGATAATAAGCATAAAAATGAACAGGTTATCTGAGTATATGGTTAAGAAGGATTTGAAAAAGCAAAATAAAATATATTAACAGCGTCAAGGCGTCTATGAGTAGAAATACTTGTAGGCGCTTTTATTTTGCCTTCGGGCGGAAAGGAAAGTATATGGAACAAGAAGAAAAAAGAGATATAGTAGCTCTTACCGGGCTTCCAGTCAGTGATGAGCTGCAGGATATACTGGAAAGATGTGACAGAGGAGAGTATGTTTCAATCGAAGAGATAAACAATACTCCGGAGATGATAACAGCAGCCACCTGCGTGTCGCATCAGACTCCAACAATACTGCTTAAAGACAGAGAACAGATAGAAGAACATGTATTTGAAATACTAAGTAATTACGGTTCGATAAGTACTGATGAAAAGGGAAAACCTCTCGTTGACGACCATGGTAATACGGTCTATAATGAAGATGTCGAGAGAGGCAATCGCCTTGACATAGTAATCGGTCTTCCCGCTTCTGGGAAATCTTCCGCAATCGTAGAAACAATTTCAAAAGAAAACCATTCAATGCTTATTGATAACGATGAGGCTAAGAGGCTCTTTCCGGAATTCAATAAGGGTTGGGGTGCAGGTGTAGTTCACGAAGAATCACAGATGATAGAAAAGTCTGTATATCTGGATGCACTTAATCAGGGTAAAAATATCGTTCTTCCAAAGGTAGGAAGTGATGCAAATAAACTTATCCAGGATTATGTGCTGCCTGCTAAAAATAAAGGCTACAAAGTAAATGTACATTTTGTAGATCTGGATAGAAGCAAGGCTCTTGGAAGAATGATGAGACGCTTTATCCATAAAGGCAGATATCTCGCTCCCAAGCTCATTGATAAATATGTAAATGAGAGAGATGGAAATAGGATTACCCAGGCATTTGAAAAGCTATCTAAAAATGGAATGATAGATGGAGTGTCTAGGTGGGATAATGATGTGGATATAGGACAGAAGCCTGAACTCAGGCAGACCAGAGGACTTACTGACAGCTACATCATTGATGCTGATATAAAGCATTTACCTGAAGCAAAGATTGTAAATGGTATTATGGACCTCTTTAAGCAGTCCGGGATTGATACATATGTTTCAGAACATGATATAGAGATGCAACTAAGTATCCGCATTGAAGAAAGAATGAATATGAATTACTTTCTTGAGGATAACGATTCTATAGATGATGTTGACTATATGAAGGTTCTGAAGAGCGCGATGAATGATAATTACTATGATATGCAGATCTCACTTAAAGAAATACATAAAGCCGTGGAAATGATGGAAAGTGGTCGGGACAATCTTCCGAAGAATATAAAGGATGCAGTTCTTAACATTGAACTTCAGACAGCTATTCAGGGCGCTAATTTAAATCAGATGAATGAGATGTATAAGGATGCAAGGGATAGACGCGAAGCATTGCGTGATGCAGAAGATATTGGCATAGGGACAAAAAACAATTTAGTCGAAAATAATATAACAAATAATAATATAGACGGAGGTAATAACCATGGAAAAGAACATGAGCAAGGAAGAAATGATGAAGAATCTGACACCAGAAGAACAGATGAGTTACGTATCGGAGGAGACGGTGGAGATGACCGAGGAAGCAATGCACAAAGCGTCCATAGAAATGAACGAGAGGGCAGAGGAGATAGACAGCCTTCCGAGAATGGAAGCTCACAAACTCAGAATGGAAATAATGAGAAGACATCTGAACGAAGCAGCGAAGAATCAGCAGTAGAGAAGATAGATGATGATACTAAAGCCCTTGCAGTAAAGATAGCCGACAGATATATATCCGTTGAATCTGATGGCAAGGACTGGGAGTATATGATATGCGATGAAGATTTCGGTGTTCTATATGGTGATAAATATCCTGATAGTGGTGCCAGAATTGATGAAGTTGTAAACAGCCTTGTGGAAGAACTGAAAGAGCCTGATGTACAGAGACTCCGTCCGCTTATCTATCCGGTGGTAATAGATCAGGTTGCAGGAAATATAAAACCGGAGGATACATTTGAAGTTGTAGATAATTTTAAGGAATTAAGCAATCAGGTGGATAGTAAGGAAAATGATAAAGTAAAAGCAGCTCACGAAGCTGAAACTCAGGAACCTGGCGTTATAGAAAAGTTCAGAGCTAGGACAGATGAGTTATTCCATAAGATAGATGACAGGTCTGCTTCAGATATTGAGCAGGATGTATTATCCACTGTAAAAGGAATACTTGCGGATTATGACATAGATGCAACTGCTATAGATGCGGTTCTCACTGGTAGCAGGTCCAGAGGACTTAAAAATGACAATTCTGACATTGATGTTGTAGTGGAGATTCATGGAGACGGAGAGAGGGAGGATTCCTTATTTAATCTGCTAAATGAAGAAAAACTAAGCATCGGTGGTGTCGAAGTGGATATCAATCCCATTTTACCGCAGGAGTCGGGAACGCTTGCTGAATATCTTCCGGGGGTTGAAGCGTACCTTGAAGAAAAATCCAAACAAATGTCAATTTCAAGTCAAGTTGATGTCAATGCACAAAGTGAGCAAAATGTGGTAATGGAAAATGAGGATTATAAGAGAGCACATGCTATAGCTGCAAAGCTTGATGAGTGGGGACAGGACTATGATACCTATGAGTATAATGATACTGTTGATGACTGTGCTGCTCATATAGAGGAATTAACAGCCTGTATCATGGATGGACAGACTGACAGTCTTAAAAAGTATCTGCAGGATGCCATAGCCGATGGAGAAGCCGAAGATAAAATCATCGTCCGAGCCAAGGAAATATTAAAAGAACTTGATGAATATAAGCCTCTTGCAAAGGTTGAGGAGATCGAAGAACAGAACTATAACATGATTGACAACCGTATCAATAATACAGAACCCAAAGAAGATAAACAGCCTGGAAAGATTGCTGAAAAAGAAGAAACTCGTACAGATGATAAAAAGCAGATAAGTACGGGAAAGGCTTTTCCGGGAGCAAGGTATTCCAACTTTAAGATTAAGAAAAATGTTGAAAATGCCAAATATCTTCTTATAGCCGATATAAAGATGCCGGGTGAGGACCTTATAAAGAATCAGGCTATAGGTGAGTTCAAAGATAAGGAGACTGTTATAGCATTCTGTAAGCAGAATAATATCGCCTATGATGACATAACAAACTATCTCCAAAATATGATTGAACATAAGAAGAAGCAGGTAAAGGAAAAGTCGGACAAGGAACCTGACAAAGGGAGTCCTAAACTAGGGAAGAAAGGAAAAGGTGCAGGAATAGATGATGAGTGATATAAGAGTTGAGAGACCATTTAATAAGATTACAGTGAGTGATAACTCAAGAAAAAAACGAGGGAAGAGACTAAAGGATAATCCCTGGGACTACACACTAATAAAACTCGCTAATATAACATTCTTGTTCTGCATCATTTTCGAGGTGGTGGGAATAATGACAATACTCTTCTTCGGAACAGTGAGAGCACAGATGTCTATCTACTTTATGACATTTCTGTTCTCACTTTTTTTATGGAGAAAGCATAGAGATGAGATAGATATTCCTATAAGCTTTAAGAAATTAGAACCTGGAAAAATGCTGAATATATCGCTGATAACTGTTTGCGGAGTACCTATAGCACTTCTGCTAAATGCCCTGGCGGGAGTACTATCAAATGCCGGAGCTGATTCCGCAGAGGATGTAAATACATATCCCATCATGATGGCAATAGTGGTATATGCAGTCGTACCTGCAGTGGTTGAGGAATTCGTATTCCGAGGGGTGATACTTGGAGCATACAGTAAGGTGGATGTTAGGGCAGGAATAATGATAAGCAGTTTATTCTTCGCTCTGCTTCACTTTTCACTTGGATCCGTACTATACGGATTCTTCTTCGGGCTTCTTTTTGCGGTAGTAAGAATAGCGACAGATAATCTGGTATATACAATGATAATGCACTTACTGTTTAATACGATAAATGTATTGTTATCATATGTGAAATTCACTGAAATACCAGCGGCAGTTATATTTGTTGTTTTTGTAGCAACTATAATACTCTTTATAGCACTCGTAGTGCTGTTCTTCAGGAAGAGTGTGATAGAAATGCATGGAAGCCGGTTTGAAGGCAAATACAAGCCTTGGAAGGCTATTACGAAAGAAGGTTATGTGACAATGGGAATATGCATTTTAATAACTGGAATGCTATTATTTATTTCTTGACTTTAAAAAAAAATAAGGTGTAAAATACACAAAGTTAATAAAAATGCAGGCACAGTAGAGATGTCCGCGGTTGGTAGACCTTACCTCCGTTGGCAGATATCTCCGCTGTGCTTTTTGTATGCCTAAAATTATAAAAGGATGGTCAAGTCATGAAAGAAAACGAAAACATTTTACTTAATGAGAACCCGGGAAACCTTATGAAGAAGTATTCGGTACCGTGCATCATATCACTGCTTGTAGCGGCACTTTATAACATCGTGGACCAGTTGTTTATAGCAAATGCTTCTTATCTTGGTTCTTATGGTAATGCAGCTAATACGGTTGTATTTCCTCTTACTGTAGTTGCACTTGCCTTTGCAGTTATGATAGGAGATGGAGCTTGTGCATTTACATCCATATGTCTTGGTAGACAGGAAAAGGTAAATGCAGCTAAGAGTGTTGGAAATGCTGTAGTTCTCGGGATTGGTGCAGGCATAGTTATCATGCTCATCTATCTTTTGTTTCAAAATCAGATTCTCACTATGTTTGGTGGAAGAGTAAATGAAGAAACATTTAATGAATCAAAAGAGTATTTCTTCTGGATAACTATGGGTATTCCGTTCTATGTATTTGGTCAGGCTATGAATCCCGTAATACGTTCTGATGGTAGCCCGAAGTTCGCTATGGCATCAACGGTTATAGGTGCAGTAGTTAATATATTATTTGATCCGATATTTATATTTGGAACTAAATGGGGAATGATGGGCGCAGCTATTGCGACTGATATGGGACAGATAGTGACGGCGGTCCTTGCTATATGGTATCTGCTTCATATGAAGCAGGTAAAGCTAAGTAAAGTAAGCTTCAGGCTTGATATGAAAATCATTAAGAAGTTTATTCCGCTTGGAGTTACATCCCTTCTTTCACAGATATCTCTTGTAGCAGCTATGGCAGCAATTAATAACATGCTCCGTAAGTATGGATCTATGGATGAAATCTTCGGACAGACCGAGTACGCTCAGATTCCGATGGCTGTAGTTGGAATAGTGATGAAATTCTTCCAGATAGTAATTTCTATAGCTGTAGGTATGGCAGCAGGCTGTATTCCTGTAGTTGGATATAATGTGGGTGCCGGAAGAAAGGACAGAGTAAGAGAATTGTTCTTACTGCTGCTTAAGTGTGAAGCAATCCTTGGTCTGGTTGCGCTTTTGATAGTTGAACTGATACCGAAACAGCTTATTGGAATATTCGGGGCAGCAAATGAAAGCGTATACTATACTGACTTTGCAGTAAAATCTTTTAGAATATATCTATGTATGATGGTATTGGCAACTGTGAATAAGGGAACATTCATATTCCTTCAGTCAGTTGGAAAAGCAAAGGAATCTACGATTATATCAATGATGAGAGAGATAGTGTTTGGAGTAGGATTTGCTATTCTTCTTCCAAGATTCTTCGGCTTGGATGGAGTGCTTTATTCTATGCCGGTTTCAGATATACTAGCATTTGTAATAGCATTTTACTTTATAACAAAGACGTTAAAAAGTCTTAAGAGCGAAGGACTGGATTACAGAACTTCACTGACTTAGTTTTTTGCTTGACTTTACAAAAAATCAGGTGTTAAAATCATCGAGGTAAAAAAAATAAGAATCTGAACGACACATGTAGTGCATGGCACGTAAATCTGATTACGGTACACAGTATTTGGTAATCAGGTGCGTGGCAGCGCTATGTGTGTCTTTTTGTTTTGATTCAGAAAATGGAGGAAAAAGTTATGCCGAGAAATCAATTTCAAAGAATGGTATTTGCGTTCCTGACTGTAGTTATTACAGTTCATGCATATGTATTCTATAGTCTGTATGTAGTGAATGGAAATATCCTTATGCAGGTAACCGGTGAAGGAACAGTATTAGGAGCGATAAATAAGCAGGGCGGAGTATATATGCTTGGCAGAATGATGCCTATATGGGCTGTTATTCTAATCGAGTTCTGTCTTGCATATACACTGGAAAATGTAGTTGGTAGTCCGATGTCATTTAAGCTGGCAAGCAGGATATTCAATCCTCAGAAGAATCATCCTATGATATTTGAGACAGCGATTATATGTGCTACTGTTGGAATAATGTGTCCAGCCATGAGTTTCATAGCAGCCTGGCTGTATTATCCATATTATGCAGGATTTAATATATGGACACTTCTTGCTAACTGGTTAAAACTTGTATGTTTTAATTTCCTATTTGCATATTTTACCCAGCTCTTCTTTATACAGCCTACAGTCAGAGTACTATTTAAAGCGTTATTCAAAAAGGATATCGAGAAGAGAAATGCTGAGATGGAAGAAAATGTAAAGTCAAAGGGCAAGAAAAAGCTTCCAGCAGATGAGACAGAAACAGTTGCAGATATATTCAAGAGAATAGATGAAATAAAACTCGAGATAAAAGAAGAGGTTATTGAAGAACTAAAGTAATAAAAGAACACATCATAGGGGCTTTAATATAGAAGCTTCTATGGTGTTTTTTGTTTTTGCATGGAATAAGGTTATATGATATTATTTAATGTTAGTTATAACTAACAAATATCACATATATATATTTCAAAACGGATGTGACAAAGATGTACATGCACACATATGGAGATTATTGAAAATGAAATTCTTAACATATGGAAATAAAACTAATAAATCGTTATTGTTGATTCATGGAATGGCTAATACATCAGATCTTTTTATTCCGTTACTTAAGTACCTTAAGGAGTATTATGTAATTATATGTGAGCTGGATGGACATTCAAAAACTGAGTCTGGTGATTTTATTTCAGTAGAGATAGAAGCTGAGAAGATTGAAAAGTACGTAGATGAAAATCTCGGAGGAAGGTTACATGGGCTCCTTGGGTTTTCTCTCGGAGGAACAATTGCTGTAGAGATTATCAGCAGAGGAAAGATAGAAGTAGAAAAAACATTTTTGGATGCTGCTTTTGTAATTAAGATGGGAATCATGACGTATCCCTTTAAACTTATGTTTCAGGGAGCTATATGTTGTATAAAGAAGGGTATATCTATACCAAAGATTCTAGTAGAAAGTATTATGGGTAAGGGGAATTACGGAATTATAGATACACTATATAAAGGGGTAACGCTTAGAACCGTTGGTAACGCTGCATTAGCTTGTTATAAATATACAATCAAGGAGGAATTAAATAATTATCATAATCCGATTGTATTCTGGCATGGTGAAAATGAACCATATCCGGTGAAAAGTGCAAAACTGCTAAAAAAGTATCTTCCACAAATGAAGAAGCGTGTATATAAGGGAATAGGGCATGGGCAGATGTTACATGAACATGTAGGGGAGTATGCAAAAAGATTAAATGAATTTATGAGTAGGTAGGATAAATATATGTTTTTATATGATAAGCAAAGTGTTATAAAAAGAATGAAGCTTGTGATACCTGCTATGCTTCTTTGTATGATAGGAGATTACGCAATCGGAATAGAGCCTACGTGGAGTAAAGAAATAGGGATAGCGGCAAGTGATGGATGGTTATCTATATCAGATATTCGAATTGCAATATCTAATGTAGCAGGGATGATAGGTACTGTTCTTTTTTCCATAGGTGCGGTGGCATTTATGTCATATTTGTATGAGAACAATAAGGATAATAAAAATAGACTTGAACAGGGTATACTCAGACTATTCTATATAAGTCTATTTACAGGATGTCTTTCATTCATATATTTTCATATTGCCTGTGGAGGATTGATTCAACATTTTAACGTTTTATATGAACTGTCGGGAGGTGATTTGAAAGCTGCAGAGTCTTCCTGGATTAGGATGTTTATGGTTGAAGCTATTCCCTTCATTGTTCTTTTTGTAGCGTTTGATCTCTTTGCGACTATAGCCTGGGTTGGGATGATACTTAGAGGAATAATAAAACTTCCTAAGATATGGATTTGTGCGGCACCTCTCGTTATGGCGTTGATAGGGCAATTATTCGAACTAATTCCGCTTCCGTTTAAAGGGATAGGTTCTGGATTTGAAAGTCTGGGATGGATGCTAATGTTTATAGCAGGGATAAAGTATATAAATAGTAATTGATCTTCCTGGATTTAAGAATAAAAGGTGAATTGTGCGCTTTTATTAAACCTTAGATCATAGATAATAACAGAAGGGAAGAAACTTTACAAATTATATTTCGGGATATACTGCCTATTACATTGATAAGGAGAAAATAGAAATGTCAGATGAAAAAATAAGGCCTGTACTCACCGGTTCGGCGGAGACAATGCTTCAGAGTTTTTATGCGAGAGCGATGCACAGCAAAAATCCGAAGAATAAATTTAAGGATTCAAAGGCGGAAGAAATAGTTGAAAAGCTTGATTATGATTTCAATAAAGCCGCAAGTGATTCTGCAATGAGTGGTGGAGTGGTTGCAAGAACTGTCGTGTTTGATGAACTGGTAAAAAAATTCATCGATGAAAATCCGATGTGTACCGTTGTCAATATAGC
>JAFUVQ010000048.1 GCA_017477505.1 Eubacterium sp.
AAATGCCTTCTGAGTCTTCTCCAGCATATTTTTTAAGCTGATGTGATGTGAACGATAAGGCGCCTCTGAACGTGCATCTATCTTACTGAATGTACCATCTATTCTTACAACATGCATGCTGTTAAGACCGAAATGTTCTTCGGCCCACATCGTGAAAGACTTCTGTCATTTAAATCTTAAGATCGATCAGCACCCAGTCATCGGAAATGCCATCGTACTGATTTCCACAATACGGACAGTTTTTAAGCCTGGTCGCATCAAAACTTGCTCCACAGGATGGACATGCGATCCTGGTCATGGAGAAGTTAAAATTCACCGGGATATCGGTGCGGCGTCTTAATGTTGCGCTGAAGACCTGAGGCTTTGAATAAACTTTGTTTTCATTTGCATAGAGAACATCGAAGTAGGCCCTGGTCTCCACAGTAACGAAGTTCCCTTCTTCAACGAAGGTCTTACAACCAAGCGCTCCACCGTAATTTAAATCTATAATATCCTTCATTTTAGGATCCAGCGCACCGCCCCCGTAAAACATAAGCTGACTCTCATCCCGGGAGAAAACCGCAGTCTTTATAAGGGACAGAACCTTGCTGGTGAAATATTCATAAGAAAACTCAGGGCTGATCCGCTTCATTCTGGATTCAAATTTAGTTCTTGAACCTGCGGTTCCCATCTTGCCGGCATTAGCTATAGCTTTATAGATGAGTCTCATAAACAGAAAATAAACATAAAAAATGTAACCTACCGGAATACTTCCCAGACCAATTCCGAAAATCATACCGATCAGAGTCGGAATGTTATGAATCAGATTCCATGGAAGGTAAACCTCAGGCTTCAAAATGCAGCATAAAATGTACATAGCAGCTGCAGTAAAAGGATAAAACTTGAGAAATCCGGATAAGAGCTCCTTTTTCGTCATGCCTGCATCTTCCAAAAAATAGTAAGATGTAATCTTCGGAAAAAGTTCGTCCATCTTGAATCTTGTTCCGCAATACGAACAGCCATTCTGAAGAGCAGAAACAGTTGAGACCGAGCCGCAGTTTGGACAGCTGTAAGGATCATTGTCCGGATGTGAACCTGTAGTTACATCCGTGATCGTACCGTAGAAAACCGACCTGATGTCATCATGGTAGACCACACTGCCACCCCGCTTCACAATCCTCTTTACACCGGTTGATTTGAAGCAGACCATACTGTGATAATGTGCATCCTCCCAGTCGCTTGCAGCTATAAACCTACTGCTTTCACCCTGATCTCTCCGGGTGTAAGTACTGTATTCCAAATCCAGACCCTTACTGCGGATCCTGTCATTCTGAAGCTTCAGAACATAGGAAATATCGCTGTCCGCAAAAGGAATATTGCATCCCTTCGAAATCGCTGCTCCCAGCGAATCCCTAAAATCATCCAGCTTCCTGCTAAAAACCCCCGAAACCTCTTTTATATGAAAAAAATTGTAACCCATGTGAACACTCCCAAACTTTATGTTCTTAAATAAAAAACAATATGTCAGTTTACAAGCTTTTCCCATTCATTTTTTTCCTGTAATCTTTCTGACTATATTTGCCAAATTAAGAAAATCCTTAGCTTTCATAATTGCCATCCCTTGTGACTCATCACCAAGAACCACCAGCTGATCTCCAGGTGATATATCAAACAGTTTCCTTGCCTTTGCAGGTATAACTATCTGTCCCTTATCTCCAACTGTAACCATACCGAATAAATGCTTGCCCTTCGGCGGCACATCCAGCCCCATATTATCCTCCGGTTCATAGTTTGCCAGATCATCAAGAGACACACCGAAGAGCTCAGCCATCAGCTTACACTTTTCAAGATCAGGGATTGTTTCGCCACTCTCCCACTTAGCAACTGCCTGTCTGGATACGCCTACAGCTTCAGCTATATCCTCCTGAGTCATCTGATTTATCTTTCTTAAACGAACAATATTTTCATTAAACATTTTTGAGCTCCTATTTACTCTACTGTACTTCCAATCTGCCATATAGTATTTCATTCATTCACGGATTACCCCTCATTCTTCAGAACCTTCTTCTTACTGATTCCGAGGACTGCCCATCTGAAGAACGGTATCCTGGAAATGATAGCATATAATCCATATCCGAACACAAATCCTGCTACAAGACTAAGAAGGTAGCAAAGAGGTGCAGGCAGAATTGCATTTTTCGCAAATACAAGCGCAACCGAAGATATTCCAAGATAATGGAATACATAGAGGCCAAAGCTATGACTACTCATCCACTTTGTAAAGCTGTTACTAAAGTCTCCATATCTTGCCATACCTGCGAGCATTGCAAGGGAACCAAAATAAGCACATGCTGCGTAAAGTGGTCCTCTGTTGACCGGCTTATCAGCATAGTTAGTTCCACCACGAATGATGAAGTTTAATACTGCAAATGTAATAGAAAGCGCTATTCCAATCACTAAAATAATCACTGCGTACTTCTTCATTTTATCCATTACTTCTTCATTTGAAAATACATAGTAGCCCAGCATGAAGAATATAAAATAAAATGCAAATCTATATACCGATATGATTGGTGTATTAAGTATCTGCGCTGCTCCCCAAACAGGGAAGAAGAAAAGAATTATCAGCCACAGTGGAGTTCTTGAACCGACCTCCAGAAGTTTTCCCTTCTCCAGCTTTCTTACAATCACAAGTATAACGCTATATATCCAAAGAAGATGAACAAACCACAGTACTCCACTTCCTGATGCGACCATAATGAGATATATAACAAACTTAGGAACGCCCGAAGATAACAGTTCTGCTGCTCCTTCTGACAGATGCATACTTACATATCCCTGAATAAACTGGAATACAAAAAGTCCTATAGTTGATGGAACAAGAAGCTTAGTAGTTCTGCTCTTAATAAATTCCTTATCCAGATGCTTATCCAGATACAGCCTTGAGCTTATACCCGCCACTATAAACAGCACCGGCATAAACCACGGATATACAAGATACTGGAAGATATCGTAAGGCTGAACAGTCAGATTGGTAATCTGACCAATTCCTCCTAATACTCCCTCAGCATTGTACATATAAAATACATGGTATAAAACAACGATTACAACTGTTATCCATCTAATATTGTCCAAGTAATACTTTCTCATATATAACCTACCTTTGCAACTATTATTAACATCGGGTTGATATTATTTTACAAACAAATAAGAAAATGTCCACCAAGTAAAGCGAACATTTCCTTATATATTATGTTATATTTAGTTGCGTAAAGATTACAGACCCTAACCCCAAGTGAAAGCTCATCATAGATTGTTTACTTACTTGCCGATCTGTTTATCATAGAACTCCAAAAACTGAGCAAATAAATCCTCGTCCAGTCTATGGCTCCATTTCTCATGATCAAGGTTTTCCGTGTAGTATTTTGCCTTATCCTCTTTGAATCGTTCTTTATTATCCGCAGCGTTATAATCATAATCAAGAGTTTCAAGCCACTCATCGAATTTCCCGTTAAGTTCGTCTTTGTAGGTATTGTCCGGATCATTAATTATTTCATTGTGTCCCCTGTCTTCAAACCTAATAAATGAAAAACGGGAATCGTCCTTGTACTTCTCATAATACTTATCCAGTCCATACTCGATTCCTATAACCTTATCATCGGCGCTGTGTACGATCATCACATTTGCATCCGAAATATCAAACCCGTCCATAGCGGTATTTGCCGCATACTTACCGTATTTTATAAATTCATGAATCCTGATAAACGGTGTCATGGTATATATAACACTTCCTGCCTGTGATTTACCGCCTGACTCAAACATATCCGGGGAGCTGTTAAATCCCGAGCATTCAATAACCGCTCTAACCTCCGGATGATAATTCAGTACGGCACTTACGCAATATCCGCCCCAACTATGGCCGAAGAGGACAATCGGAAGATCGGGAATATCATCATTAGATTCTACAAAGGAAATTGCATAATCAAGATCTATCACTCCCTGCGGAACACCACCCAGACTTTCCCCTTCACTTTTATCCATTGCCGTAGCATCATATGCAAAAACATAATATCCGTTCTTTGCAAAATAATCCGCTACATCCATATAGGAATTATGACCGCCGCCACCGAATCCATGAGAAATGATCACAATTCCGTGCTGGTTCTCTCCGTTACTGTAAAGATAACCGGCAAGCATCTGCCCCTTGTCCGAATGAAAAGAATACTCCGTACATTTCAACCCCTCGAAATCCTCTATGCGAAGCATCAGCGGCTCATAACTGTCTGCACTTATGTTAAAATTTTCATTATACATTTTTACACAAAATGCCCACCATCCGGCGATGATTAGAATAATCAAAACCAATAGTATTATAAGAATTATTTTCTTTTTAGATTTTTTCATTATCCGTCCTCACATTCTTTAATGCATTTATACATTCCTCGCACCATTCCATGACCATTTGGGCTCTCCTTCTTCCATACGAAATAGTAAAACCCCAGAACATAGAACGATATGCATCCTGTAACTCGTCACCATACTCTTGCGAGCTGGCATCGGCGTTGCCGAAACCTCTGTATCGGATCTGATAAGCTTCTTTCAATCTGGTAAAAAACTCTATATTCTCATCAATTGTCCGCTCTCCGAGAAAAAAAGTTTTCATCAACAGCGGAATTCTGGTCGATTCTTTTAATTCGTCCGAAAGCCATTCGAGAAGTTCGTTCCGTCCGTCATCGGTTATTGAATACATTTTCCTGTCGGGTTTCCCTTCCTGCTCAATCCAGGTTCCTCTAATATACCCCAGGTTTTCAAGTGAAATTAGTTCCCTATACACCTGACTTTTCTGAGCATTCCAAAAATGATTTAACGAATGCTTAAAGGTTTCAAGTATTTCATATCCGCTCATATCAGCATAATTTAATAGTCCAAGAATACCATGTTTTAACATAGGAACCTCCGCATAGTCCACTTGTGGACTATTATAATTTTATTTTTTTATTTTGTAAAGTAAAAAAGATTGTTGAAAGAACAGTTCAGGGTCTGGCATTTGCCAGACCCTGCTGAATAATTGACATATAATATATAATAAAACAATTAGATAAGGGATACCACAGCCACACCATAATGCGCGACTATGATATCCCTTATATCACATACTATCCTTCAATAGCTATATACTGTTTTTCTGGAAGCTCCTCTGCTTCATTCTTTGGAACTGAAAGCTTCAGTACACCATCCTCGAATTTAGCTTTGACATCTTCCTGTTTTACTGCATCTCCTACATAGAAGCTTCTCTGCATAGCCCCTGCATAACGTTCCTGACGAATAAGTTTACCCTTCTTATCCTTTTCTTCCTTATCAAGTCCCTTAGCAGCGCTTACTGACAAGTAACCATTTTCAAGTGATAACTTAATCTCGTCTTTCTTAAATCCAGGAAGATCAATATCAAGCTCATACTTGTCATCATGCTCATGCACATCAGTCTTCATAACCTGTGCAGCTCGTTTTCCATAGAGTTTTCGGTCTATATCTCCGAAATCCATCCTTGGAAAATCCATCCAATCATCCAATAAATTTTCTCCAAAAATACTAGGTAGTAACATAAGTCATTCCTCCTTCTCAAGAAAAATATAATTAAATAAGTTTCATGAGCAAGGGAAGGAGCGTTTGGATTCTATCTTGGAATCTTCTCTATTCCTTTGGTCTGACTATGTTATATCACTAATTGTTAGCACTGTCAAGGGGTGAGTGCTAATTATTTCTGATTATTATTTATAGGAATTATCCATCCTTAGTTTTACTTATGATCATCCCATTGATATATTCTGAGATTAACCCTATTATCACTAACCTCAACTCCTTCAGCTTCGAGAAGTTTTGCCTGAACTTCGGCTCCGCCAAATGCAAACCCCCCGGCCAGGAATCCTTTAGCGTCTACTACTCTGTAGCATGGTATATTGTCAGGATCTGGGTTCTTATGGAGCGCATTTCCCACCGCCCGTGACATTTTACTATTACCAGCAAGTTTCGCTATCTGCGAATATGTAGCAACCTTTCCATATGGAATCTTCTTTACCGCTTCATATATTCTTTTAGTCGGGCTGTCACTAATCAGATTGTAGCTCTGCTCTATCATCAGCTTCACATCCTCATCAGGAATAGAACCATCCAGGATCACCGTATTCCAGTGGTCCTTGTTCTGATGATAGCCAGGTATAACTGATTCATAAGCCGACCGCCAGAAATACGCCATATCAGGATCAACCTTAATATTCAGATTTATAAATCCATCTCTTTCATAAGTCCAGAGAAAGGCCTTCTTATTCCCCTTAAATCTTACAAGTTGCCAGTTATCATCATGAAATGGCGCATCTTGGTAAGTATCTGGAAATGAAAGGCCAAATTCAAGAGCTTCTTTTCTTGTATCCATCTATATCGTCCCCTTTACACAAGCGACATATTATTAATTGTAAATCATCTCTTGAAGCATATCAAATCCTATTCTATATCGCCTCGTATAAATAGAATAGGATTTAGTTCTTCAGAGAATGGATTATTCGGGCTTTTATTTGTCCTCATATGCTCATCGGGACTATGGCAAAGCCATAGTCCCGATGTATGTTGTCACTCCATAATTCCTCATCCATCTTACATTTTTGTTTATATTTCATTAAGACCACTATATAATAGAGTATAATCCTTCAAAGGGAATACTACCTATTGACAGAGGACCATATTAGACGATAAGGAAAGAATAATGAATACAGAAATAATCCAAAACCTTCTTTACAATAAATCTCTTAAAGATGTAAAGAACATACTATCTTCATGTACAATCCCTACAATGCTACACATTTACGCATTTAACTACAATTGGGACGATGGCTTTGATTTACCTCAAACTATTATCGATAATCCAGTATGTACATTAAGTACAGCATTAATGATTTTTTATTTAGGTGATGGGTATCTTTATCTTTCTGAAAAAAACGAATCATCTAACGATCCAGATTGGCTGTTTTTTATTTCTAATCTATATAACCGTATTTGCAATTATACATTTCCAAATGAATCAATCGAATTTACTGTACCGCTTTCGAAGGTACAGATTTATAAACTCAAAAAACAGCTTGAAGAAAACGAAATGGTGTTTATAACTCCAATTGAAGGCGAAAATTTTGATATTACAGTGTAAATAAGTTCTAATTTGCTTCCCTAATAATGTTATATTCATATGAAATTTAGTGATTTGGAAGTATTACCATTCTTCTTGTTTCTTTAAAAAATCATAACTTCTTGGATATTTTTCTTGCATATCTTTCGTCACATCTGATTTACTTAGTTCATAACATTACATTCATATCATTGTAAACTGTTACACTTTTTATACTATGATTCCCAAGAACTAAAGGAGTCTTTAACGGTGCACAATCCACTAAAGACTTCAGGTTGTCTAATTGCATAAGATCATTCATACTATAGTACTTTAAAATACAATAAATCAAAACTTTAGTTTCATCTGTCATACGACTAATATCCATGCTTTGTATTTCTTCTTTTTTCTTATCATAATGCAAAAACAATCTATGCAAATATCTATGAAGCCCATAATAATCATCTGAAGTCCATCCATTTTGATTAAGATAGTAAGGCTTTATTACACCCATGTTTTTAATCCTTTCTTGGTATTATTCTTATTGACATATTTTACTACATCACTTACACCGATTCAAATGTAATTGTTTTAACCTGATTATTAACAGATGCATATACATTCAGACTACGCTTTGCTTCGTGCTCATATGCTCATCGGGACTATGGCTTTGCCATAGTCCCGATGTATGTTGTCGCCAAGCTCGAGAATAATTCATGAAACGATCTCCTATATAACGACTAATTTGTATTACTATTACAGATTAGTCATATTATATACTGTTTTTATATCATTTTCAAAATTGTATTAGTAATAAAACTCCTGAATGAAAATAATTCAGACGGATTTGTTATCAGAGCTGCATCATTTTTTTACCTGAGTTCGATCATAATTTTTTAGGAGCCTCTTTCTTCGGCTGATTCTTTAGCGGATCTTTTGTAGGAAGCATGGTTGCCATATCTACTCTCTTATCCACACCTCGTCCCTTAAGACTTGTCGCAATCTTCTTCAGATCATTATCAAGCTGATTCTTCGCAGGTTTTTTCATGTTGAAGATATTTGTATTATTTGCAACGCCTCTAAAGGCTTTATTATTATATAATCTTTCTGCAACTACATCTATCTCGGATTTATCCTCTATCTTATTCATATCATAGTATTTGTTTATGAGAGTCTTTGCATATTCCTTCTCATATTCCTGATGAGGATTACGCCCTTCATCAATAGCTGTAACAGCTCTACGGATTTCAGAGCATACTCTCTTTCTACTCAACTGCCTCTTACTTGGTCCAAATACTTTATCATCAACATGTTTTTCATAAGCTTCTACCAGCTGAATCAGTGGCTGAGTCAGTTCTTTCATGTCTTCCTTATTTCTGCCTTCCGCTCCTGCAAGCTTATGTCTAAACTGCTTTAACCCCTCTACCAGATCCTTATACTGTTCAGAATCCTTAGAATACTTTGAATTAGTACTTACCAGTGCATCGTAGAGATCATTTGCCGTCTTCATATAATCTGTGAGATTATCATTACTAATAATATTTTTTTCATTTTCATCTATCTGTGCAGGGGTAATAATATCATATCCCACCATCTTCTTATGTGGTATCTGACTAAGAGCAACATCACCATTGTAATGAACCTTCTCAAAATCATGCACGAAGTCTTCTATCTCCATATCGAAGACTCCATCCTTGACATTTACCCATTTTCCTACAACTTCACCATTCTCATTTGTATATTCAGCGCCATTTGTACTGTCAAGCTTGGTATGAGGATTCTTAATTCTAAAATAGTACTTTGGCGGAATGTCATCTGATTTAAATGCGCCTATGATTGAATACGCATGCCGCTCATCAGCCATATTCATATTTGCCGCTTCCGCATATGTAGAGCATGACACCGGAAGTCCCTTATCCAGCGCATCCTTTACATTGTTAAAGAAGCTTTCCGTCTTTTCTCTGACAGGTATATCTTCCTGCAGGCCTATATCCAGAATACCATCACGGACCTTTTCATAAACTTCTCTTGTAATTTTATCTATTGATTCAGCTGTCGCCTCATCATATTCATTCTCTACAGCCGTACTGTCTATAGCTTTGTCCAGTGATGCTCCCAGTTTTACCTGCAGGCTTATCTTTGTTCTTTTAGAGTTTTTAGTTTCTTCCAGGAGATTGTCTACGGTCTTTTTTATGTTATTATATACCGCTTCCATCTCTTCATAATACGCTGGAAAGAGATTTTCAATCTCCCCCATAAACTTTTTTTCAGACAGATTCTGAAAATCCTTTTCTGACTTATCTCCACCATTTTTCTTGTAGTACTTATAAAATGCATGCCTTGTTATTGATTCTGAGCTATTAACATTTACATCATTTATTTCTTTAAGTTTATCTATACTGCTCTCCAGATTTTCTCTCTCAGTTTTTACATTGTAATAGGATGCTTTCTCTATATTATGACTAACCCCATCAGGACCAAGCATAGTCTCCAGAAAAGAACTTTCCGATCCTCCTTCTATAGCCTTTACACTTGGCTTCCACTGCTCATAGCCTTTCTCTGTACTATTTATCGGAAGGTTTGTCCTTTTATCATATGTCTCGTGAAGACCACTCATAGCATAAGCCCTCTCTATAAGATTTACCCATAGACAGTCTACGCCCATTCTGTCATACTCGATACCCATGGCACCAAATTTAGATACTACCTTATCAACCCTGACATAAACAGGTTTATACTCTGTTTTAAATGTCTTTTCATTATATTTCTTCGCAAATAATCTGACTGTAGCCGTTCCATCACCATTATCCTTAATCATATCCTTAATCTTCTGAGGATACATTCTGGCCATATTCTGAAGACCTGCATAGAGATAACACTCTCCCGACACATGCTGTGCAACATCTGTCATCATTGGCTCATGAGGAAAGATTGGTGCATCAGGAACCTTCTGTTCATAAGAAACCTTATCAGCTACTCCTGCCAAAGCCTTTTGCGCTTTTGTAAGACCATCTCTATCGAGAGACAGATCCAGCTTTACACCGGAAGAATTGATATAAAAGCATTCCACGCCATCTTTGTTATAAAATACACTATAGCCTCTTCCTTCCGACTGATTAGCATATTCAATCATATAATCAAAATCCACAACAGTCTTTTTCAGATTTAGTTTTCTATCTTCCTCACTCTGCGGCATAGTATATTTGAAGCCTTTTAACTCATCGAGATCCTTCATCTCACCCTTGGACATATTTTCAAAATACATGTCAAAGGAAGCAAGAGCTCTTCTTCTGTTATCAATGGTCTCCTGCTTCATATTATATTTACGGTCAAACTTTATCTTTTCCTTAGCAGACAGTTTGTTGTATTTTTCTTCATCTATCTGTCTTATTTCTTCCTGGAACTTTTTCTCCTGCTCATCAAGCTCTTTATTAAGAGCCTCAAGCATCTTCGGAACATTTGTTACAATTGTTTGTTCTTTAATATAATCTTCATGTTTATAAGGATCTATTTCAGAATATTCCTTCATCTGATTCAGAAAACTGTTGAACTTAGGATCTCCCTCAAAGAATACTTTATACTGCGCACAAAGATTTCCTATCATCTTCTTATCAGCAAATGAATCTTCTTCATAATCGTGAAATCCGGCATTTATTCGTGCATGTCTCTCCAGTTCCTCAAGGGACTTCTTCCCGTATTTTGCAATTACCGATACTTCTGTATCAAAATCCTTCAGCTCATTTTCTTGTATTATTTCATCTACTTCTTTCATCCTTATATCCTCCATAAACTCAAAAAAGTTATTTTTTAATCATATCTGCTTACCACATTTCAAAGTATATCATCCAAAGCGCAACAAATCCGCAACTAATTCCATTAAAGCGTCCAGCCATCCTTCGGAGATCTCATTTTCAGTTGGTGACAATTTGTCACCAACTGACTGCCCTCTTCTTTAAGTCTCTGTTTTAGTTTATTCCAATATTTTCTTCCATCCGCGCTTTCTGTTAATGCCTGCACTACATATCTTATTCTCACATTTCAAACGTAAATCTTCTGTTTGAATCCGCTGGACATTCTTATTAACAGCTACTACCATTGCATCAATTGTAGTTTGATAATATTTCAATGTTTTCTCTGAACAACCTTCTATCCTCTTAGCAGATATAAACCTTTCTACAATATCGTCAGTATCATCTTTTTCTACATTCTTCTCTGTATCAATTACATCATAATAAAGAAATGATTGTTTAAGCACTTGCTCCAGATGCCTCATTTGCATATTATCGAGGCTCGATAACATATGTTGCAAAATATCATTTATCAATTCTTCTTTCATGTCTATTCTCCTTCCTTTTCCAGAGAACGACATCAAGCAACGGCAGTTCCGTTGGTGATCCCCCCTGCCGTTGGTAGGAGTTATATTATACCTATTATTTTTTTTCAATCAGTGGCGTTTTATCCTCAATATCTTCAAGTATTTTCATTTGCTGAATAGCAATTTTATTCAGTTTTTCAATTCTTGCACTTTGAGGCATATTGTCGTTAATAAACACAGAATTTAGATTCTCCATATTTGACAGACATATTAATTGATTTATAGTTGCATAGTCTCTTATATTCCCCTTTTTATCGGGGTTTTGGCTTCTCCACTGTTTTGCAGTCATACCAAACAATGCAACATTAAGCATATCTGCCTCATCAGCATAAATGAACGACTTTTGTTCAGAGGTAAGTTCTACTGGGATAAGATTATTCTTTATAGCATCAGTGTGTATGCGATAATTGATTTTTGTCAATTCTCTTTTTGCTGACCACCCCAACAATTTCTGTTCTTCTGTTTTCAGCCTTTGAAATTCTTTAACAATATATATCTTAAACTCCGGGCTAATCCACATTGCAAACTCAAAAGCAATATCTTTATGTGCATATGTTCCACCATATCGCCCAGCTTTAGCTTGAATACATATAGCATTAGTCTTGGCAACAAATTCTTTAACACTTATCTTAAAACTGTTAAGACCGGATTGATTTCTAATTGTGGCGAATTCGCCATAATTAAAATTCGGGTTATAAACCTTTTCCCAAATACCAATATATTCAAGTGTATTTCTATTTCTAAGCCAATCAGTAATAAAGAAATCTCCATCCTTAGCTTTTATCATATCTGTGAGACAAATATAATCCTCTTCATTTATCTGAACTACATTTATTTCCGTATCTTTTACAATGATTTTACTCATACAAATCCTTTCCTATTTTGAGCATCTTTAAACGATAATTTACTTCAGCAATCTCTTTGTATTTATTCAGAAATGATAGGTAGTAGCAACAAAGATGGATGTATAGGTGACTACTGCAGTATCAAGTCTGGCTTCGCTTTCAAAAGCAAATGGTGGCAAGATTCAGGAGTTCCAGTTATAAAGATTGGATCCATAAACCAAGACTGTTTGAACTTGTCTGATTGCTCATATGTATTAGAGGATAAAATATCACTTGCTAATGATTTCATAGTAGGTGGCGGTGATCTCCTTATTGCTATGACTGGAGCAACAATAGGTAAGTTCGCAATGGTTCCTAAGGTGTCCGAGACAATTTTGGTAAATCAGCGTGTTGGAAAGTTTTTCCTTGGAGATAATCCAATATCTAGACTGCCTTTTATTTATTGTACACTTAAACAACCAGAAGTAGTATCGGAAGTGATCAATCGCGGTCAAGGAAGCGCCCAACCTAACATTAGTGCTTCTGACATCATGAGTATCCCATGTGTAATTCCTTCTGCTGAAGTAATAGATGAGTTCAATAAATCCACATCACAGATGTTTGAACTTATCATAAATAATCAGTATGAAAACGCGCTTCTTGCAAACACAAGAGACTCTATATTACCTAAATTGATGTCCGGAGAGCTAGATGTCTCTGAACTCAATCTTTAGGCCGCTAAATTATCGTTTATCTTATTGTTATTATCCTTCTTTCCTTTTTACTTATCACATAAAATACCTTTTCATCATCATATTCTACTACATTAGATACGCGGCTTCAAATGTAATTGCTTAGACTTAGTTATTGCCAATCTCTTATTCATTCGGGCTAGGCTCATCGGGACTATGGCTATGCCATAGTCCCGATGTATGTTGTCGCCAAACTTGAGGATAATTATACAGTACTGCTTCGCAGTACTTACACAAAAATAAGAGCACACTCTTGCAAGCAAGCTTGCGAGTATGCTCTCATTTTCGTGTAACCACTTCGTGGTTACTGTATAATTATCCTTGAGTTTGGCTCGTTATCACTCATATTCCACAGTCGCCGGGGGCTTTGGTGTGTAATCGAAGAGTACTCTGTTGATTCCCGGCACTTCGTTTATAATTCTCTGTACAAGATGATCTATCAGTTCATCTGAAAGATGCTCTACTGTTACTTCCATAACGTCTGTTGTGTTGATGGCACGGATTATGCAAGGCCAGTCGAAGGTTCTCTTTCCGTCTTTAACTCCTGTTGACTTGAAATCAGGAACGACTGTGAAATACTGCCATACCTTGCCTTCGAGTCCATTCTTTGCGAATTCTTCTCTGAGTATTGCATCTGACTCACGAACTGCCTCGAGTCTGTCGCGTGTTATGGCGCCCGGACATCTTACTCCGAGTCCCGGTCCCGGGAATGGCTGACGATATACCATATTGTCCGGAAGTCCAAGTTCCTTACCAACTACTCTTACTTCGTCCTTGAAGAGGATTCTTACAGGCTCTACGAGCTCAAATTTCATATCTTCAGGAAGTCCGCCGGCATTGTGATGTGCTTTGATGCCTGCTTCGCTCTCCAGTATATCCGGCCAAATGGTTCCCTGTGCAAGGAAATCTATACCGTCAAGTTTTCGTGCTTCTTCAGCAAATACATCGATGAACTCTCCACCGATTATCATTCTCTTCTGCTCGGGATCTGTAACTCCCGCAAGCTTGTCAAGGAAGCGGTCTGTTGCATCCACGTAGATAAGATTTGCATTCATCTCATCTCTGAATACTTTTATAACCTGCTCCGGTTCGCCCTTTCTGAGAAGTCCATGATTTACATGAACACATACAAGCTGCTGACCAACTGCCTTGATGAGCAGTGCTGCAACTACTGAACTGTCAACTCCGCCTGAAAGCGCGAGCAGAACTTTCTTATCTCCAATCTGCTTCCTGAGCATTTCAACTCTCTCATCGATGTATGCTTTAGCCAGCTCAGGTGTTGTGATACGTGCCATCGTATCCGGTCTTGATTCCAGCATTTTTTTCTCCTTATCTATATACAAACTTTGCAATATCTTATGCGTCACGCATTGCCATACGCACCTGACGGATGAAATCCAGTTCATCATCCGACTGACGGAATTCTTCCATAAGGTCGATATAAGCTCTCGCCATCTCCTTTGCAACGTCGACGCCGAAGGATGAAACCATATCCTTAAAGAAAACTTTACCGTTCTTGTACGGATAGTTCATATCTTTAGCTTCATTTAATTTCTTGTATAGTTCTATTCCTGTCATATTCACACCTCGTTCTCATTTCATATCACCCGGCATAAAACTTTCTCTTTAAGCGTGTATGGCGCTCATACAGAAAGTTGATTCACGCCCCGGTGACAAAACTACAAGATGGAATAAATATACCATTTTAAGGAAGCTTATACAATATTAAATCTATTTTTTATTAACTTTTCACAATAATAATTACTGCAAATGATCCGTCTTCATATCTTCACTAAGCACGGGATTTTACGAGTTCTTCAATCTCTTCACGACCCGGCATTACCCTCAGGGCTCCCTTTCTGGTGGTGATAAGGGAAGCACCCGCATTTGCAAATGTAAGTATGCCCCTCAGCTTCTTCTCATCCAGATTATCCAGCCCGTAATTCAGTATTCCATTTATCACGCTTCCGCAGAAGGTATCACCCGCGCCGGTGGTTTCGATGGTATTCTCCTGAAGGAACGGAGGAACCGTTACTTTAATGCCGTCCATATATGCCGAACTTCCGTCACGTCCCATAGAGAGAAGTATCAGCTTAATATTCGGATACATTTCAAAGAGTTTTGCGACTCCGGCATCAAAGTCCTCTATCCCTGTAAACCAGATAATCTCATTGTCAGAAATCTTCATCACATCACAGCAGCTCATACCGTAGGCTATAGCTTCTTTCGCGTCGTCCAGAGTCTCCCAAAGCGGTTCTCTCAGATTAGGATCAAATGTAATGATGCAGCCTGCATCCCGCGCTATTTCCAATGCCGCCTTTGTTGCCTCACAACAATCCGTATGTGTCATTGAAAGTGAGCCGAAATGAAATACTCTGGATGCTCTGATAAGCTCTTCATTTACCTCATCTTTAGTTAACATAACGTCAGCACCGGGATTCCTGTAGAAAGAAAAATCCCTGTCCCCGTCCGGGAATGTATGAACAAATGCCAGGGTTGTATGAACCTTCTTATCCTTTACAAGTCCTGCAGTACTTATACCTACTTCAACCAGCGTATCAGCCAGCTGATTACCGAACATATCATCTCCAACTTTACCTATAAAAGCTGTCTTTCGCCCAAGCCTGGTCAGTATAGCCAGTACATTGCATGGAGCTCCGCCCGGATTTGCCTCCATCAGAGGATTTCCCTGAGGGCTCATTCCATTTTCCGTAAAATCTATGAGAAGCTCACCCAGAGCTGTCACATCAATAGTTTTCTCGACCATAATATCAAAATCCTTTCTTGTTCTGCCGATTATGCCTCTTAGTTATTTGCAGTAGATGCACGGTCCATCAGCTCATAACCCAGCTTGATCTCACGAACAGGCATATCGGGTTCATTGCCCCCTGTCTCGCCAGCCTCCTCGGCTTCTATCATATCGAGTATCATTTCAGCGGCGGTCCGGCCGCTTTCTTCGTAATAATATCGGATAGTGGTAAGCTCCGGGTCCAACGCCCGTGATACCATGGAATTACCCTGACCGCATATCATCACATCCGAAGGAATCTTCTTTCCGTGTTCCTTAAGACAACGCATCGCGCCTGCTGCCAGAGTATCGGTGGCAACCACCACTCCGTCAATATCATCATATTTGTCCATGAGTTCATTCATCTTCTCATAGCCGGATTCCATGGAGAATTCTGCCACTACCGTCCTGTATATCAGATCATGGAATCCGACTGAAGTTACGGCATCGCAGTAACCTCTGTAACGGCTTTCGCCCACAGCCTTGTCCTCTGATGTAACACCGATATAGGCAAGTCTCTTTCTGCCCTTCTCCAGCATGAGTTTCGTAATATCGTAAGATGCGTTATAATCATCATGTGACACGGAATTGAAACCCGTAAGCCTCTGTCCCACCACGATCACCGGGACCTCCATATTGGCAAGTGCCTCTTCATGCTGAGGAGTCATCAGCGTTCCCACCAGCACAACACCGTCGACCTGCTTCTCATGGAACACGGACAGATATTCCAGTTCCTTCATATTGTCATTCATAGTATTTGCAAGAAGAATCTGATACTCACGCCTGCTGGCGGCATCCATTACTCCCGCAACCACCCTTGCTATGGATCCGGAATCCAGCCTTGGGATTATAACTCCCAGAAGCCTGGTCCGCTTGGTCCTGAGTGTCTGTGCCTGCATGGAAGGATAATATCCTGTCTTCTCCACTACCTTCCTTATGGCTTCCCTCTTCTCATCAGATATATAACCGTTGTTAAAATACCTTGAAACTGCGGCAGTAGAAACCCCTGCCATCCCGGCAATATCTCTAATAGTCATATCATACCCCTATTTTTAAAAAAACTTGTAAAACATTTTAAATCCGTAACCCTCCAGCTTTACATTCACGGCCTCCGCCTTTTCACCGGTCATAAGGTCGTCGTAGATACCGTCATCCTCATTGATCCAGGCTGTATGCTCTGCCTCGCTGAAATTAAATATCCCTATTACCTTCTCGCCGTCCATGTAGCGCCCGATAGCAAGTACCGCGTCGTCACCGGTATCAAGAGTCCATGCATCTGCCAGAGAACTGAAGGCTGCGATCTTCTTTCTGAGTCCGGAAAGCTTTTTGATTCCGTCGAATATACGTTCCTCAACAGTGCCCTCCACCTTTCTCTTCTCTGCATTTTCCCAATGAAATCTTCCGCGGTGCAGATACCTGGAATCATCTGCCTTGTCGGGATCGTCCTTGTAAGAATAATCATTTACCTGCCCGATCTCATCGCCGCTGTAAATGATAGGAATTCCGGACTGCATGAACATATAAGCATGAAGCATGACATCAAGCCTTATGGCTCTGGCCATGGCCTCATCATCCTTCTCATATCCTGCCTTCTCGATGCCGGAAAGCGATGCTGTTGTTCCGCAGAAACGCGCATCCTTCGTAACCGGATCATAATTATACAGCTCGCCGCGGCTGCAGCTCATTCCCGTAGAACCGAGGAAGAACTTGTTGAGATAAGTCTTGTGGGGAACCTCCTCCATTCCGTACTGACGGAGCGTGTCATAATCAAGTCCCCAGCCTATATCATCGTGGCATCTCAGATAATTGAGAAATGTATATTCTTTCGGCAGTGCATTCACTATATCAAGCTGTTTCTTTAAGAGTCTCACATCTCTCGTTGCAACGGTATGCCATGTTGTGGCCATGGTGGTTACATTGTAAAGCATATGGCATTCCGGCTTGGCAACAGTACCGAAATACGGCACTACCTTTGAAGGTTCCATTACAACTTCACCCAGAAGCAGCACGCCCGGACAAACGATCTCACCTATGATACGCATGATCCTGACTATGGTGTGAACCTCCGGAAGGTTGCGGCAGCTGGTACCCAGAGTCTTCCAGATATAAGGAACCGCGTCGATTCTGATGATGTCCAGCCCCTCATTTGCAAGAAAGAGAAAATTGTACATCATCTCGTTAAATACACGTGGATTTCTGTAATTGAGATCCCACTGATAAGAGTGAAAACTGGTCATGACGTAATGATTCACTTCAGGGACAAATGTAAAGTTGCCCGGCGCTGTGGACGGAAATACTTCCGGAACAGTTTCCTCGAACTGCTGCGGAATGTCATATCTGTCGAAGAAGAAATAACGGCTCATATATTCACCGTCGCCGGTTTTGGCCTTCACAGCCCATTCGTGATCCACAGACGTGTGATTCATAACAAAATCACAGCATACATTCATATTCCTTGAGTGACATTCTTTGGTAAGTTCCGAAAGATCCTTCATGGTTCCGAGATCCGGACGGACCTTCCTGAAATCCTTGACAGCGTATCCACCGTCAGACCTTTCCTTGACAGTATCGAGAAATGGCATGAGATGGATATAATTTACATTTGCATCCTCAAGATAATCAAGTTTGTCCATAACTCCCCTGAGGTTGCCGGCGAAATTGTCGATATAGAGCATCATACCAAGCTGGTCGCCGCCCTTGTACCAGTCAGGCGTCTTCTCGCGTGACTCGTCCAGTTTCTTCAGACCTTTTCTGCGGTCAACATAGAACTCACGGATTCGCTGAACTAGCTCACCATACATGGATGAATTGTTATAAAGCTCCATATAGAGCCAGCGGAGTTCAGCGTCACGCTGCTCCATCCTCTCTTTAAAAATCTTTTCTTCTTTTGCTGTAAGTTTTGCCATATAAACTCCTTCAAAATCAAATGCGGCCGCCACATTTTCCATAATTGAAAACATGACAGCCGACATTGATTTAACTGTCACATTGCTGTACCTTAACTCTACAGATTATTCTCAAAGAAAGCCTTTACTTCAGCAACAACCGCTTCTTCATCAGCACCTTCCACTGTAACAGTAACAGTGTCGCCGCACTTAACGCCCATTCCCATAACTGCCATGAGCTTTGTAGCAACTGCTGACTTATCGCCCTTCTTGATGGTAACCGTACTCTCGTACTTCTTAACTTCCTTGGCAAGCTGTCCTGCCGGTCTTGCGTGAATACCTACTTCATCCTTGATAACATAATCAAAACTCTGCATTTTAAACCCTCCATTTTATTATATTTTCTCCAGATCACCCCCCGCCGGGTAAATCCACAGCAGGGAGTGTCCATAAATAAACTCTATCAGCATGTAAATGTCAGAAGACATTTACACACTTATAATCTCATCGCCGACATTGACCTTGCCGGTTTTAACAACTTCAAATGATTCATAATCATCACTGTTGGTAAGGAGCACAGCTGTTGTCGGGCTGTAGCCTGCCTTCTTTATCTTTTCGATGTCAAATGTAATGAGTTTCTGACCTTTCTTAACCTTGTCGCCTTCTGCTACGAAAAGTTCGAAGCCGTCACCCTTCATATTTACAGTATCAACACCAACGTGAATGAGAAGCTCCATGTCTCCGGCACCTGTGATACCGATAGCATGCTTTGTATCAGTTGTAGATGAAATCTCTCCGTCGTACGGTGCGTAAACAACGCCTTCTTCAGGTTCGATACCTATGCCGGCTCCAAGAACTCCGGATGCAAATGTTTCATCAGGAATATCCTCGTAACTGATCGCATTTCCATTGATAGGTGCATAGATACGCATGTCATCCTCGTCCTTCTTTGATGCAAGGCGGCTTGCCATATCAGATTTGGCAGCGTCCTTCATAGAATTCTGAGCCGGCTCTTCCTTCTTCTCGGAAGCTTCCTTCTTCTGAATCTCTTCAGCAGTAGGCTCAGGAAGCTCTTCCTTCCATGTGATCCATGTAAGTATAAATGCAATGCCTCCCGAGATAAGAAGGAGTACTGTGTAAAGTCCGTAATTGTTGATGGTAAGATATCCAGGGATACCTGTAACACCGTATGCTGTAGCGCCGATCTTAGCGATAGCTCCGAACAGGGCACCGCAGGCACCACCGATCATACCGCATACGAAAGGCTTCATAAATCTGAAGTTAACACCGAAGATTGCAGGCTCTGTGATACCGAGAGCAGCTGACATTGAAGATGGAACTGCGACAGTCTTGAGCTTGGCCTGCTTACATTTTAATCCGACAGCAAGGCAGGCGCCAAACTGTGCGAAGTTAGCTGCCGATGCGATCGGCATCCATGTATTGAGACCGTTTGATGAAAGCATACCTGCCTCAATAACGTTGTACATATGATGGAGACCCATAACAACGGTTGCCGGGTAGATAGCACCCATGACCATAGCTCCCGGCGGGAACTGAACCAGCCACTGAGCGCCCTTAAGAACGTAATTCTCAAGAGTTGCGAAGATAGGTCCGATAACTACAAATGTAACGAGTGCTGTACAGAAAACTGTGGTAATAGGAACAACGAAAAGATCGATCATCTCAGGAACATGCTTGTGGAGCCATTTCTCAATCTTGCACATGAACCATACTGCGATCATGACCGGGATAACGTGTCCCTGATAACCGTGCCGCGAGATAGAACCCAGGACGTAACTTCCTATCGATACATTTCCAAAAAGATTCCAGGTAGGAATGACGCCGGTATCAATACCAAAGAAACTGTTGATGGCTTCAGTGCTTCCCACGTTCCAACCGTTCAGAAGGCCCGTATGAACCATCATAAGACCGATAACCGCAGCGAGGAAAATATTACCGCCGAAAACACGTGCCGCACTTACCGCAACGATTACGGGAAGGAAAGCAAATGCCGTGTTGGCAACCATATCCAGAAATGCATACCAGTCAGTTGATGCAAATGAAGGGATTGCCTTACCAAGTGCTTCAACAACGCCCATCATAAGACCTGATGCAACAATTGCAGGAAGGATAGGAACAAAAACGTCACCTACTGACTTAAGTGCCCTCTTCCATACCGGCTGCTGAGCCGCAGCCGCAGCCTTAACATCGTCCTTGGTTGCTGCAGTCATGCCTGTAACAGCAAGGAACTCCTCATAAACTTTGTTAACGGTACCGGTTCCGATAATAAGCTGAACCTGTCCGTTGGATTCGAAGAGGCCTTTAACGCCCTCAACATCCTCCAGTGCTTTCTTGTCGATCTTAGAATTATCCGCAAGAACAAGCCTCAGTCTTGTGGCACAATGTGCAGCCTGCACTATATTGTCTCTGCCGCCAAGATGACTATAGATTTCTTCCGCGCATTTACGATAATCTAACGCCATATTCCACCTCCATTTTAATTGCTGATTCACAGCACCGCAGTACACATGGGATTATTAAGGTGCATTATCCGCATCTATGCAACGATATGTGAAATCGTTTTCACTATGCCCTAATTATAACAAACCATTTTTTCATGTAAAGAGGTAAAATTGCCAAAGGTTTTTATATTTTGTTGGTAAATTTGCACAATTGCATTATGGTTTAGTACAATGTAATATGTATGAAAACGTTTACAAATTTGGCGACGGGCAATGGTTGGTCCAGGCGCGATGATCGGGATTAAAATGGGAGGTATCACATGATCAAGAAGATAATTTTTCTGGATATTGACGGAACACTTACTGAACCGGGGTCCAACGTACCACCGGAGTCTGCCATGAACGTGGTAAGACGTGCCCGTGCAAAAGGCAATCTGGTATTCCTTTGCACCGGCCGTAATTATGACATGCTCCGCCCTGTTTATGAGCTGGGCTTCGACGGTGCCATCGGCTCAGGCGGTGGTTATATTGTTTATGGAAATGAAGTGCTTTATGACTGCCCCATGACTGAGGAGCAGCGTCTTCTCTCACTTAACGCACTTAAGGATAACGGTGTATTCAGAACTGTGGAATGTAAGGATGGAAGCTACACAGACGAAGGCTTCAAACAGTTTCTCGAAGAGAATGCCGGAAAAGGCGGCAACAGCGAGCTGCTCCGCTGGAGAAGACAGATAGAAGAATCCCTCAATATAAGACCAATGAGTGAATACGGCGGTGAGCCTGTATATAAAATAGTATTTATGAGTCCTTCTCCCGACCTGCTGGAAAAGCCGAAGGAACTGCTTTCCGAAGACTTTCATTTTATAATTCAGGAACCTGACAAATACGGGATTACAAATGGTGAGCTGATCAACAGAAAATTCGACAAAGGCAAGGCCGTGGAGCTTGTGTGCCGCCATTTCAATATAGACATCGATAACAGCTATGGCTTTGGCGACAGCATGAACGACCTTGAGATGATTGAAACTGTCGGCCACAGCACCGTTATGGAGAACGGCAGCGCTGCTCTCAAGGGAATTGCAGATTTCGTCTGTCCTTCGGTGAAGGACGACGGGCTTGCCACTGCATTTCTGAAGCTGGGGATTATCTGATATTTGAAATATTGTTAGTCCCTACGGAATAAATCTCTTGTATAAACCTTCTCTTCCACATCATCCAGCACGCTGTCATAGCGGTTGGCGATGATGCAGTTACATTGTTTCTTAAACTTATCAAGATCATTTACGATAGCCGACCCGAAGAAGGTGCTGCCATCTTCGAGTGTCGGCTCATATATTATAACCGTTGCGCCCTTGGCCTTAACTCTCTTCATTACGCCCTGAATTGAGCTCTGACGGAAATTATCGGAATTGGACTTCATAGTGAGGCGGTAGATGCCTATCGTTACATTTTTCTCCTTGCTTCTATCGAAACTGTTGTTGCTGTAGCTGTAGGCACCGGCAATATCGAGAACACGGTCTGCTATAAAATCCTTACGGGTACGATTGCTCTCAACGATAGCGGTCATCATATTCTGAGGAACGTCGTTATAGTTTGCGAGAAGCTGCTTCGTATCCTTCGGGAGGCAGTAACCGCCGTAACCGAATGAAGGATTGTTGTAATAATCGCCGACTCTCGGATCGAGGCACACGCCTTTGATGATGGCGGCCGTGTCAAGTCCTTTGACTTCGGCATATGTATCAAGCTCATTAAAATATGAAACACGAAGAGCGAGATAAGTATTTACGAAAAGCTTGGTAGCCTCGGCTTCCGTATAACCCACGAAAAGGGTTTCGATATCCTCCTTGATAGCACCCTGGCGGAGCATTTCCGCAAAAATCCTTGCTTTCTTCTCAGTCTTCTCGTCGCAGCCCACGATTATACGGCTGGGATAGAGATTATCATAAAGGGCCTTGGATTCACGCAGGAATTCAGGACTGAAAATGATATTATCAGCCTTGTAACGTGCCCTGATCTGCCTGGTGTAACCAACAGGAATGGTGGATTTGATTATGATAGTCGGCTTACTCCTTCTGGATTTTGTAGCCTTTTGAACTGTTTCGATAACAGTCTCAACTGCGGAGCAGTCGAAGAAATTCTTGCTCGGATCGTAATTTGTAGGAGCTGCGATGATTATAAAATCCGCATTCTTATATGCACTTTCACCATCCATCGTAGCCTTAAGATTAAGTACTCTTTCACCGCTCTTCGCCTCGGCAAGATACTTCTCAATATAGTCATCCTGGATCGGAGAAATGTAATTGTTCAGCTTCTCAACCTTCTCTGGAATTATGTCAACTGCTGTAACTTCGTTATGCTGCGAGAGAAGCACTGCCAGAGAAAGACCTACATAACCTGTTCCCGCAACTGCAACCTTATAACCCTCTTTTGGAAGTTTGATTCGGGAGTTGGATGCGTGGGATGCGTCAGGTGAGTTGGATTCGCTTGCTGTGTGGGATGTGCTTGCTGCGCCGGATGTGTTTGCTGCGCCGGATGTGCTTCCTATGCCGGATGCGCTTCCTGTGTCGGATGTGCTTCCTTCATTACATGCGGCAAGCAGTTCTGCAGGCGCAATATTCAGTGCATCTGAGAGAAGCCCAAGCTGCTCGAGAGACGGAGTCTGTTCATTTGTCTCGATCTTACTGAGAATAGACCTGTTAATGCCTGTCTTCTGTGACAGTTCAAGCTGTGTAAAACCTGCATCTTTGCGGGCTTTTTTTATAGTTTCGGACAATTTACCAAGATTGATACTATTCATTTTAATTTACTCCCGTTATATGGATCAAAAGTTAAATGTTCGTGTTTTAAACACTCTCATTATACATGTGACTCATTTAAAGTCAATGCAAGATTGAAAATGTTCTGAATTTCAACATTTTGATTGACTATGGAATTAAGCATGCCACTATAAAAAATCTGCCACACCAATAACGGCATGGCAGGTATCTGTAACTATTTTTTAATATAACTGTATCAGTTGGCTACAACGACTGAGGCCGTGCGAAGCACCTTGCCCTTATATACGTAACCCGACTGCATTACATCCTTAACGGTATTAGGAGGAAGGTCTTCGTCGTCCACGTGCATTACGGCAGTCTGATAATTGTAATCATATTCCTTGCCTATGCCGGTGATGACCTGCACATCATTTTCCTCTAATATTTTTATAGCCTTTTCATATGTCCTTATGATTCCCTGCAGATACGGATTCTGTGATGCGCCGGATGACGATGTGCCGCCTGACGTGCCGGTTGATGAAGTACTGCCTGATGCGCCGGCTGCGCTATCTGACGCGCCGGCTGTGCTGTCTGATCCGCCGGCTGTGCTGTCTGATCCGCCGGCTGCACTACTCGAAACTGCACCATATGTGCCGCCTGCATACTTGATCGCATACTCCAGGTCATCTATTACCGGGATCAGCCTGGTGATGAAGTCGGAAATGCTCTCAGGCTTTACTTCCTCAGCCTCATGCAGTGTCATGTAGTCGATCAGTTTGAAGCGCGCTTCCCTGCCGGACATCACATTATTTATCTCAAATATAATTCTTCTGTCTTCATCAGCCTTGAAGGTAAACTCGCAGGCCTTCTGATAGAAGAATTCCATTTCCTCTTTCGGGATCGTGATACGGCAGGACTTAACGAAATCCACGCCTCTCTTCTCATATATGATTATCTCATCATAAGGCCTGGATGATTCCGGATAGTTCTCTACCTCCAATCGGGCCTCGCAGGGGATGAGAGTATTCATTTCCATGATGGAATACATTTTTCCGTTGACCGAAACAAAGACATCGTAAGGTGTGAGGGTTGCCTCTTCGTGAATTCCCTGAAAAGCCTCGCGTCCCTCAATGCGTCCGCAGATATAGCCTATGCCCTCGATGACGCACTGATCGTCCAATACCTTGAGTCGAATGTCCTTCGAAGCGTAATTCTCCATGGCAAGATTGAAATCCATACATTTGTCAGAAGCGCCCGAAACCAGCATGAAACGGGCATCCGACAGGTCGAAGAAACGCTTGCAGGAATTCGTAAGAAAGTCAGAACGTTTAAGCGAAGAGCCGCTCCAGCGCTCAGCCACGAAGGTATCCTCGGCCACAACAGCATTTTCCCCAAGATAATACTGGGCAACCGCCAGTTTTGCAGGTGATGCAAAGGCCATCATCGCCGGCCCCGTTACATCGAAAGAAACATACGCATAATAAGCCATCGCCATGGTCTCGGTAACGGTCCGGATAATGTCGACGCCGCAGTCAGCGGCACATTTGTATAAAAGCTGAGTCTCCTTCAGGCCGGTATCGTCGGATACGGCGACCACGAGAGAATAATCGCGCAGGTTCATATGCTCTTTTACAAATGTATCGATGGTCTTCAGCGCTGTCCTTATGGACGAATCCGCTGCGACAATATTCAGCCTCTTTATATCACCGGGAAGCGGCACTTCAGCTACACTTACAGAATCAACATTCGCGATGCAGAGTCTGGCCTGCCTTTCCCAAAAATGCACTCCTATAACCGGTTTCATAATCCTTCTCCTCTCATTTTGGGATATTGGGGAGTGTCCCCGTTGTCCCATTTTCCTTCAAGTATGTCGGCTATTCGCTCACATGCGTGGCCGTCTCCGTATGGATTGCAGGCGTGTGACATTTTCTCATATTCGCCGCTGTCCTCTAAGAGCAGCTTGAAGGTTTTATAGATTGTTTCTTCGTTTGTTCCGACCAGTTTCAGGGTTCCGGCTTCTACGCCTTCGGGGCGTTCAGTGGTATCCCGCATGACCAGTACCGGGACGCCGTAGGACGGGCATTCTTCCTGTATTCCGCCGGAATCTGTGAGGCAGAGGTAGGACCTGGCCTCGAAATTGTGGCAGTCGAAGACTTCTATCGGTTCGATGATGTGAATCCTGTCACAGCCACCGAGCTCCTGCTCTGCAGCCTCACGGACCACCGGGTTCATATGGATGGGATAGACCGCCTTGCAGTCCGGATGCTCATCCAGCACGCGGCGGATGGCACGGAACATTTGATGCATAGGTTCCCCAAGATTCTCGCGGCGATGCGCGGTTATGAATATCAGCTTATCATCCCCGACCCATTCAAGTTCGGGATGTGTATAATCCTCGCGTACTGTGTGCTGCATGGCATCGATCACGGTATTTCCCGTCACATAAATGGTCGAAGGGTCCTTGCCTTCTCTCAGAAGATTATCTCTGCTCCATGCTGTAGGCGCAAAATTATATCTGGAAATGAGCCCTACAGCCTCTCTGTTAAACTCTTCCGGATAAGGACTGTAAATATTGTAGGTTCTGAGTCCCGCTTCAACATGCCCAACAGGAATCTGCATATAGAAACACGCCAGAGCAGTTACAAATGTAGTGCTGGTGTCTCCGTGCACCAGAACCACATCCGGCTTTTCCTTCTCCAGAATCTCCCTGATCCCGTTCAGAATATTTGTCGTAATATCAAACAGCGTCTGCCTGTCCTTCATGATATTCAGATCATAATCCGGCACCACGCCAAAGGTTTCCAGAACCTGATCAAGCATCTGCCTGTGCTGGGCCGTCACGCAGACTTTGACCTGAAGTCCGGGTCTCTTCTTCATTTCATTTACAAGAGGACACATTTTAATCGCTTCCGGCCTTGTGCCGAAAACCGTCATTATCTTTTTACTCATTTGTCATAAACCCATAAATCATAAAACGTTGTCTGAACCATATTCGTATTTAGCCACAAAAATGCCGGTAAATCAAGCTGATCTTACCGACATTTTGTCGTTTAGCGGGACGATATATCCTGCTTCATTCCTTTACTTTGCGCCGGAGTGTTTAAAAACGACTGCAAATGTTTTAAGGATTATTTTTATATCAAGTGTTAATGAGAAGTTACGTATGTATTCATTGTCAAGACGTACAACCTCTTCGAAATCCGTAATATTGGATCGACCGGATACCTGCCACATTCCGGTAAGACCGGGCTTCATGGCGAGACGGCTGAGGTGGTGCATGTTGTACTGATCATACTCATCTTCTGTTGGCGGGCGTGTGCCGACGAGGCTCATATCGCCAAAGAAGATATTGATAAACTGCGGGAACTCATCAAGACTTGTCTTCCGGATGAAGTTGCCTGCAGGGAAGATACGCGGGTCATTTTCCATTTTAAACATAAAGCCCTGCATCTGATTCTTGGCCATAAGTTCCTTCTTACGTTCTTCCGCGTCCGTATACATCGAGCGGAATTTGTATATCTTGAAACGGCGGCCGTTCCTGCCGACTCTGGTCTGTGAGAAGAATACCGGACCCGGCGCCTGTATCTTGATGATAGGTCCGAGTATCAGGAAAAGTATACCGGTAATGATGATTCCAACTATTCCTGCGAGGATATCGATAGCCCTCTTAATGATTCTCTGTCCTATAGTGATACGGTCGATCTTGGCAGATACAAATGAATGCTCGCCCACATTTGTAAAACGTGGATTCGGAAGGTCATCAACAACTGAATTTATATTAAAATGAATCGTTACACCCATGGAAAGAAATTCATTTGCAAGCTCTCCGACTTCCTTCTTCTTTGCCCTGATGAAAACGTCGTCGACCGCATTCTGCCTGAAGAATTCAAGCATATTGTCTTTGTAAATGATATCCACTTCCGCGGAACTGTCACCCGGGTCCTTGTCTTCATCCAGAAGAAGCGCGGCTATTATGTGGTAATAACCCTTCTCCATTGAGTTCATGGCTTCCATCAGATGAGGCAGGTAACGTCTGTAGGTAACTAATACAGTCTTGTCCTGATTATCCGCTTTCGAAAGCTTATGGTTAAGGAATGCCTTAAGTCCAAGCCTTGCCAGGTACATTATAACTATGCTGAGCCCGTAGCCAAGGACAATTATAATTCTGGAATAATGAGATGACTGTTTAACTGTGAACAGGAAGACAGTCTCTATGGCCAGAAGAAGTGAATTGATTTCGATAACCGACCGCAGTTCTTTCAGGATTCCTCTCCTCAGGATACCGCTGTGGTAGGGTTTCAAAAGTATCAATACCAGGTAACCCAACAGAACAAAAAACAGAAGTTCCACATAGATGGCATTAGAGAGAAATCTTATTCCTCCTGACATCCTGAGCTCATAAGCAAGCCAGCTTGCCAGAACTATGCTGAGCATATCAGCTATAATAAAATCTATATGTTTAGATCTATTAGTTTTCATCTACCGATTCCTATCATTTTAATAAGCGTTTTTATTAACAAAACCTTTAAATACAGTAAGAAACATGATTCTTATATCAAACCACACCGACCAGTTCTCAATGTAGAAAAGATCGTACTTGATTCTCTCGGGTATGCTCGTGTCACCACGGAGTCCGTTGACCTGAGCCCATCCGGTGATGCCGGGACGGACCTGATGCTTTACATTGTATCGCGGAATCTCTTCCATGAACTCATCAACAAACTGTTTACGTTCCGGACGCGGTCCGACTATACTCATCGTACCGAAAAGCACATTGAAGAACTGCGGGAGTTCGTCGACACTGGTCTTACGGATGAACTTTCCGACAGGAGTAACCCTGGGATCGGACTTTGTAGTCCAGCCCTTCTTCTCCTCTTTCGGATCCTGAACCACCATGGAACGGAATTTATACATATTGAATTCTTTGTTATGGAATCCTACTCTCTTCTGCTTAAATATTATAGGACCGGGCGATGTAAGCTTGACCGCAAGGGCCGCTATGATCATAACCGGCGAGAAAAGGATGATGAAGAAAAGTGAGAAGAAAATATCCATCAGCCTCTTTACAAAACGATTGACGGGGTCCGTAAGCGGTACATTTCTAATATTAATTGCAGCAACGCCGTCCATATCCTCCGTAACAGGGCTGGAACTTATGACCTCCGAATAATCAGGAACGAACTTCGTATGAATTCCGTATTTCTCGCAGATGCCGACTATCTCGCCAAGCTTTCCGTATGCGGCAAGAGGCAGAGTTATAACGACCTCATCGGTATTCTGTTCATTTAAAATACCGGGCAGTTCAGAAAGCTTTCCTATAACCTTGGCCTGCTTATAGCCGGTTCCGACCTCGGCAATGTCGTCAAGCACGCCGTCTATAGCATAACCCCAACCGGGATTCCTGCCTATGGCATCTACCAGCCTGTTGGATGCAGGTGACAAGCCGACCATCAGAAGATGACGCTTGTGAGCTTCCTGCTTCCTCATGGAATTGAGAACCATCCTGATGATGAGCCTCTCCACAATCTGGAGGATGCAGTTAAAAATGAAGAAACATACGACAACCTTAATGGAAAAGTGCATAAGAGTACTTCTCTTCCTGAAAAGATAGAGGAAGAGCGTAAGAATCAGAATGCCCGTTACATTTGCAGCAATCGTATTGCGAATATTTCTGAAAAGCCTGGTGTATTTCCTTGAGTTATAGAGCCTGAAGCCTCTATATATGAAAAGATAAACCGGGATAATACCGGCAAGAATGTACATGTACACCCGGAACGGCAGGAGATTCTCCATCCTGCTGCCAAAGGCGACATACATAGATAAAAGATATGATACTATCATAATGACAATATCAAAAAAAATACTGATTATACTTATATATCTCTGATTATCCCTAACCATTGTAAAACCCCTCTTAAAGCTCATAATATAGTAACTTAAAGAGGGGTATATTGTCAAGAATGTATGCAGATTCTGTGCGAAAGCATGTTCAATTGAGTGGGAGCGTGCCATATGGTGCCTGCCACTTTGCCATCCGGTGCCTGTCACTTAACAGTTTGTTCATATTTGGCGCCTAGTGTCTGCGCGGTTCCTGCCCGCCCCGGTGCCTGTCACTTAACAGTTTGTTCATATTTACTCGCGGTATTTTTTATTGCCAGGTTTCTGGTAATACTCTTTTTTATTTGCATACATCATTGCATCTGATTCTTTAAGCATGTCGTCTATGTTTTTGGGTCCATTAGGCCTGAAGCTGTATCCAATAGCACAGCTATACGAGGTCTTGGAAACTCTGTTCTGTATTCGGTCGATGAGCTGCGTAACGTCTTCCATTGTTTTACGTCTGCAGACAATGACAAATTCATCGCCGCCCAGCCTGTAAACCATTTCATTTGTTTCTGAAGCCTGTGTAAAGCAAAACGCAAGTGTCTCCAGCGCCGTATCCCCGGCGGCATGCCCCTCCGAATCATTTATAGCTTTTAACCCATTCATATCTATGGTCACTACGGCGTTTATTTCCTTTGGATCTTTGCTGACCGATGCGTAAAATGACTGCCTGTTCAAAAGCCCGGTGAGTGCGTCCTTTTCTGTCATTTGCAAAATTGAGAAAACGTAATAGACGAAGACAGCTATGGTGATGGTCACGCAGAAAATCTGCGAATAATCTTTTCCAAGTATAAACGGCAGAATCAACCCCGATAAAAATGCAAAGCAGAGGAAAACAATCGGGAATATCTCTGTATATTGTTTGTTGCTCCGCTTGAACAGCATGTAAACCAGCAGCGCCGAGTATCCGCCCACTGTTATATACGGCAGATAGCCCAGCAGCCCGCGCTGAAGCGTGCCATTACTGTCAAGTGCGAAAATGATTCCGGTAAAAATAGAAATGATATCCAGGGCCGCCAGCGTAATGGCCGGTATAAAAATAAACCAGCGCACATTTTTGGCAAGTGTATAAATGATAAATGCAATGATAAATGGCGTCGTGCTATATCGGATAGCCATGAGAACAAACCTGACATCGACAGCATCACCCGTATCAGCCAGATAAAACTCCGAAAACACAACCATAGAAAAAACAAACATTCCAATAATCAGAACATACATGCGGAGAATCGTCTTATTATCCAAAAATACAGTTGTTTTAAGCAGGACTGCAAAAGCAAGCAAGACCAAAACATTTGCCCAGTTTTGCACGATCAATTCCTTAATCATTATCAATAATCCTTTCCTGATGCCTACCCTTGTTAATGTCTTTTTATGCCCGGTGCCCTATGCCCGGTGCCTGTCACTTTATGTCCGGTGCCTGTCACTTAACGGTTTGTTCATATTTATCAGTTTGACAACTCCGAAATATATGAGTGCTCCGATAAATGCACCTAATGTATTTGTAATAAGATCGTCAATATCTGAACTGCGTCCAAATACGAAAAGTTGGGAAATTTCTATAAATAATGAAAGACCAAATCCTGCAAGTGTTGCCTTCCAGATACGGTCAATTTTCTTGAAGCAAAACGGCCAGGAAAAGCCGACGGGAATAAACATCGCAACATTTCCAAATACATTTCTCTGCCATCCGTCGTATATATCTGTGAGATGGACGAATGGGACCGGATTAACAGTATTTACTATGTCTTTTGAATTATAAATGAACATTTTTTCAATATGTCCATCAACCAGATTCCACGGAAAATAAACCAGTCGGGCTATAACCACCAAACACACATAAACCGTAATCAGCTTGCATTCATGTTTCCAATCAATCTTTTTACGGACAGCTGCGCATGTCACTCGAACAAGGACAAAACATATTGTGATAAATATCACAAGCATACAATAAGAAATAAAAAAACCCATTTGAAATAACTCCTAGATCCAACCGGTGACTATCCAATCGGTGACAGGCACTTAATAGTTTGTTCATATTTGATTATACTACCCTAGATAAGTTATGCACAAGCAAATACTATGCTCTGCAAAAAAAAGCGAAGATCTTATCTTCAGACCTTCGCCTCTTTTCATTTTATTTAATTATTTAATTTCCGGGCAACCACATGCTATCCTCTTTCATGTCTTTTTGTATTCGAAGTTCTTTTTCCGCATGTAGTATTCTGTCCTCCACAAACTCTTTGTACTTCTCTCGTGGATTTCCTTTGAAATATGACAATGTACGTGATGTATCTACAAGCCCCGATATGAGTTGACGGGCAGACGAACGAAATTCATTTATACTTGCCCCCATTTTTTTAACGAACTCCTGATAACTTGAATACTCATACTCAAGGGCATCACTCACCATATGCGCTCTGACCGGATTGAGATGTATGTACCTTGTAACTTCCAAAAAATAGCTGTCATCCTCGATCAGACATGATGTATATCTGTCTTCAAACAAATGACCGGAATAATTATATTTTCGATTGAATCTTACAGCATACCTGTGAAGTATCCACTGCATTATCTTCCACAATTCCCTGTCACCGGTCTCGATTGCCATATGAAAATGATTTGTCATTAGACAAAGTGCATGTATTTTGAAATGAAATATTCTGCTTGCCTTTTTGACGATTTCCAAAAATGTCAGGAAGTCATCTCTGTCCTTATAAAGTGTCAATTTTCTGTTTCCACGGCTCATAACATGATAGATAGCACCCGGATACCATTTCCTGCTTGGCCTCGACAATAAATCACCTTCCTATTCTTTTTTACTAATGAAGGCGCTGAAGTTGTAGCGGCGACCATTTCACGTTTCAACACAGTAATTACTGTCACAATAACCACCACCGCGGTAATGAACATGGTAGAAGATACGATGGTGGCACATAGGTTCGCTGGGACGGACATCACTGGGCTTGGTGACCTTGCTTGGTGACCTCGGCTTGGTGACAGGCACTTTACAGTTTGTTCATAATAAATGGTCTCAACAACCGCTTATTCCTCAGATAAACTCCTCCTTCTTTTGATTCAGATAATTTACTAACGCGGCCGACGTTGTAGAAAGCATAGCACCACTGTCATTTCTTTGTAAACAACAAAAATGCTAGTAGTTGTTGCGCTACAACTACTAGCATTTTATTAAAAAGCGACGTATTTAAGCCATTTTTTAGACTTTTCCAGGTAGGTGACATAATTCTGATTTACATAACACTGTAGTTTTGGTTTACATAAGTTTAACTTTTGTGCATCTTGTATATTTATTTTTGTTAAAAAGTACCAAGCTAGTAGTTGTAGCACTCATTGTCTCAGCGGTTATTTGCAAACATGCTGTGGCGACTGCTGACTTCCGCGGTGACAGGCACTTAACAGTTTGTTCATAGCTGGCTATGGAAGGAATTTGCCGGATGCAAGATAGAGTCTGTACCAATCTTTATGTGTAAGAGTGACTTCGGCAGCTGCGCAGGCATCCTTGATGTGTTCCGGATTCATTGTTCCGATTATTGCCTGCATTTTTGCGGGATGACGCAATATCCATGCGATCGCTATTGCCGCTTTGGATACATTTTCACGTTCTGCAAGTTCGCCGAGCACTTTATTCAGCTCAGGGAAATCGGGATTATCTATAAATGTTCCGCCGAACATTCCCACCTGCAACGGTGACCATGTCTGTATGGTAATATCATTCAGGCGACAGTAATCGAGCGCGCTTCCATCCCGATTTATGGAAAAATCCGTCGTTTTATTGTTCATATAAAGTGCCTGATCGATAAGCTGCGATTGTTCAAGCGACAGCTGCAATTGGTTGAATACCAAAGGCTGTTTCACGTACTTTTTCAGCAATTCAAGCTGCATAGGCATGAGGTTGCTGACGCCAAAGTAGCGGACCTTCCCCTCATTTTCCATTTTATCAAACGCCTCGGCCACTTCCTCAGGATCAAACAGAAGGTCCGGCCTATGCAAAAGCAGCACATCAAGGTAATCGACGTTCAGCCTTCTGAGGCTGTCGTCAACGCTTGAAATGATATTTTCCTTCGTCCAGTCAAACTCACCCCTCTCAGGGCAGATTCCGCATTTACTTTGTATATAAATGTCTTCTCTCTTGATTCCGGTGAGCGGAAAACTCTCGCCGAAACGTGTCTCCGCAGCGCCATTTGCCCCATAGCAGGTAGCGTGGTCAAAGAAATTAATGCCACAATCAAATGCAGTTCTTATTGCCGTAGCCGCCGACTCCTTTGACAGATCAGGCATTCTCATACAGCCCTGGATCATGACAGAAACATTCGCCGGACCATTTACAACATTGATATTTTTCATGATAACCCTCTTATCATCAATTAAAAGCATTCGCCGGGTGACAACTGCCAGGTGACAGGCACTTAATGGTTTGTTCATATTTTTTGTGCGATTTCCTGCGGCTTGCGAGGCGAGTGGTGACAGGCACTTAACAGTTTGTTCATTATTCGCCGAATTCTTTCAGGCCTTCGGAGACTTCGTATTTGTAGGTTTCGCGGTTGGCTGTGACGACTTCGTCGTACATTTTCTTTCCGTCGACATAACCTCTTGTTGAATACCAGCTGTCGTCGATGTCGGAGTTTCCGACGATTCCTTTTGATGCTGAAATCATGTATTCATCTCCGGGCAGCTGTACTATTCCGTCGTATTTCACCGGATAGTATACCGGTGTCGGATCGAAATCGCCGTCCTCATGGGTGATCACTGCCGTGAATACGAGTATGTACGAATTATTTGCTTCGAAATCTGTTCCGAGGTTTTTGGCTACAAGCAGGTAATCGCCCTTAAATGTAAGCTCTCCTACCGATACTTCGTCATCGTAGTTTGAAGCTGTGTAGCTCTTTATTCTGTCTATCGCGTCCGCCTTCAGAGTCTCTTTGTATGTATCGGAAATGTCGGCCAGCGATGTAATATCTGTGTACTCAGAATACAACTCGAATCCATCGCCACATTCTATATCATAATTCTCTCTGTTTGCCTCGGCTATATCTATATAGCAGTTAAATGGATTTGTGTAGCCTTTGGTACCATAGCTTCCGTCCACATGTGAACTGCCGATTATGCCGACGGCCTCGTCGTAATTCACCCCATTTTCATTTTTAAGAATATCATTAAACTGTACAGGGAAATAAACCGTTCCGGCGGCAAATCTGCCTTCGGTACTTGAAACTGTTCCCTTGTAAATGACAGACAGTGCATTGTAAATGTACCCATTTCCATCATCTTTACGCATTATGTAAACATAACCGGCGTACTCAAGATTGCTCACAGAGGCCCCATCATCATTTGCAAAATTTGCATAAATGGTATCTTCGGCGTCGCTCTTGGCGGTGGATATAAATGAATCGGGGAGATCCGCGAAGCTTGTGACATATTCGTCAAGGCCGCTTACTTCGTAATCCTTCTCAGTTTCTGCTGGAATCTTGCCGATTCTGTCAGCGTAAACAGACATGTCATCGCTCGGAATGGTAACCGTGATCGTGTCGCCGTTGGAAAGCCCGTTCATCGTATCACATTTGAAATCATAGGAACTCATTTCTGTTCCGTTGTAGTTGAAACTCACGTATCCGTCAGGCGAAGTTCCTTCAAATTTAACTTCAAGATCTGCAAATGCATCGAAGGTACTCACCTGTGCAAGGCCATCAACCTTATAATCCTTATCTTTGTATTTTAATCTTGCTTTTACGTACTTTTTATAACTATCATCGTCAACAGTCCAGACATATTTTATCTTGTCACCATTTGAAAGATTCTCGGATTTCTCAAGCTCTACGGACACAGCGTCGCGGATGAGCAAAAGCGGCGGAGTGATTTTGTACATAAGCCCCATCTGCTTCTTGCCCAAACGGGTATATTTGAGCTTCTTTCCGTACTTTTTGTCAACGGCATCCCAATCCACATAAACCTTGGCTTTGCCGTATCCCTCGTATCCCTCAACCTCGACAACGACAAATTTATTGAGATTGATGGTCCTGCTGGCATTGAACGCGGCAATGCATCCGATACAGAGTAAAATGAACAGCACGGCTGCGCCGACGATTCCACCGATAAGATACTTCTTCGGAATAGGTTGATTTGCATTCGGCTGGGTTGCGGCCGGTCGGGGTGCGTTAGGCTGGGTTGCGTTCGGTCGGGGCGCGTTAGGCTGGGTTGCGTTCGGCACGGATGATTGCTGTGGTTGCCTGTTGGCCCCGGTTTCCAGATTTTGTGCCGGATGAAATGCATTTGATTGTGACTGATTTGTAGCTGGCTGGGTTGCAGCTGGCTGGGTTGCAGCTGGCTGGGTTGAAGTTGATTGATTTGCATCTGATTGATCTCTGCCCGGCTGAGTTGCGGCTGACTGTGCAGGTGTTGTCTGCTCCGCTGCAGATTGCTGGTAATACCCGTCAGTTGACTGATTATCATAACTCTGCTGGTAGTAACCGTCATATGACTGATCATAATACTGCTGATAATAACCATCAGCCGCCTGGTTATCATAACCCTGCTGATAGTATCCATCACCTGCCTGATTATCATAGCCCTGCTGATAGTATCCATCAGTTGACTGACCCGCGTCCGCCTGAGAATTATCATTTACAGAATCAGAACTACCGGTAGATATCAATTTAAAACCACAAAACCTGCAAAACTTAGCACCATCCGCATTTTGTTTACCACAACTAGCGCAAAACATATTCGCATCCTCCTTATGCCACAATTCATGAAGTAATTATATCTCTGATTTCGGTGCCTGTCACTTAATAATTTGTTCATAGTTAGGGTAAGGTTTTGGGCGGGGTTTTGACGAAATGGTGACAGGCACTTAACAGTTTGTTCATTTTTGGAGGGCAAGTTGGGCGGCGGTTTTGTAGTCTGCGAGGCGGGTTGCTTTATGTATGGCTTTCAGTTTCTTTTTGTCAAGGTGGAGGCCTTGTGACAGATATGTCCAGTGTTCTTTCATTTTCATGACTACTTGTCTTTCGTTGGCCATCTCTTCTTCGTAGGCCTCGGTCAGTTCTTTGAGGAAGGCTTTGAGCCTGATTCTGTCGGGGTCGGGGTCCGGGCCGGGCATGTGCGCAAGGTTGAGTGGGTGTTCGGGGTCCGGGCCGGGCATGTGTGCAAGGCTGCCGGGACTATCTGAATCCAGGTTCGGCGCTGGCTTTCGGGTGCCTGTATTTTCGTGTGTTGGGGTTGATGTGAGATTGTGTTTCAGGTTGCCGGGGAGCTCGGGATTCATGATGACTCCGCGGCCCAGCATGACGGCGGTGCATTTTTCGTTTGATGTCAAGGTTTCGTTTCCGATTCCGATCATTTTTTTGTAAAATGTATCGCAATCGGTAATGTCTCCGTTATAACAGAGTTTTATCTTTTTGCCGAGTACTTCGGCGGCTCTTCTGTATGCATCCAGCCTTACTTCTCCGGCATAAAAATCGCTGCGAAGTCTGGGATGGATGATCAGTTCTGATATCGGGAACTTCCTGTAGATTTCAAGTATGTCGTCCCATTCGGATTCGAACTCCATGCCTATTCTCGTTTTGATGGATATCTTTATTCCGTCGGTTCTGTCCCCGGGTCTTTTGTAACCGCTGATTCTGTTATAGATATCGTACAGAAATCGCTCGAGTTCGTCCGGTCTGTCGAGGAAGCCTGCTCCGCGGCCTTTTGAGACTACTGTTCCGGAAGGACAGCCGAGATTGAGGTTCACTTCGTCATATCCGAGATCTACCAGCTGGCGGGTTATGGTCAGGAACAGATCTGAGTCGTTTGTCAGTATCTGCGGCACCAGGTTCAGCCCGACATTATTCTCGGGGTTTACATCTCTAAGCTCACGCCCTTTGAGATGGCTTGCTGTTAGAAATGGTGTGAAGTATTTGTCTATCCCGCCGTAATGTTTATCCAAGATTGTTCTATATACATATGTAGTTATTCCCTCCAGGGGTGCCAAATATAATTCCACTCTTGTTCTCCCTACTTTACACTTGATTTATTTCTTGATGGTACCTACTGTAGACCTCTCTTTTTCTATCTTTCAAATGCAGGGCTCCTTGCTGCGAGCCCTCTCTTTTTCCATCTTCCAATGCAGAGTTTCCTGCCGTGGCTCCTCTCTTTTTCTATCTTTCCAATGCGGGGCTTCCTGCCGTGAGCCCTCTCTTTTTCTATCTTTCAAATGTGGGGCTTCCTGCCGTGGCCCCTCTCTTTTTCTATCTTTCCAATGCAGCGCTTCCTACTGTGGTTCTTCTCTTTTTCTATCTTTCCAATGCAGAGCTTCCTGCTGTGGCCCCTCTCACTCTAATCTCTATTCATTCCAGTCTGACGCCCCAGCTGCGCCGCTCCTCATTTATCTAACCAAGTCCCAGTATAAAGGGCACCCCGCTAAGGGCGCCCTTCATTTTTAATAATCTTTCAGCTGTCTTTTTTTGCTGTGAGGTACCACTCGTAAGGAATGATTTCCTCGCCTTTATCTCTTATCCTCTCAGCAGCGTCTTCGAGGGTAAGGGGCGAGCCCATGAGCACATCGTCTCCAGGCTGCCAGTCTGCCGGCGTGTTGACGTTCTCGGCATCATGCTTCTGAAGCGAAAGCACCACTCTCTTTATCTCATCGATATTTCTGCCTGTGGACATAGGATAATATAATATCGCCCTCACTATAGATTCGGGATCGATAATGAACACGGCTCTTACGGTCTGGGTTGATGCGACCGCCTGGAGCATGCCGTACATTTTCGCAACATTCATGCTGATATCAGCAACAATTGGAAATGGAACGATTACTTTTCCCTCTCCCTTCCAGTCTATCTGCTCTATATTTTTTGCCCATGCAAGATGCGAATGTAATGAGTCGATGGAAAGACCGAGCAGGTCTGTATTCATTTCCTTAAATTCTTCATATCTTTTGGACAATGCTATGAACTCAGTTGTACATACAGGGGTAAAATCGGCCGGGTGTGAGAAAAATACTACCCAGCGCCCTTTGTAGTCTTCAGGAAAATTGATCTTTCCTTTTGTCGTGATACTTCTGAATGAAGGAGCTTTCTCTCCTATGGTAGGCATTACTGTCACTGCTTCAACATTTTCCATTTGCCTTCTCCTTTAAGCTTTCCAAAGACCGTGAAGATTGCAATATGCATATACAGCAACAACCGAATCATCATCTGTTAATTCGAATTCAGCAACAGGCTTGTCACCAGGATTGAGGTTCTTCCTCTGAGCGCCCTTAGCTGTCTCAACAACGATCCATTCGATATAATGAGCCTCTAACATTGGATGCTCAACAGATCCGACTGTAACTGTAACCTTGTTTCCATCAACAGTATATACAGGTACATGCTTCTCAGCAGCGCCATCGGATGTACCCGGAATAAGCTCTGTCATATTCTGTCCGCAGCAGGACATAGGAGCACCTGATTCTTTGATCATTTCCACAAGATTGCCACACTTCTCACATACAAAAAATTTCATACTATGCCACCTCCAATTTTATTTTTTTATACTTTGCGTACAACTCCATTTAACCATAGATGTGTCCACATTTCTATCATTTTTTTAATTCTTTTCAATACCGCATGGATAGGTCTCAATTGCAAGGCTCTTTTCGCGCATCACTCCTGAGTAGAACATGTATCCACCGGACATATTACAGCAGTCAAATGAATGCTGAGCCAATATCCTGCAGGCTATATATCCCCGCATTCCGCTCTGGCAGGTCACATATACTTTTTTATCCTTATCCAGCTCATCGATTCTGTCCCTAAGCTCGTCAAGCGGTACATTTATATAACCTTCTATGTGCCCTTTCGCGTATTCATGAGCCGTCCGCACATCCAGCAATATGACGCTTCCGTCGCGCGGAAGAGCGGCGTCATCGTACCAATGATACTGCTTGAAAATGTTTTTTCTTATGTTGTCTATCATAAATCCGGCCATATTCACAGGATCTTTCGCCGAAGAATACGGCGGGGCATACGCGAGATCCAGGCTTTGCAGTTTGTCTGCACTGAGGCCCGCATTTATGGCGACTGACAGAATATCCAGCCTCTTGTCCACGCCTTCGGAACCTATGATCTGGGCGCCAAGGAGTTTAAATGTATTTCTTTCGAAAACAACCTTCATTATCATGGTCTTCGAGCCCGGATAATAATCAGCATGGGAATGAGGGAACAGGGCCACGCTTTCATAATCCATTTTCAAGTCCCGCGCAGCCTTCTCCGTGAGTCCCGTTGCGGCAACTGTCATGTCAAATATCTTGATTATGGATGTCCCGAGGGAGCCCTGATAACGGCTGTCGCCGCCGCAAATGTTGTCCGCCGCTATGCGCCCTTGCTTGTTGGCGGGTCCGGCCAGGGCTATGGATGCATCCTGCTCCGACACGAAATGCTTAACCTGCACGGCATCGCCGACCGCGTAGATATCGGGGACGGACGTCTCCATCCTGTCATTTACAACTATGCTGCCCCTGACACCGGTCGCGAGTCCGATCTTCGTGGCGAGAGAATTTTCGGGAATCACGCCTGCGGCCAGAATCACCATGTCAGAAGCAAGGGATGTAACGTCATCGAGCAGTGTGGCTATCGATTCATTTTCATTTTTAAAACCTACCACGTTGCTGCTAAGTTTAAGTTCGATGCCCTTCGACCTCAACTTGCTGTGAACGAAAGTCGCCATGTCATAGTCAATGGTATTCATGAGCTGGTCGGGCTTCTGCACGATGGTCACCGCGAGGCCTCGCTCTTTAAGATTTTCGGCAACCTCGATTCCTATGTAACCGCCGCCGACTATGACCGCACTTTGCGGCGCATTTTTTTCAATAAAATCATGAATCTTAAATGTGTCCTCGACCGTCCTGAGTGTAAAAATCTTCTCGCTGTCAACGCCGGGAAGATCAGGTATAAATGGCTTTGCGCCCGGAGAAAGCAGGAGTTTGTCATATGACTCTTCAAAAACTTCGCCGGATGTAAGGTCGCGGACCTTAACGCGCTTCTCATTTGCATCAACATCAATCACCTCGTGGCTGACCCTGACTTTGATCCTGAAGCGGGACCAGAGGCTCTCGGGCGTCTGCACCGTGAGGCGGGCCGGGTCGCCGATCACGTCGCCGATATAATAAGGAAGCCCGCAGTTCGCGTAAGAAACATACTTCGATTTCTCGAAAATGACAATCTCCGCCGCCTCATTTAGTCTCCTGATGCGTGCCGCCGCCGATGCGCCGCCGGCCACCCCGCCTACAATGATAACTTTCATAATCTGTAACCTTTCTACTACTTATTGAAATAGGAATCGATCAGCTCTCTCACCTTGAGAATAATTTCCGAATAGTCGTCAAATGTACCGTTTTCGTAAGCCTTCTTTATTTTATAACATAAATACCCGGGGGACAAAGGAAAAGTTTCAGGAGAGCCGGTGCCTGTCACTTAATAGTTTGTTCATATTTAGTGTAGGCGGTAGGCGGGGTTACGCGGCAGCGGTGACAGGCACTTAATAGTTTGTTCATATTTAAAATGCCTGCTGGCAAGCAGCAGGCATTGTGGTTAGTTCTTTGATGGATTTTTATGGTTTGTTCTTTTTGGGTGGTTGTTCTTTTTGGGTGGTCCGGGATGATGTTGCTGTTGATGCTTGTTCTTTCTTTTTTGATGGCGGCGGCCATTTCCCGCATTCGTTTTTTGTTTTCTGCTTTTTTTGCTACGTCTTTCGGTGATATGTAGCCGTGCGGATTTTTCTTTGATTTCAGGTTTTTCTCAAATTCTCCCGATGCTATCTTCTCCTGCATTACTTCCTGGAGGTTTATCGGTTCGCCGCTGTCTTTGTTGACACGATACATCTGTCCGAACATGGCATATGCCGAGTCTTCTATGTATTGTCTCTTGCTTGTGTAGGTGTCTTTTTTCAGTCGTGCCAGTGCCCGCTCTGACTTTATCAGGAATTCTTCGTTGGTAAGTTTTGGCGCGTCTACATTGAAATAGCGATTGTTGTGTAAGACATTTTTCATTATCTTCAGTTTTCTCTTATCATCGCTGTTGAGCGCCTTCTTTTCAGGCTCTTTGGTTTTGTCGGTGGTATGATCTGACATTTTGTAGTTTTCGTAATCTTCGGCAAAATCTTTGAGCCTGTCTACTGCTCTCTTATAATTCTGCAGTCTGTCGTGGTCCTCATTTATTATATTTGTGTTTTTGTTTTTCTTCAGATCCCGCGCAGCTTTCGTAACATCATCTATGGCCATGTAGAAATTTATGTATTCCGGTGAATCATAGAATAATCCCCTTGCCTCTCCCGCGGTCTGCTTTAGTGCCTGGAGATATCTGAGCACTTCATTCACCGGAATATCTTCGCCATGTCTGGTCGCGATGGTTGGACCCGTCTTCTTCGATGCTGCCTTGGCAGCCGTCTTGACGCTCTTACCGACCGGCTCTTTGATGTGGTTTTCTTCTATTATCTCCTCAACCGGTTCTTCGATGAGCTTTTCTTTTATTCCGATTTCTGATTTTTTATTTATTATGATCTCGTTGTTTATTATGCTCTTCTTTGAGGTTGCTATGTCGGACGTCTTTCCGCTCTTTCTGACCGGTTCTTTGATGTCTATCTCATCGAGCTTTATAGAGTTGTCCTGTATTATATTCTCGGTATCGTCTATGATTGTATTCTTGCCAGTTTTCCCGGCCTTTTTCGATGCCGCTATGCCAGTGGTCTTTCCGCTTTTACCGACCGGCTCTTTGATGTCTATCTCATCGAGCTTTATAGAGTTGTCTTGTATTATATTCTCGGTATCGTCTATGATTGTATTCTTGCCAGTCTTTCCGGCCTTTTTCGATGCCGCTATGTCGGACGTCTTTTCGCTCTTTCTGACCGGTTCTTTGATGTCTATCTCATTGAGCTTTATAGAGTTGTCCTGTATTATATTCTCATTATCATCTATGATTATATTCTTGCCAGTCTTTCCGGCCTTTTTCGATGCCGCTATGTCGGTGGTCTTTCCGCTCTTTCTGACCGGTTCTTTGATGAGGTTTTCTTCGATTATCTTCCCGGCCTTCTTCGATGCCTTAGCTTTCTTCCCGGCCTTCTTCGCAGCTTTCTTGTCAATCTTTATCTCCGGGAACACAACCTGTTCTTTCTTTATATCATAGGTAGGAACATTATGGAATACTCCCTCTTTCTTTCCCTTGCCCGGGATATAGGTGACATTTTTGAACAATTCACCTGTCATGAAAAGATTATCCAGTTTCTTTTCACGATGATGATTTTCGTAACAGCTATCCACCATAGGTTCTATAGCCGTATTTGCAGCGAAGTTCATGAGGTGATACTTTGCACCGAATTTATTATCCCTGAAATACTGCGTAAGGGTTTTCCCTTTACCCTTTTCATGCCACTCCTTAAACATTTCAGCGGCCGGCTTCTGCTTTATTGCGGAATACAAGTATTTTGAAATGTCCATATATGCGCCGGCTTTATGGTTTTTGAGCTTATTATGCTCGTCAGCCAGCATAATCATTTCATTTCCAATACTGGTAATAGGGCCTATAATATCCTGAAATGCATCGTATCTCTGATCTTTATTCAGCTTCGGATAATCTGCTTTCAGTTTTTCATCCATAAGGTCTGGAAATGTACAAATCTCCTGCCATGCGTCAAAGACTATATTTCCCAACAGACTTATCTGCAGATATTCCTCAGATTTATCAAAATTTTCATCGTCAAAATCTATATTTTCGGCCAGTTCATCGATTATTTTGACAGCTTCTTTGATTGAATTATAAATGTTATCCACCAGCCATCTTGAACTCTTGTTCTTTCTGTTCAATTTCCTTGCACCCGCTTTGATGGAGTGCTCCACAACCTTATCAAACTCTTCCTGCTTCACCTTCTGAAACTTTTTAGGGTTGAATACATCGTCAAATGAATAGATTCGGTTTCCCTCCTCATCTTTCATTGCGAGAAGATTTAGAGCGGCTATTGAATGGCCGCCTGTTCTGTCAAGCGAAATGGAACCATTGTGGTATTTTGGCTTTTCGCGAAGCATTTCCATGGTATATTTATTCCCAAGGAAGCTTTTCTTAAGTTTCTGATTATTGGAGAAAGCATATTTGAAGACTCTCTTTGCATACTCATCGCCCGGCTTGAAGGACTCTTCTTCCGCCTTTTTAAATGCTTCGTAGGCAGACTTATCTTTAGGACTGAGCTTGCCTATGCTATCCATATCGAGAACGCCGCCAAACGCCTTATCTATATCATCAAGAAGTCCGTAAAGCTCTCCGGGTTTCATTCCTTCTGCAAATGTTTCGTATAAAGTCTTATCTCCCTCTTTCTTATGTAAGAAATCGGCCAGTTTCTTTATCGTTTCGATACCCTTCGACGGATTCGATTTAAGCTGAACAAGTTCAATAACCAGATCAGTAGCATCACTGTAATAATCCGCAATCGGACTTAGGGACGCATGAACTTTGGAAAAACGCTCTCTGATCTTCTCAACCCATGGATACCATGTATCCTTTGAAGCCACTATCTCCTTAACAGACTTCGGACCCTTTTGGGCGGAAGCCTCATCTAATTCCATTTCCTCAATATCAAAATCAGATTCATCCTCATTCAACTGCGGAAAATTAATAAACGTTGCATTTTTCTCATCATATTCAATATTTTTAATCAGACTTCCGTCCTGTATACGTTTATCTACGACCACCTGAAGCTTTTGGCCCGTGGCAAATGCTATCTCCATATCACGCATCGCTTTATCAGCAGCATCAGTGTGATAGGTAAACTTAGCGTTGGCATCGGTATCGATCAAATACTGAGAAAGCTTCTTTCCGCTCTTTTTCCAGTCACGCATCATATCTTTGACGTAGTTTAAATGCAATGAACTGGAAATGTATGTTGATACGGTAATGTCATTTCCATCCTTAACTTTGTTATGAGACTCGAACACCTTTCTCATCTTCTGATAAGTTGATGACAAAGGATTCGACAGGTTATCAATATGATTACGTCGGGATGCTTCTGTAGTAAACTCCGGTTTGTCCGCCAGAACCACTTCATGCCTCATTTTATCGAAACGGTTTATCTCCTGCCAGGCATCAAAAGTAATCCCCGAAAGGCCTATTATCTTAGCAAACTCCTCAGAATAAATAAAATCATCATTTGTGAAATCTATCTTCTCAGCCGTCTCGTCAATTATATCATTGAGGCGTTTCATACCTTTGTACAGAGTCTCAACGATCCATTTGCCATCAGGCGACTCAGCCATAGTTTTATCACCGCTGTCTGACGCATTACGAGAACGCTTTACGACCTCATCAAATTTCACCTGCTTCTCCTTCTGAAACTGATTCGGATCGAACAGCTGATCAATCGTATACTTCGGCTTACCATTTTCCTCCTCGAGCAGCATCGACAAAATGGCAGTAGTAAAACCGCCCTGCCTATCTACGGTAATAATGCCACTACTGGCAGTAAGATCCTGAATTTTATAGTTATTCCCATAAAAACAATTATTACTGCTTGAAGGCGTAATAGTATACCTCAGAAAACGATCCTGAACCTCAGGGCCAAAATTATCATTAACAACATCAACTTCATCAATCTCTTTCATAGCGGTACTCCTTTTCCAATAAAACACATAGGATTACAGCTACAATACTAACACGGAAACAGCAACAAAAGTGCAACACGGGGGACCGGTGCCTGTCACTTAATAGTTTGTTCATATTTGATTCTGCGGTTTTAGGGGGATATTGCTGCAGCGGTGACGGCAGCTGTGACAGGCACTTAACCGGCAACGGTGACAGGCACTTAACCGGCAACGGTGACAGGCACTTAACAGTTTGTTAATATTTGACGCGGCCTTCGGCGACGGCCTTCAGGTGGGCGCCGTAAGGGCTTTTGCCATAGGCTTCGGCGGACTCCATCGGATACGCCATCGGACGCAATAGTATTAACACACGAAAATAGCCACCTCGGTCTTAGCTCATCTCCTCAACCCTGTCTCTGTCGATCCCCATCTATGCTGTCCCGTTCATTCTATATTATTGTGCCATACCGAGATTAAATTCTTTCTATTAGTGCCGTAACCTGCTCATAGGCATCTCTTTTGATCAGGGCTATTTCCTCTTCATCTGCCAAATCCATGAAATCAGATACATCTTGGGGGCCGGCATGATTCTCTGACGCAAATTTGTCTGAAAGCTTTTCTTTCATGTCTATTACGATCTGCTTATCTCTTACTGTCCTGAATTCCTCCGCTAACGAATCTACACCACCTGCATAATGCTTTATTACAAAATAGATGTCATATGCGTCTTTTGCTTTTCCTCTTCCCATAGCCGCCGCTTTCATGATTAAAAATGGAACAACAGCCACCACGTTTACTACAGCGCAATCAATGGCTCCGTCAACTCTCTCTGCTTCAACCTTTACTTCTTGTGGTGGAAACTCAAAAGCAAAATTCCCGCCGGTAGCTTTTAACGCTTTAATTCCCTGAACATGCTGGCTTCTCTTTTTCTTTGTCGTCCCGCCATAGATTCCCGCAAGAATATCAACATCAACTGTGTATCCTTCTCCATCAATCTCTACTGTTTTGACAAAGGAAAAATACTTCTCAGGATGTTCTTCATATCCGTTACGCAACAAAATCTTTGCCATGGTCTGATAACCAGAATCATTCAACGTCAGGTGATTGATCAAAACATCCACATCAACGCTTCCAACATGATCTTGTCCTGGAAACATCAAATCCGGAACCCATCCTCCTACAATCCGTATATCATCACGATATTCATTGAACAAATTTACCAGTTCCACCAAAACCCTATGCGCTGCCTGTTTCTGTCCTTCGGAATAATCAATGCTGCTTCTTAAGTCTTCATCATGTATCATCTGCAAATCTCCTTACTAAGTATTTCTTCCGCCATCTCTTCTCCTCGGCCCTTCAGGCTCATACAATCAAGGAATATCTGTACCGGAGATGCAACCATGCTGTTCTTGACCATTCGAGAATACACTCCTACGCATGGGTCATACTTTATTATAAATATAACATTCGCTCCTGAATCCACTCTTTTAAGGCCTAAGTATTCAACAGCATTGTCTATGTCCTTAGCATCTAACAGTGCGTGGACTTTCTGATACCTCACAACAGGCTGATATCGAACCCCTCCTGAAAAGCCTGTCAGTAAACAATCTATCCCAGTCTCTTTTTTCATTTTTGTAATCTTTGCTTCAATATCTGTGATACTGGATAATGAATAACATTGCACTTTTTCTTCTGAATAATCAGAGTATACTCTTGCCCAATCCCTCATGATTGCCTTTGGATCAGTAACAACAATACCGTCCTTTCCCTGCTCAATATATGTCAGTTTCAGTAAGAAATCTTTTACCTTTGAAACCTGACCTATGCTGCATCCAGCGGCACTTGCTAGATCCTGCAATCTCCATTTTCGGCTTGTATCTTCGAGAATATTACGGAGTATAACAGAGGAAACCACTGAGGATCTCTCATATATAGATTTTATGGCTCTCTTAGGCTTATTGTTATTTTTATTCCCTTTTATCTCTACAAACAGTGATTTGTACGCAATATAGCAGTTTCCTGCCAGATCCAGAAAACCAAAATCCGCACTTTTGCACAAGTCCGCAGTCTGATCAGTAATGTATGGTGCTAATATTACGCAATACATATCAGACTTCATTTCGGTAATAATATTTTTAATCAGCTTGGGATAACCATCCCTTGAAATAACAAGCTTCATGATAATTTCATCGTTACTTGATAGTTTTAGTGTAGCTACTTCGTTGGCATCCACAGTACAGTTATCTATGATAGGCAGGTTATTTGCAAATGATTTGAACATATCTACTGATAGTAACTGTTTCATATTTAACCATCCTTTCACCATCTTAGTGAAACCTATTATATCAGTGAAAAAGAATCGACGCAATACATTTTTCACTTTTAATCGTTATTTCACCGAATTGGTGAAACGGTATTTATATGTGAAATATTACGTATTTACCACCGTTGTGAACTTCCTTCTATTTTACGCCTAAAACTCCCTGTTTTGTGCAACATTCACAAAACAGGGAGTTTTTGTTATTCGTTCACATCCTTGTCCACGTCGATGCCTTACCCTGCTTAAACCGTATCCATACAAAGATTTAAACAATCTTTCCAGAGTTATCAGCTGCCAACCCTCTGTGAAATCATTGCTTTTGCAAGCATTAAAATGAGCGTCATTGTACTCTATAGTTTCCAGCTCATAATCTACATACTCGTCCGCATTCAGTGTTGATTTGGCCAACAGCTTGGAAATGGCATATTCCGCCAAACCCTCATAACCGGCATAGTCAGCTTTATACCAGACTCCATCTCTCTCAAATTTAAGCTGATTCCCCTTGGAAGACTGGCGATTCTCCATCTTTATGTCTTCATCAAACAGTTTAACCATCCGTCACCTCTCAATCCGTATCCAGAACCTGTCCTCAGCCATCCTGCCTTCCGTCTTCTCGATAATAAGAATAGGATCATAAAACGGAACATCTAACCTTTTTAGTTCAAGCTTCAGCTTATCCCTGGTTTTCGGGAAACATCTGGATTCCAGAAACTCTTCATAGTCCTCAAATGTAGGTTCAGTATTTACCCCAAACGCACGCATCAAAGGATTCTTTGTATAATTCCTGATCTCCACAACCCGCTCCAGCTCGTCAACATCAATAATAGTGCAAACCATAGAATCATACATATAAATGAGGCGAAGCTTCAGCTTCTTCCCAGGAAGCCTGAAGTTTTTCTCTAGCTCAGGCTCTCTTTGAAGGATTTCAAACAAGGTCACAATAGCACCGGTTATAGGTTTTTTCGAGGTCTCCCATCGCTCAACAGTTCTTTTGGACACAGAAAGAAAACGTGAAAACTCATTCTGAGACAGCCCCATCCTCTCACGCAATACCTTAATATCCTCCGCAGAGAGCGATTCCCTTATCGCATACTGATTCTTCAAAACAATCACCTCACAAAAACTTAGCATTCCCTTATATGCATTAAACCACAAAAATGTCGGTAAAACAAGTTTATTTTACCGACATTTTGTCGCGAAGTTCTTTTCTCACCTCATCCAGAATCTCCGGGTCTGTAAAGATTCCGGAATCCGATTTATGCAGATTATCTACTGTTGTTCCAATACTTCATATGTACTTAAAACACGCATCAGTTCAGTTTCTTACATACTTTGTTCTTCTCCCCGTTCCGACTTTCCTAATGGATCCAATTCTTACCATTTGTCCCAGAACTGCTTCTATCGTAGTAGCACTAACGTCCGGAAGTATTTTCCCAATATCAGCTTTCGATATTGGGGTCAGGCTATTAAGCACAGTAGCTTCGACCCTTGCCTGCTTGGTTACTTTCTTACTCCCAATTACCGCAAATCTCTTGTCCAATTCTTTGTAGCAAGCATATACTGTTGTAATAAATTCCATTATGAATGCCGAATAATCCTGATTGTTTTCATGCCATCCCTCAGATGACTTTTGCAGTGCCTCGTAATAATTTCCCTTCCTATTATTAATCTGCTCTTCAAAAGAAATATACTTACCTGCATCGAAACCATTCCTATAAAGAAGCAGCAATGACAACAACCTTGATATTCTGCCATTACCATCTCTAAATGGATGGATGCAAAGGAAATCAAGAATCACGCACGGAATTAGAAGCAGCTGATTTATGTTGGGATTATCCCTTGCTTCCAAGTATGCCAATTCCAACTGCTCCATTTCATCCGGTGTATCTGCCGCCGACGTAGGATGAAATCTTACACGTCTTCTTCCATTTTTATCTTCTTCAATGATATCGTTGTCATATTCTTTATATTTACCTGCATATGAGTATCCCGCAATATTCATCATAATAGAATGCAGTCTCAAAATATCAGACTGACGGAAATCCATATCTCCATATCCCGTATGAACCTCTGCAAGAGCATCTCTATACCCGGCTATCTCCTGCTCACTATGATTCAATGGCGCACTGTTGCCGTTTACAATTTCATGAATTCGCTCATCTGTAGTAACAATACCTTCAATCTCATTCGAATTCTTTACTGACTGCACTATTGCTATTGCTTCCAACTCCGTGAACGCATCTACAAACTGTTCTTTTCTATCCAACGCCATGACACGCAGTGTATATATATCTGCTGTAATATTCAAAAGTCCTGCCGGAAGAAGTCCGTTTTGTAGAAATGAATAATCAAATATATGCATTGTCGAGTCTCCCTTCTGCATTAAAACATGCCAATGTTCATTCAGAAAAACAAGTATATATGCATAAAAATATATCGTTTTTTATGCAGAAAGTCAATCCCATATGCATAAAACCCCTGATTGCAACCAGCACTTGTTTGTGCCCTGCAATGACTTTCTTCTCACTCATTATGTAAGCTCCTTCCCGCTTTACGGAAAGCTCGTGCAATCTTTAAACTATCCGTCTCCTCGTAAATAACCTCGTCCTGTCCTCCCAAAGTAATGCTTCTAATATACATACTACGAAGATTATTCTTCTCCTTAACGCTCTTCATATGAATATATCTATTTTGGGGATTGACTGTCGAAAACATAATACTTCTCTTATCCAAGTGTGCACTCAGGGCTGTCCCCGCCGCCCTACTTCATACTCTTCCTTCAATTCTTCTATTATTGCAAATGGAAAGCTTTCCGCACAGCCATCCGGAATTTCCTCGAGAATAGAAATGAACTCTTTCACGAGTTCCATTCCCTTAACACTATGCTGTCTGGTACTGACATTATCACTTTCACCCATAGTGCGTACATACCATATCTGATCAAAGATTTCTATCTGCCGTATCAGCATCTCCACATCAGAGGAAAACTCAAGTTCATTCGCTTCATTTGCTTCACCATAATGATTGACTGTGTATCTCAGCCGCCTCAAGATTGCCTTCTTGTTCAGATCCAACGGCACGAATACACGGATATTATCTTCTTCGGCCATATCCGTTACTTCTTCGGGCACATCAAGAAGCGTTTTATCTATCAAATGAGTTTCGTTGATAAACCTTGGAGTTTCCTCACGTGGCACCGGCCACACATCTATCTTGTGATTAATCATATTGCCCATCCTTTCTACCTGATCAGCATATACCACTGCAGTTCAATCTTCTCACATAATACCACCAACTTCACCTAATATTCAATCAACTATAAGTAAAAGAATTCTTGCCCTAGAGTTCTTCCAAATCCGCCATTTCTTTGCAAAAAGGACAGCAGGTGGAGCATTTTGCTACAATTACGAGCATATTTTTGCAATCGCATTTTGAATGTGATAGAATCCTCATCCACAAGAATAAAAAAAAGAAGGTGGATGAATGGAGGTACTAACAGGACTTGGCAAAACAATTCTGTCTACAGAGAATGAAAAGCAGTTACTGGATCAATCTGTGAAAACAATTCTGGCCTACAAACCGATACTTGCCCGTATTCTCAAAGAGACTGCCGTCGAATGCAAGGATATGTCTCCGGACGACATCGAAGTCTGTATAGAAGGCGAGGTTCAGATCAGCAGTATTTACGTTGACAGCGGTCTCTCAAATACGGAAAAAAACAATATCAGCGAAAAGATTGACGGACTTAACACTGAGGCGTATATTAAGTTTGAAACAAAGAGGTAGCGGTTAGAGAAGAAAAAAAGGCATTACAAATAAGCCATCAATTGGTGGCTTCATAGAGGAAATATAGACACGACACTTAATTAGGATGTGACAACAGACTCATCTGTTATGATATATC
>JAFUVQ010000049.1 GCA_017477505.1 Eubacterium sp.
AATTTTAAATAATTTTAAATAATATTAAATAATTTTAAATAATTTTCACAATTCCTGAGAGGTCATTCTTTTCGTATATTCCTTGATATTCTTGAAGAGCAGTTAAATCAGTTCTTTACGCTGTTCCTCATATAATCACAATTTTTTTCAGTCGGTTTCAGATATTCCGGTCAGCTAACCAAAGTATCCAATACTGTTTTCCCATTTAGTAGGTCTCTGGAACCCGATTTTATCTAAATCATGTGGCAGATCCGATGTTGCCACTATCTCTTTAGTCTCGGCATCCATGATGTCACCGAACAAATTACAGGTGAAAGTCATGCTCTTTCCACCCCGATCTGTTACTTTTACGCTACCTTCTCCAATCAGCTCATACTGACATCCTCTAAACTGAGTATCAAGGTAATTACATATATCCCTCTGCGCTACCGTCATAATCATCCCCCATAAAATCAGCACCGGATATGATACCCGGTGCCGTTAATAAGTTACCTTCTGAAATAAATTATAATTCTCTTTCTGATGTCCTGCTCTGTTCTGCTGTTATAGTCTGAACCGACATCTTACTGATGTCAAATTTGTAGATATTATCAGACAGCCTTTCGTTTGGTGCCAGTACAATTCTGTTGATCATATAAGTATGATTGAGCATAAGACTGATCCTGTCCGGCCTAGATATCTGTGACTCAGGCATGACTATCAGTTCATGGACTGATGCCGGCATAATATAACAGTTCTCACCGACTGTTGAAGCAAGTTTCTCCTTAAATCCGTCATAGGTCAATACAGCTGCTCCGTTTTCGCTGCGTACTCCGGAAGTATCCCCTACAATAAACATTTTAGCTCCGAGTTTTACCGGTGATTCAAGTCCTAAAGAATGATAATACTCGTCATAAGCCTCTTGTGTACTGAGGATTTGAAGCGGATTCCTTGTTTGAGAGTTCTGTTTTGCCACTTCAAACAGTTCCGTCCTCGATATACCTACAGAATCCATGAGTTCATTGAACATTATGACTGAGCCGGTCCCTTCAATACACCTGAAAGACGATACATCTATCCGGATTATGGAAATGAGGTCATCATAGCCTTCAACCTTCTGATAAGCAATCTGATCAAGTATCTTCCGGTTGGTAGTGGCACTCATGACACCAATATAACTGTTTTCCCTGATGAAATCCGGATCAAACAGCTTGTAAGTCTCACCATATTCATCCTTAGTTCTGCTTGATTCTGCCCTTGCATTTATGACTGCATCCACAATCTCGTCAAAGGTATATCCTTTGTTAAAGCCATCATAAAGATCCGGTACAGCGATCCTTGTTGCAATATCATTGAAAGCATCTCTGTCAGCAATCAGAAGATATTCAGTATCACCTACGTTCACTCTGTAGCCATTCTCATAATAACAGGTGAAGCTACCATGCAGCTCCGTGTTCAGTCTATTATTAAGCTTATTCATCAGTTCGGTTTTAAACAGATCGTATTCCATCAGAAACCCCTTTCTGTTACATTACTATCTGAAAACAATCTCTTATCTATCCCGGTCATAGCCTCTGCTCATATCTGCTGAAACGGTCTGAATATTCAAGGTAGCCACATTAAGCTTATAAATATTGTTTGACAGCCTATCCTTCGGTGCAACCTGTGTACTGTTAATACTACTCACCATATCTAATACATATTCTTCATCCTCTACATCCGAGACCTTAATAGCTAAGCATTCATGAATTGATGATGGTAAGATATAGCAGTCTTCTCCTACTCTATCTGCAAGCTGCTTCTTAAAACCCTCATATGCGATTACAGAAGCACCATCCATCTTCTTAGGATTAGTCATTACAAACATATCAGGACCGGATTGTATAGACTCAACCATCGAGTTTGCAACCTCTTCAGGCATCCCGTCATCGATCATTATCTGTTTCATTGTTTCTGCCATTGTTGTAATACTTAACGGTTCATTTATTTCGGAGTTGTGTTTCGCTATCTCAAATAGTTTATTCTTGGAAATACCTAAGCTATCAAACATTTTATTATGAATAACACATGAAGTCCTTGTTCCCGGTTCAGCATTAAATGATTCAGACAGATCAACCCTTGCTATGACGGCAAGATCATCAAAGCCTTCAACTTTCTGAAAAGGAATACTCCGGAGCATGTCTTGGTTTGTAGCAGCTGAAATAACTTGAATAAAGGCATTTTCTTTAATATAATCAGGATCTAAAAGTTTAAGTGTTTCCCCATACTCATCCATCATCAGGTTAGCCTGAACCCTTGATGCTATACAAGCCGTAGCAATATTTTCTAACGTGTCACCATCCTGATAACGCTTATACAGTTCTTCAACCGGCAGCCTTGCAGCTATATCAAAAGCATTTTCTTTATCCTTTATTATCAGATATTCCTGATCCGGACAATTGATCTTATTACCTACATCAAATACACATTCGTATGAATCGTCAAGTCCTTCACGAGCAAGACAATCTGACAGATAATTCTTTAATACATCCCTAAATTCGTTATACTCCAACGTAAACACCTCCTTCTATCCCTACTCTTCACTCTGAACTGCATTATCTGATGGCCGACTATCCTTATTAGGATTAACAGCCTCGACATATGCATTGAGCCTGTTAACAGTATCATCATTTGACTTCTTAAACGGTGGAAGTTCAACATCAACGTAAATCATAATTTTTCTCCTTTCTACTTTGCATATTTATTATTAATCATGTCCTCACCAAAACGGTCTATGTTTGACTTAAACGCATCATTATATGCATCAAGCCTCTTAATTGCATCTTTTGTACGGTCCTTAAAAGGAACCTCAACATCAATGTAGATCATAGCTTTTCCCTCCTTTCTACTGACTGAAAAAACAATACATCAATAACCTCTGTCATCTGCTGGTCCTGAATAAAATGCTAGATCACCTTCGTCAATACTTTCCTCTGATGGCATAAATCCGTCTTCCTCAGGAGTAGCCGGCTGTTCTATATTTTTCTCATTTGCCGGGCCACCGGAAGATCCCTTATTTGAATCAGCAAACTCAAATTCCTCGACAATGATTCTGTCCTGATAATACTTAACCCCATTTTTCTCATAGTTATTATTCTCAAGACGGCCTGTGATAAAAATTTTTCTGCCTTTAGTAAAATAGTTGCCTATAGTCTTACCGAGTCCACCAAAAGCAGTACAATTATAATAATCCGTGACCTCATTCCCCTTATTATTTTTGCGATTGCAGGCAATTCGGAAACTCGTGATGCAGTAATCCTTACCGTCAGATCCTACAGAATGCCTTACATCAGGATCCGTAACAAGCCTTCCCATTCCAAAAATCTTCATCTTACCTATCTCCTCCCTCTTATACTCGTATCAATATATATATCATCAGGATCTCGCCAGTAACCATATAGGTTGTTATCTAACGCAATTCCCGGTGTATACTTTTTAAGATTGTTCAGTTCTTCATATGGTACGCTTTCAATTATTATCTTCTGTGGATCCATCCGGGCAGCAGTCTTTACATATTCTTCCAGACTTACATTTGGCTTTCTATGGATTATGACCAGATTCTTTTCCTCTGTCTGCTGCCATGCCTTTGGTATATGATTCTGATCGATAGCTGCTGTGATAAGTATCGTCCTTTCATTGGGATCAGCTTGCTCAAGTACAGATATAGCTTTATCACCATCGTATATCCTTACCGGTGGTCTTTTATCGGGTATAATAGAAAGAATCGTCATAGCCTTTTCCTGAATATCCTCTATACTATCAATCCCTTTGTAAAATACCTTCTTTCCTATCTCTCCCATATCAAGGGTGTAATAAGGCATTTCTGATACCGCTATGATATCTCCACCACCTACCCATTCATCATCACGTATGATATCTTCCCTGACACAGTATTCAACAACTGTATAGATTACTGTGTCTTCATTCTTATCTGAAAATATCTGTGATTTAAATGCTTCAATTTTGGCGAGTGCTATTTCTTTATCAGTTGTAGTAAACATCTTATGTTCATAGCAGTCTCCGAGCCGGTACGATACTCCCGGTTCTATCATTGACTTGTTTTTTTCAGTAAGCCTTACTGAATATGCTTCTATGGTATATTCCTTTATACCCTTCCACCATGCGTTGCTGCATATATCTTCTGAAAAAAGAATCTCATTCATAGTGTTGCGAAGATTATCCATCATACCTTCAACATCACAGTTATTCATATCTGCAGCAATACAATGTGCTGCTGAACCGTTTTTCCTGTATTGCTCGTACCATACCAGAGCCTCAGCAAATTCTTCATCGGATGCACCATCAGCTAACCATTTCCCTACTTCCTCAGGTGTCATATGTCAGCTCCTTCCTATCCTACTACCAGTCTTTCAGGACTCTTTGAATATGGATTTAATGATTTATAATCTACTTTCTTTGCTTTTGTTCTTCCTCTTGGTTTAGTCCGGTCAGCTTGCAGCACCGAAGATGCTTTCCTTAATTCTCTGTTCGGAGCTGCATTAAATACTCTGTAGCCTTGTGTTACTTCACTTTTATATACCTCGATATATCCTCTTCTCTTGCAGCTTTTTATTACCGCGTAGAAATAATCCGGTTCCCAAGGAGTCATAAAAAGCAGATCTCTGATATTCATTTTCTTCTGATGTTCTACTATTTCAAAAATTATCTTGATATCGCCCATAGGTACATGCTGATTCCGCATCATGGTAACATTTCTCATATGATTTCTCCCTTCTTATAATTCCTGACCGCCGGGCCGGTGAAATGCCGGATGATCGTTATTCTCAATATACTGCTGATACATTCTCGGTGTCTTCGGATAGTTGCTACTATACTCTCTTGCCTCTTTAGCTGATACTGTATTCAGGAGTGTGTTTACATCCCTGTCAAGTGAACCTCTGATATCAAGCAGCGCAAGCCTCTGTTCCTTAGTGCCATATTCGATATTTATATCTATATACTTCCGAAGATAGCCCTCAATAATGCTATTGAAGATACCTGAATCTATTGCTATGCAGCAGTCATCCCCTTTGAAATTACTTAAATGCTCGTAAACATCAAGTGTCTGCTGCATAAGCTCTTCATTTTCAACCTTTGTCCCTATAAGCTTATCGAATCCGTTAGGGGTAAGCTTTTCTGAAAAAGCATTTCGGTCACGTCCTTTATCTACCGGTATGAACTCTGTATCCACAATATCCTCAGCCTCAAGGATATATTTTTCATCCCTGTATCCTTCCTCTGCTTTTTCCAAAGCTTCTTCCGGTGTATCTGCTTCAACCTTGACCACCTTAGAAAGCGTTTCTTTAATTTCAATATCGTATGTATTCTTATCATATGGAACCGCCTCAGGAGTCGTTATGCTGCTCTCTGCTGCCGGTTGCTCTGTCGATGTTCCGGTGCCATTAAAAACTATTTTTCCGTCTGAATCATATTCAGCTTCTTGAAGATCTGTATTCCTTGCGACCACTTTATCATAATAGGCATATTCTACTTCATCCCTTTCAGGAAGATGGTCAAAAGTAAGTGAAGTCTGACTGAGCAGCCCGTGATTGATATCTACCCTGTAGGAACCATCTACGGTATCCTTGGCAAGCATATAGTAATTAAACAGGTCATCCCGCCATACATCACAGACTTCACATCTGCTGCCGTCTATAAGCAGTTCTGCCGGTGTCAGGCAATATAAATAAAACTCACCTGAAAATAGATCAGTATTCATTCCGTCATATCCCCAGTCACCGAAGTCCTGAAGGACATTCCGCATCATTACATGGCCTATCTGATACCTTTCAGAGTTCATAAAGTTATATCTCTCGGGGAAGACATCAAAAACTATATTAACGGCCCGATACATATAATCTTCGTCACCCTCAAATGTCTCCCTTATATTAGGCAGCTTTGGCATCCTTACACCCCCTTATAATGATAGATCATCAAAATCATTCAATGGTCTATATTCCTTTATCTGTTCCGGCATCTTAGAAAATGCTATCACTTCACTTGCACCGGCCTGTCCAAATAATCCAACTCCGTCAGTATTGTATTTATTCTTTTCAATATAGTATTCCTTAACTGTATAAATTTCTTCTCTCGGATTGAACTCTATTGAAGAACTGAGCTGAGCCAGTTTTGATAATGCATCCTTCTCGCTAAAATAGCTGGTCATCATAAAAGGTTCTTCAACTTCCTCTATACCCAAGATACCTATATCAAGCGTACAGCCTTTATAAATATTATCTTCATCATGAATATTTCTTTCCACCGAAAACAGTTCAAATACTGTAACCGTTCCATCATCATTATTATATCTTTCGTATGGAGAAGTTAAATAAGCTTCTTCAAAGTCCTCAGGTTCCACAACAAAGTTCTCTTTTCCATAGCTATTTAGATATGCTACAGCAATATCTTCCTGATCGAATACAGCATCCGGAAACAGCACATTATCAGGATTGAATTTAGTATTATCTCCGCAGATGATAATATATTCCTCAGGTTCCTTTGTGCGGTACAGTGTAATGTCAGTTTTTGTTCCATCCTCAGCCTCTATCTGTCTGGTCTTTATTATCTCCCAGTTATTGGACCTGTATGGATTATGCTTTTCATCCATCCAAACGATATCTGATCCCTTGAAATCACCATTTACATAGTCAATCTTCCGGATTGCCAAATACTCATGCTTATCAAGCTCTTCATATGCCTTGAAACCATTAAGCCAAGTTTCAGCCCTTTCATAGCTGTTTTCATTATTTAGAGTCCGACTGTATCCGTTTATGTCATATACCTCTATCGAATACTCGCTAGATTCTGCTGTGAATGATATTTCTCTCAGCTGTTCATCTGTAGGAGTTGTCAGTTTGTCAAAATCAAGCCATTTTAATTCTTTATCAATCATTTCATTTAATGATTTATATTCTGTAACAAAATCTTTATCTCCAAAGCTCTGAATGAGCTTATAATTATTCAGGTCCACACTTACTTTGATTTCATAAATGAAACCTGATTTTTCATCAAAGCCATCAGTATATGCCAGGTCAATACTCTCGTAATCCTCTATATCCGGTCTTTCGCCATACTGCTTAAAAGAAAAATCTTTTATAAGCTTTACGGCTATATTTAGATCGTTCTCATTTTTCAATCTGATTACATCCTTTGAGAAGTTTATGAAGTCCTCATAATAATCATATGCGGAATCCCATTGTTGTCCGGGCCTCTGAGTAGGATCGTAGCCGGAAACAATTACATAAGGTGTGTATTCCGAATCTGTCATAAGTGCTGTTCTGCCACCGGCAAGGCCGGTCTGAAATACCTTAATAACTTCCATTGGCTGCAACTCTCCTTTCATTGTTCGGGCATCATCCCATGATTCATCAATCTCTATATGCCCCATGAACCTTGTAGTATCTACCGCAAATACAAGTGGCTTTAATTCTCTTTTGAACGATTTACAGGCTGAATAATAAGTAATTCCAGTACCGATGACCGTATCCAAAAAATAGGTATCTTTTTCAGAAGGTAAACCTTCAAAATCTTCTGAAATAAACAACCCGGTATCTACCGGAGAACCCTCTTTCTTCGCCTCATACAACGGCTTACGAGGTGTGCATTTAAGCACATCCATCACTTGACACCCGGTTGCTGCCATGATGATATCAGCCATTACCTTCGTATATACTGCTGAACCTTCATGCTGCGGTGCCGGGATTATTACTGCATCCGGACCTATATCAAGGCTTGTAAAGAAACTTGCCATTTCATATATTGCTGCCGGATCTCGTTCTTTAACCCTATGACATAATTCCCTGACTCCGGGAGTCTTATAATAATCATAAAAAATCATATAAAATCTCTTATGCTCATACCCGGAGCATTCCAAGGGTTACTGGGCGAATAATCTCCCCGGGTAGAAGAAGGTGTATATTCATCATAATCTCTATCAAAGCCCCTATAGTTATCAAACCAATCCCGGGCTTCGTCATAGTTATCAAACTCTGCATCCGGATCACATATGACGGGATTATAGAAATCTCTGTCTCCAAAGATACAGACGAAATGTTCTTCATCCACTTTTTTGTAGAGTGAATAATCTGTAAACATTCCATCACTATCATGGATATCCTTAACATCTACCAGTTCCCATTCTGACATAGCAGCATCAAAATCCAGATCAATAAATGACTCCTCAAAAGCAGCCTCTGTTTCTTCATCTATCTGAATACTCTCTATATCTATCACATGTCCTGAAAAACAATATGGTCTTGCAGCTTTAGCCCATATATCAACTTCCCAACGTCCGTTTTCGTTACCGGTGGTATAGGAACCTTCCCAAATCCAGTCCCCGTACTTCTCAATGAACTTTGCAAGATCCACATCACAGAGCCTATGTTGTTCCCGGTTATAGGAATATTCATTCTCCCATACGTCATAGAAGATTCGTGCTTTATACTTTGTCAGATCCTCACCTTCCATATGCTCCCTGAAAGTCTCAGCGTGAGTTCTATATCCTGAACCTTCTCCAACACTTAACATTCCATTACTATCTGAATAAGTTAACTGGTCCGAAACCGGTCTGATATGATACTCAGCCCATTCCTTTATATCTTCCAAGGAACTGAATAAAGGACTTATCTGTTTTGCCGGTGAAAACTCCCAATATTTCATCTGTTCAAGGTTTACTGCAACTGTCCGGTCATCTTCCGTATAGAACATCCTTACAGAATCCGTATATGATACTTCACTAGTGTATCTTTTCAGGAGCATTTTATAGTAATCTTCTGACTCTGTTTGGGACGGAAAATGGATATCAAGAAGAGCTTCTGCTAGTTCCTTATAGCTGCCGAACTGATAACGGGTAGTATCCACGATTTCCTTTACATCAATACGGAACTGACCATTTGCTAAAGCATTTATGTAATAATTTTTATTACCGATAATGAAATGTAAATCTTTATCGTTCGGTCTCTTCTCCCATTTGATCATAGCTTATACCTCTCACAGTTCTCTGAAGCACTCTCCGGCATCCTTTTCATCCATCCCATTAGAAAGACACCTTGCATAACGTTGCATGATTCTCCAATTAACTAGCTGCTCAATACGTCCATATTCCTTAGATGTAACCTTTCTTGATTTTGCAACCAGTTCCAGTTTCCTAGTTTCTTCAATAAGAGCCTCAACATCTTCCTCAGATTCTATCTTACTGCCACATATCTCAATCGGCAGAGTGATCTCTCCATCCTGAATGTCTAATAAAACACAGGACAGCTTATCGTACATAGATTCGAGATTAAATATCCACGACTCTTTTACTCGGTATTTCTTCTCAGAGTTTTTCTTGTCAAAACCGACATCTGATTTCAGTTCTTTGAGTGAAATACTAACCTGATCCACAGTAGCAGCCTTAATTACTTTGTTTTCGCTTTCATTGATCAGAACAGCTTGCTGTCTTAATACTTCATAAGTCAATGGTTTTCCGTCTATTTCCTTAAACAGATTAGTAGTCCCCCTGTCATTTCCTGAAATACAATCAACCATATCATTAATCGTAGTTTCTCTTGCCGTGAGTTTAAAAAGAAAGTCGCAATCTATAGTAAAGAAAGAAATCTGTTCCATTTCATCTACGAAAGCATCTTCATCATTATAAAGTTTTATCTGAAACTCAAAAAATTCTCTGCATTGATCCATTTTCTCTATATCAACCATAATAAGCCCCCTTATCTCGATATGCCGGATTCGATTCTCTCCTGAGTTTCAAGCAGCTTCAAAGCTCTTATAATCTTGTTTTCCATATCCTTCTGTGTAATACAGTCAGAAAAGTATTTAGCACGTAATCCTTCTGATAAAGTAAACGGTTTCTCCTGAGTTTCCTTCGGCTTCTTAAGAATCTCTAAAATCTTATCCTGAGTGAGAATATTGTTCTTATCCAGCTCCCTGAGCATTTTTGCCTGAGCATGAGAAGGTGTAGAATCATATTCTTCGTAGAAGTTATAAATTTCCTTCTGTGAATCGGGGCGGATGAAAGATAACTCAACAGCAGGACGGAGTTTTATTCTTCCTTGATCCACTAAATTTAGTAATTGTGGAATAAGATAATTTAATCTTCTATACATACCTATCTGCCTAGAACTATCCGTTACATCAGGTTTTTTTGTTATTTCATCACGTGAGTTAATGGTGTCTTCACCAAGTAAGTCTGTTCTCTTTCCTTGTCGCTTTAATGCTTGAAATGTCATTTCATACGCTTTAGCTTTTACTGATGGTGGAATCTGTTTTCTAGTCTTAAAATTGGTATCTGTCATTATAACTGTGGCATCATCACGAGTTATATTTTTAACTATAGCTGGTATAGTTTCTATTCCTAAATTATCATATACATATGCCCTTCTGTGGCCGGATATAATTTCAAGCTGTCCATCTTCGTTTAGAAAAACAAGGATAGGATCCATTAATCCGTTATCCCTTATTGATTCTTGAAGTTCATACATATCTTCATCATCTACTACTGGAAAAGGATGATCCTTAAACTCAATCAATTCCGAAACAGGCAACATCATAAATTTACCGATAGCATTTTCAATTTCTCTCTCTTCCTTGGTTGAAAACATATCCAGTTGTGCTGACATTCTTATCTGATTTCTCAGGTCTATCATAGCTGCCGATTCTTTCTTTTCCATTTCTTATTACCTCTCTAACAAAATCTAAATATGCTAATGTAGCATTATCTTTAGGTGCATACTTAAATATTGACACTCCCCTTTTTGTTGATTCTGAGACCTTAGTTGCAAGAGGAATCTCCTGTTCAAACACTTTTAGTAAGCCTTTATATCCTTCTCGTAAAGAATCTATAGTTTCTCTGTGATCCCTTGTATTTCTCTTCTGAGTAACTAGAATGCCATCAACCATAAGACTAGGATTAAGATTCTTCGTCTTAATAGTATTTATAGTATTCAGCAGCAGCATTATTCCAACAGCTGAAAAATCCTCGGGCTCAGTCGGTATGATTACTTCATCTGCTGCAACAAGATCATTAATAGTCAAAATTCCTAACTCCGGCGGACAATCAATAATAATAAAATCATATTCATATCTGAGTGGTTCTATTATTTCTTTCAACACACTATCACGGCTGATGCTAGAATTAATAAATGTAGGTGTATTTGCGAGCTTAATATTTGAAGGTATAAAATCCATCCCTTCTTCGTGCTGCCAAATAGTCTCATGAACATCAAAATTATCACCATTCAGATTCGACATTATATCTTCCGTTAATGTATTTATCTGGTTATCAGAATCATACACTCCCAATGCCCTAGTAAGATTTCTCTGTGGATCTGAATCAATCATTAGGACTCGGTATCCTTCTCTTGCTAATCCAGCTCCCAACGTCATGGACGTTACTGTTTTTGCCACTCCACCCTTCTGATTGCATAAAGCTATTACTCTGCAATTACTTTTTTCTGCCATTTCAAAACCTCCAAATAAAAAACAAGAACCTATATGTAGTTTATAAGTTCTTGTTTGCCACTATATTTAGTATTTGATAAATCTGAATTAACTTTTGGCACACTGTGCCAAAAGTTGGCTTTCATCCTCTGCCAAAGAAAATTGAACACTTACGCTTTAATCTACGGAAATGGATTGACATGTATCATTACATGCTTTACATTTGAAAACTTCTTCTCAAGTTTATCATGGACATTCTCCGCGATTTCATGTGCCTCAATAAGCCGGATATTTCCATTTACAGCTATCTCAAGATCTACATATATCTTATTTCCAAACTGTCTTGTGTGAATCAGATCAACCCGCTCCACTCCCGCCTCGGCTTCAACAAAAGTCTTTATACTCTCTTCAAACTCTTTTCCGCAGGAAGTATCAAGCATCTTATCGATGGCATCCTTGATGATGTCATATGTTATCTTCAGGATCAGCAGGCATATCAGTATGCTCGCTATAGGGTCCATAACAGGAAATCCCATCTTGGCAAGTCCTATACCTATAAATGAGCCTACGGACGATATGGCATCTGAACGATGATGCCAGGCGTCTGCTTTAAATACCGACGAATTCATCTTTTTTGCATAATACATCGTATACCAGAACATCGATTCCTTAACTACGATAGATACAACCGCAGCAATAAGCGGAAGCACTGTCGGTACTGCCAGTTCCTCATGAGTCAGTATCTTATTGATTCCGGCATAACCTATGCTGAGCCCCGTTGCACCGAGTATGGTACCCAGAATCAGCGACGCGACACATTCGAATCTTTCATGCCCATAAGGGTGTTCCGCGTCTTCAGGCTGTTTCGAAAGCCGCACCCCAATATATGCAATGAGTGTTGCAAAAACATCTGAAAATGAATGAACCGCATCGGATACCATGGCACCTGAATGTCCGATTATTCCTGCGACCAGCTTAAATCCTGCCAGAAATACATTTCCAAATATTCCCACATATGAAAGTTTTTTTACTATCTTTTCTTCTTCCATAATTCCACCTTATCCATTTATCCCACTTCCTGTTCATTAATCACATTTATCCGAATAACCGATATCATTTATGATAAGACTGCCGGCAGCCTTACCGTCGGTCTTTATGGTTATCGATGTGACGGCACCAAAATCAAAATCACTCACATTTTCAAACATGGATGGCGTTACTCTTACCGTCTGCAGCTGGTGCTTATATTCAAAAACATTGAATAAAGTATCCTGTTTTGTGAGCTGCACGGCAATACTGTGATAGATGAGTACCGGCTTTTCAATACTTACGGTATGCCCCGATGCATCCGTAAATTCTACCGAATAATCCAGAACCTCCTCAAGGTCATTCGTATCCTCTCTCATATCAGCGATACGGAAACTCATATAACCATTTTCTATATCTATAGAAGGAAACTTAAGCCGGACCGCCGGTTCCGAATCCTTTTCCCATTTGCAGGAAAGCACAAAATCCTCCGCCTCGTTTTTGGTACCTCTGTTGTAGCTGTCCAGAGTCCATGTATCTGTTCCCGTCACTTCAAGACTTACATCATCTCCGTAACTGATGATATCAACCGTATCATCAAATGAGGCAAGATTCCTGAAATCAGAATCCTCGTAATTCGTAATATAGGCCGTATCCGGGAGATAATCCAGATATGGTGAATTATCCTTTAAAAGCGATGCATAAGTATCATCTTTCCTGAGAGTCATATCAAGCATGGTTCTGATATAAGCCTTTGCTATAAGCTTCTGCTTTGCTTCATCCAGGAAATTGTTGGTATTCAGGTAATGATTGGATGCCCCCTCATTGTCGTATCTGCCCCACAGACTGTTGAACTGACCGTGATTGGCTCCGAGCACATAGAGAGAAGCCTTTATATATTTTTCTCCATTTCCTGAAAATGTAATGTTATTGTACTGCTTCTCGCCCATCATACTCGAAACATCCTGATCGTTTGCACCATGGATAATGAAATAATTCACATCTGAAATCTCCACTGAATGCTGAACAGGCATGTACTGATCCACACATGGTGCAATGGTCACTATCGTCCTTATATTAAAATGATAGTCCAGCTTTATATTTCCATCCTCGGGATATGTATCGAGATCATTGAAAAGGTAAGCTGTTGCCACCATTTCTCCGCCTCTTGAATGACCGCCTATGGCCAACCTGTCAGAATCAAAAAGTCCCTCAACCGGACTGCCCTTCTTCTCATTTTCAGCAAATAAAGCTTTCATATTATCGAGAAGCAGGAGGGCTCGCTTGTCATTTCCCTCACCCAGTTCATTTATGATATTCTCATCTACCGAAACAACAACGTAACCGTTTGAGGCAAGGTACCGCCCCAGATATTCATAGCCGAGATAGGACGGCACAGAAGATACATGATTGCCGTGCACGAAGAAAAGCACCGGACAATTCTTCTCACCTTCAGGGTACCATATCTTACCTTTTACCGGAGTCTTTGAAAAATCATAGTCACTGAATATGTCCCTGATTTTTTCCTCAAAGCCCCGGTCCTTAACAGTATCAAAAATGGAATAATCCTTAGTCTCCGTCACTATATCCGCATCGCTTTCCGGTCCGTAAGTGAGGCTTCCCACCGTATACTCACCATCCTGCAGATATCTGTCAAAGCCCTCTGCCGCAGGTGTTTTTTCCGTAACAGCCTTATCCCTGATATTATTGTAAAATGAAATGCGGCTCTTCCCAAAACTGTCATTATGGAAGAACAACGCAAAAAGCGCTAAATATATGATTGAAAGAGCACCTGCAATATATGCGAAGCTCTGACTGAAACGCTTTGTCTTAACGAAAGCCCATATAATCCTTCCGATTATATTTACAGAAAGTGCCAGAAGAAAACTCATCAAAAGACCTGAAATAACATTACCAAACAGAGTTCCGTTGAAATTACTAAGGGCAATCGTAAAGAATGCAAAATAAAAATATACTCTGCAGCGCTTTACCCCGCCAAGAATCAGTTTAAGAAGAATGGCCAAAAGTTCAGAAAATATCACAAAGACCACTGCCGAAATAATAAGAGTTATAATTTTCGGAAAGCGTTCAAGAGTGTATACGTCTGTAAGCCACCACAGAAACTGTGTTCCAAGTATCGCCTCGGCTATCACTCCGCCGTTACGTCCGGCTCTCATGAATTCACGTGGCTGCTCTGTGACCTTTTTTAAAAACCTGAAGGGGCGTTTTATCCTGTTTATAAATCTTTTATCATTCGTGGCTGTTTTTTCCACAGGCGGGCTATTCTCAGCCGGTACATTCTCTAAAATATCATCTTTTTCCATTGTAATACTCCATAACTTCAATATACATTCCGGACATCACTTCCAGTATCACATCATTCATTACTTCTACTATCACATCATTTATGATCAAATCTCACAACGATGATTATATATTATAAGTACTCTATAATCAAAAAGAAACGGATATAATACCCGTTTCTTTTCTCTAACTCATATTTAATTACAGTTCAACTATAACCTCTACCTCACAAAGCGCCCCTTTTGGAAGTGAGGACACACCTACACAGCTTCTGGCAGGCTTCTCTGTAAAATACCTGGCATATACTTCATTGAATGCCGCGAAATCATTTATGTCTGTCAGGAAGCAGAGTGTTTTTACTGTTTTATCAGCTGTTGTTCCTGCCGCTTCGATCACAGCCATCAGGTTTTTCATAACCTGCTCAGCCTGTTCCTCTATGGTAGTTCCGACTATGGCTCCGGTTTCAGGATCAAGTGCTATCTGACCTGATGTATAAAGGAGTCCGTTCACTGTGACTGCCTGAGAATATGGACCAACTGCCGCAGGTGCTTTATCTGTATGTATCTTATTCATATTAGTTCTCTCTTGTAAAATCAAGTACCTTGTAATCGAATCTGCCCTTAGGAGCTTCTACTGAGATGATCTGTCCCTTCTTTGCACCCATGAGTGCTGAACCAAGAGGTGACTCATTTGATATCTTTCCATTAAGGATATCAGCCTCAGTTGAGCCTACGAGCATGTACTTCATCTCTTTCTTGGACTTCATATCCTTGATCTTGACTGTACATCCGAAGTTAACAGTTTCCTTATCTATAGAATCCTCATCTACTACTTCTACGTTCTTGAGAATCTTCTCGATCTCACTGATACGAGCTTCGATATCTCTCTGCTCATCTTTAGCAGCATCATACTCAGCATTCTCTGAAAGGTCACCCTGCTCACGAGCTTCCTTAATCTTCTGAGCAATCTCCTGACGCTTATTGACCTTAAGATCCTGAAGCTCTTCTTCAAGCTTTTTGAGACCTTCGTAGGTAAGAATATTCTTCTTTCCTTCCATTACTCGTTCCCTTCCTTATAATGAAATTCTATACATGCACATCCCCAAAGGATCTATGCAGTTTTGAAAAGTGCAGATGACGGGACTCGAACCCGAACCCACGTACGTGGACATGAACCTGAATCATGCGCGTATGCCAATTCCGCCACATCTGCCGATTAAGATTAAACCAGCGATGATATGTCCATATGCAAGCATATTGCTTGCAATAAATGCTTGCATATGGACATATCGAAGGTGGTGCGAAGCGCCACGTGCACCACAAGCATAAGTCGCGAAGCGACGACTGACGGCACAGCCGGCAGGCTTGTGGTCGCTGGTTTTTACGATTACTTTTCCCCTACTCCTCTGCCTCTACCTTCACAGCGTTGGCAACAAGGAAATCAACAACCTTTTCTTCAAGAAGAGACATGTATATATCTTCTTCATCATACATTGTATTCTTCTCAAACTCTTCGATTGTCTTAATTCCGTTTGCATCAAGGATTTCTTTTACTTTATCCTGATACTCCTGGTCATCAAGCTTGATGCCCTCAAGTTCAGCTATGGTAGAAACTACCATCTTTCTTCTCATCTCATCCTGAACATTTTCTTTAAGATAATCTTTCAGGTCATCAGATGACTGGAATCCATAGTACATCATAAGTGTATCAACATCAAGTCCATTTGAATCAGCGAGGTCCTGGAAATATGCTATCTGATTATCTATAGCTTCCTGCATTTCCTGCTCAGGGAATTCTTTGAATGTTGTCTGGTCGATGATGCTCTTAAGAATATTCTCTCTGTCATTTCTTGCATCTGTCTCAGAGTTCTGCTCCTCACGCTCTTTTCTCTTGGCAGCTTCAAACTCTTCTGTTGTGGAGCTGTCTGTAAGAGAAGCTACAAGTTCATCATTATATTCAGGAGCAACATGAATTACTATATAATTAAGAGTAGTTTTGAATACTGCATCTTTTCCTGCAAGATTTGCATCTGTATATCCATCAGGGAATGTTACATTTACATCAAATGCATCGCCAGGTGTATGACCTGCTATCTGCTCATCGAAATCATCTATATATCCGCTGCTTCCGAGTGTGATCTCTGTTCCGGCACCGTTTGTGTTTCCGCCATCAAACTCAACTCCGTCGATGGTACCTACATAATCTACATTTACGGTATCACCCATGGTAGCAGTTCTGTCCATGATCTTCTCGTCTGTTGTTCCCTGGTACACAAGTGAATCGATATCTGACTGAATATCTTCATCTGTTACTTCTGTATGTGATGGAGTATATTCAACTCCCTTATATTGTCCGAGTGTAATAAACTTGCTATACTTTCCTATTACAGCTGCTGCTCCTTCATTTTTCTTTTCGCCGCAGCCTGCAAGAAGGGAAAGGCACATTGCAAGTATCAAAACATTTGCAATCTTCCTGATTTTCATAAAAATCGTCCTTTCATATCTTTGTCCGTCTAAAAAATTACCTTACATTTATAACACAACAGAGTTAAAATTAAAAGCAAAATTTTATTTTTTTCATAAACTATATCCTGCAAGTGGTCTCAAACCCCATCGGACGAGCCGTAAAAAAAACGCTGAAACCCTTATTTTATGCCGTTTTTTCGTGTTTTAAGGTAGACATAATTCCGCAACATGTAGTTGTCTGACTATTATTGCACACAATATTTAGTATTTTGCTATTTACAAACACAATAGACGGTGATATAATCGACTTTGCGTATGGGAGTTACACCGGATTACGCTTTTTTAGACTGCAAGCAACATGCTTTATTCTACATTACATAATAACATTAAGGAGAGTGTTAAAAGGTATGAAAGTTGTAAAAAGGGACGGGCATATAGTTGATTTTGACCGTAGCAAGATCGTAACAGCGATCAGGAAGGCTAACGCCGAAGTCGATCCTGAGGAGAAAGTTGATGACGCCAAGATAGATGCCATCATCAGAGGAATCGAGGAGAAGAAGCGTAAGAGAATCCTGGTAGAGGATATACAGGATATTATCGAACATGATCTCATGCTTGACGGAAAATATATTCTTGCGAAAACCTACATTATATACAGGTACACAAGAGAACTCGTTCGTAAGGCAAATACCACTGACGATTCAATTCTCAGTCTTATCAAGAACAGCAATAAGGATGTCATGGAAGAAAACTCCAACAAGAATGCCGTTGTTGCTTCTACACAGAGAGACCTTATCGCAGGTGAAGTAAGTAAGGACCTTACAAGAAGAGTCCTTCTTCCTGAGAAGATAAGCAAGGCTCATGATGAAGGTGTTCTTCATTTCCATGATGCTGACTACTTCCTTCAGCCTATATTCAACTGCTGTCTTATCAATATCAAAGACATGCTTGATAACGGCACCGTTATGAACGGTAAACTTATAGAAAGCCCGAAATCTTTCCAGGTTGCATGTACCGTTACTACTCAGATCATTGCATCGGTTGCATCAAGCCAGTATGGCGGTCAGTCGGTAGATATGATACATCTCGGCAAATATCTTCGCAAGAGCTACAACAAATACAAAGCAAAATTCACTGAGAAATTCGGAGATAAGGTTGATGCCGATACTCTTGAAGACATGATACAGGAACGTCTCGAAGACGAGCTCAGATCCGGCGTTCAGACAATCCAGTATCAGATCAACACTCTTATGACCACAAACGGTCAGTCTCCTTTCGTTACACTCTTCCTTCACCTTGATCCTGAAGATGAGTATATCGAGGAGAATGCCCGTATTATCATGGAAGTTCTCCGTCAGAGGCTTGAAGGTATTAAGAATGAAGCCGGTGTATATGTTACACCTGCATTCCCCAAGCTTATATATGTTCTTGATGAATGTAACTGCCTTAAGGGCGGCAAATATGATTATATAACAGAGATGGCTGTACGCTGCTCTGCCAAACGTATGTACCCGGATTATATCTCAGCCAAGAAGATGCGTGAGAATTATGCAGGAAATGTATTCTCTCCTATGGGCTGCAGAAGTTTCCTTTCTCCATGGAAGAATGACAAGGGTGAATATGTATTTGAAGGAAGATTCAATCAAGGTGTTGTATCCCTTAACCTTCCTCAGATCGGTATAATCGCAAAGGGTGACGAAGAGCTTTTCTGGAAGCTTCTTGACGAAAGACTTGAGCTCTGCTATGAGGCTCTTATGGTACGTCACAACGCACTTATGGGTGTCACATCAGATGTCAGCCCTATACACTGGCAGTATGGTGCCATAGCAAGACTGAACAAGGGTGAGAAGATCGATAAGTTCCTTATGAATGGTTACTCTACTCTCTCACTTGGTTATATAGGTCTCTACGAAGTTACGAAGCTTATGAAGGGCGTAAGCCATACAGAACCTGAGGGAACAGAATTCGCACTTTCAGTTATGAATCATCTCAGGAATGCCTGTGACCGCTGGAAGGCTGATACAGGTCTCGGATTTGCACTTTACGGAACTCCGGCAGAGAGCCTCTGCTACAGATTTGCACGTATAGACAAGGCTCGTTTCGGTACTATCCCGGATATCACTGACAAGGGATATTACACAAATTCATATCATGTTGATGTACGTGAGGATATCGATGCCTTCAGCAAATTCACATTTGAAAGCCAGTTCCAGAAGATTTCTTCGGGTGGTGCCATCTCTTATGTTGAGATTCCGAATATGTCCAAGAATCTTGATGCACTTTCAGAGCTGGTTAAATTCATTTATGATAATATTCAGTATGCAGAGTTCAACACCAAATCCGACTACTGTCAGGTATGCGGATACGACGGTGAGATTCAGATCAATGATGACAACGAGTGGGAGTGCCCACAGTGTCACAACAAGGATCATTCCAAGATGAACGTTACAAGACGTACATGCGGATATCTCGGTGAGAACTTCTGGAATGTAGGAAAAACAAAGGAGATTAAGGCAAGAGTACTCCATCTGTAATAGATGGCGGCTAGAATTTCCCCATATAAGATACGAGGAAAATTAAAAAACAAATACGAAGGAGGACTAAACCGGTCCTCCTTCTTTATTGAAGAGGTTACTATGAATTATGCAGAGATAAAGAAAAGGGATATTTCCAACGGACCGGGTGTAAGAGTTTCCGTCTTTGTATCAGGCTGCAACCTTCACTGCAATGGCTGTTTCAATGATATAGCATGGAATTTTAACTATGGAAAAACCTTTACAAATGACACAATTGATGAGATTATAGAAGCGCTCCGTCCCGATTATATCAGCGGGCTTACCGTACTGGGCGGCGAACCTTTTGAATTCGTGAATCAGAAAGGAATCCTTCCTCTTCTGAAGAGGGTTCGTGAGGAATTCCCGGAGAAGAGCATCTGGTGCTATTCAGGATATTACTTTGACAAAGAGATCATAGATGAGATGTCCCGCAAATGGCCCGTAACAAAGGAAATGCTCTCTTATATCGATGTTCTCGTGGACAGCAGATTTGATATAGATTATCTGGATCTGAATCTTAGATTCAAAGGATCCTCTAATCAGCGGATTATAGACGTACAGAAATCACTTAAGGAAGGAAGCATCGTCCTCTGGAAGGACGAGGGGGTATTTTATAATGGTGACCAGGAAAGATGTTAATATAAAGATTCTCCGTCAGGGTGCTCATCTGCCTACCTATGGTTCAGAAAATGCAGCCGGTGCGGATCTCTATGCATGTACAGATGAAAATGTAACTATCGAAGCTCACAAAACTGTCATGGTTCCGACAGGTTTTGCCATGGAGATACCTGAGGGCTTTGCAGGTCTTATATATGCAAGAAGCGGACTTGCTTCAAAGAAAGGTCTTGCTCCGGCCAACAAAGTCGGTGTCATTGATTCTGACTACAGGGGCGAAGTTATGGTAGCTCTTCATAATCATTCGGATGAAGCCAAGATTATCGAGCCCGGCGAAAGAATCGCACAGCTTGTGATCACGCCATATATCGCAGGAATCTTCCATGAAGTGGATGAACTTGGCGATACCGGGCGCGGTGCAGGCGGATTCGGATCAACAGGAACTCATTAAGACCTTTAAAAGAATTTTTATGAAATAAAGAAAGGAGGATCGTCTCATGGCTGAGGAAAAGGAATATACACTTGAAGAACTTGAAGAGCTTATAGAAAAAAAGCAGCTTGTTGAAGTAAGAGCCTATCTCTCAGAGCAGAACGAGGTTGATATAGCCGTTCTTTTGGGCGAACTTCCTATAGATAAGCTTTCCATAGCTTTCAGAATACTTCCGAAGGAGCTGGCTGCAGATACATTTGCCCATTTAGAATCAGACGTTCAGCTGAACCTGATCAAAGCCTTCTCCGATAACGAGCTTAATTATATCATCAACAATCTCTTCCTCGATGATACTGTCGACATGATCGAAGAGATGCCTGCAAATGTAGTCAAGCGTATACTTCAGAACTGCGATCCCGATACCAGACGCGAGATCAATGAGCTTCTGAAATATCCTGAGGACAGTGCCGGAAGCATCATGACAACGGAGTATGTCCGTCTTGAGGAAAATATGACCGTTGAGGACGCTTTTAAGCGTATCAGAGCCGTCGGAGTTGACAAAGAGACCATTTATACCTGTTATGTTACAAACGCCAAGAAAGAGATTCTGGGCATCGTAACAGTCAAGGATCTTCTTCTGGCAGATTATGCCGATAAGATCAGCGACATCATGGAGACAAATGTTATATATGTCGGAACTCAGGAAGACCAGGAATCCGTTGTTAAACTTTTTGATAAATACGACTTTATTGCCATTCCCGTTGTTGATAATGAGAAGCGTCTCGTCGGAATCATAACTTTCGACGACGCTATCGATGTCATCCAGGAAGAGAACACTGAAGATATCGAAATGATGGCCGCTATCACACCTACCGATAAGCCATATATCAATACCGGTGTTTTTGAAACTTATAAAAAAAGGATACCATGGCTTCTTCTGCTCATGATATCCGCTACATTTACGGGAGCCATCATCACTAAATATGAGACAGCTCTCGGTGCTTATGTAATTCTTACAGCATATATCCCAATGCTCATGGATACCGGCGGAAATGCAGGATCCCAGGCTTCGGTTTCTATCATACGTGGACTCTCACTGGATGAGATAAAGTTTTCGGATATATTCAGGATTCAGGGCAAAGAGCTTCTGGTAGCCGTGCTCTGTGGCTTCACACTCGGTGTTGCGAACTTCGCCAAGCTTCTCATCATCGATAAGGTCGGTCTTGTTATCGCAGCCATCGTATGCCTCACTCTGCTCCTAACCGTAGTAGTTGCCAAGTTTGTAGGCTGCACACTTCCGATACTTGCAAAGCGTATCGGTTTTGATCCGGCAGTAATGGCCAGCCCGTTCATCACAACAATAGTTGATGCCCTGTCACTGATCATTTATTTCCAGTTTGCATCACATATCCTTCATTTATCATAATAAGGTATGTCACTCACAAAATGCAAATGACCTATGATACCACAAGGTACCACAGGTCATTTGCATTTTAATCTAATTAAATGATATCTTCCCGTACTCCGCTAGATTTACATCTTTATCATAATCAAAGCTACGGTCAGTATCCTTCAGCCAACCCTTATATTTATCCTGGAAGTACTCTTCTCTTGCAGCTGCAAGGAGCTCTTCCTTTCTCTTATCGGTTGCTTCTCTGTCGGTAAGGCTCTTCATATAGAATATGTGATATCCATATTCAGTCTCAGTAACCAGACTATAAGTTCCGTCCTCAAGATCATAGAGCATCTCCGAAACCTCAGTTCCATAACTCTTCTCTATCTCATCCGGCGTCATTGTATAGTAAGATGACTTGTTGAGACCATATTCCGTAACTATGGATTCAATAGTGCTCTTGCTGTCTGCGGAATTCAGCATTCCGTAAGCCTCAACAGCGCTGTCGTACTGCTGTTTTCTGGCATCCTCAGTATACTTTTCGACGGAGCCGTCCGAATTTTCTTTATAGCATGAAAAATATATATCATAAAATGTAGTTTCTCTGGCCTTCTCGTCCGAAATCTCCACATCATAAGTATCTATAATCTGCTGATATACTTTATCAGCTATGATATTCTCGGCTATGACCTTCTGAATCATATCCTGAGTAATGCCTGTGTCTGCAATCTGCTTATCAGTCATACCCTGCCAGAAATCTTCTGCCTCAGTGACAGCTTTTTCTTTATCCTCATTTGAAAGAACCACTTCATAATCAGCAGCTTTCTCATTCAGTATCTTAACTCTGACTATATCCTCTATTATGTCCTTACGTGCAACCTCTTCAAGGCTCTTGCTGGCGCCGTCTTCGTCTATAATCTCCATGGCAAATACATTTTCACCATAGGTTGACTTATAACCCTCAATGACAGTTTCTGCATAGATATAAACCTCTCCGAAGCTGATATTCTGACTGCCGAACTTGAATACAGTCGAGCCTGCATTTCCGACCGTACTGCTGTGACCGCATCCGGTTCCGGTAAGAAGCATCAGTGATACAAGTATAGCTGCTCCGGACTTCTTTATTCTCTTTTTATTAAATGAAAAAATATGCATCATTCTTCTATTTTACTTTCTTTAGGTATCAGAATTTCCTTAATATCATATATGACAGAGTCTATTTTTTCAAGCACTTCATCCTGAAGGAGCAAAGGTTCTTTGAATGCAAAACCGGAATCCTTTCCATTCATAAGTTTGGCTTCCTTCTTATACCTCTTCATGAATTTCGGTACATTTTCAATGATTATATCCGCACCCGGACGTACCACGAACTGAAGTTCTCCCGACCTGGTTCTTATCTCCGAAAGCCCTGCTGCCGCAGCATCCAGTTTAAGAAGCGCAACCCTTAAAAGTCTCCTGAATTCCTTTGGAGGCTCGCCGAATCTGTCCTTTGCTTCTTCAAATATCTCTATGGAATCTTCTTCATTTGCAATCCTCGATATGCTCTTATACATTTCCAGCTTGATGGCTTCTGATGCTATATAGCTATCCGGAATGTGTGCATCGATTGGAATATCTATGCTGACAGAAACCTCTTCAGGCACTTCTTCACCCATATTTTTCCTTATGGCTGCATTCAGCATCTTTACGTAGAGGTCATAACCTACCGCTTCCATATGGCCTGACTGGTCTTTGCCCAGAAGATTTCCGGCTCCTCTTATCTCGAGATCTTTCATGGAAATCTTGTAACCCGAACCGAGTTCGGTGAATTCCCTGATGGCACTGAGTCTCTTCTCCGCCACTTCCTTAATGACCTTGTCACGCCTGTACATAAGGAAGGCGTAGGCAGTCCTGCTGCTCCTTCCGACACGGCCCCTGAGCTGATATAGTTGTGAAAGCCCGAAATTATCAGCATTATGAACTATGATTGTATTTACATTCGGTATATCCAGACCGGTCTCTATGATAGTCGTAGAAACCAGAACATCTATCTCTCCCGAGATAAAATCATGCATGATATCCTCAAGTTCTCTCTCGTGCATCTTTCCGTGGGCAAATGTAAATCTGACTCCCGGCATCAGTTTGCTGAGTTCACTTGTCACTCTTTCTATATCATCAACTCTGTTATAGACATAGTAAACCTGTCCGTTTCTCGCAAGCTCTCTTCTTATAGCTTCCTTCACGAACTCAGCGTCATATTCCATAACATAAGTCTGTATAGGTCTTCTCTTTGCAGGAGCCTCTGTAAGAAGGCTCATGTCTCTTATTCCTATCAGGCTCATATGAAGGGTTCGCGGTATAGGAGTTGCGGTAAGTGTCAGAACATCTACCGACTTCTTGATTTCCTTAATCTTCTCTTTATGCTTTACTCCGAAACGCTGCTCTTCATCTATAACAAGCAGTCCCAGATTCTTAAATTCCACATCCTTGGACAGAAGCCTGTGAGTACCGATAACTATATCCACATTTCCCTTTTTCAGACCTGATAAGGTCTCTCTGATCTCCTTAGGCGAGCAGAATCTGGAAAGCATGCTCACCTTTATAGGATAATCGGCAAATCTGGATACAAAGTTCTCATAATGCTGCTGGGCAAGTATAGTGGTTGGAACCAGGTATGCCACCTGTTTTGAATCCTGGACCGCTTTAAATGCAGCTCTTATCGCAACCTCAGTCTTTCCGAAACCGACGTCGCCACAGATGAGCCTGTCCATGATCCTCTCACTTTCCATATCCTTCTTGGTCTCCTGAATGGCACGCAGCTGATCCGGAGTCTCGTCATATGGGAAAAGTTCTTCAAATTCTGTCTGCCATACAGTATCCGGTCCGAAAGAATGGCCTTTGGTATGGCTTCTTATGGCATAGAGTTCGATTAGCTCCTTCGCCATGTTGTCCACTTCAAGATTTACCCTTGATCTGGTCTTCTCCCATTCCTTTCCGCCGAGGCGGTTTAATTTCGGCTTTGGAGCATCCTTAGAGGCATATTTCCCTATGACCTCCATCTGCTCGACAGGTATGAAGAGCTTGCCGCCATCGCCGTATTCTATATTGATATAATCACGGAGTTTTCCGTCGGTCTCTACCTTCTCAATACCTCTGTAGATACCGATTCCGTGACGTTCGTGTACTACGTAATCTCCTACATTTATCTCTGAAAGATCCTTAAGGGCGCTGCCTTTATCATACCTGGTCTTTTTTGTGGAGCCTCGTCTTTCATTTGTAAAAATATCACTCTCGCTGATGACAACCAGTCCGGAATCCTTCAGTATGAACCCTTCATCAATTGTCCCCTTGGTAGTCATTACCTCCCGGGGCTCCAGAACTCTCGATTTATCTACTGAGAAAAATGCAGGAATATCAAATTCCTGAAGATTGTCAGCTATACGCTTCGCCCTTGTAACGGATGGGGATGCAATAAGGACTATCCTGCCCTCTTTCCTGAACCTGGCAATATCCCTTGTCAGGCTGTCCATGCTGTTTTTATAGGATATAAGGCTTTCCGAATGTATATCCACCGACGTCATTTCACGGAAAGCATCGGCCTTCTTGTACAGCGTTGAGAAGAGCACCGTCTTCCTTCCTGCAAGCCTTCCCAGTATAAAGCTGTCATCAAATACTACATCCGCCTGTCCCGGAAGTATATATCCTCCTGCAAGTCTTCCCTCCATGGACATACCGACTTCCGCAGCATATACTCTTGCCTTCTCCGCAACCTGCTCAGGCTCATCAACAAAGATAAATGTATCCTCCGGGAAGAAATCCAGGAATGATACAGTATCATCATAAAAGTATGATATAAGGTCATCAAGACCGGTCATGGAATCATATTCCGTAAGGCTCTCACGGATATATTCCATATTTTTCTTAAGTCTTGCGTAGGCTTCTGTCTTAAATGACTTCTTAAGCGCCTCACTCTGGGGCTTATATTCTGACTCCATTTTCTTAAGAGCCTTTTCTATTCTGGACTTATCCAGTGCGAAGTCTCTGGCTGGATAAACCTTGCAGGAATCTGCTTCTTCTATGGATCTCTGACTTTCTGCATCAAAGGTTCTGATAGAGTCTATGGTATCTCCCCACAGTTCAACACGATAAGGGCACTCCTCTGTAAGCGGGAATATATCAATAATTCCTCCCCTTACTGAGAACTGCCCGGGTTCCTCGACAGACGATACATTTTCATATCCCATGGTCGTAAGCTTCTCGCGGATTTCATCTAAGTTGATTTCTTCATCCTTTGATAGCTTAATGACATTTCCTGCGATGATATCACCAGGCGGCATCTTGTCCATAAGCCCGTCCACGGTAGTTATCACCACTGCACGCTGTCCGTCCTGTATTCTTTTTATGACCTCAAGTCTTTTCTTTGTGACTGCATTTCCATGAACATCCGCCGAATAAAATAATGCATCCTTGGCAGGAAACTGATATACGTCTCTTTCATAGAACCTGAAGGCAGAATAAAGCCTGTCCGCCCTCGCATCATCGTAAGTCACCACCAGAGTCAGCTTATCCGTATGGGAAAGCGTCTCACTTATAAGTGCCCTGATATTCCCGGAGCCGCCCCAGACATGTATGGGCAGCTGTTCTTTTTTTACTGCATCACGGATTTTCTTAATGACTGGGTCATTTTGGACCGCCGCATAAAGTGCTTCCATTTACCTGCTTCTTTAGACCTCCTCGCTTTTTTGCGCAAAAATATCGAGTTTTTTATGAAAAGCATTATACCACAGAAGGAGCAAAAAAAGAATTGGAACAAAGAAAAATATAATGATATAATCAGATAATCCTATAAATACTGAGAAATATGGAGCAATGATATATGTTAAGTATGATTTTAAGAATGTCGGCTGTTACATTTGCCTATGTAATAGTTAATTATATTATCTGGTACCGGACAAAAGGTAAAAAAATAACCACTTCCGGCAAAATAATCATCGGTATCATTTATGGAATATGTGCGATTCTATCGACACATTTCGGAATCGATTATGAGCATATGATGCTGAATGTCCGCGATATTGCCCCCCTTTCTGCAGGTCTTTTCTTTGACCCTATATCCGGTATAATTGCCGGACTGGTAGGCGGTATAGAGAGATTTATCGCCGGAACTTACTGGGGTGTCGGCTCATATACCAGGATAGCATGCTCTTTATCTACCTGTCTTGCAGGTATTCTGGCCGCCCTGCTCCACATGTATGTGTTTAAGAAGAAGAAACCGACTGCATTTTATTCATTTTTCATAGGATCCACCATGGAAGTTTTCCATATGTACGTTGTGTTTATCACACATAGAGATGATATGGATAAGGCTTTTTATGTAGTTAAAATCTGCGCCGTTCCTATGATAATCTTTACTGGTATAGGGCTTGCTCTCTCATCTTTATTATTTATCATCAAAGCAGGCGAATGGCATAATCCTTTCAGAAAATATGCCCCGTCTGATATACGTGTATCCCATAAGTTCCAATTCTGGTTATTCCTGGTAACCTTACTTGTATTATCGTTTAATTACGGCCTCGGCTACCTCCTGAATACTAATTCAGCTGAACAGTCTGCCGGAAATACACTGACATATGCCATTAACAATATAGAGGAGCATTACAACACATACAGGAAAAATAACTCGGATATAACTGAATTATCGTTTATAGTGGGAAAAACCGGAGGATATGAGATATATGATGATACCGGACGGATAATATCCGGCACTCATATCGGAGAAAGTCTGAATAACCGAGACATCCTGGATACCGCAATTGATAATACCCGTAATATCAGTCTTTTTGGTGATAATCTGACAGTCAAAGTGAAGGAACTGTCAGACGGAAATCATCTTCTTACATGGATTACAACAGAAGAAGTATATGCACAGCGTAATTCTCAGAATTACGAGACTATGCTGGCTGATATCCTGCTGTTCACAGTTATTTATGTACTCGTTTCCATGCTCGTTCAGAGCATTGTAGTACGTGATCTGGATATGGTAAATGAATCCCTTAACAGAATAACAGATGGTAATCTGGATGAAGTAGTAAAGGTATATACATCCTCGGAATTCACCTCTCTGTCTGACGATATCAATCAGACTGTCAGTGTTCTGAAAGGCTACATAGAAGCCGCAGAAAAAAGGATGGAGCATGAGCTGGAACTTGCGAATACTATTCAGGAATCAGCATTACCTCATTTCTTTACATTTCCGGGATATAATTTCGAGATTTATGCATCCATGGATCCTGCCAAAGAAGTAGGCGGGGATTTCTATGATTTCTTCCTTATTGACAAGAATAAACTCTGTATGGTTATTGCAGATGTTTCCGGAAAAGGAATACCTGCTGCACTCTTTATGATGAGGAGCAAAACCGCCATAAGGTCCTACGCTGAGATGGGTGAACCACCATCAGTAATATTTGAAAATACAAACAATAATCTCTGTGAAGGAAATGACGCTGAGATGTTTGTTACAGCATGGATAGGCATACTAGACCTTACGACCGGTCACATGGTATGCGCCAATGCCGGTCACGAATATCCTGCTATTAAGAAAGCTGACGGTGAATATGAACTTGTGAAAAGGAAACACAGTGTTGCTCTTGCCGTAATGGAAGGCATGAGTTTCGCCGAGTATGAACTTGACCTCATGCCCGGCGATTCAATCTTTGTCTATACTGATGGCGTTCCTGAAGCCACAGATGAAAACGAAAAACAGTATGGAACTGAAAGGATGATCAACGTACTCAACGCCGTTAAGGATGAACCTCAGGAGGGTATCCTCAAAACCATGAGACAGGACCTTTTCGCATATATGGATAAGGTCGATCAATTTGATGATATAACCATGCTCGGTTTAAAGTATACTCCTTAACTACATCATGGAATTTATGACCCATTGAACTGATTCATGGCTTTATCACAGCCGTCTTTGATTATGGCTTCCGCTGCCTCAGCTGCCTTCTTAGATGCCTCCCTCATAACCGGGAGGTCATCCTTAGCGAAATGACCAAGGACGAAATCTGCAAGGTCAAATTCCGGTGGCTTCTGTCCCACACCGACCTTTATACGGTCAAATGTATCTGTGCCGATCTTCTCTATGATATCCTTGATTCCGTTATGTCCTCCTGCACTGCCCTTCGGGCGTATACGGAGCTTCCCTACATCAAGGCTCACATCATCGTAGATTATGATTAGATCCGCGTTTGTACATTTGTAAAATGACATGAGAGCCGATATTGACTCTCCCGAGAGATTCATATAAGTCTGGGGCATAGCAAGAACCACTTTCTCGCCTGCTATAAATCCATGACCTACAAGTGCCTTGCACTGACGCTTATTGACCGGTATATCGAATCTGTCTGATATTTCTGTTAAAACCGAAAATCCGGTATTATGCCTGGTTCCGGCATACTTAAGTCCCGGATTTCCGAGTCCTGCAATTATCTTCATACTGTCTCCATTTTTTGCATTAACTAAAACATCCCTTTAACTAGATTAATGACTCTGCTTCTGCCAGCTGGTCTACTGTATTTACACCCATTATCTCATTCTTATCATCAACAGGCATAGCCTCTACCTTACCGCCAAGATTCTTGATGATTTCAATAGTATCTGTAAGGTAATACTCTCCCTGAGCATTATCATTTGTAAGCATTCCAAGTGCCCTACTGAGCATCTCAGAATTAAAGAGATACATTCCTGAGTTAACCTCCTGCACTTTAGCCTCTTCCTCCGTACAGTCCTTCTGTTCTACAATAGCCCTGAAGCTGCCTTCCGCATCCTTGATGATTCTTCCGTATCCAAAAGGATCTTCGAATATAGCTGAAAGGACTGTTACTGAGTTTCCATTTGCCACATGTCTTTCATAAAGCTTCTTAAGTGTATCGCTTGTTATAAGAGGAGTATCTCCGCAGAGTATAAGTGTATCTCCTTCTGTTCCGATGAAGTCTGCAGCGCACTTAACTGCATGACCTGTACCCAGCTGTTCTGTCTGCTCGGCATAACTTACTGAAGCATCCTTAAGACTCTCTCTTACCATATCGCCCTTATACCCGACGATTACACAAACACTGTCCGCACCTGCGCCCTTAGCTGCATCAATAACATATTCTACCATGGTTCTTCCCTTAACTGTGTGGAGAACCTTCGGAAGTTCTGATTTCATTCTTGTACCCTTGCCTGCTGCAAGTATTACTGCTTTCATATTGCTCATAGAATTTATCTCCTGTCATGTATTATATGCAGAAAAAGGAATATCCATTTCCTGCCGCACTTCATAATATATACTTTTTCCCAATATCTTTCAAGCCATACATGCTTTTTGCGGGATACTGAGACAGCGTCCCACCACTAATGATTCACCAATAAAAATGCCGCCGCGTGAAACACGCGGCGGCTAAAACTTCAGTTAACTATAGGACTTTTATACTTCATCAGCATCTTCAAAAGAAGTAGTTTCATACTTCTCAAGAATGAGCCTCTGGATATTCTCCCTTGTTTCTGAATTGATCGGATGAGCTATATCTCTATACTCTCCGTCTGAAGACTTCCTGCTAGGCATAGCTATGAAGAGCCCTTTTTCGCCTTCGATAACCTTGATGTCATGAATTACAAATTCATTGTCAATAGTTATGGATACGACGGCTTTCATCTTTCCTTCCTTGGCAATCTTTCTTACTCTAACGTCTGTAATCTGCATATGTTTTACCCTCCTATTACTACCTCAGGGCTTTAAAAAACCTCTGACATTTGCAGTTTGCTGTAGCGTTTATAATGTATATCTGAAGCTTTTCTCTATGATTACCTCAGGATTTCCGGGTTCACCCTTGTGAACCGTATTAGCTCTGATAGTATCTCTACTCTCTACTATGCAATTCTCAATAACACAGTTATCACCGATATGAACATCGTTGAGTATTATTGAATTCTTGATAACACAGTTGTTACCGATATAAACCTTCTTGAAAAGAATTGAATCTGAAACATCACCGTTAATGATTGTTCCGCTGGCAACAAGACTGTTTGTAACCTTTGCATCACCGTTATACTTTGCAGGTGGAAGATCTTCAACCTTTGTATAGATGCTTGGCTGTTCTCTGAAGAAATGATCTCTTACATCTCTCTTAAGGAAATCCATATTTGTTCTGTAATATGAATCTGCAGAAGCTATATTTCTCCAGTATGTATCCATCTTGTAAGCATTTATCTTCTTAACATTCTTATATCTGATAAGAATATCCTTAACGAAGTCAGTCCTTCCTTCTGAGGATGCTGCTTCAAGAAGCTCAATAAGCTGTCTTCTTCTGATAACATAAACACCGATGGATGCTGTATGTGTATCTGTGATTACAGGCTTCTCTTCGAAATCAATAACCCTGCCTTCTTCAGAAACCTTAACAACACCGAATCTTGTGATGTCATCATCTTCAGGACTAATGTCCTTTGTAACTATAGTGATATCAGCGCCCTTTGAAATATGATACTCAAGAACCTTGTTGTAGTCCAGTTTATATATACCGTCACCGGAAGCTATAACTACATATGGTTCATGTGCATTCTTAAGGAAGTTGATATTCTGATACAGTGCATCAGCTGTTCCTCTGTACCAGTCACTGTTTGTAGCAGTAATGGTAGGAGTGAATACGAAAAGTCCTCCCTGCTTTCTGCCGAAATCCCACCACTTAGAAGAGTTAAGATGCTCATTAAGAGATCTTGAATTGTACTGTGTGAATACAGCTACTCTCTGAATATGGGAATTAGCCATGTTTGAAAGTGAGAAGTCAATGGCTCTGTAGCATCCTGCTATAGGCATAGCTGCTACTGCTCTCTTAGCCGATAAGTCTCCCATCCTACTGCTGTTTCCGCCTGCTAAAATGATACCTATCGCTCTCATACTATTCACCTACCTTTATTATGCTTGAACCACTCTTCAGGATTCCGTCAGGATAATCTGCCGCTTCGGTAATACCTACTATAGCAGTATTCTTTCCGATCTGAACATTCTCAGGAATAACGGAATTCTCACCAATAGTTACAAGTCCGAATGAATAAATATGAGGTGCGAAATCATTAGGAACCTCCTCGCCTATGCCGAGTACTGAACCATCGCCGATCTGAACACCTTCTGCAAGTATCGACTTATCAATAACTGCATTTTCACCTATGGTAACATTGTTCATGATGATAGAATCCTTAACAACGGTTCCCTTGCCGATAACTACGCCTGAACCGATAACAGAATTCACAACCTCACCATAAATCTCAGTTCCCTCACCAACTATACTCTTGGTAACTGAACTGTCATCTGCGATATACTGTGGAGGAAGATTGTCACTCTTTGTGTAGATTCTCCAGAATTCCTCATAAAGATTAAATTCAGGAATGATATCTACGAGTTCCATATTTGCCTCCCAGTATGAACCGAGAGTTCCAACATCCTTCCAGTAGCCCTTGAAATCATAAGCTACTATCTTCTTGCCCTGCTCATGGCAGTGTGGGATAACGTGCTTACCAAAGTCGCATGAAGGAACATCCTTCATCTCGATAAGTGCATCCCTGAGAACCGGCCAGCTGAATATATAAATACCCATGGAAGCCTTGTTGCTTCTAGGATGCTCCGGCTTCTCCTCGAATTCACTGATAACCCCGTTCTCATCTGTAATAACAACGCCGAACCTTGATGCTTCCTCCATAGGAACCTGATAGGTTGCAAGAGTAACATCAGCGTGTGATGACTTGTGATAATCAAGCATCACTTCGTAATCCATCTTGTAGATATGGTCGCCCGAAAGTATGAGCACATAATCAGGATTGTAATATTCCATATACTCTAGATTCTGATATATGGCATTTGCTGTTCCTGTATACCAGGAAGCATTGTCTGCCTTTTCATACGGCGGAAGAACTGTAACACCGCCATAATTTCTATCCAAATCCCAAGGCATACCAATGCCTATATGCTGATTCAGTCTGAGCGGCCGGTACTGTGTAAGAACACCTACAGTATCAACACCTGAGTTGATGCAGTTACTGAGTGGGAAGTCTATGATCTTATACTTGCCCCCGAAAGCAACTGCAGGCTTTGCAAGTTTTGAAGTAAGAACACCAAGTCTGGAGCCCTGACCTCCTGCTAAAAGCATTGCAATCATTTCCTTTTTAATCATATAGTCACCCCTTCTAGGAAAATTAGATGATTAGATTATACCATTTATTAGATAGTATGAAAACTATTTTTTAGTAAAAATGCAAAATATTGTCGTAATTCACTATTATACTTTGTGGAATATGCTTATCAGAGCGGCATAGGAGTTGCAACGCATGGCACAATTGACATGTTTTATTATAATTTCGTTATCAATGCTTCAATATCCCGCGTGCATATCTCAATACACTTTGAACTTTCCGGGTGTTCCGGTTTACGGTCCATGAAATCAATGACTCTGATACAGCCCAGCAGCTGTGCCCTGTCAGCGGTATCTTCCATAGCCTCACGGTCACCACCTGTATAGAGCTTTAATGTATTATCCCATATCCTTTCGGCAGTAGGCATATCTATCCCTAAAAATGCAACCGCCTCTTCATTGATGGAAGGAAATTCCTTGTAGGAATTATAAATTGTGGCCATTTCAAATATAGGGTCTCCGGTACATAGCGTATCCATATCTATAAGCATCAGTTCGTCACCCGAAACCATTATATTTCCAAGGTGATAATCAGCATGAAGAAGCATGTTACTGTCCGGGACAGTCCTCACAAATGCCTCAATTTTATCGCATACATCCGAAGACATATACTTTCTGCATTTTTCCACCCAGCCAATGGTCTGCTGCTTCATATCCGGAAGTTTTCCCGGCTCAACCTCCACAGAGTGTATGTTATTCATGAGTTCTACTGATTTTTTCGTAAAGTCTTCCAGATTTTCCGCCGATTCATTTACATAGTCAGCTGCAGATTTTGCATTTAGGAGTTCAAAAACAACTCCGTACCCATCTCCCACTTCTACGATGTCAAAGGAAATTGCAGTGGGTATGTTGTTAACAAATGCCCATCTGGCCAGCTCCTTCTCTCTTTTTATCTTATCCAGCGAAACAAAGGGACGATATGCCTTTACGATAGTATCTTCCGAAATACGGTACACCACGCCATGTGCCCCTTCACCGATCTTCGGAGCGCCATCAATACTGACTCTTTTGTATTTTTTATCATCGATCATATAATAAACCTCATTTCTTTATGTCGTGGAAAATGAAAAATAAAGCTTGTCGATCGCGACATGCACCGTGGCATTGCGGTTTGTAAAGCTATCTGCCTCACGTACGAGTGCATATCCCCCGGAGGGCATGTAATAAGAAACGGCCCTGATAGTCAGGGCCGTGAAATGTTTGTATCAGTTATGTGGCGGCCGGACTTATCTACTGCTCATTACCTGTCTTTACAGTTTCGGTAACTGCTGATACAAGGCCTGCTACACTGGCTATATCCGATGGAATTATAAGCTTGGTAGCTTTTCCGTCCGCAGCCTTTGTAAATGCCTCGAGTGTCTTGATGCGGAGCACTTCATCAGTAGGTGCTGCTTCATTGATCATTCTGATACCTTCAGCAGTAGCTTTCTGTACCTGTACTATAGCCTCAGCCTCACCTTCAGCTTTCTTGATACGAGCTTCTCTCTCAGCCTCAGCCGCAAGGATTGCTGCCTGCTTCTCAGCTTCTGCGGCAAGAATTGCTGCCTGCTTATCTGCCTCAGCCTTAAGGATCTTAGCTTCCTTCTGACCTTCAGAAACGAGGACTGCCGACTTCTTCTCACCTTCTGCACGGATGATCTGCTCACGTCTCTCACGTTCTGCCTTCATCTGCTTCTCCATTGCTTCCTGAATAGCTGCAGGAGGTATGATATTCTTAAGCTCTACTCTGTTAACCTTGATGCCCCATGGATCGGTAGCTTCATCAAGAGTAGCACGCATCTTTGCATTTATAATCTCTCTTGAAGTAAGTGTCTGGTCAAGTTCAAGCTCACCTATTATATTACGGAGTGTTGTGGCTGTAAGATTCTCTATAGCTGCTATAGGATTCTCAACACCATATGTATAAAGCTTAGGATCTGTTATCTGGAAGAAAAGAACCGTATCGATTCTCATCGTAACATTATCCTTTGTGATAACCGGCTGAGGAGGGAAATCAGCAACCTGCTCCTTAAGTGAAACTCTCTTGACAATTTTATCGAGAACCGGCATCTTGAAATGAAGTCCAACTCTCCATGTGGTACTGTATGTACCAAGTCTTTCGATAATGCATGCATTTGCCTGTCTTACTACTCTGATAGAACTGAGAAGTATAAGAACAATAATTATTAAAAATGTAATAAATGCAACCTGTGCTCCTCCCATGTTAAAAACCTCCTTAACATATAAATCATTGATAAACTACATTGCTTCGGCTTCAGCCTCAGAAACAACCTGAAGTTTTGTTCCTTCTATCTCTTTTACAACTACTATGCTGTCCTTCGGGATCACTGTTCCGTTTAATGAACGGAGTGTCCAGTCTATATCACCGACTTTTGCCTTTCCGGTCTTCTCACGGTTATTAACTTCCTCGATAACAACCAGCTTTCTTCCGATAAGACTGTCGGCATTGGTAGGAACCACCTCTCCTGTAACCTTCTTCTTTGCAAGAGGTCTTACAAGGAGCATCAGTGCTATTGAAACCACCAGGAACAGTATAATCTGAACCGGGAGACCTGCTCCGAGCCATGCAGCAACCGCAGCAACGAAACCGCCGATTGTAAACCAGATGGACGTGAGTCCGGTGGTAATAGCTTCGATAAGAAGTGCCACTCCTGCAACTATGATCCAAAATGCAGCCATAGATATCGGTAATCCGAACATCTTTCTCCTCCCTTCATATGTTTTTTCCATAATCCCGGGCCTTTATTCCGCCCCGGCACCGGCCGGGACTACTGATTTTCATCACGGAATTTCAACACGGGTTATCAGAAAACTTAATCAGTCACGATAATAATTAATAAGGCATCCCTTCTCAATTATTGTGCGCTCATCATCCGTAAGCTCACCAAGACGGAAGCTTATCTCCTTCATTCCCTTGTTAACAACATAAGCCTTGATGACTTCGTCCTTGTTCTTAACAGCTGTCTTTACATTTGGAATGAATACATAATCGTCTACATCGAAGTCAAAATCCTCGTCCATTACAAATGGAAGCATACCCCAGTTGATAAGGTTTGAACGATATCTCTTGGTAGCATATTCTTTGGCGATATTTGCCCATCCGCCGAGAACCTTCTGGCAGGAAGCTGCCTGCTCTCTCGCAGAACCATCACCCGGCTTGACTGCGAAAATAGTACTTCCGACACCCACATCGGTTCCCTTTACTTCAGGGAATTTCTCTTTAAATGTATGTACGATTTCATGAATCTCATCATTTATCTTGCAGAGATGTCCTTCCTGTTCACGCTTAATCTCTATCTCATGAACAGCCTTGGCACGTCCGACATATTCAGGATCACGTCTTGAAAGTGTGAACTCTGCAAGTCCTATAGGATTAGACCTGAAGCTTGAGGTCTCACCTGAAGGAATCAGCTCGTCGGTTGTTGTAACCGGATCATTTATAACAGATGCAACCTTAAGAAGCAGATGCTCCGTAAGAGCCGGCATTTCAGGCCAGTCCTTGATATTAGGACCGAACTTGATCTCTTCCTCCGGCTTTGGATTGCCGAATCCGTTATAAACTCTGTTTGCATAAATCTTCTGATCGAAGAAATATGTAGGACCTGTATATTCGATATCAAGATCTGTTGCAGGTGTAAGGAATCCCTTATTGGCTGCCGTAGCAGCGATACTTCTTGCATCCATAAGCGCAACAGATGCGATCTGTCCGTTCTGTATCTTGGAACCTTCTCTGTTAGGGAAGTTTCTTGTTGAATGTCTGATACTGAGGGCATTGTTACCCGGTGTATCACCGGCGCCGAAGCAAGGACCGCAGAATGCTGTCTTAACGATAGCACCTGTCTCAAGAAGATCGGCAACAGTTCCGTTTTTAGCAAGCTGCATCATGATAGGTGTACTTGCAGGATATACTGAAAGAGTAAACTCGTCACTGCCTATATAGTGGCCACGAAGTATGTCTGCCGCCTCACAGATATTCTCATAACCGCCGCCTGCGCAGCCTGCTATGATGCCCTGCTCTACATAGAGCTTTCCGTCTCTTATCTTATCTGTGAGCTTGAATGTAACATCTCCGGACAGCTGCTTTCTGCCCTTCTCCTCTGTCTCGTGAAGGATATCCTCGAGATTTGCATTCAGTTCTTCGATCGTAAATGTATTGCTCGGATGGAAAGGCATTGCGATCATCGGCTTGATTTCTGAAAGGTTGATATATACAACGCCATCATAGAATGCCACTGCACCCGGATTCATTTCCTTATATGCATCTGCTCTTCCGTGGATGTCATACCACTCTTTAACTCTTTCATCTGTCTTCCAGATGGATGAAAGGCAGGTAGTCTCTGTAGTCATAACGTCTACACCGATTCTGAAGTCAGCTGAAAGCTTGTCCACGCCCGGTCCGACGAATTCCATAACCTTATTCTTAACATAACCGCAGCCAAATGTAGCGCCGATTATAGCAAGTGCCACATCCTGAGGGCCTACACCCTTAGCTACTTCACCATCAAGATAGATGGCAACTACTCCCGGTCTTGCTACATCATAGGTCTTGCCGAGAAGCTGCTTTGCAAGCTCGCCGCCGCCTTCACCTATAGCCATGGTTCCGAGAGCACCGTAACGCGTATGGCTGTCTGAACCAAGTATCATGGCACCGCATTCAGCAAGCATTTCTCTTGCATACTGGTGGATTACTGCCTGATGAGGAGGAACATATATTCCACCATACTTCTTGGCACATGAGAGACCGAACATGTGGTCATCCTCATTTATGGTACCGCCTACCGCACAGAGTGAATTGTGGCAGTTGGTAAGCACGTAAGGTATAGGGAATTCCTTAAGTCCTGACGCTCTTGCTGTCTGAATAATACCTACAAATGTAATGTCGTGGGAAGTCATCTTGTCGAACTTTATCTTAAGGTTCGCCATATCTCCTGAAGTATTATGCTTCTCCAGGATGCCGTAAGCCATAGTAGACTTTGCAGCCTCTTCCTTAGTTACATTTACGCCCATATCGCGGAGAGTCTTCTCAGCTGCAGCGTCGTCGGGTACTAACGTAGTGCCGTTTACAAGGTAAGCACCACCGTCATAAAGATTGATCATTTATGTTTCCTCCAAATAATTAATTCGTTATCAGTAGTCTGTAGGACTGTATCTGTCCTCAGCCGTATTAAAATAAAATTTACGTTTTGCTTCAATGATGACATCATATATAAGATCGTGATTCTGAAGTATGAGTATAGCTTCTTCCCGGGATATCTCAACTTTCTCATCACCTACCGCCGCAAAGAAGGTATTGCCATTTCTCACAAGGCGGCATCCGTTTGAGAGCTCACGAACCATTTCCTTTGAACCCGTATTCCCGCCATCAGACGCATCAGTCGAAGCCCCTTCAGCAGCTGCCGACGGATTACCCGTCACGCCCGGATTTTTGAACACTTTGATATTCATGCCTTTTCTCCCATTCAAGTCTCGCTCGCAAGACCTGACGCGGGGATTCAGGTCTGCATTTCAAACAGAATCCCTGCGCATACTGTCTCATCATATCATTTTCAATCAACAAACAGTGTTGATGCATCTTCTATGGCAACGCCGCCCTCGATACCTTTTCTCTTATCGATTATAGGGTTCTTGGCCTCGTTGTATGCATCCTCGGTAACCACTTCGGAACCGATATAGTATACCTTCTTGTCATTTGCCTCGGCAATCCTGAAGCTCTTATCAAGCTTCCACTCGCCTTCAACAAATGAGAGTATATAGATATCCTCAAGATTTCCGCCGCCTATGGCAACAAGTTTATCATCAGAGAAACCTGTGTAGCCCATGCAGCCGGTAAGGTGCGCGCCTTCAAAATCACAGTTCAGGACATATATCACGCTGTCATTATAGAGCAGAAGCTCAGGTATGTCATCACCGTCAATATCCTTTACCGCTGCAGAAACAGGCGTATGCTCATCCACATCTATATCCTTGGAATCAAATGTATCTGCGGCCTTTATGCCCTTTGCAGTCTCCTTCTTAAGCTTCTCCTTAAAGTCAGCAGTAAATTCTTTATAGAACTTCTTCCAGTCAGGAACAGTAAGTGCTTCAAGCTCTGATATATTGATATCCTTGCCATATACCTGGTCCAGAGTATCGATAAGTGATTTGGCCGCAGCCAGGTCACCCTTATCAACCATTTCCTTGATTCTGTCCTTATATGCAGTCTTTCCTGCATCGTAGGCATCTTTTCTCAGCTTATTTAACTTATCCTCATAGAGTCCGAAACTCGAATCATCCTTATAGGTTGAAAGAGCCGTATCACACTGCTTTACACATTCAACATACTCACCAGAATTAAAGAAATTCATGGCACTGTTATATGCGGTATCGATAGCTCCGACATTGAGAAGCTCACTTACCAGTCCCTTGGCATAATCTGTTTCAGGGAAGTACAGATAAGCAACCTGAATATAAGCATTCATTTTTGAATAATCAAGTTTTCCTTCTTTGAATGCAGCATACTTCTCTGCAAGATAATCATCCATTACCTTTGCTATATCCTGGCAATATTCAGCAGAGAAATTTTCATAATAGTTATAGAGATTACTCTCGCAATGATATACATTTAAATATTCAAGGTGAATATCCTCATTCAGATAGTCTGTCCTGCCCGCTGCATTTACCTCATAATCAGCAGCTGCATCCTCATAAAGCTTACTGAGCTTATAAGAATTCATAGCGACAAATGCCTTTTCGGTTCTGCCCTTATATTCTTCCATATGCTCAATGTTGATAAGAGGTTCTCTGGATGTATAATAATCAGACTTGCCTTCGAGATATTCATTTGCATGATAAACTATATAATCATCAATATCCTTGTCTACAGCTCTTTTTACGAATCCGAAATCCATGGCCAGGATTTCTTCAGCAGTATCAAGCTTGGTTTCTTCTATGGCACTGAAGAATGACGCTTTATAATATGCAGGAAGAACGTAGAAAACTGCTGCGCCTGCTTCGATAACCATCAGAATGAGAGATATTATGAGTATTACTTTCCATTTCTTCTTCATCTCTTATACCTCCCCTCCTATAGCTCCTACATCCTTTCCGCCCTCGGGAGCGGCATCGGTGTCAGTTGCATCTGTCGGGGTAGGTTCTACCTCCGTTGTATCATCTACTATAGTTTCTACGGCATCCGTAGGCGTTGGAAGTTTCTCCGGTTCGGCAGGTACATATCCATCCATGGAATATGCCGAGAATCCCTTTGCGGCCGCACCTTTATATACCGGTTCCCCCGGGATAACTACATAGAACGCCAGTATCAGCCCTATGCCGACCGCACCGGCAAGCATGCCGATAAGAGCAAGAATTCCGAAGAACTTGACTACGCCGCCCTTTTCGGTCTGCTGCATCTCCTTCTTTTCTTTCTTCCTCTTCTTGTACTCCTCTATATCATCTTCCGCCTTCGAATCCTTTGCCCATTTCCTGGCCTCGGACTTGGCACCCATACTTTGGGGAACTGTCTCTTCCTCCTTCTTTTTGATGAGAACATCCGTTATCTCATCCTCTCCGACTTCTTCAGCCGCATCTTCAACCGGCTCTTCTGATTTCTCAGCCAAGTCTTTCTCTTCTTTCTCTGCAGCCGAATCCTTATCATCAGTTACTGCAGGTTCTTCCGGATCCGTTATCTCCTCCGGAGTCCCCATCATCTCGGGTGTAAGGAGTTCTGTCCCCTTTTCATCCTTCTTACTCATTTGATATTGCCTCCATGTAATAAATGCGGGAACTGAAATCTGTAAAGAATCTCATTTCTTCATTCCATCCCGTTCCGGTGAACGCCTGTCTCAAGTGAACACCGGCATGCATAAGTGTATCTCCGTACACTTCGTAATCCTCAGGCTTCTCATACATCTTCACCGCTCTGGCGATAACATTATGCATGGCAGAATCCTGTTTTATATGAATCGGAGCCATGGTATTGATCAGGCTTCCAAAATCCTTAACGTCTATTTTATAACTTTTTCCATAAAAATGATACACTGTTTTTTCATCAAGCCCTTTTGCCCTGAATACGCTGTTTCCGGTATTCGGGATAACAAGCTTCTGCATATAGAGCCCGACCGCCTTTTTTCTGTCAGGAGAAACCACCGTCCATTCCATTTCATTTGAATCAGCGATGTTTTTTCCTCTGAAAAATGAGCCGTAGAAGAATACATCTCTCCATTTTTTGTACTCCTCTATGTCTTTCTTTATGCTTTTTCTCCTTGCCTGATTAAGGTCTGAAAGATTGAGTTCATAACCAAAGCAGCCAAAGGAAGCTATATTAAGCCTTGTGACATACGGCGTCCTTCTGATGGTCTGGTGATTCGGCACTTCAGACACATGAGCGGAAATAACCGACATAGGGTAGCCGTAGCTGTACCCGGTCTGTATATAAGCCCTCATAAGTCCGTCGGTATCATCACTTGCCCATATCTGTGGGAAGTAACAGAGAATCCCGAGATCAAATCGGTTTCCGCCGGATGCGCATCCCTCGAACAGGACCTTCGGAAATCTCTCGGTAAGAGTCTTCATCACTCTGTAAAGTCCAACCTGATAGCGGTGCATTACCTCTCCCTGATCAGAAAGCTTGCGGCTGAAATAATCCGTAAAATTCCTGTTCATGTCCCATTTAACATAAGCTATATCAGCGGATGCAAGAACATTTCCTACTGCATTTATGATATGATCCTGCACATCCTTACGGGTAAAATCCAGTATTCTCTGATTCCTGCCCTCACTGTGGGGCTGTCCCGGAATATCCAGAGTCCAGTCCGGATGCTCTCTGTAGAGGTCGCTGTTCACATTCACCATCTCAGGTTCCAGCCAAATACCGAAGTCGAGCCCGAGTGCCTTCATCTTATCGGCAAGCGACTTAAGTCCTCCCGGAAGCTTCTTCCTGTTTACCTTCCAGTCTCCGAGTCCCGATGTATCATCATTTCTGTCACCGAACCAGCCGTCATCCATAACAAAGAGTTCTATTCCGGCATCTGCACCGGCCTCGGCAAGTCTTGTAAGTTTTCTCTCGTCAATATTAAAGTAATTGGCTTCCCAGCTGTTCAGCACTACCGGTCTGGGCCTGTCTCTCCAATAGCCTCTTACTATATGCTTTTTCACAAATGCATGCATGTTCTGGCTCATGCCGTTGAAGCCTGAGTCGGAATAAGTCATGACCATTTCCGGAGATTCAAACCTTTCTCCGGGATTAACTGTAATATCAAAGCCGGCAGGATTTATGCCCTGCAGGAATCTTACTTTGTCATAAGAACTGACCGAAACGGATTCAAAATGATTTCCGCTGTATATGAGATTGAAACCATATACCTCACCGTGATTCTCGTCTGCCTTGTCCCTGGACAGCATAACGAAAGGATTCGCCGCATTTGACGAAGTTCCTGTAAATGATGAGTTAACATAACTTCCCGAAATGACAGGATTATCATTTCTCATCATTTCCCTGGTCCATGCTCCCGTAAATGTATGGAAGGTATAATCGCCCGGATCAAAATCTATCTGACAGGACATAAGTCTCAGAAGGTGTACAGATTTTTCACCTTCATTTACAAGCACTGCTCTCCTTGTTATGACATCCCTTTTTTCATAAACATGATAATGAAGTTCAAGAGTCATATCTCTCTGTAAATCTCTTAGGTAAATGGTAAGTGTGTCCACTTCCGAATTATCGCCATAAGAACCCGGAAGAGTTTCCATCTGTACCTTCCCGCTCTTTACAAGAGTACTGTCATAAGTAAAATCCAGAGTCAGGCTCCCATTGGCATCCGATGCTTCTATGAAGGGTTCCCTGTGATCACCCTTTCCGTATGAAGACATCTCAAGCCGCATATCATTCAGCGAATATTTCTTATGCTCGTCGCTGTAGACGCTGGTATCTCCCGGCGGAAACTCATGTTTCTCAAAAAGAGCCGATTCACCTCTGGAAACATGTATCCTCTTCCCGTAGTAAAGATGCTCTACATGGCCGGAGGGAAGCACTCTCATCACATAAGAAGTATGTTCGGTATGAAGTATTATAAGGTCATTCTTTTTTTTGATCATACTCATCCTCCCGATGAAGTCTGCAGATTCCGTTCATTATATAGAGAGTGTCAGCACCCGGAGATGCTGACACTCGTTTCAGGCTTCTTTTTCTTTCTTCAGCTCTGCGGTGATCTCTGCAAGCTTCTCGTCTGTAAGTATATACCTGGCTTTAAATATGAAAAGTGCTACTATGAGTACGATTACCGGAGCAAGTGTCATTACCATTCTCAGTCCCATTACCGCACTGGTATCTATGGTGGCAACAACATTATTCCGGAGGTCAGCGATCTTATTGATGATAACTTCGTATGTAGCCTCTACCGTGCTGTCCTTCTGTATATTGAAAAATGTAAGGCAGAGAGATGCTATAAGTGCCGCAATACCGCTGGCAAGCTTAACTACGAAAGTCTGCATCGAGAAGATGACCGACTCGTCTCGTCTCTTATTCTTCAGTTCACCGTAGTCTACCGTATTTGCAAGGAAAACTGTGACGATAACATTCAGCACGCCTACAGCTGACATTATGAAGAATCCCGGTACGAAGAATGGGAGTACACTCTTGGTTCCTGCAAGTGCCATAACAAGAAGTACCACATAACCGCCGATAGCAGAACCGACACAGATATAGAATATCTTAAGTGTAGTGAAGAACTTCCTGAGGAGCGGGAACATCAGCATCATGGCAAGTATCTGCATTCCGCCCGCAAATGTATTAAACAGTGTATAATTGCCCTGCCAGTTGGAACCCGCAAGATCATACTTGAAGAAGTAGATCAGAAGGTTCGTGGTGATATACAGCGCAGTATTGATAAGTACTATGGTAATAACGATGGTCATGGCCTGATCGTTCTGGAGCAGTGCCTTGAACATCTGTTTTACGGATGCAGTCTCCATATCCACGGATGACTTTTCCTTGATACATACGCAGGTAATGATAGTAAAGAGTACGAAAAGCGCCGCAATTATGATAGTAAAATACTTGAAGCCGAGCCTCTCAACCTCTACATTTGATGTCATCTTAAGGGAAACATCCAGGGGACTACTGTCTGCTGTCACCTTTGCATATGAATCAGAATCCACATAGACAGCAAGTACAGCCTTTCCTGCATCCATGGAATCCATTACAAATTCAACCTTGCTGCTTTCAGGCTTATTTCCGTCTACGGTAAGCTCGCAGTTTGTATTGCTTTCAGTAAAATAAAGCGTATTTTCGAAAACCTTGGATTTACCGGTTATCTCAACATTTACCTTCTGCATGTCCCCTGTATATTCAGAAACATTTGAAGTAGGATTACCGTCTTTATCGAGTTCTATAACGTACGCCGTCATCTCTACGGAATCAGATGTAAATGTATTTGTTATATTTCCCGAAGTCTTTCCTGCAAAGAATGAACCGAGCAATGCAACTACCATAACAGTGAATACCTGTATCAGGGCCGAACCCACGCCTGCACAGGAACGTGCAAGTGCCGAAAGGCCTTCTCTCTCCTTACCGCCCTCGGTAAATGCAGGTATCATGGACCAGTAAGGAATGTCCATCATGGTATAGGTAACGCCCCACAGGATATAGGTAACAGCCGCATATGCAACCATTCCTTTGCCATCCAGTGACGGCGGCGCTGCAAACATCAGTATGAGTATAACAGCATTTGTGAGTGTTCCAATAAGAAGCCATGGACGAAACTTACCCCATTTAGTCTTCGTCTTGGCGACTACGATTCCCATCAGCGGGTCATTAAAAGCATCAAACACTCTGGCTATCAGCAGGATTATTCCCATCGCGATAGCACTTACTCCAAGTATATCCTGGAAATAATACAGTACATAGCTTGCAGAAAGCATATATACCATATCCTTGCCCACGGCACCAAGTCCGTAAGCCGCCTTCTCTTTAAAAGTAAGTTTCATACACGCCCTCCAATCCGGTCATCCGGCTTTCCTGTGATATCCCGGTCACAGGAAGCCTTAATGTCTCATTTCTCGTCTACTATGCATTCCTTCAGTACGTCCTTCACTCTCTTTACCGGAATGATGGTAAGTGCATCCTTAACCTCCTCCGGAACATCCTCAAGGTCCTCGACGTTCTTGTCAGGTATATAGACCTTCTTGACACCGGCCCTTAAGGCTGCCATGAGTTTCTCGGTAAGACCGCCTATAGGCATTACATTTCCACGAAGCGAAACCTCGCCTGTCATGGCAATATGAGGATCCACCTTTACACCTGTAAAGAGTGAAGCAAGTGCAGTTGTAATAGTAATTCCGGCAGAAGGTCCGTCCTTAGGAACCGCTCCCTCAGGAACATGTATATGAAGATCGTATTCGGAAAGCTTCTCAGTTTCCTTAGGGTATATTCCCTTGATGAGACTGATGGCTATCTCAACGGATTCCTTCATAACATCACCCAGCTGTCCGGTAATTATAATCTTGCCCGAACCATGCCTTATGGCAGTTTCTATGAACAGTATCTCACCGCCTGCCGCAGTCCATGCAAGACCGGTAACAATACCAACCGTTCCGGCACCTTCTATTATATCATGATGAAGGACTCTCCGTCCAAGATATTCGCGAAGATTTTTAGGTGTTACGCTGATTTTTTTATCAACTCCTTTAACCAGCTTTACCGCTGCTGACCTGCACAGATTATCAATCTGTTTCTTAAGGCCGCGGACACCTGCTTCTGCAGTATATTCCTCAATGATCTTCTTTACGGCAGCATCGGTTATGTTAAGATTCTTCTTCATAAGCCCCATCTGTTTATAGGCTTTTGGTATAAGATGCTTCTTGGCTATACTGAATTTCTCCGAGGCAGTATAACCGTTAAATTCTATAACCTCCATCCTGTTAAGAAGCGGCTCCGGAATTGTATCTACTGTATTTGCCGTGCAGACAAAAAGTACATTTGAAAGATCATAAGGAACATTCATATAATGATCGGTAAATGAGAAGTTCTGCTCCGGATCAAGCACCTCCAGAAGGGCTGATGATGGGTCTCCGCTGAAGTCACGGACCAGCTTATCAACTTCGTCCAGTACCATAACAGGATTGTTGCTTCCGCTTCGCTTCATTCCCTCCATGATACGCCCCGGCATAGCTCCTATATATGTTCTTCTGTGACCTCTGATCTCAGCCTCATCCCTTATACCGCCGAGACTGATCCTCACATATTCTCTTCCCAAAGCTCTGGCTATACTCTGTCCGATACTCGTCTTACCTGTTCCCGGAGGGCCCACAAAAAGCAGTATGGAACCGGACTGTTTTCTGTTCAGAGCCATTACTGCCATCTGCTGAACTATACGTTCCTTAACCTTCTTAAGACCGAAATGATCCTCGTCAAGTATCTCCTCAACCTTTCCGAGGTCTATCTCCTCAGGTTCCGCCTCATGCCATTCGAGACTTGTAACGAAGTCCAGATAGTCATAGAGCATGCCATATTCATGACCGTCCTGACCTTCCTGCTTCATACGGTTGAGAATCTTATCCGCCTCTTTTCTGGCAGTATCATTCATGCCGGATTCATCTATCTTCTTTCTGAATAGGGCCACGTCGGAGATGCTCTCCGGATGCATCGCATCGAGCTCCTGCTGAAGTATGCTTATCTGCTTCTTTAAAGCGGATTCTCTGTAGAGTTTCTCATGTTCTTCCATCTGGGCATCCTCAGCCTCAGAATGAACACGGGACATTTCCACAAATTCAAATACCGAATCCTCGATCAGCTTGTATCTCTGGTCAACCGAATCGGCTTCTATAATGGCATACTTCTCCTCCCAGGTCATATTGAAATAACCCAGCATTGCCGAGCAGAGTTCATTCATATTCTTCCATTGAAGTATAAGACCTCTGGCGAAAAGTCCCCATTGGAAATCCTGTACAAAATTCAGAAGAGCATTCTTGACCTTCTCAAATCTTTCATCCCTCTCCTTCGGGGAAATATCCTCAATATCAGGTCTTACCGTGAGATCTGCTGTTATCTCATCGTCATCGATGATAATATTGCTGATATTAAGCCTGTCGATAGTCCTTATCCTTATGCCGCCCTCGCTGTCAATACTCTCGATCCTTGCGGATACAACTATAGGATATATATCATCCGGACTTTCTATATAACCGGGTTTATCCTCTTTGAAAAAGGCAAAATGAATCTCGTCGCCAACGCTTAATTCGTCAATATCCCAGCTATCTATTATTTCCTTCCTGAAAATAAATGAAACATCAGGAAGAAGCACCGTATCATATAATGGAATCAGTATCATATATTGCTCCTTTCAATGTTGTTAGCACACTCTCTGGTTGAGTGCTAAAACCTCTCAATATCATACTACATTCTGGGATTTTGTCAAGATATCAGCGATAGTTTTCACTCTATTTCACACTTTACAGTGACAGAATTTTAAGGTATTATTATTGTGTATGTTTCGATAGTTTTTCTTTTTTTCACGGAGCAGTTTCAGGATGAAAATCGACCTTATAGAAATCCTTTATGCGGTTTCCTTTGCGCTTGACGCTACTGAAATTGAATACTATAAAAAGCGTGCTGAGGCAAATGGTATAGACCTGTCTTCCGTGAGCTACAAGGATCACAAGACTAAGAATATTACCATGAATCACAGCAAGCGTATCGCCGCTCTGGCTGTTCTCACGGGCAAAGCCATGGGACTCGACCAGGTAGATCTCTATGATCTTTCCGCTCTCTGCATTCTTCATGACAACGCACTTACAGAGTTTATCCAGGAAGAGATTGAATTCAGGAAATACAATAACGGCCTGCCATACAATGATTCAGCGGTAATCATGAGAATATGCAAGATAGGTGCCAAGAATGTCTCAGTTCTTCCTTTCAGAACCAACAACAGAGACATCATGCTCTATCATCATGAAAAAGCAGACGGCACCGGTCCTTTCGGAAGAAGAGCCGACCGTACGCCTGTCAAATCACAGCTCATGCATCTTGCCGAATGCATAGACTGCTACTGCGACCTTACGGATTCAACCGAGGAGAACTACCGTGAGATATGCTTCTATGTAAGGAGCAATACCCGTACCCTTTTCGGTGAAGAAGTTGCAAATGCATTTTTAAATGTATTTAAAAAGAAAACTCTGGCTAATTTATCAAATGCCAATATCGATAAATTCCTCAGAAGCCTTACCAGGCATTATGAGGACAGCTACAACCAGAAAGAGATAAAAACTCTGGGCGAGCTTTTCGCAAGGATAGTCGACTACAAGTCACATTATACCTGCATACATTGCGTCGGTGTTGCGGATCGATGCGCAAAAATGGCTGAATTCTATAATTTCCCTGAAGAAAAAGCTGCCAAGTTTTACTTAGCAGGTGCGCTTCATGATATAGGCAAGCTCTCAGTCAGCATGGATATACTTCAGAAACCTACGAATCTGAATGATGATGAATATGAACTCATGAAGATGCATGCCTTATATACTTATGATGTACTGTCCAAACTTAAGGGCATGAAGGATATATGCAACTGGGCATCACATCATCATGAGAAGCTGAATGGAAATGGATATCCTTTCAAACTCAGCGGTAAGCAGCTCTCCCATGAGGAACGTCTCGTTGCCTGTTGCGATATCTATCAGGCACTCACCGAGAAGCGCCCGTATAAGGACGGTTTCACTCATGAAGAAACCATAAGAATAATGCGGGAAATGGCTGAAAAGGGAGAGATTGATTATGATATCGTAACTGACATGCATCATGTATTCCAGCATGAGATACCTCAGATTGAGGCAGAGTTAAATCAAAAATAACGGGGAATCACCCAATGGGTGAATCCCCGTTATTTTGTATTATACTATGAAATCAGTATGAAATAATCTCATGGCCGGTCTCGGTAACAAGCACCTGTATCTCCCACTGAGCGGAATTCTCACCGTCTTCGGTATATACCGTCCATCCATTTTCCTCATCGATGAATATTTCATGTGTTCCCATATTGATCATAGGTTCTATGGTAAACATCATTCCGGGTACCATAAGCATCTCAGTACCACGTTTTGTAACATAGCTTACCCATGGATCCTCATGGAATTCAAGTCCTACTCCGTGACCGCCTATATCTCTTACGACTGAATAGCCGTGCTTCTTTGCATGATCATTTACAGCCTGTCCCATATCCCCAAGGAAGCCCCATGGCTTTACCTGCTCAAGTCCGAGCATCATGGCTTCTTTAGTCACTTCCACAAGCTTTCTGTCCTCATCCGACACATTACCTATACAGAACATACGTGATGAATCCGAAAAGTATCCGTCAAGAATAGTAGAACAGTCAACATTTATAATATCACCATCCTGAATGATTTCATCAGGTGATGGGATTCCGTGGCATACCGCATCATTTATGGATGTACATACACTCTTTGGGAAACCCTCATAATTAAGCGGCGCTGGAATCGCACCGTATTTCTTACATACTTCATTGATGATATCATTTATATCTTCTGTAGACATTCCGGCACAGATCTTATCTGCTACTATATCAAGGCACTCAATATTGACCTTTGCGCTTTCCTTAATCTTAAGTATCTGCTCGGGAGTCTTTATAAGCTTCCTGTCAGGAACTGTATGTCCCATATTTCTGAAATTCTCAATTTTTCTGTCAAAATCCTCGTGACACTGCTTATACTTTTTCCCGCTTCCGCACCAGCACGGATCATTCCTGCCTATTTTAAAAGCCATCTTTCATTCCTCATCATCTCTAAATATTATTCACTAGCGATTACATATATAACTGACGTTAGATTATTCTAACACCATTCATTCCATACGTCAAATACTATATTCTTCCCCGCAACAGATATACTATATTCTTCCATGTGACAGATAGGCCAGATGTCCGGCCTCTATAGCTTTCTTGAATGCACTTGCTATGACGGGTATATTTGTAGCCTTGGCAAGCGCCGTATTGATCATGACTGCATCAGCTCCCATTTCCATAGCCTCGCACGCCTGTGATGGCTTGCCGATACCGGCATCCACTATTATCGGAAGGTCTATTTCCTCTATCAGTATCTTTATAAAATCACGGGTTGCCAATCCTTTACTGGAACCGCTTGGTGATGCCAGAGGCATCAGTGCGCTCGCGCCTGCCTTATAAAGATCCACTGCCGTTGAAAGTTCAGGATACATATACGGCATAACCGTGAAACCTTCCTCAGCAAGTATTCCCGTTGCCTTTATGGTTTCAGCATTATCAGGAAGGAGATATTTGCTGTCATGCATTATCTCAATCTTGATCATATCGCCAAAGCCCATTTTTCTGGAAAGATGCGCAAGCTTAATCGCTTCCTCGGCATTACTTGCCCCGAGAGTATTCGGCAGAATCGCCACGCCCTCAGGAATCATGGAAAGGACACTGTCATCCTTCTCCAGTCCGGCCACAACGACAGAAACAAGTTCTGCCCCCGCATCGGATACCGCCGCATCTATAAGTTCTTTGGAATATACACTCGACTTGCCTGATCCCAGGATGAACCTCGAATCAAACTCGTAATTACCCAGCCTAAGTTTATCCATATGCTACCCCTGTTTATACATTACTTTCTTACTTTCTTACTTTCTTACTCTCTTACCCTATATGTAACTGTTTAGTCACGGCAGCCTCAGTCGATGAACCATCCGCCTTCGGCGTATGCCGTCGCTACGCGACTTATGTTCATCGATGACGGCGCCGTGTCCTGTTCCAGGATAAACATATATCCCCGGCTCTTACAGCTGCAAGCAGCTGACGTGCCGGGTATATATGTTTAACTAAACAGTTACTAGTATTCAAATAATGCCACCCAGTATCACATGGGTGACATTATCATACTATTAATTCATTTATTATTTGGCTGCCTTCTTTGCTGCCTTTGCCTCAAGAGCCTTGTCAGTAGGTCTAACAAGGAAAAGACATGCAAGAAGCGCGATAATGTAAAGAATGATAGTAAATATAAGAACATTCTGGTATCCCACAGGATTAACCTCATACATATCGTGACTTTCTATGAGCTTATCCACATCAAGACCTGCCGCAAGCGCAGCATCCTTTGTATAAAGAACCTTATTGTATATATACTGAACACCATTTGTCTCAGCTGCCTTCTTAACTATAAGAGATGCAACCTGATTTCCTGTCAGTCCGGCAAAAGCCCAGGCTGAAAGTGTTATACCGTGTATAGCGCTTATGCTTCCCATACCATAATGATCTGAAAGAAGTGTAGGTACATTGGAGAAGCCTCCGCCGTAGCCTGCGTTTACTACATATACAAGTGCAAGAACAAGGATCGCAAGAACCATATTCCCCGCACCCATTTTAATGCCCTTTGTGAGCATTACAATTGCTGTAAATCCTATAGAAAGGATGAATATAAGCTTATAGATAGTATTTCTATCCTTCATTGTATCAGCCCATGATGAGAAGCCGAGACGGCCACCTGCATTGAATATAGCTGAAACTGTTGAAAGGATACCTGCTATTCCTGCAAAACCGAGACACTTGAATATCATCTTTTCCTGAGATATAAGTGCAAGTCCGCAGGTAATATTGATATAGAACATAAGCCAGATACCAATATAGTTTGTTATAGGCTTAGTCTTAAGAGTAGCGATGATGCTTGGCTTCTCACCCTTGCCCTGTGGCTCATGCCATCCTGCAGGCTTAGCAAGAAGAAGATGACCTACGAACATCATTACAAAATAAACTCCTGCAAGGATCATGAACATCTTGTAGATTCCGCCTTCACCGAGGTTAGCGAGCATTGATGTCATAATAGGGCTTGCTATAGCCTTAGCAGCACCAAAACCTGCAACTGCAAGACCTGTTGCAAGACCTTTTCTGTCCTGGAACCAGAGCATGAGTGTCTTAACCGGTGAAAGATAACCTGTACCAAGACCAACACCCATGATAAGACCATAGCTTAAATATATACCTATAAGAGCTACAGGACTGTGTTGATGATTGCCACCATACCAGATAAATACACCTGTAAGGGCCATACCTGCTGCAAAGCAGATAGTTGCGATAAGTGATGATTTGTGAATATCCTTCTCAACAATGTTTCCGAGGAAAGCTGCTGACATTCCAAGGAAGAATATAGCGAAGCTGAATGCCCACTCTGTTGCTCCCTTTGAATAACCGATATAATCAGCGATCTCCTGGCTGAAAAGTGACCAGCAATAAACAGTACCGATACTGCAGTGAAGCAGTAATGCAGGAATAGCTGCGCGTATCCATTTATTGGATCTCCAGCCGCCCTCTTTTTGTTCCTGTGCTCCCATGAGACACCTCCGTATTTTATTATTATAAAACATTAAAACCATGGCAAAATGAGCCTTTTCTACCCATTTACGCCATATTCTGCAATATTATATATGAATGCATTCCTTTTTTCAATATGATTTTTTACAGAACCGTAAGTTTGGTCACTGTGAGTTCACCTTTTTGGCAGCATCCAGCATAATTGCTCTTCCACTAAACTTATCTCCAATGTTCTTCGAGTATTGTAGACACGTTTTTAAATACAATAGAAAGGCGAAGATACCCCTCTTCTTCACATCGAATTGATTTATTATAAAAATCTTTTATAACGTTTTCCCACACATCTGAATCACTATCTGTTCCTTCCGGACTAATAGAATTCAACACTTCGATTTCAAATATAACTAACATATTATCATTTGCATCTCTCTCTATGAATTCCGCCACTTTTCTATCCATAAAGAAACCATCTTTATCTGGAAAGACATGGTACGATGCGCGCATAAAAACATCTATCATTTCTTTATTATCTGATTTTCTAGCATATTCAAACCATTCAAGATATTTATGGAAATCCAAAGAACCTTGAATATTACTTCCTGGAGCCATTTTAAACTGACTTAGCAGTATATTTGATGAAGAATCATACTGTCCCAAACTTTGCCGTTGCCTCTTTTTCATTATCAGTTCCTCAACATACTCTGGATTATTCGCCATTCTTAAGAATACGTTTTTTATTTGCTTGTAATAATGATAATCTATAAGTCCGATATACTTTGATTCAACATCTGCAACACGTTCGAAATAGTCTGGCGCATTACGTTGTAAATATATAACAGCATTGCTTATTGCAGTTATAATACTTTTGTCAAAGCTTTCCTGATGAATTTCTTCTTGTAAAATATACTTTTCAAGCAACTCCAAGACTATGTCAACATCTATGTTCTCTCTTTCTAGCCTTAGATATATTATGGTCAAAGCCAGTTCATATTTTTCATTTTCAATCAGTTTTTTAAGTAAAGTACTTAATTCCACAGGCGTAAAGCTACTCAAATCAACTCTAGTTAAACCATTCCAATACCTCTTATAGTCTGTTTCGGACAATGAATCAACATATTTCATCAGATAAGGGTCACATGAATGTTCACACAGCAATTCAATATAGTCTGTGCCTTCTGTTTTCAAAAATGCTATCAAATCACGAGAGTTGTATGCATTTACAACCGTTGGACGGAGTCGTTTTCTTTCACCCTTTCCAAGGTACTTGATAAAACGCCTCATCTCATCTGTCGAAACCACCTCATTGGCTATTTCTGCAAAAAAAGCTTTATCTTCAGCCTCTGTTATTCCCTTGTATAACTCATCAACTCCCTTTTGGCTCAAATCTTTCATATAATCACACGCAGTCTTTTTTATAATATCATCACGTTTCACTGATGAAATATATGAAAATAGTTTTTTAGATTGGTTTTCTTTACCGAACGCCGCAAAATGTGAATGCAATTGTTTTAGATTATTCTGTCCTACGCCTTCAATTTGGTACACTTCTTCCAGCCACTCATTTATCCAATTTTTAATTGCTTCTTCATCTTGAGAATTTTCTGTCGTCCTAGTAACTGCGTCAACAACCTCATCTGCCAGATATTCAGGAAGAAACGGAATAATTGGAACAATATCTTTTATCTGTTCCATGGTCCCCTCTAATTTTGCGCATGCTAGATTAACATACTCTTTTATTTCCTGCTCATAACTTGAACTAGAGAAGTTTTGAAAACATACCGGGAAATACTTAAACTCTACACGTTTTGAAGATATCTTATTATTCTCTGGTAATAAGGAAATTAAACACTTCCATGCCACTTTGTGATCACGTAAAAAAAAGTTCTTGAGAACTCCTTTACGACTATTAAATGAAGCCTCCGTCTGCAAATATATTGGATTAAGAACATACCCCATATTATCAAAGAATACTTTTCTTCGAGATGAAAGCATGAATAAAACATACATAGCGTGAGAAAAAGTCTTATGAGGTGCAGCTGCCTTCCTTAGCGCATAAGCTAATGGATAAATAACCTTCAAACTAGCTTTCTCATTTATTTCCTGATTCAAGAGGCTATTTTCGATTTGCAACTTATCCTCAATAACTGAAATAAAAACTTCTGGATCTGCTTCAACAATTACGGCAAAGTATTCTGATATGCCTCTAATCCCATTCTCACTATCTAAAATGGTATCTAATAAAGAATATATCAAATTTTTCCAATTAGTTGAATTAATTCTCTTTGCATTTGAACGATTACTCCCCACAAAGGCGATAAAGTCAAAAAAACCATTCATACATTCAATTGACATTCCTGAGAAACTAGTATAAATGTTTTTAAATAACTCGACTTTATAACCAATCCATGATATACTCTCTTTATAGAAAACAGGAGGACACTATCATGGGCAAAAAAGCAACGACAATAACGCTTTCACCAGAGGATCGTTCTTATCTTGAAT
>JAFUVQ010000050.1 GCA_017477505.1 Eubacterium sp.
ACCCTTCCTTATCAAATTTCTTTATAATCCAATAGTGCCCTGAATCTATACTTATCACCTCGGCACTATCTATATTCCAATTTCTTATCTTAAAATATCCGCATGTCAAAAGGAACTCATCAAATTCTGTAAACATTATTTTTACCTTTTCTAAAAAACTAGACCTATCATTACATAATACTTTTCTCATATACATCTAAAATTTCCACATAAAATGCGGCTTTTATCGGCTATACAGATTCCCACCAATATAAGTATAATTTCCACTACAGCCACACCTTTGTTGTTATTCATTTTTCTAAGATATTGCATACTCCCGGTCTCCTTTCACATACTGATAAATGCAGGATAAACAACTATCCCTATAACAACCATCAGGAGTATCAGCATCGGGAAAAGAAGCTTTTCCGACGCTTCCTCTCCTCTCTTTCTTATTCTTTCTTTGTTATGAAACTTTGCTTTCCTTTCTTCTTCCTCAAGAAGTTTTATTAGATCCTTATTGCCATGATGCAGGTTCTGCTCTATCAATGACATGGTTCTTATGTACTCGGGAATACCTATACGCTTTCCCAAACTCGTATACGCATCCTCTTCGGATATTCCGTTTGCAATATCATTCAGTGCGACAGCAACTTCATCATAAAGCAATCCATCCTTACCGTATCCTGACCTTCGTTCATCTTCTACCATGATTGCCAATGCGCTTCTCAGGTTCATCCCTGAACTAAGTCTGAGTGTCAGCTTATTGATAAAGCTGTAATAGCTGTCCATAAGAAACATATCTCTTTTCTTTCCGGCCTCTCCCAGTTTATTCACTCTGTAATAGATGAAAAATGTGCCGATGATAAGTCCCATGCACGCAACCAGAAAGGCTCTGTCCTTACTCTTATCCTTTAATCTCACTGTAAAATCACCTGCAGTTTCAGGCACTCTGAATTCTGATATCTCCCTGCTGCCTTCTTCCTTTTCTTTTATCTCATCCATCGCTATATCTGCCGGTTCCATATCCTCAACCCCCGGGACAAGTTTTACCGGAAGTTCAATATTTCTCACGAAATCCCCATAGCTTATCTCAGCAGTAAGTGTTACTTCCACCTCTTCCGAAAGATTAGCCGTATCTACAATTCCATACCTGCTGACCAGCGCAGGTTCTTCGCTCTTCCAGCTTATTTCCAAAGTCCCCGTTTCATCCCTTTCGGGCAGGTAAAGATCATTTCTTATATTGTCCTTATCGGTATTATCCCCAAGATATACCGTTTTTATATAGCTCCCGGCCATATCAGCCATTTTCTCAAATTCTTCTTCACTATACTCTCTGGCAGCGAGAGAAAGCTTACCGGCATGTATTTCCTTTTCTTTAATCAATTCAATCTCTACTGTTTTCTCATTTTCTCCAACATCCGGTCTTTCGAGAACCTCACTCGTTCTCTTTCTTCCCGTAAACAGAACAAGGGAAGAGATTGCTCCTGCGATCACCACTATCATAAGCGCCAAAGACAGAGTTTTCGTCAGTTCTTCCATCGACCTTTCTCTCTCCTCTTCAGCCCCCATTACATGTGTACGCCTGAGTCTTACTCCAATCATTTTTCTGAGTCGTTCAGGTCGCAGCTTTGCAAGTATAAATGCTGCCACACAGCTGAAAATGTTCTTGTACTTACTGTAATTCTTCCTGCTGATGACAAACAGCATCAAAAACAGCAGGATGATAACTATGCCAATGTATTCCATCTGGTTATTTTCCCTCCTATATAATCCGCGGCCGCAATACCTGTAAGTGCAGCGCACATCACCAGGATTCCCCCCGGATTTTTATATAACGGATTCAGAAATGATCCGTTGGTAAGCCGAAGATACATCACTATAAGAAATGGCATGCATGTCATTATGGTCTGCTCAAGTCTCTTTCCCGCTACCATAACTTCTATTTCTTCCTTAAGCTCAATTCTTGATGTTATGGTCTCGGATGTTTTCTTGATGATTTTTATGGTATTACCACCGCTTTTTTCAATCGTCTTCAGAACGCCGGCGAAATCCCTGATTTCATCCAGCTTTGTTCTGTCCGCCAGCTCCGTAAGTGCATCTGCCGGTGCTTTTCCCATGGATATCTTTCTTTCAATTATCATGAGTTCCCGCATTATGGGTTCACTGTCATCATACATTGTCCTCATATCCTGTCTGGCAGATAAAAATGCATTTTCCAATGACCTTCCCGAAGAAAGAGAGGCTGCTATCACGGTGATCAGGCTGCCAAACTCACTCAGTATTTCCTGCCTCTCTGTATCCTTCAGTCTTTCCCTTCCCTTTCTCAGAATCATGATTCCAAACAACGCTCCGGGTATAAGACCGAATATTGAATCAAAGAAGAAAAATGCTATTATAATTGCAAAACCGACAGCGAGGGCTATCCATATGAGTAACCCTTTTTTCATCGTCTAGGCACCCTCTTCCCTGGCAATGGTCAGAAGGCCTGCGGATGCCAGTTTCCCTATATGCATAAGGTCATTTGCCTTCTTCAGTTTTCCTATTATTCTCCCTTCAGTTTCTTTCTGTTCTTCAAATTCATAAAGTCTGCTGAGAATTATCTCTCCATCTTTCATTCCTATCACCTCACTTATTCCCAAAACCTTTCTGCTCCTATCCCTTAGTCTTCCAAGATGAATGACTATATCAATGGCTGATGCTATCTGCTGTCTTATGGCAAGTATAGGAAGGGGCGCTCCCATCAGTACCATACTCTCAAGCCTCCTCATCATGTCTTCGGCACTGTTAGCATGTCCCGTTGAGATACTACCGTCATGTCCTGTATTCATCGCAGAAAGCATATCGATTGCTGCTTCGTCTCTAACCTCCCCGACTATGATACGGTCCGGACGCATTCTCAGGCTGGTCCGTATCAGATCACGGATCGTTATTGCATTTTCTCCTTCTACATTTCCCGTCCTCGCCTCCAGCCTCACAAGATTTTTTATTCCTCTGATCCTGAGTTCTGCGGAATCCTCGATGGTTATAACCCTTTCGTCCTGAGGTATATATCCGGAAAGAGCATTCAGAAATGTAGTTTTGCCTGCTCCCGTTCCACCCGATATAAAAATGTTATATCCGGCCTTCACCAGTTTCCCCAGGAATTCCGCCGTCTCTCTGTCGATGGTCTCTAAGGCTATCAGTTCCTCCATTCCCATAATCCTTTTAGGGAACTTTCTGACCGTAACCGTTGTTCCGTCACAGGAAACCCCGCCGAGAACTATATTGACTCTGGACCCGTCCGGGAGTATGGCGTCTGCAATAGGATTCGAATCATTTACTCTCCGGTTTGTCCTTGATACTATGCTCTGAACAACCGTCATAAGTTTCTCCCGCGACTCGAAGCATCTGTTCTCTTTATAAATGCGTCCGGCTTTCTCCACGTAGATATTGTTATAATCATTGATCATAACCTCCGTAACCTCGTCGTCCTCAAGTATCTCAGAAAGCACGTCATACCTCCTGATGGAATTGAAAACCTCTTTCTTGAGGAGTATTTTCTCCTTCAGGGGCACATATTCCCCTTCAGTCTCCTTCATAAGGCATTCGTCTATTACCTTCATCACCTCACTGTCATCTATATTTGTGGAGCTGTCCAACTTAGCCAGCACATTCTCCCTCAGGTTGTGTTTTATGCTCATATCCAATTTATGCGCACCTTCCTTTCCCGGCTTGATCAAAGATACCCATCCTCTCCCGACCTTCCACACCCTCTTGTTATCCTGACCTTTTCGAATATATCCCCCATTCCTACAGCTGTAAGTATTCTCCTGAAATTCTCTGTCTTCAGTCTGTACTCCTCACCGTCCGGAACCGGCATATATATAACATCGAAAAGGCTGAGAAGACTCATATCCGCAAGAGCAGCTGAACCAATATCAAATACAAGGCTGCTGTACATCCCTAAACCCAGTGCAGCTTCAGTGAAAAATGAAAGGTCTTCGATGGTAAGCATCCTGAGATCCAGATAGATTTCCGAAAGCCTTATCATATTTATGCCATCCTCTACTGAAATACTGTTCAGAAGCTGCTCCCTCAGTTTGGGCGATTCTGATTTGATCAGATACAGAATATCAGCAGGAAGCGGCTTAATGGAAATATCCTCCATCCCGATGTACAGAACCGAAGGGCCTCCATCCCTCGCCAGTTTCTTGGCTAATTCAGTTTTTCCTGACCTTCCGAAAGGCGAATAAACCGCTGTTACTCCGCTGATTCCGACCGCCTTGTTCTCAGAAAAGCTCTTCTCCGGAACCGCAAGTGAAGCTGCCTTACGGCAGATCGTCCTGGCATCCTGGAATTTAGTAGTCACATATCTGCCATCTTCCTCATCGCCTATAACAAGACAGGGTATATTTCCCAGCATATAGCACCCGGTCTCTGATATGGCCAAAGATGTCTGATCGTCTGTGATAATTACATCGGGCTTCTCTGAAAGCCCATCCAGCTCGTCGATGCTTCCGATCAACAATGCATTCATTCCGAGTTCTTCTTCGTCATTGATAAATGAGATAAGCGCTTTCGCATAACCCGGATTTGAATCACACACTCCAACTTCCAGCTTTCCGGTCATCTCTTCCTCCCCTCGAACCTTGCTGTCTTTTTCTGTTACACGACACAGATTAACATCCGGGCCGGATTCAGTAAATTAAAAAAAGGACAGCATTTGTAGCGCTACAAACACTGTCCTTTTTTGAAAAATCACGTATTTAAGCCACTTTTGAGGTGGTCAACATAATCACTTCCCGTGCCAGTTTTACATAAGTCTGCCCATTTAGTTTCCATAATGGTTGACAGCTGTGCAACTTGTACATACAAGTTTGTGAATATTTACCAAGACAGTACTACTGTCTCGAACATCCATTTGAAAACAGCCCCTTAACCCGCATAAACAGAACATTTTTACCACCGTAACCGGTTTACATAATTTTTCAGCACCATTATCCTCCATCTACACACAGACACCCGTTCACCTTTGCTGACATCTTCAAATTGATGGCTTATCGGTAAAAAAATACCCCGCCGGAATCCGGCGGGGCATAATCTTAATTATCTCTGTTTATGTATTTATTAAGCGTCTCAACAACCGTGTTGAGGTTATATGGCTTGGCGATATAATCATCGAGCTGATTCTCTATGATTCTCTCCTTATCACCAAACATTGCTCTTGCGGTTACGGCTATGATAGGAAGTCTCTTTCTATGCTCACGCTGCTCTATCTTTCTGATTTCCTGAGTAGCTGCGATACCATCCATAACTGGCATCTGTACATCAAAGAGAGCCGCCTCATAATCCTTCTGCTTGAAGAGTTCAACTGCCTTCTCTCCATTTTCAGCTATATCATATGAGAAGCCTGCCATACCGAGAAGCTTTCCGATAACCTGCTGGTTAACAGGCTCATCCTCAGCAACAAGTATACGGGCATTCTTGCCATTTGCATTAATGGAGAATACTGCAGGATCTTCCTTAGGTGTTTCCTTAGGAGCCTCAGCCTCCGCTGCCTTAACCACCTTAAGAGGTATCTCTGCGATAAATGTAGAACCGATACCCTCTTTACTCTGTACTGAGATAGTACCGTTCATAAGTTCTGTTATCTGCTTTGAAATAACAAGTCCAAGTCCTGAACCACCATACTTTCTGGTATCCGAACCATCTACCTGCGAGAATCTTATGAAGAGCTTATTCATGTTGTAATCACTGATACCGATACCTGTATCAGCAACTGCCATACGAAGCTTTATTGCATCACCCTTGTCATCAAGAGCTGCTACCTTGACTCTTACGCCACCATCGGATGTGAACTTAATGGCATTTGAAAGGAGGCAGTTAAGAACCTGCTGTATACGCTGACCGTCGGCCTTAACAAGCTTAGGAATGTTATTACCGAAGTTAAGATCAAGTGTGATACCTTTATTTGTAGCTGCAGGTACATGTGCTGCAACTGTTTCTTCGATAGCTGACTTGATATCACAGATTTCTTCCTTGATCCTGTACTTACCGGCCTCAAGTTTACTGATATCAAGAATATCATTGATAAGACGGAGAAGGTTATCAGCACAGTTCTTGGCTGTTAAGAGGTTATCTCTGTAATCAGCCTGAAGATCATCAGCCATAAGTGTAAGCTGGATCATTCCGAGAATACCATTGATAGGAGTTCTGATCTCATGACTCATATTTGCAAGGAACTCAGCCTGAGTCTTATATGCAGCATTTGCATCCTCAATAGCCTTTGAAAGCTTAGCCTCTGTTTCCTTCTGCTCCGTAACATCGATAACAACCATATTGATATGGTCTGCTTCCGACTTATACATAACCGTGTTGAAGGTCTTTCCGAGCTTCTCCATGGTTATCTCAACGTCCATCAGGTCACCCTGCTTGGTACCGGATGTATTATATGCTTTGAACCATGCATTTATATCCTGAAGAACCTCAATATTTGTATCACCGAGAACCTTGTCCTCATAATCTGTTCTTTCAAGATTGAAATAATCACCGAAGGTCTCATTTGCATCAACCATCTGATATCCGGTCACATTTCCCGAATAATCTTCGATAATCTTAGCCTGAGCAAAACCTATAGGAAGGTTCATAAAAAGCTTACGGTATTTATCATTCTTGGATCCTGCTCCACCTTCGGCAGAACCGGCTTTAAGAAATATCGCTGCAGCAGCCACCAATGCCTGAAGCACTATCATAACGTAGCTTACCGGAGCTCCTACTACTGCTCCGACAACCCCCAGCGCTATCACAATAACCGCAGTAAGACCGAGTAAAATCTTCCAATCCATGGTCCTTAACTTATCCATCTTTGCACCCCTATTTTGTATAAATGATTTGAATTTTATGTCAACTGACACTATATAAAGTAATTCCTAATGATTGATTTTACTATAATAATCCCTAATGGTCAAGGCTTACGAAACCTCTTTTTCACCTTTCCTTTTTTGGGAAATGAAAGGCATCAGGAAAAACACCAGAACAAACAATAACAGGCTTCCCAGAGACACCATTATACCTTCCTTCAAACCCTGCGGGAAGAACTTCATTTCCACCTTATGAGTTCCCGCTTTAAGCGGTACTGCCAGGAAAGCTTTCCCGACTTTTTCCGGCTCAACCTTTTCTCCGTCAACCAGCACTGTCCATCCTTCATCATATGGAATCGACGTAAACATCAGTCTTTCTTCGGAAACAGTGATATCACCTTTAATAAGATTATCGCTGTAATCAGTTACATTAAGCGTCTCCCTACTATGCTGATTAATAGCATAGATAAGATTGTCTTCATTCATCTTTTCAAGCTTGATACCTATCTGCCCTTCTTTTGAGTAGCCCGGGGCAAACCGGATTTTAAGCTTAACCTCATCTCCCGAAAGAATCTTTCCGAGCGGGAAGAGCTGAGTTGTATACCTTCCATCGGCGCGCTCATTTTCATTAAGAGTGTAAACCACATTATCCATATGGTTACCTGAAATCTCAACGAAATATATACCATCATCGGGAATAGTGAATTCAGTATTGATATAGATTCTTTCAGCATCCTTTGCAGAATATGATATATATCTGCTGTTATTACTGCTTACTTTTGCCTCGCAGTCCGTACCGGACACCTCCATATCAACATTGACCCTCTCAAATATATTATCGGCGCCGGTGCTTAGTCTTGCAAAGCTGTTCAGCTTATCCGCATCGCTTTCTCCTTCCATGGACCAGGCAAGTATATCATCATCCATGGCAAAGGCGATCGGAAGATAATATCTGTTCTCATAAACTTTGGTCAGCCCCTCTTCAGCCAGGAAGTTGGAGTAACCATAGTCAGGGTAATAGGCATCTTCATGATCGTAAACATATCTGATTCCGAGAATTGCATTGGTATAAGGTGTTGCGCCGTTATAAAGATACTCATTTACACCCGTATAGAATCCCATATTATCCATAACTCTGACGGTCTCGCCCCTGACAGTCGAGCAGAAAGTGGAAACGCCCTTTAAGTTATCAAATGTAGTCTCATCCAGCATTCGGGGATTTACTATTTCAGAGCGGTAAAATGTTCCGCCGGACAGCTCGTTATATCTATCAACCTCTTCTGCCAGTTCCTGCATTTCCTCACAATACTTGAGGTAAAAGCCTCCATCGGCAAATCCTATCTCAAAAAATCCGTACAACGCATTTGTTACAAGTTCCAAAATGCATGTACTGACTATAAATATGGTTGCAACCCTGGGTTTCAGAGTATCCTCCGCCTTAAGTATCGCTACCACCGAATATACAAAAACGAAGATAATGCAGATTATCCCCAGCTTAACATCGCTGACCCTTGCATTGAGGTCACATTTGATGATAACAGCCACTATGAAAGCTACCATTGCAAGCCCTGCCGCCAGAATAAAGCCCGAATTTAGATTCTTCAGTCTTGCCGCCGCCTCGTAGCCCATAACAAGCATAGTAAATATATAGACAAATGCAAAGCGGTTCGGTATTCCGTACTGATCATGGAATCCGTGCCATACATAATTCAATGTTGTGGCATTCATACTTACTATGAGCAGAGCTGCAAGAATGCCTCTTCTGATCTTGTCGCCTATTCTTATTCTGTTTGAGAACATATAAAGAAATGCGAAAACAACCGTGAAAAGACCGCAGTACAGATTCGCTCCACCGTCAAAATTCTGACTCTTGATCGGAGCGATAAAGACAAGATGCTGCTTAAGAATATCAAATATATTTCCATACCACTCCCACTCGGGAAAGGTCTGACTCGCGGAAGAAGTCTTCATTATGGCAAGATACGCGGTAATGAGTGAAAATGCCGCCATTCCCGCCGCCAGAATTGAGCATCCGGCGAAACGAAATCCATTTATAAAAAAGCCCTTTACTGTCTCATGGCGCGTAGTCAGATACCAGAGCACCAGGAATATGCACATTATAAATGAAATGTAATAGTTAACGAACAGTGCATAGAAAAGTGCAACTGTATAAAGTCTGGCGCTCTCACCACGGATGATACGCTCCATACCTAGAATTATAAGTGGCATTACCATGATGCAGTCAAGCCACATAAGATTCCACATATAGCCCAGCATATAATTGCCGATGGCATATGCAAGAGCAAACGGGAGCATCAGCGGCTTATTTCTGACCTTTCCCGAATGACGCGAAAGGTAGTAACCCATACTTCCCGCTGAAAATGCAAGCTTAAGTGTTATCATCATAGACATAAAACCGATTATGCCTTTTCTCGTCCCAAGGCCTACCAGAAAATTAAGCGGACATCCCATATAGTACAGTAGAAGTGACTGAAAATTCTGTCCGAGCCCTATATTCCAGGTGTAAAGCAGACTTCCGCCATTCTGAAGTTTACCCTGATAATCGGAGAAGAATGGCAGATACTGATGCATACTGTCTACAAATGTAAAGGAATAGTCACCGAACGGCGCTACTCCTCCGACTATCATTACCGTAAGGAAGAAAACCAGAACAATTCCCGCCGAAACGAGAGCTATCCAGTTTCTGCCCCACAACTTTTTTAATCTTTCTTTCATTTTACTCAACCACAAACATAATAATGTATTATTAAGGCCACAGTATACCTATAGTTCTTTATCCAACCTGGAAATAACCTCATCCATATCCAGTGCTCCACCGTATATGGACAGTGCGCTTCCGATTGTTATATCGAGCCTGCCTTCTGAAGCAGCGTTCACCTTATCAATATCATCAAATGAACTTATCCCGCCTGCATAGGTGATCAGAGACTTATCCCACCCGGCGAGTATCTTTATCAGTCCCTCGTCAACTCCCGAGGATTTTCCTTCTACATCCACTCCATGAATCAGGAATTCTCCCGAGAATTCAGAAAGCATGGAAAGCGTCTCCAAATTTACTTTCATTTCAGTGAAAGTCTGCCACCTGTCTGTAACGATATAGTATTCTCCATCCTTCTTCCTGCAGCTTAAATCCAGACAGATATTCTCTCTGCCCACCGCTCCGACAAGAAGAAGCAGTTTATCCATGTTCAGTTTTCCTTCACTGAAGATATATGATGTAACGATAACATGAGATGCTCCCATAGCAAGAAATGATTCCGCATTTTCGGCATTCACTCCTCCGCCGATCATAAGGCCGCCCGGATATGCGTTAAGAGCCTCTCTTGCAACATAAAGATCACTTTCGTAATACTCACTGTCTCTGCTGTTAAGAAGTATTATATGTCCTCCGGGGAGGTTCTTTTCTCTGAAGAGTTCTCCGTAGTATGCCCCACTCTTCTCTGAAACAAAATTATCAGTCGCAGTATCACCTTCATCACGAAGCGATGAACCCACTATCTGTTTAACCTTACCATTATGTATATCTATACACGGCCTTAGTTTCATGTTGTTAAATCATTCTCCTTAATCTCTTCCTTCACATCCTGAAGAGCAAATTCACGTAGTGATTTATCATCAACATCCGACAAACTCACTATCCTGTTAGCCTGCCTCTCGATACATCTTTCAATATAATTACGAACCTCACGGGCATTTGCAAAATTCTCCTCGTGACGTGTAGCTCGCTCCTCAAGATATTTCTTAACGTAAGACTTCGCAGATTTCGAAGGAACATATTCCTGCTTCTCGCACATCTGAAGGAATATTTTATAAAGCTCATCTCCGGTGTAATCCTGGAAGAAAATGTATTTATTAAACCTGGATTTAAGCCCCGGATTGGAATTTACAAATTCGTCCATTGGATCGGTATAACCCGCAACGATTACTATAAGATTATCTCTCTCATCTTCCATCCTCTTAAGGAGAGTATCAACCGCCTCCTGTCCGAAGTCCTTATCATCACCTGTATTTGTAAGTGTATATGCCTCATCTATAAAAAGCACTCCGCCAAGGGCACTGTCTATAACCTTGGCTGTCTTTGTGGCAGTCTGCCCTATATAACCAACAACCAGATCAGAACGGTCAACCTCTACCAGATGTCCTTTTTTAAGGACTCCCAGTTTCTTATATATCTTTGCGAGAAGCCTTGCCACAGTTGTCTTACCTGTACCCGGATTCCCCGAAAATACAAGGTGGAGGGATATTTCCGGCTGTTTCATCCCCCTCTCTTCACGCATTTTCTTGACTTTAATAAGATTAACCAGATTATTCAGATCCTGCTTAACTGATTTAAGGCCTATAAGAGAATTGAATTCCTCCATAAGCTGTTCTAAAGTCTTATCATCATCCTTATCCTTAACTTCCTTGCCATTCTTGACAGTCTTAGCTTCACCCTCTTTGGCATCGGAATTGGCAGAACCATTTATATTTTCATTTTTAACAGAATTTGATATCAGCTCATCAAGATTCTCGATATCAATGCCGGACATATCTATGCCGACTCCGGTTTTCGGTGAATAAAGCGTATAAGGCTTCCCACTGTTATATAACCCGAGTCCCTGAAGATACTTATCAAGCATAAGAGAATAATTTGTAAGATTGCCCAGCTCAGTAACACTGGCGCCACTGTATGAAATATACTCTCTGCCGAGTATTCCGAAGGCTTTTACTATAAACCTCGCTACAGTATACCCCTCCGCCGTTCTCCTCTGGGCACCAGAAAAATCCGCCTTAGCAAAGTATGTCAAAGACCTGGGAACAGTATTAATGAACTCCGGTCCCGTACAGCTGTCATAATGGAACTGAAGAAACTTTGCCGGAGTCATATATAACGTAAAATAGTCATTTATAAACTGTGCGGAAAATGTAGAGTCATTACTGTCTGCCTCATACAGGAATCCGATATACCTGATGAAATCATATTTGAGCATATCACGTATAGACATGTTTCCGGTAGGAACAAGTCCCCTGTTCATGATATCATCCGCATACATAAAACACTGAGTTATAATTGTTTTTATTCCCGCATTGATCATATACTTATGTCCCCTTTGGATACCTTTTTGCTTCTTTTGGAATTATCCCAATACTCTTAGAATGATACTACATCGGTTGCTTCCTTACAAGATGTTTTAAAAAAGCAGCATCTGAAACTTTCGTTCCGGATGCTGCTATAATCAATTAATTCTGAGGCATGATGCCTTTATCTTTCTTTGTTCCTTTTTCTCATTAAAACTGTAATTACTATAGCTATAAGTGAAAGAAGCATAAGTCCGATGATAAGCATCAACGGAGCTGAATCTCCGGTCTTCTTAGGCGTCGTGGTCTTGTTCACATTTGTATCTGTCTTTCCCGACTCCTTTGGTTTATCTGTCATAGTAATCTTAATAGTTTCAGCCCCATTTGCGCCTGCTTTTTCGGCAACCGTAAATCCTATAGGAGCAGCTTTTTCATATCCTGAAGGAGCTTCATCTTCAACAAGTGTATACGACTTACCCGCAATAAGCTTACCCTTTACTACATATGGTTCAGCTCCTGACGTCCATGAAAGTAATTCTTTACCATTTTCATCAAGAACCCTGAGTTTTGCACCTGCGAGTATATTGCCCTTAGGATCAGCTTTTGTAAAGCTCACAACCACCTCAGGTTCAAGCCATGTAATGTTTCCGTTACTGTCAACTATTGCAGTTCCTTTTCCATTGTCAAAGCTCTTAACTTTTACATTTCCATTTTCATCTACATCAAATGAAATCTTTACAGCTTCCTCGGATACATAGAATCCATCCGGTGATTCTAACTCTCTGATTACATACTCTACATTTGTCAGAAATCCCTTAAATTCTATCTTTCCTTCACTGTCCGTGGTTGCTGTTGCTACAAGAACATATCCATCCTCCGTAGGTGTGATTCCTGGATCTCTTCTCATTATCTCACTTGAATCTACATAAAGACCGTACTGCGAACCCGGCAATTTTTCTGTTTTATCATCTTTATTAACCTTAGCGAGTTCAATATCTGCTCTCTTAGGCTCATTTACAATGATATTTCCTTCAATTGCTTTACCTGCGAAATCAACGAGTCCAGAATAATTGCCCTTTGCATCAATTTTGGCATAGAATGTTCTATTATCAATGATGTAATCAACCGGTGCCTTTGTTTCAGATATTTCATACGTTCCTGCATCAAGTTTTGTAAATGTTACTATACCATTTTCATTTGACATTGCTGTTCTTGCCGTAAATGAAGTATCGTTTTGTTTTCTGATTGTGAACTCTACTCCCTCAAGCGGTCTTGTAGCTGCACTCTTTGCAGAACTAAGCTCATAGTAGAGACATCTCTTATTCAGTACAATACTGCCCTGCGGCCAATCTTCAACCAGAAGCACCCCGTCCTTATTCTGAGTTGTGGTAGTATTTGACGTATCGACATTACCATCTTTATCCAGAGTAAATGTAGTATCTGTTGTCAGCTGATATCCATCAGGAGCAACCGTTTCGCGAAGAGTATATTTTTCTTCTGTCTTAAGGCCTTTTATCTCCTTCGGTTGATCCGTTGAATCCCATTCGGTCACAACAGTGCCTTTGCTGTCAATGATCACTATGTGGGCACCCGGAAGTTCCTTCTCATTGGTTATATCAACCTTTGATATTTTCACACTGGTCTGCTTATAGGTATTTACATACTCAACAGTTACTGCAGATGTTTCGTTTACTTCTGCTGACTCGATCTCAGCATTCGCTGCTGTAGCTTCTTTGCTATTGATTGTTACTGTATAGCCATCCTTAGCATAGCCACTCTCTGTAAATTTAACCTTTGTTCCTACTGGTACATTTTCGATTGTCCATTTATATGGGCTTGCCGTTGTACCTGTACCACTGGTTGCGTTTGATACTGTGAACTCATCAGTATTGTAATCATTTGTAATCTTGAAGCCACTAGGTATATCTGTTCCGGTTATACCATCGAATACCTTCGTTACTTCTACGTTACCCGTCTTCTGAGTATATACATTCGTAAATGTTGCCGCTAATGCTACAGGTTCTGCAGCCACTGCAGTCTTTGATACATCAGATGTAGCTGTTGCAAGAAGTCCGTTTGCTACAACTATATATCCGT
>JAFUVQ010000051.1 GCA_017477505.1 Eubacterium sp.
AGGTGTTGCAAAGGGTGATGCACTCAGTTATGCACTTCAGAGAGAAGAAGGAAATAAACCGGGAACTTATGAGATCAAGGTTATACCGGGAGTTAACAGGAATTATGATGTAACAGCAGTAAACGGTACATTTACAATACTGGATGAGCTTCAATTCGTTGATGTACCTGTAGACAGCTACTACTATGAATCAGTATACTGGGCAGTTGAACAGGATCCACAGATCACAAGCGGTGTTGATGAGACACACTTCAATCCTATGGGAACATGTACAAGAGCACAGGCTGTAACATTCCTTTGGAGAGCAAACGGCTGTCCTGTACCTAATACAGCAAATAATCCATTCACAGATGTATCAGAGGATGACTTCTATTATCAGGCAGTACTCTGGGCAGTAGAGAAGGGAATTACAGCAGGTAAGACAGCAACAACATTTGCACCGAATGACCCATGTACAAGAGCACAGGTTGTATCCTTCCTCTGGAGAGATGCAGGAAGTCCTGAGCCGACACTCAGCGATAATCCGTTCACAGATGTAACCGAAGAAAGCGGATACTACAAAGCAGTACTCTGGGCAGTAGAGAACGGTATCACAAGCGGAATCAATGCAGATGAATTTGGTGTAAAGAAGACATGTATCAGAGCTCAGATCGTGACATTCATCATGAGAGCTTACGGAACAAAATAAACATAATGGGACAGTAAAATGGTGGTAGTGCCAAAGTCCCGATTAGCGAAAGGTGCGGCATCCGGAAATGGATGCCGCATTCAATTGTGTTCCGTTCTGTTGTGTTATGAAAGGGACTTTGTTATAATTCAAAAAAAAATTATTTTTTTTGTAACGAAATCAGGATTAGTCCGTCTAATCGATGAATAACAAAAAGAAAGGTGCGAGGATACTTGAACAAGAACACCGCAGAAAAGCTCTACGAAGCATATTATATGAAGGTGTTTTCTTACGTAATGACACTTACCAGGAATCAGAATGACGCTATGGAGATAACTCAGGAAACTTTTTTCAGGGCTATTTCCACAGATAAGGCTTTCAGAGGTGAAAGTGATAGTTATACATGGTTATGTGCTATCGCAAAAAATCTCTTTGTCGATGAGAAAAGGCGTAGTTCCAGATTTGAAGAGGAACCGGGGGAAGAAAGACCAGATACGAAGAAAGACATAGAACAAAGGCTTTCCGACAAAGAGTCCTCTATCCGCATCCACCGGATACTGCATGATCTGGAGGAACCGTACAAGGAAGTGTTCCAGTTGAGGATTTTTGGGGAATTGTCATTTAATGAGATAGGTTCTATCTTCGGTAAGACAGAAACCTGGGCCCGGGTTACGTATCATCGTGCCAGACTTAAGATCAAAGAAAGGATGGATGAAAATGAAATATGAATGTGATATGATCGCTGATCTTCTTCCGCTCTATAATGACGGCGCCTGCAGCGATTCAAGCATAAAGGTTATAGAGGAACATCTGGCTGAATGTCCCAAATGCAGTGAGATGCTCACAAAGCTTAAAGATAATCATATAGACGATGAAATAATAAAAGAAAAAGAAGAGGTTATCGAATCTCAGGCAAAATTCTTCAAGAGGAAGAGTGCGGTTGCTGGAAGTATAATTGCTTCAGTATTTGCTGTTCCGATTCTGATCTGCCTTATCGTGGATCTTTGTAACGGCCACGGACTCAGCTGGTTCTTCATAGTTCTTGCGGCAATGTTCATTCCGGCATCGCTTATCGTAGTACCTCTTATGATGCCAAAAAATAAAATGTTCACGACAATGATTGCATTTACCGGAAGCGTACTTCTTCTTCTGGGCGTATGTGCTATATACAGTCGGGGAGACTGGTATCCTGTAGCAGCATCATCGGTATTGTTCGGGTTAACGGTACTGTTTGCACCGTTTATAGCATGCAGAAGACCTGTAAATACTTATCTTAAGAATTTCAAAGGTCTGACGGTTATGGCGGCATGCACGATTACATTTTGCCTTATGATGCTCTGTATAGGAATATCGTTACATGACATGAGCTTTTACGGAAGAGCATTTGCAATCTCAGGACCTTTCATCGCCATTGCCTGGATTGTATTTGCAATCATCAGATATATGCCGGGCAACGGACTTATGAAGGCCGGCGTGTCAGTCATGGTATTAGGCCTCTTCTCATTTTTTATAAATCTGATAATCGAAGGACTCATCAGAATAGGAAATGACCCGACAGCGGTTTATACTTACAGCAACGGTTCGGTACCTGTAATGGCAGTAGGAGTATCTGTCGGAGCAATCCTCTTCATAATCGGATTCTTTGTAAGAAGAGCAAAGATGAATAAATAAATGCTTGCATTTTTCATGAATTAATATATACTAATGGCTGTAATTTAACAGATTTTTGAAGCAAAGGCGCTTCGGGTTTTAGCTCGAAGTGTCTTTTTTTGTTATGACAAGGCCAGAGGCGGGATGGTTATGAGTCATTGCAACTGCGTGATAACGCAGAAATATGGAGGTAAAAATGCGTATTACAGAGGATAAACCAAAGGAAGAGTGTGGTGTTTTCGGTATATATGCGCCGGTGGGTACCGGTGTTTCCAAGTATATCTATCACGGACTGGTAGCCTTGCAGCATAGAGGGCAGGAGGCTGCAGGTATGGCGGTTTCCGATACGGAAGGCCCGATGGGAAATCTTCAATTGAAGAAGAAGCAGGGCCTTGTGAGTGAGATATTTCATCCTGAGGACATTAAGATGTTATCCGGTAATATAGGCATAGGTCATGTGCGCTACTCCACTACCGGCGGCAGTACCGAGGCAAATGCCCAGCCCATAGCCATGAACTATATCAAGGGTAGTCTGGCAGTAGTTCATAACGGCAATATTGTAAATGTAAATGAACTGAAGGAGGCTCAGCTTTACAGGGGGCTTTCCTATTACACTACATCCGATTCCGAGGTTCTCGCTTATGAGATAGTCGGTGAGAGAGTCAAATGTGGTTCTGTTGAGGAGGCGGTGAAGAATGCAGCCCAAAAACTGAGGGGCGGTTTTGCGGTTATAGCCATGAGTCCGAGGAAGCTGGTCGGCATAAGAGATCCATTTGGCATAAAACCGCTTATACTCGGTATAATTCATGATACGAATCCTCAGATGGAGTATGATCTGGGTATGTCCAAAAATACGGGTGGCAATACTGATGTGGATATACTTGGAGGCAGAATCAGACTGGGTGACACATATATACTTGCTTCGGAAAGTGCTGCCATAAAGGCTGTAGGTGGCGAAGTGATCAGAGATGTGGAACCCGGGGAGATCGTCACTATCAGCAAAGATGGAATAAAGAGCGACAGGAGTCTCTGCCAGGAGAAAAGAGCCCACTGTATATTTGAATATATTTATTTTGCAAGAAATGATTCCGTGATGGATGGAATCGAGATTCACGAAGCCAGGGTAAATGCAGGGCGTGCCCTTGCGAGAAAGTCAAAGGTGGATGCGGATATAGTTGTGGGAGTTCCGGACTCTGGACTTGCCGCGGCAGAAGGGTATGCGATGGAATCGGGCATTCCATTTGCTCTTGCATTTCATAAGAACAGCTATATAGGCAGGAGTTTCATAAAGCCGACTGACGAAGAAAGGCAGAATGCCGTGCATATGAAGCTGAGCGTTCTCACCGGTGTCGTGAAGGATAAAAGTATAGTCATTATAGATGATTCCATCGTAAGAGGAACTACCATGAGACAGCTCATAGAAATGCTGAAGGAAGCAGGAGCAAGAGAGGTTCATGTCAGGATAAGTTCGCCTCCATTCCTCTATCCCTGCTACTACGGAACGGATGTGCCGACAGCAAAGCAGCTCATAGCGTCGGAACACTCGGCGGAGGACGTAAGAAGAACCGTAGGTGCTGACTCCCTTGAGTATCTCGCAATAGAAGATTTTAAAATGATGGTGGGGGATCTTCCCCTCTGTACGGCATGCTTCACCAACGACTACCCATGTTAGGGGAAACAGCAGAATAAAATTAAAAATAATTATACTTGACTTTTGAAAATTAAGTATTATACTAATAAATGTTTATAAAACAAATCTACACATTAATCTGAATATACTAAATGAAGCAAGGGCGCTTCGAGTTATTACTCGAAGTGCCCTTTTGTGCGTGAAAATGGGATAGCGGGGACTGTCCCCAATGTCCCGATAATGGAGGAAACAACATGGAGAAAGTGATTGAGGAATTAAAGAAGAATGGGCTTTATGATGCTTCATTTGAACATGATAACTGTGGTATCGGCGCGATTATCAGGATCGATGGTTCAGCTGATCATAAGACAGTTACTGATGCCCTCAGTATTGTTGAGAGGCTGGAGCATAGAGCAGGAAAGGATGCGGAAGGCAAGACCGGTGACGGCGTAGGTATTCTGACACAGATTCCTCATAAATATTTTGAAAGGATTATGGCTGAAAAAGGCGTTGAACTTCCGAAGGCTGTTAAAACAGCTGACGGTGATCCGGGGAAAGCCCGTCCTTATGGAGTGGGTATGTTTTTCTTCCCTCAGAGTGACCTTGAGAGAAGACAGGCCAGAAGTATGTTCAATACTATTGTTAGAAAGAGCGGTCTCTCGGTTCTGGCGTGGAGAAAGGTAAATACGGATCCTGACGTTCTCGGAAGCAGAGCCAGAGAGTGCATGCCTGTTATAGAGCAGGTTTTTATCGCAAGACCTGACGGGCTTGCAGACCTTGAATTTGACCGTATGCTTTATCTCATCAGAAGAGAGTTTGAGCAGAGTAATGTGAATACTTATGTTCCGTCTCTTTCGTGCAGGACTATAGTTTACAAAGGAATGTTCCTTGTAGGCCAGCTCAGGACTTTCTTCCTTGATCTCATGGACAAGGATTATGAGTCGGCTATCGCTATGGTACATTCAAGATTCTCTACGAATACGAATCCTAGCTGGAACAGGGCTCATCCTAACAGACTTATGGTTCATAACGGCGAGATAAATACTATAAAAGGAAATGCCGATAAGATGCTCGCCAGGGAAGAAACCATGCACAGCACTACATTTTCCGAAGAAGATATGACCAAGGTTCTTCCGGTTATATCGTCCAGTGGTTCAGATTCCGCCATGCTCGATAATACTCTGGAATTCCTTATGATGAGTGGAATGGAACTGCCGCTTGCTGCAAGCGTACTTATTCCTGAACCATGGGCTCACAATGAGACACTTTCCCAGGAGGAGAGAGATTTCTATCAGTACTATGCAACCATGATGGAACCATGGGACGGACCTGCATCAATTCTTTTCTCAGACGGTGACCAGATGGGTGCTATTCTTGACAGGAACGGACTCAGGCCATCGAGATATATAATTACCGATGATGGCAGGCTCATCCTTTCATCAGAGGTAGGAGTTCTTCAGCTTGATGAGAAGCATATAGTTAAGAAAGACAGATTGTATCCGGGCAAGATGATTCTTGTGGATACCATTTCCAAGAAGATTTATAACGATCAGGAGCTTAAGGAAAGATATGCAAGCCGTGAGCCTTATGGCGAATGGCTCGATATGTCACTTCTCGAGCTTAAGGATATAAAGATTCCAAATGAGAAGGTTCCTGAAGTGAGTGGCGAGGAAAGAAAGAAGCTCCAGAAGGCCTTCGGCTACAGCTATGAGAATTATCATGAAGGAATTCTCAGCATGGCTCTTAACGCAACTGAGCAGATAGGATCCATGGGTGTTGATACTCCTATAGCAGCGCTTTCAAAAAAGTATCAGCCGCTGTTCTATTACTTCAAACAGCTTTTTGCGCAGGTTACAAATCCACCTATAGATGCGGAACGTGAGAAGATAGTTACATCAAGAAGTGTATATCTCGGGAAAAATGGAAATCTTCTCGAAGAGAAGGCTTCAAACTGTCACGTTTTGAAGATTCACAATCCTATACTTTCAGACCTTGATATTCTGAAGATCAAGCATCTGAACCGTGACGGCATCAAAGCAAGCACAGTTTCACTGCTTTACTATAAGAGTACGCCTATGAAGCGTGTGCTGGATCACCTTTTTGTTGAGGTGGATAAGGCATATCGCGAGGGAAGCACAATACTCATTCTCTCCGACAGAGGTGTAGATGAGAACCATGTAGCCATACCTTCACTACTTGCAGTTTCTGCGGTTCATAAACATCTGGTTGAGACCAGAAAAACGACAGCGATGTCTATTGTGCTTGAATCCGGTGAACCTCGTGAAGTGCATCATTTTGCAACGCTTCTTGGTTATGGTGCATCTGCGGTCAATCCTTACCTTGCACATGCAACGATTCAGGAGCTGATCGAAGGCGGCCTTCTCGAGAAGGATTATTATGCAGCAGTTCAGGATTATGACCGTGCAATCCTGAATGGTATCGTAAAGATAGCTTCGAAGATGGGTATTTCCACAGTACAGTCCTATCAGGGCAGCAAGATATTTGAGGCTATAGGAATCTCCGAAAAGGTAATTGAGGAATATTTCCCCGGCACAGTCAGCAGAGTCGGCGGTATCACGCTTGATGATATAGGGGAAAATGTAGATAAGCAGCACAGCAAAGCATTTGACCCGCTCGGTCTCGACACGGATCTTGAGCTCACGGCGGCCGGCCGTCATAAGGCACGCAGCCAGGGTGAGAATCACAGATACAATCCGCAGACTATTCATATGCTTCAGCTTGCAACCAGAACAGGTGATTATGATAAGTTCAGGCAGTATACGGAAATGGTTGACGGTGAGAAGACCGGATACCTCAGAAGCCTTATGGATTTCAATTACCCTGCAGAGGGAATCTCCATAGATGAAGTCGAGAGTGAGGACAGTATTGTTCAGAGATTTAAGACTGGAGCTATGTCATATGGTTCCATTTCCGAAGAGGCACATCAGACACTTGCCATAGCCATGAATCATTTGCATGGCAAATCCAACAGTGGCGAGGGTGGTGAGAGTGACGAGAGAATCGCATCTGCAGGTACGGCAAATGACAGGAGCTCCGCAATAAAACAGGTGGCCAGCGGTAGATTTGGCGTTACCAGCAAGTATCTTGTAAGTGCAAGAGAGATACAGATTAAGATGGCTCAGGGTGCAAAGCCGGGTGAGGGCGGACATCTTCCGGGCAAGAAGGTCTATCCTTGGATTGCCAGGACAAGACATTCGACTCCGGGCGTGAGCCTTATATCACCTCCGCCGCATCATGATATTTATTCGATTGAAGATCTGGCTCAGCTTATCTATGACCTTAAGTGTTCAAACAAGAAAGCACGTATATCCGTTAAACTTGTTTCAGAAGCAGGTGTCGGAACCGTAGCAGCCGGTGTTGCCAAGGCTGGTGCGGAGGTAATTCTCGTGTCCGGTTATGACGGCGGAACAGGTGCGGCTCCGCTCAGCTCCATCCATAATGCCGGACTTCCGTGGGAGCTCGGACTTGCTGAGACTCACCAGACACTGGTTGAAAATGGACTGCGTAACCAGGTTGTAATCGAGACTGACGGTAAGCTTATGAGCGGACGTGATGTCGCTATAGCTGCCATACTGGGAGCGGAAGAGTTTGGTTTTGCTACAGCACCCCTCATCACCATGGGCTGTGTCATGATGCGCGTGTGTCAGAAGGATACCTGCCCTATGGGAGTTGCAACCCAGAATCCAGAGCTCAGAAAGCGTTTCAGCGGCAAGCCTGAATATGTTGAGAATTTCATGCGCTTCATAGCTCGTGAGCTCCGTGAATATATGGCACGTCTCGGTGTCAGAAGTATAAATGAGCTTGTGGGAAGAACAGACCTTCTTAAGGTTCGTGACAATGAATGTGAAAGTGAAGCAAGAATAGATCTCAGCAGGATTCTTGTTGATATGTCCGGTATAGACCGTGAGAAGCAGACCTTCCACAGTGAACTTAAGTATGACTTTAAGCTTGGCGAGACAAAGGACGAGGCAGTGCTCCTGAAGAATAAATCTGTAAAGAAACTTCTTAAGGATTCAGCTGAGTCATCATGTGAAATAGATATAAATGTAACTAATACAGACAGAACCTTCGGTACGCTTCTCGGTGCAGAGATTACAAGGATAGCACCGGAAGGACTTCGTCCGGATTCGATAGTCATAAACTGCAAGGGTTCAGGCGGGCAGAGCTTCGGTGCATTTATCCCTAAAGGACTTACCCTTAAGCTTACCGGCGACAGCAACGATTACTTTGGAAAAGGACTTTCGGGTGGAAAGCTTATACTGCATGTGCCTGCTGAGGCAGGATACGATCCGGGCACGAATATTATAGTTGGAAATGTAGCGCTGTATGGAGCAACCAGCGGTGAAGCCTACATCGCAGGCATGGCCGGAGAGAGATTCTGTATCAGAAACTCAGGCGCAGTTGCTGTTGTTGAAGGTGTTGGAGAGCATGGATGCGAGTACATGACTGGCGGTCGAGCAGTCATACTAGGACCTACCGGCAAGAACTTTGCAGCCGGAATGAGCGGCGGAGTGGCGTACGTGCTTGATGAGAAGAATACGCTATACAAGAATCTCAACAAGCAGATGGTTTCCATGGAGCAGCTTACATTTAAGAATGATATAGAAGAACTGAAGGACATCATAGAGAAGCACGTTGAGTACACCGGTTCAGAGAAGGGACGCATGATACTCGATAACTTCGACGAATACGTAAAACACTTCAAGAAGATAATTCCATCGGATTATAGGGAGATGCTCCGCCTCACCGCTGAATGCGAAGAGCAGGGCATGAACCACGAACAGGCTGAGTGTGAGGCATTCGAACGCTTCACGCGTTCGGATGCCGTACAGGGCCCTACCCCGAAGGGGTAGTCCGAACGCTTCACGCAGTAGTCCCTCGGGCAAATACATGCCGTGCTATCTGTGAAGGAGCATCAGGTGACGTTGCGGTATCAATGTTTGGATTTTTACAGGTATTAGGATTTGTAAATGATTGAAAGGAGTAATGTAATGGGCAAACCGACAGGCTTTTTAGAATATGAGAGGGTTGACGGACCGGTAATATGTGAAGAGGAAAGGATTAAGAATTTTCTGGAATTTCACGGTATGCTGGATAAAGCGGCCAGGGAAAAGCAGGCGGCCAGATGTATGGACTGCGGTGTGCCGTTCTGCCAGGCGGGGACTATGATAGCGGGAATGGCATCAGGCTGTCCTCTGCATAATCTCGTGCCTGAAATGAATGAACTTGTTTATAGGGGGCGTTATGACGAGGCCTATAAAAGGCTGGCAATAACGCACAGCTTTCCGGAATTTACATCCAGGGTATGCCCCGCGCTTTGTGAGGCTGCCTGTACCTGCGGACTTCATGGGGATCCTGTATCTACTAAAGAGAATGAGAAATCCGTTATTGAGTATGCATTTGAGAAAGGACTGGTAGCTGAAAAAGCACCTTCTGTAAGAACGGGTAAAAAGGTTGCGGTTATAGGAAGCGGACCTTCGGGGCTTGCTGCTGCACAGCTGCTGAACAGACGCGGTCACAGTGTAACTGTGTATGAGAGAAGTGACCGCATAGGTGGACTTCTCAGGTACGGCATTCCGAATATGAAGCTGGATAAGTCTGTGATCGACCGTAGGATTATGCTTATGGAAGAAGCGGGAATACGTTTTATCACAAATGTAAATGTATGTGGAAATGAAGAGATTGAGAAGTCGCGTCTGGGCTTCAAGGTAGACGGCGTGACATTTATCAGTGCGGATGAGCTTAAGGAAAAGTATGATGCGGTCATACTCTGTTGTGGTGCGTCGAATCCGAGAGATATAAAGGCTCCGGGTAGAGATACGGAAGGAATATATTTTGCTGTTGATTTCCTTGGACAGGTAACCAAGGCGCTTCTTGACTCTGAGCAGGGTACGGCAGCAGTTTCAAATCTGACCGGTTCAGAGACTAAAGAAGATAAGGGTGTAGGCAGTTCAGTATATAGTTCGTCAATTGCAGCCAGGGTGCGTGGCAGGGATGTCATAGTCATCGGTGGTGGTGATACGGGAAATGACTGTGTTGGTACATGTATACGTCTCGGTTGTAAGTCAGTGACTCAGCTTGAAATGATGCCGAAGGCACCTGATGAAAGACTTGCAACGAATCCCTGGCCGGAGTGGCCCCGTGTGGGTAAGACCGATTACGGTCAGGAGGAGGCTATATATAAATTCGGACATGATCCGAGAATATATCAGACAACCGTAAAAGAATTCATTTCTGAAACCATAAAAGGTGAAAATGGAAAGAAGGTAAAACAGCTGAAGGAAGTCGTAATCCAGTCGCTCGAGCCAAAGAAGGACGAGAAGACCGGACGTATGATGATGGTTCCTGTTGAGGGTACGGAGAAGACCATACCCGCAGGACTGGTTCTTATTGCGGCCGGATTCCTCGGAAGTGAAAGCTATGTTACGGAGGGGTTCGGAGTTGAAGTAGACGGACGTACCAACGTTAAGACTGCTGCAGGAAGCTATGCTGCGACAGATGTATCAAAGTCTGATGCTGAAATAACTGCAGGAAAGAAGTCTCATTGTAAAGTATACACTGCCGGCGATATGCACCGGGGACAGTCTCTGGTTGTATGGGCAATATCCGAAGGAAGAAACGCCGCCCGGGAAGTGGACTTTGATCTGATGGGGTACACCAATTGTATGGCTGAACAGTAAAGGTGTCCAGAGAAAGATTAGAAGTAAAGAAATTTAAATTCATTATTGACAATAATAAAAAAACGGAGTATTATTCACACTCGTAAGGGACAAAGGCGTTCTGGAGATTATCCGGAACGCTTTTTCTGTTTATATTAAACTGTATATCGAAACCCTTTAAGCAATGGCGCTTTGGACTTGATTTTAGTCCGGGCGCCGCTTTTTTATCTAATAGGAAACTGCGTTTCCTATTACACCCTCCGGGGGATGCGCACTCGCGCGATTGGTAGATTGCTTTGCAATCCGCGCTCGGCGCGGCGCATGTCGAGAGCAACATGCTTTATTCCTATTTCGAACTCGCGAGCGAATAGGAAATCGGGGTTTTGAAAAAAATGGTAGTGTCAAGTGATGTATGAAAAACCAAGCCAAGAAAGATGTCTCAGATGAACCTTGAAAATTGCAAATATTTTTACCGGTAAGCTCTCCGAGGGCTTAGGGCGCTGCCCTAAGAACCTGCAAGGGACTCGTCCCTTGACCCTTTATGCGGGCACTGCCCGCACCCGTCCTCGCCGGAAGCAG
>JAFUVQ010000052.1 GCA_017477505.1 Eubacterium sp.
GGAATGGAGGATGAACAATATGACCGTTGAGCAGGAGATAAAGATTGCTGCAAAGAGGGAAGCGGAGAAGGTCGCGCAGAAGTATGAAGGTGTGATTTCCGAGAAGGACGCCTTAATTGCGGAGAAGGATGCGTCAATTGCAGAGAAGGATGCGGAGATACGTGAGCTTCGTGAGGAGTTGAGTAAGCTTCGTTAACACTGACTGATTGGGACCAGTGGACCGTGTACATTTGCAAAAAGAAACCTATAAAACCACGGGAGGATCGGAATGGTTCTCCCATATTAGATTGAGAAAACGATGGAGAAATTCGTTTTAAAATCATTTATAACGAATTTCTCCGTTTTTATAACGAATTTCTCTTGAACTAAACGTGAGATAGTATTAGTATAGTTAGTATAGGTTTGTAAACGGCTATGTATGTTAGGTAATACAATCCAGAGGTGTTTAACCATGAAGTTTTCAAAGGATAAAAAAGAAATCATAATTTCATATATTATTGAGAAGATAGCTGAGGGCAGGGAAGAAGTTCCTCGCCATACGGCAGAGGAGTTTGGCATTAATCTCAATACGGTTCATTTGTATATTACTGAGCTGATTGAACAGGGCAAGATTGAAAGGGTGAAGCGTGGGGAATACAGACTGAGCCGTGAGAAATATGATTTTCATTTTACCAAAGCTGATGGTGATCTGGACGATGACATGTTTATCATGAATGAGAAGATTTACCCGCTGGTCGAAGGCTTTCCTGTTAATGTGCAGAACATCTGGAGCTATGCTGTTTCTGAGATGATCAATAATGTCATAGATCATTCTGAGGCGGAAAATGTATATATGTCAGTTATTCAGAATGCCAGGGAAACGACAGTGATTATCAGGGATGATGGAATGGGAATTTTCAATAAACTGAAGGAACATTATGGATTCAGGAGTTTTTCTGATATTGCAGCGGAGCTATCAAAAGGGAAGCTGACCACGGATGCTGCTAATCATTCCGGCGAAGGATTGTTCTTTACGTCAAGAATGATGGATGCATTTTTCGTATACTCTGATGGACATTATTATTCAAGGGACCAGTATAGTAATGAATGGGAAAACTATATACCTGATGGGGAAATGAAAGGCACACTCGTATATCTTTCTCTCTCTAACGATACACGAAGGACAGCCAAGGATGTATTTGATATATATACGGATGATGACGGTGGGTTCAGACGGACTGAGATAAGAATTTCAACTGTTTTCGACAAGGCTCCGGTCTCCAGATCGCAGGCCAAAAGGCTCTGTAACAGACTGGAAGAATTTGGTGAAGTAACATTGGATTTTGCTGATGTTTCGTGGGCCGGACAGGGGTTCATTCATCAGATTTTTGTTGTTTTTGCCGGTCAGCACCCGGACATCAAACTCATCACAGTAAATGCAACACCGGATGTGCAGGCTATGATCAGACATGTGAATCCTGATTGACTGAATAGATGCATATATGATTAGACTTAATGTGGGAGGACTGGAAGGGTTCTCCCGTATATCAGAGAATGAAAATGGAGTTATGTAAACAAGTTTAATGCATAGGTTTGTGAACGCATCAAGCGTTCATAAACCGTACAGGACCCACAAACAACATAGGTGTTTGTGTCCGACCGAAGGGAGGATTCACGAACGGCCAACCGTTGCCGTTCGTGAAGGTATAAATATAAAAAATAAGTTGCAGAAACTGAGGAATAATTATATAATAAACGAGCTGGTTTTTAATCGGCTTAATCCTTTCTTTTAAGGCCCAGTGGCTCAGTTGGTTAGAGCGCCGCCCTGTCACGGCGGAGGTCGACGGTTCAAGTCCGTTCTGGGTCGTTTAAGGCATGATTTGCAAAGCAAATCATGTCCGAACGAAGTGAGGATGCGATGCGCGAAGCGCAATCATTCTGCGAAGCAGAATAATTTCCGCGAAGCGGAATTTGGGCACCACACAAAAGGTATGATTCACTGCGTGAATCCTGCCTAGTGCACCAACCCCGCTTCGCGGTGTTGATTCGGCTGCGCCGAATGTTCGTGCTACGCACGAGTGTCCTCGCTGACGCTCGGAGCATCAGGACTCCGTCACGCCTTTCGGCGTGCCACCTCATGCCCTTGCCGGCATGGCGGAACTGGCAGACGCACGGGACTTAAAATCCCGCGAGGCTAACCCCTCGTACCGGTTCGATTCCGGTTGCCGGCACTAAAAATGGCTTGAGTATAGTTTTTCTATACTCGGGCTTTTTTATTTTTTCAGAAAAACGTAAATGACAGCCTGAGAAATACTCAGACTGTCATTTTTCTTCACCTTCTACCAGATAAACAGCTTTTTTATAAGCATTAAAAGCGCTTTCCTGACGGGGTTCGAGGTATTTTGTTTCATGATTTCCCGGCATTTCGTATGAACTGAAGAATTCCTCCGTAGCCCTTTTTACGGTTTCTTCTTCATTTTCTCCGGCCTTTGGCTTTATTTTTTTATAGCTTTCCCAGAACTCTTCGCTTCTGTCATAATGCAGCATGAAATCCAGCTGAAGCTCTATACTGTTCCAATCGCTGTTATATACATTTTCATCGATGGTTTTGGTCTTCCTGTTAAAATGAATAAGTTCATAAGCGCGGGGACCCGTCAGCTGCATGATACCGATTCCCGGATAGTACTCTCCGTGCGACATATATGCATTTCGGCTGATACGAAGATTCTTTCTTTTGTAATACGGGAAAAGATAACATATGCAGTAGCCGTTCATGTCTTTCATTATCTTTTCGCGTGATGGGAAATTAGGCAGATAGTCCCCCTCGATACTGCCGGGGTCACAATGTGTTTCAATTGTCCAGCACCCGATCATACCGGCTATGGAATAATCAGTGAAGCCTTCTTTCTTCAGATAATTCCAAATGACATCTTCTGTAGTGTCAAGATTTCCGAAGTTATTCTTTGCTCCTGAAGCAATCATTCCGATCACACAGGCGATAAGCAGCACAGCGTATATCAGGTTTACTGTATTTATAATTCCTTTACGTGATTTTTTCTTGGTTGCCTTTTTACTCATAGTAAGTCTTAATCATCCGCCATTCATTTATAAGATTGTTGAAGGTCCTCCTGCCCGGAGGTTGATTTATAACCGGGCTTTACAGATCGGGACAGGTTTAAGTTACAGCCTGAATTATATAATAACATATTATCGCTGCATGTAACAGCAGACTTCAAATTGCGGAATTATTAAGGTATTATTATCTTTTCGAAAAATATTGACACCCATTTTCCCTTATGATAATATTCATTTCAATACAAATATAGGGAGTAGCTGCAAAGGTTGAATCCTTTGTGCTTGGCTTCGTCAGGACAGCCCGGGTGGGCTCGGAGCAAGAATAATAAGCGAGACTGTATTGTAGTTTTAAAACTGCATTACGTCTCTTTTTTTGTACAATAGGAAACTGCGTTTCCTATTATACAAAAACCCTCCGGGGGAAGCGCACTCGCGCGAGAGGTAGGATGCTTCGCATCCGCGCTCGGCGCGGCGCATGTCATGAACGACATGCTTTATTCTATCCACTGAGGAGGTGATGTGATTTGTACGGAAAAGCAGACGTGGCAGGTAACCGCACATTTTTACATTTCTCTGAAGGAGGGAAAAACTATGATCAAGTATATCGTTTTAGGAGTAGTTGTTATTCTTGTTATTGTTGTAATAATGACCAGCTATGTAAAATCACCACCGGATAAAGCATACATCATTTCCGGTATCAGAAAGAAACCAAAAGTTCTTATCGGTAGAGCAGGACTCAAGCTTCCGTTTCTTGAGAGGAAGGATGAACTGATTATCAAGCAGATTTCTATCGACATTAAGACCGGTGATTATGTTCCGACATCTGACTTTATCGGCGTTAACATCGACGCAGTTGCGAAGGTAAGACTTATGACCGATAAGGAAGGAATCGAGAGAGCAATGGCAAACTTCCTTAATATGAATGAAGGCCGTATAGCTGAGGCTCTTGTTGATTCTTTGCAGGGTAATATGCGTGAGATCGTTGGTACAATCACACTTAAAGAACTCTGCAACGACAGAAAATCATTTGGCGATCAGGTTCAGGAAAAGGCTCAGCTTGATATGAACAGGCTCGGCGTTGAGATTATTTCCTGCAACATTCAGCATGTTGAAGATAAAAATGATCTGATCAATGCGCTTGGTCAGGACAACATGGCATCAATCCAGAAATCGGCAAGCATTGCTAAGGCGAATGCTGACAGGGACGTTGCAATCGCTCAGGCTCAGGCACAGAAAGAGGCAAATGATGCGAGAGTTCTTGCTGAGACCGAAATCGCAATTAAGCAGAATGACCTTTCCATCAAGAAGGCAGAGCTTAAGACAGTTGAGGATACCAAGAGAGCTGAAGCAGATGCTGCATATCAGATTCAGCAGGAAGCACAGCGTAAGACCATCGAGGTAACAAGGGCTCAGGCTGATATCGCTAAGCAGGAGCAGGAGATTACCAGAAAGCAGAAGGAAGCTTCTGTTAAGGAGCAGGAACTTGATGCACAGATCCGTAAGCAGGCAGATGCTGAGAAATATCGTCAGCAGCAGATGGCAGAGGTAGAACTCTTCAAGAGACAGAAGGAAGCCGAAGCTCAGAGATATGAGTTTGAAAAAGCATCTGAAGCAAAAAGGATTCAGGCAGAGGCAGATAAATATGCAATGGAGCAGGAAGCACTGGCTATAAAGGCAAAGGCAGAGGCAGAAGCTGCTGCTATTCAGGCTAAAGGTGAGGCAGAGGCTGCTGCAATAAAGGCAAAGGCAGAAGCTGAAGCAGCAGGTATCGACAAGAAAGCCGAAGCTATGAAGAAATACGGTGAGGCTGCTATAGTTGAAATGCTCTGCAAGATGTATCCTGAGGTTGCCCGTGCAATCGCAGAGCCTCTTGGCAAGATCGACAAGATCACGATGTACGGCGATGGTAATACCGCAAGGCTTACCGAGGACGTTACAAAGTCATTTAGACAGACCATAGACGGACTTTCAGATTCCATGGGAATCGATCTTAATACAGTAGTTTCAAGCTTCCTCGGAAGCAAGGCTGCTGCAGATATTCCTAAGAATTTCACGGAAGTAACACCTGAAAGCTAACAGAATCAGCCCATTTCGGATTATCCGGAATGGGCTGATTTTTCATCTGTAGGCTAAGTATTGAAACTTGCTTTATTCTTGAAATTTGTAAAACTATGATTTACTATTGAATGGACGGATCTGTAAATTGCCGGGCAGTTTACATTCGTCATGGAATTGGTGAATTCAGGTAGATGGAGGTAGACATGGGGATTTTAGCAGGTTTTATGGTGCCGCATCCGCCATTGATAGTGCCCGAAGTGGGACGCGGCGGGGAGGAACAGATTCAGGAGACAACTGATGCGTATGACAGAGTTGCAAGAGAGATAGCCGGGATAAAGCCGGATACTATCATTATAACCAGTCCGCATGCGACCATGTATTCGGATTATTTTCATATATCACCGGGCGTCGGTGCCGTGGGTGATCTGGGGGATTTCAGAGCGCCTAAGGTTACATTTGATGAAAAATATGATTATGAACTGGTAAATGAATTGACGGATGCCCTTCTTGAGGATGACTTTCCTGCAGGTCTTGAAGGAGAGAAAAAGAAGCAGCTGGATCACGGGACCATGGTTCCGCTTTACTTTATCAGGAAATACTATAAAGGCGGAAAGATTGTAAGGATAGGGCTTTCAGGTCTTTCACTTCTCGATCATTATAAGCTCGGTATCTATATAAAAGAGGCTGTTAATAAACTTGGACGTAATGCGGTCTTTGTAGCAAGCGGAGACCTTTCCCATAAGCTCAAGGCTCACGGTCCGTATGGATTCGCTCCGGAAGGACCTGTTTATGATGAAAGAATCATGGATGTTATGGGCAGAGGCGCATTTGGAGAACTGTTTGATTTTGGTGATGATTTTTGTGACAAGGCAGCGGAGTGCGGCCACCGTTCATTTGTTATAATGGCCGGTGCCTTTGACGGTATGGCAGTCCGGGTGAATAAGTATTCTCATCAGGATGTGACCGGAGTAGGATACGGAATCTGCAGCTTCTATCCCGACGGAGATGATGAAGCAAGACATTTCCTTGATAAGAAGAAAATGGAGGCTCTCCGAATGAGGGAAGGCTCTGATGGATATGTAAAGCTTGCGTGGGCATCATTGGAGAGCTACGTCAGGAGCAGAAAAAAACTTAAGGTACGGGATATTCCGGCTGAACTGTCGGAGAATCTTCCGGATGAGATATTCAGCAGGAAAGCAGGCGCATTTGTTTCTATTCATAAAAACGGCCAGCTTCGGGGCTGTATCGGAACTATAGCACCCACAAAGGACAGCGTAGCCGAAGAGATAATCCAGAACGCCATCAGCGCGTCCACCAGGGATCCACGTTTCGATCCTGTAACGGAGGATGAACTGGATATGCTGGAAGTAAATGTAGATATTCTCGGTGAGCCTGAGGATATAGAGTCCATCAAACAGCTGGATGTAAAGAAATATGGAGTCATAGTCACCTCCGGATATAAGAGAGGACTTCTACTGCCTGATCTCGAAGGCGTGGACGATCCCAAAACACAGGTTTCCATCGCTATGAGAAAGGGTGGGATACTGCCGTCTGACAAATACTCGTTACAGAGGTTTGAAGTAGTAAGACATAAATGATCTGTGATCGATGCTGCAAAGGTATGAGGAGTGATACATGAGATGTAATGTTTGCTTCAGACATTGTGATATAAAGGAAGGGGGCCTTGGTTTCTGCGGGGCCAGAACCTGTCGGGACAGAAAAGTCATTCCGTCAAATTACGGTAGGATTACCGGATTTATGCTCGACCCCATAGAAAAGAAACCATTGGCGAGGTTCTACCCAGGGAGCAGAGTGCTTTCTGTGGGAAGCTATGGCTGTAACCTGAGGTGCCCGTTCTGTCAGAATTATGACATTTCATGGTCAGGGCAGGCCATGAGATTATCGGAAGAATGTGAAGAGATTTCGCCTGAGGAGCTTACAACAGCCGCGCTTTCACTAAAAGACAAGGGAAATATCGGCGTTGCATTTACCTACAATGAGCCGCTTATCGGCTATGAATTCGTCAGGGACACTGCAAGGCTCATTCACGAAAATGGAATGAAAAATGTCCTGGTTTCAAACGGAACAGCTGAATTATCCGTTCTGGAAGAAATCCTGCCTTATATCGATGCTATGAATATAGACCTGAAAGGCTTTACCGACAGGTATTACAATGATATACTCGGAGGAAGCAGGAAGATGGTGATGAATTTTATCGAGAGGGCGGTCAAGGACTGTCATGTTGAACTGACCACCCTGATAATTCCGGGAGAGAATGATTCCGAAGAGGAAATGAGGGAAATGACAGCCTGGATCAGTTCACTGAAGGATACTTCCGGTAAAGATATCGGAAGCGGGGTGCCACTGCATATATCAAGATTCTTTCCAAGGTTCAAAATGACGGACAGAGACGCTACGTCCGTCAGGAGGATATACCGGCTGGCAGATGTCGCACGGGAAAGATTACAGTATGTCTATACGGGGAACTGCTGATTATCGGAAGTAACTGGTATATGCACATGATATAAGCGTCTGGTGTAAGCACATGATGTAAGCGCCTGGTATATGCACATGATATAAGCGCCTGGTGTAAGCACATGATGTAAGCGCCTGGGTAAGCAATTGGTGTATGCAATTAATAGTTAACATAACATAGCGTGATTATAATTAAAATAAAAGTAGTAAGGAGCCACAAATGTTTAACGATAATCTGATAAGTCTGATACAACAGAAGCTGCCGGAATGCCTGAAGCCGGATTGCAGTTTTGAGCCACAGTATTATCCCCATATTTTGGACAAACAGCTGGAGAAAGTATTAAAGAATTTTCTTGAATTAAAGTATAAGGATGAGACGGTACTGATGATGCTGGATACATCCCTTTTCGGAAGAGGAAAGAATGGTCTGGTGTTTACTGACAGAGCAGTCTATCTTAAGTTAACGTTTGGAACGACTTATTATTGCAAGTACAGCGATTGGAAGGTAGACAAAGACGAAACAGAAAAAATCCTGAAGTTAAGCCGGGATGATGCCTTTTTCTATTCAGCGTTTCTGGATAATCTGATGAATGATATCTGCAATCTGAAGAAATACGAGGGACTCTTTGAGGAAGAGGAGAAGGCTGAAGAGAAGGCAAAAAAAGCAGCAGCCAGAAAGAAAGCAGCCAAAAAATCTGACGGAACAAAGACCGCGAGCAAGAAATCAACAAGTAAGAAAACAGAAGGAAAGAAGGCATCAGGCAAAAAGGCGGAAGATAAGGAATCTGCCGAAGGTGAGAACAAAAACAAGAAGAAACAAAAGAGCCTGATTAAAGATGATACGATTTTCCAGGTGGCGGATTTTGTGATAGATGTTCTCTCAGATCCTTCAAAATAAAGTGAAAATGAGACACAGGGGACAATCCCCGGTGTCTCATTTTAAGTTACCGCCGCCTACTTGGTTTCTTTGTCGATTATAATTCTGACACCCCAGGGCTGGAGTTTTATTTCGTTATCATCAGCGCGGAATGTAACTTCATTTCCGGAGTAGTTGAAGTAATATGTGATATGCTCGCCGAGAGCGTTCACGCCTTCTTTACGGATTACAGGGAATCTGAATTCCGGGAGTTTTATATCCGTTTTCTCTATTACTTTTCTGATGATTTTTTCAAGCCCGGCTTCTTCCATGAAGCATCCTATGTAGGTCATGCTGCCTTTCCCGGTTTCCTTATGGAGTATGGCTGAGCAGTCCGGCCATGGGAATTCTTTCTGATTCATGTAATATTTACCCCATAAAACACCGTCTGAAGGCTCCAAAAGCTCCATCCAGTGTGCGGCTCTGTAGAAGCTGCCGTCTATAACAACGCCCATATCAACCGGTCTTGTGAAGCGGTCATAAGTTCCGCCGACAAGGTCAGTCATCATATGTGGCTGTGCGTCGGAGTATATTTTTATTTCTTCATCTGCAAAGAAGCTTTTAAATGTGGCGATGAGGTGTCCGCCATTCTTCACGTATTCTTTTAACGCTTCAATAACCGCTTCCCCGGCAGAGTAGAGCGCGGGAGTAAAGATAATACTATATTTTTCATTGATATTCGAAAGTGATGATAAAAGATCGCTTTTGTAGATTATATCTACTTCCAGATTCATCTTATAACAGGTATCAAATACCCATCTCAGTATATGGTTATAGTCAAGAGATTCGGGGCAGCCATCCCAAAGCTTTTCATTTGCATTCTTCTCGGATACTTCATCTATCGGGAATTCATCGAGGCCGACAAGACTTCTGTTGTCCACAAGGATTGCAGCTTTGCAGTTTTTCGTCAGATTTTTCAAATGTATATCGAACGAAAGGGCTTCCTCGCGGACTGACTTAAGCTCTTTGTAGGTCTCACCGGGAAGAAGGTCGTGGCTCAGTATTCCCTTCCAGTAGGATTCGATGGCGTTATGGATGGAGTGCCAGTTCCAGTACATCACTCCGTTTGCGCCGGAGGCAAGATGGCTGTAGTATGCCTGACGGAGCTGCCCCGGATACGGAAGCCAGTCAAGCCTTCCCTGAGACTGGGTTTCAAGCACTATATAATTATCCTTCTTCATGGAACGGCCGATAGCACCGCCAAAGGCAATCATAGCACCGTCGAATCTGTCCTGAGAAAGATGATAGATATCAACGCCTGCTATATCAACAGCCTTTGCGGCATCATTCTGATTAACGAGAGGCTGTATCCCGTGAGAATAGCCTTTCCAGGAAAAGTCATAGTTATGAGTGATGAACTGAGCGGGACGCTTATACTCATTTATAATGTCGGACTGCCAGGACTGGTACTCGGAAATGGTATCGCGGAGCCAGGCTTTATACGCGGCTGAAAGGCTTCCGTTTATGGTGCCTCTTACATCCGGAAAATCCTCCCAGGAGGCGATGCGGTTGCTCCAATAGTCAAGACCGAATTCATGATTAAAATCCTCAATATCAGGGTATCTGGTCTTAAGGGATTCAACGAAAAGAGCCTGGTTATACGGAGAATAATCATCCCCGGAACGGGTCTCATTGTCAATCTGGTAGCCGATTACCATAGGATTATCCGCAACAAACTCCATCAGTTTCCGGATGATCCTTTCGGCGTATCTTCTGAAATCCGGATTCATGATATTATGAATCTGACGGTGGCCGTAGATGACACGCCCGTCTTTACCATGACCATCTTTGCCCAGAGCCATAATCTCGGGATATTTTTTTACCAGCCAGGCCGGAACGGCATAAGTGGGCGTACCGACTATAACGTTAATATCATACTTTTCGGCATATTCCAGCATTCTATGCAAATGAGAAAAATCAAACCTGCCGTCTTCAGGCTCCCACGTACTCCACGTGGATTCCGCAATTCTTATAACATTCATTCCGGCTTCCTTCATAAGCCGGAAGTCAGTATCTATTCTGTCATATGGCATATATTCGTCGTAATAAGCTGCGCCGAATAATGTGTTTTCTGAATGATCCATGTTCTTTTACCTCTTAACATTTTTTATGTCTTTTGCCTCTTGGAATTAATGTATTGACATATAATCTGCCGTGTGCTACATTCTAAACAACCGGTTGCGCAGAATTATAGCATCCGGTTGCAAAGTTGTAAAGCAAAAAACTATCGGATTGGGAGAAGGAATATGTCAGAAGTTCGTAACAATATCACAATTTCAGATGTTGCAGAGGCACTTGGAATCTCGAAAACTACGGTTTCACGCGCGATTTCAGGCAATGGCAGGATAGGAGAAGAGACAAGACAGAAGGTTCTGACTTACATAAAAGAGAACAACTATAAACCGAATCCAATGGCACAGGGGCTTGCAACACAGCGCACCTACAATATCGGATGGGTGGCTCCGGGAGATTCCTCCATGGCTGAACTTCCATTTTTCCAGAGGTGTATGTCGGGAGTCTGTGAGATTGCAACTACCATGAACTATGATGTTCTTATCTCTCTTGTTTCCGAAGGCAATGTAACTCATCTAAAGAGAATTGTTGAAAACAAGAAGGTTGACGGCGTTATTATGGGCAGAACCCTAGTTGATGATAAGGCAGTAAAGTATCTGAAGAAGTCCGGAATTCCATTTGTTGTAATAGGAAGTACGCATGAAAAAAAGGTTATTCAGATAGATAATGATCATGTAAATGCCTGCCGCGAGATTACTTCAATCCTTATACTTAAAGGCATTAAGAAGCCTGCGCTTATCGGCGGACACCTTATCCATGTGGTAAACGAAAGCCGATTGAAGGGTTATAAAGAAGGCCTGGAGTCACAAGGCCTTCCGGTTAATCCTGAACTTCTTTATCTTAACAATGTCTCGGAGAGAGATATCTGCAAATCGGTTGATTCAGCAATTGCAGCAGGCACGGACTGTCTGATATGCATGGATGACGGAATATGCAATATTGCGCTTAACAAGCTGAGAAAAGACGGCATAAGTGTACCGGGGGACGTGAAAGTTGCGTCATTTTACAACAGTGAGATTCAGGCCAATCATCAGCCGGCGGTAACGACTCTGCAGTATGATCCGAAGGAACTCGGAAATGTAGCGTGCAGGACACTTTTCAAGGTTTTAGACGGTGAAAAGGTGCCGGAGAAAACATTACTGGGATACGAAGTATTACTGAAAGGCTCCACATTTTAGAACAAAATTTAAATTAAAATTTTTTTAAATTAGTTGTTGACACATTAAAAATCGTGTGCTAGATTATAAACATAGAACAACCGGTTGCGCGTAATGAGTAAATCCCACCCATAAAGATTAAGTACTCAGGACTGCACAGCCAAGTTAATAAAACCGGAGAGAGAGACCGGGGATGCAAAACACTATTCAAACTATTCAGGAGGTAAAAAGTTTATGAAAAAGAAGTTAGTTGCTTTGACTCTTACAGCTGCCATGGTGGCAGGAGTTATGACAGGATGTGGCAACAAGGCGGTGCAGGAAGATACTACAGCAGTCGGTACTGACGGAGATACAACAGAGGCGGGCGTTCAGGTTAATGCAGACGCAGTTCAGAATCTTATCGACAGCACAAAGGACACAGTAAAGCTTACTGTTTGGGCTTCAGAAGAAGATCAGGATTTCACACAGGGTGTTATCAAAGACTTCACAGCAGCTTATCCGGATGTTAAGTTTGACATCACACTCGGTGCTGAATCGGAGTCAACCTGTAAGGATACAGTACTTGCAGACGTTGAGGCAGCAGCAGATGTTTATACATTTGCACATGACCAGGTCAACGAGCTGGTAAATGCAGGTGCTCTTCAGGAAGTAGTAAGTGCTTACACATATGATGTTGTTTCGGCAAATGTAGATACATCAATCGACGCTGCTTCAGTAAACGGAAAGCTTTATGCTTATCCAATGACAGCTGATAACGGTTACTTCATGTTCTATGACAGCTCAGTAATCTCAGATCCTTCAACACTTGAAGCTATGATCGCAGATGCTGAGAAGGCAGGAAAGAAGATAGCTATTCAGTTCAATAACGGCTGGTATCTCTACAGCTTCTTCAAGGCAGCAGGACTTGATGCAACACTTAATGATGACGGAAAGACCAATTCATGTACATGGAATCAGGCAGGCGGTACAGATGTATGCCAGGCAATAATCGATGCAGTTAAGACAGGCGTTGTTGTAAACATGGACGACGGCACAACAGTTACAGGTATCCAGGATGGTACAGTTTGTGCAGCTATCAACGGTATCTGGAATGCACAGGTTGCATCAGATGCATGGGGAGAGAATTACGCAGCAGCTAAGCTTCCTACAATGAAGATCGGCGGCAAGGATTGCCAGCTTTCATCATATTCAGGCTTCAAGCTTGTAGGTGTTAATCCTCATTCAAAGAACGTTGGATGGTCAATGCTTCTCGCTGAGTACCTCACATCAGAGAAGGTACAGACAGCAAGATTCGAAGCCAGAAACCTCGGACCTTCAAATAAGAATGCAGCTTCTTCACCTGCAGTTCAGGAAGATAAGGCTATCGCAGCACTCGCAGCTCAGGCACCATATTCAACACCTCAGGTTATCGGTGGAAATTACTGGAGCCCTGCAGAGACACTCGGACAGATTCTTGCCAGTGGAAATCCAGACGGTGAGGATCTTCAGAAGATTCTTGATACAGCAGTAGAAGGTATCACAGCACCTGTTTCAGAATAAACCATTTAATCAAAACACAAAAAAAACCAATTATAAATGGCCCCATATCGAGTAGGGTATGGGGCTATATTTCTAAAAAAATTCATTGAAAAGAGGTGGATGCTTTGGCCGACTCTAAAGAAAAAAAGAAAGTGAAAAAGTTGAATTTTAAGCCATTGGCTGACTACTTCAGGGATCTGGGAACCGCCTTCAGTAAAGGCTCGATTGCAGTAAAGCTTTCAGCCGTATTTATGGGACTTGGTTACTTTTCATGCGGACAGATCATTAAGGGGATACTTACATTTCTTGCAGAAGCCGGATTTATAGTTTATCTGGTGTTGCTCGGAGGACCGAGCCTTTCAAAATTCGGTACACTTGGTACCGTCAAAAGAGAAGCTGTATTCGATCCGATAACGATGCAGAATACGGTAAATGATTATGATAATTCATTCACGATACTGCTCGGATCCATAATCGCACTTTTCATCATTTTTGTATTTGTGCTTTTCTGGATTGCCAATATCAAGAATATATGTAGAACTGAATGTGATAAGAAGGCAGGAAGACACGTTAATTCCTTCAGGGAAGATCTTAGGGATCTTGTAGGAGGGAAGTTCTATCTCACGCTTCTTTCACTCCCTGTACTGGGAATCGTTCTTATGAACATACTACCTATACTCGTGCTTATCGCTATAGCATTTACGAACTATGACCAGAGCCACCTTCCTCCGAGTGAACTCTTCACATGGATAGGCTTCGGTAACTTCGCCAAGCTCTTCAGCGGATCGGTTACGGCATCGTTCGGATATGCTTTTAGAAAGGTCTTAGGATGGACCTTCCTCTGGGCAGTGCTTGCGACCTTCACTACATTTATAGGCGGAATACTTCTTGCACAGCTCATCAATTCAAGCGTTGTTAAGCTTAAAAAGTTCTGGAGAACACTCTTCATCATAGCAATCGCAGTTCCACAGTTCGTAACACTTCTTTTGGTAAGAAACTTCTTTGCAGATGCCGGAATCGTTAATTCTATCTGCTCAAATATCGGCATCACTTCATTTCTACAGAACATCGGTCTTGTAAGCAAGAATATCACTTATATTCCGTTCCTAACCAATCCGAACTGGGCTAAATTTATGATCATCATGATCAATATCTGGGTTGGAATTCCATATCAGATGCTTATCTCTACAGGCGTTCTGATGAATATTCCTAAGGATCAGATAGAGGCGGCAAGGATAGATGGAGCATCGAATTTCCAGATCTTTAAGAGCGTTACGATGCCATACATACTCTTTATCCAGGGACCTGCACTCATCACCGATTTCGTTAAGAATATCAACAACTTTAACGTTATCTACCTTCTTACCCAGGATGTATATGTCACTACAGACCAGGCGCTGGCAAATGCTCATGCGAAGGAGGTCGACCTTCTCGTGACGTGGCTCTTCAGGCTGACAAATGAATATTATGATTACAAGATGGCATCTGTTATCGGAATCATAGTGTTTATAATCTGCGCCGCATTTACCATCATTTCATTTACGAAAATGATGTCAGGAGACAGAGAGGAGGTATATCAGTAAAATGAAAGCAAAAAGAATTTTAGGAACCGTTTTTTCACACATCGGACTTGCTTTACTTTCAATCATCTGGCTCATACCTATACTCTGGCTTGTAGTCACAGCCTTCAGCGGGTATCCGGGAATCAATATCTCCAGGTTCTTCCCTGAGACATGGACGCTGAAGAATTTCAGTACGATAATCCTTCACCCGGATTCAGTTGTTAAGTATACCACCTGGTTTAACAACACGCTGGTAATCGCTATATTTACATGCATCATTTCCACAGTATTCGTTTTCATGGTGAGTTACGCATTCAGCTGCATGCGTTTCAAAGGACGTAAAGAGATCATGACATTTTCACTCATACTCAACATGTTCCCGGGCGTGCTCTCGATGATCGCGGTTTACTTCATCCTTAAGTCCATCGGACTTACGAACAGCCACATAGGAATGATCATAGTCTACTCTGCAGGTTCAGGTCTCGGCTACCTCATCGTTAAGGGATACATGGATACTATTCCGGCATCACTCCGTGAGGCGGCAAAGATTGAAGGGGCAAATGAATTTCAGATCATGACTCATGTCATAATCCCTATCTGCAAGCCTATCATAGTTTACCAGATCATAAGCTCATTCCTTATTCCTTGGGGTGATTTCGTATTTGCAAAGCTCATGCTTAATTCGGGTCTCTCAAAGGACTGGACAGTTGCGATAGGGCTTTACAACATGCTTGACAAGGCACTTATTAATAAATACTTCTCCATTTTCTGTGCAGGCGGAATCATTATCTCGATTCCTATATCCATACTGTTCGTGATCATGCAGAAGTTCTATGTTGAAGGTGTAGCCGGAGGCGCTACAAAGGGTTAAAAAGATGAAAGATACATTTGTTGTTAACATTATTCACCGTCCTGAGATGGTACCTGAATATGCTGAAAAGGTTACCGGACAGGGCAAGGCGGAGGACATAGGAAGAAAGGCATTGCTTACGGAATCTCTTGATATATTCAGATTCCAGCAGGATATAGCTCATAAGAACGGGCTTAAGACAACAATTCAGATGACCTACGCAAGCCTTTTCAATGATGAGGCAGTTGCAATAGCAAAAGAGCATCATGAGAAGTTCGGCGATGAGATATCACTCTCACTTCTTGGGCTTCCGTGTAAGGAATTCCGCGAGAAATATCAGACCAAGGATTTCTGCATCTGGATGTTCTCGATGGAAGATAAGAAGAGGATAGTAGATGACGTATTCGGAAAATTCCACGATACATTTGGCTTCTATCCTGAATCTACCGGTTCATACTATATGGACGCGGATCTCATAAACTACATAAAGGCGGCATATCCTTCAGTGAAATGTGCCGTTGCAACCTGCTGGGAGGAAGGCCCCAAGGCTTACCATACCTGCAACAATTCATGGTATACCTTCATGGACGGCGGTCCATGGAATCCGTGGATACCATCAAAACAGAATACTCATGCACCTGCAAAGGATGCTTCTGAGGATAGCGGTATAGTGGCTATACCGCACCTCTCAAGAGACCTCCTTGCATGTTACGATGGAAATGGATCGAATTTCGGAACGCATCCTCAGAACGTCCTCAGGGGCATGATATATGACTCAAAGACCTGGGAGTATCCGTACCTCTATAATCTTATAGATCAGTACAGACATCTTGCAAAATATAACAGCGGATATTCCTATAACATGATGTTTGTCGGACCGGGCTGGCTCAACAAGATGGGTCGCTGGGAGGCTCCTTATGAGCTGCTGAAGAAGTCCTATGAGGATGGAATGGCATATTACGGACAGCTTAAAAAGGAAGGAAAGCTGGTCGACATGACCATGGCTGAATTCGCCTCATTTTACAGAGAGAATAAGACCTATACCGAACCGGAATGTGCGCTTTGGAAGGATATACTTTATGGCTCTGACAAGCAGCTTTTCTGGTACACAGACCCTTATATGAGAGTCTGTGTAAATATGGATCAGGGCGGTGCCATAGTTGACCTTCGTCCTTACGCTGCAAAGCTTGAATGGCCGGTGGGAATCGGAACGGAGCATATAACCGATGCTTCATATCCTTTCCTCATTCAGGAGAAATACAGGGCGGGTTACTTCACTCATTATGCAGGAGAAGGAACCATCAGAAGCGCAAAGATAAGCTATAACGGCGAGGAGGTTGACCTTGCACTCTGCAGGACTCACGCCTCATTTATGAAAGAAGGAAATGCAAGGATTCTGGTTCTTGATCCGGTAGAGATTGAGTTCGCGGACCTTACTGTAAAACTTCAGACACGTATCATTTTTGAAGAAAATTCATCGGATATAAGATTTGAGAGGGAAATCCTTGAGATGAGTAATCCTGATGCGGATGTAACCATAAATGAATATATGGTGGGCTGCTACGGAACCACCGAATACTCCGAGGATATGACGGGAATTGTCCTGAATACCGGAGTCGGCGACAGAAGAGAAAGCATCAATTATGAGTATAAATGCCGCGAGGCATCGGTAACCGGCGGTAAGGATGCGGAGGCAAGGATTCCGCAGATTAAGACGAAGGTTATGCTGACTTCGGACTCTGATGAGGGCGAAAGCTATGTCAGGGAAGGTTATGCATTTTCACCGATGTTTACTCTCGGTCACAAGAAGAAGATTCATGAAAAGGAGGTAGTAAGGACATGGCTCAGGCTGGAAAGGGCAGACTGAATTACCGTTGCCCGATGTGCTTTATGAGGGATCTCGATATCGATATGTTTTATGATAAAGAGAAGGAAGAATATTACTGCCTCAGATGTCAGTACACAGGTGATGAGAAGGATATCTTAGAGAAAAATGAATTGATCCGCATCAAGTACAGGAAGATGTATGAACGTATAACGGAGTTTGAATGATGGGTTTAGAGATTAAAGGCATGGATGTTTCCACCCTTATTGAGGAGGAAGCATGCGGAGCCGTATACTTTGACGGGGGCGTCCAGGGAGACGCCCTCGGGATACTGAAAAAATATGGCACGAATTATGTGAGGCTGAGACTCTGGAATGATCCATATGATGAGAATGGTGAACCTTATGGAGCGGGGACGAATGATCTTGATAAGACTATAACTCTCGCAAAGAGGGCGAAGGCTCTGGGTATGAAGGTTCTGCTGGATTTTCATTACAGTGATTTCTGGGCAGATCCGGGCAAACAGAACGTGCCAAAGGCATGGAAGAACTTTACGAAAGAACAGCTTACTTCGGCAGTGTATGGGTATACTGTTTTTTGTTTGACCAAAATGCGGGAAAATGGAGTCCTTCCGGACATGGTTCAGGTCGGAAATGAGATTACAAACGGTCTTCTCTGGCCGATGGGTAAGAAGCCTGATTTTGATAATATCGCAGAATTTGTCAGCAGCGGAATCAGGGGAGTGAGGAGTGTGGATAGTGATATTCCGGTGATGCTCCATCTTGATAACGGCGGCTTTAACTCAATGTATGTGGAGTGGTTTGATAATTATATTCGCCGCGGCGAGGACTTCGAGATCATAGGACTTTCATACTATCCTTTCTGGCACGGAACGCTGGACGAACTGTCATATAACATGAAGGATATGGCAGCAAGATACGGGAAGAAGATAGTAGTTGCCGAGGTATCAATGGGATTCTCCATGGAGGACTACAGGCGTTACGAAGTGCCGGAAGAAGTGCTTCGTGGCACAGTTTCGGGGGATGCGCCTCGCGATACTGAACCGGGAGATGCAGTTACAGCGGCGGACAGATATATAAATGAGAATTTAATGGGTATGGCGACAAGACCGGAACTGCTCGAGAAGCTGACTTATCCTATGACACCGGAAGGGCAGGCGGATTTCATGCATGATGTGATGAAACGGATAGCAGAAGTTCCGGGAGGACTTGGATTCTTCTACTGGGAGCCTGCATGGATACCGGTGCCGGGCTGTGGCTGGGCAACGGAAGCGGCACTCCGTTATACAGGTGAGAAAGGCCCCGGGGGAAATGAGTGGGCCAATCAGGCACTTTTTGATTACGAAGGGAATGCGCTTCCTGCGCTTAGCGTGATTAGTGATTTCTGAATTATTGTTAGTAAGGGGAAGAATATGGTTTCTTGGTTAAAGGATGCAGTTTTTTATGAGATTTATCCTCAGAGTTTTAACGATACTAACGGTGACGGAATCGGGGATATTCAGGGAATCATTGAGAAACTTGATTATATAAAAGACCTTGGAGCAAATGCCATATGGATCAATCCGTGGTATGACTCTCCATTTAAGGATGCGGGCTACGATGTAAGGAATTACAAGCTGGTAGCACCGAGATATGGTACAAATGAGGATGCAAAGAGACTCTTTGTGGAAGCTTCCAAAAGAGACATGCATATAATCCTCGACCTCGTTCCAGGACATACATCTGAAGAGCATCCATGGTTTATAGAAAGTGGAAAGCCCATAGTTGATGCAGATGGAAATGAAGCGAAAAATGAATTTTCCGACAGATACATCTGGTCGGATTTCTGGCTCGGAAGTATAGCAGGGCATCCGTATATAGGCGGTGAATGTGACAGGAACGGCACATATATGCTGAACTTCTTCAAATGCCAGCCGGCACTTAATTACGGCTTTGCCGAGCCGAAGGAAAAGTGGCAGATGTCATATCAGGACGAGGAACCGGGGAAGACTCTTGAGGCTATGATGGACGTCATGAGATTCTGGCTTGATATGGGTGCCTCAGGCTTTAGGGTTGATATGGCAGATTCACTTGTAAAGGATGATGACGATAAGAAAAGCTGCACTTCGAAGATATGGCATAAGGTTAGAGAAATGCTTGATGCAGAGTATCCCGAGGCAGTTATGGTTTCGGAATGGAGCAATCCGCTTCTTGCCATAAACGGTGCAGGTTACCATATGGACTTCTATCTTAATCATATAGGAAATGGATATAATACGCTCCTCAGAGATCATGAATCTGAGGGTGAGGACAGAACTTATTTTAAGAAGAATGCTGATGGGGATATAACAAGATTCCTGACAGATTTTATACCTAAATACGAGGGAACGAAGGATAAGGGTTATATATCATTTTTAACCTGTAATCACGATACTCCGAGAGCATCCCGTACGCTTGATGAGAGTGAACTGAAGATTGCATACGCAACACTTCTTACGCTTCCGGGAGTTCCATTTATATACTATGGCGATGAGATCGGCATGAGGTATATAGAAAACCTTCCTACGAAGGAGGGCGGTTATACAAGAACCGGAACAAGGACTCCAATGCAGTGGGAGGCGTACGCCGACAGCAGCAGTGAGGGTGGCACTGCAGGTGTTGGTGGCAGTTCTGCAGGAGATATTAACATGGGATTTTCAACGGCTGCACCGGACAGACTCTATCTTCCGATCGACCCGGAGGGACCGAGTGTCAGAGAGCAGCAGGCGCGTCCTGATTCACTTTATAACACTGTAAAAGAGATACTCAGAATCAGACATGCTGAAAAATCCCTTAATGCAGATGCAGATTTTGAAGTGATTTTAGGAGAGAAGGATAAGCCATTCATCTATAGAAGAGGCGAGATTGTCATAGTGGTGAATCCTTCGGAACGTGAGATGTCATTCGAGGCAAATGTACTCATTGACGCACTCAGTAGATCCGAAAAAACAATCGGATTAGATGACAGAACTATTTATAAGACAGGAAGTATAGACATCATAGAAGACAGATTAGTAGTATCACCGCAGTGCTTTGTGATGCTTAGATAATATTCAAGGAGGTTAAGTTTAATGAAGAAAAGCAGGATTACGAAAATCGTTTCATTTGCTACTTCAGTTCTGATGACAGTCGGGATTGCCGGTTTTGCCGGAACTGGCTGTGTGAAGGCGGCAGGTGTGACAACAAATATCGTCAATGGCGATTTCTGTACCGGCATATGGGATGACGATGCCGGATGGACAGTCAGCTCCACAACCTGGGAAAATCAAACTATAGCAACATATGAATATGCTACAAATGAGTGGATGACTGCGCCGGCTGACGGATCGGAATACGGTGTCAATATCTGGTATCAGGACGGAGGAACAGCAAGCTTCAGCCAGAAAATAAATATAGCGGAGGGTGAGACGGATTTCTCAGCGATGGTGATGGGAGAAAAAGCGACTCTTACACTCAGCGTTGGAGAAGATTACAGCACATCCGTAGCACTCAGCGGGTGGAATACCTGGGATGCGGTTGATGTGGAATTTATGGCAGAAGATGATTTGACAGATGTGGCAATCGATGTCTCGATCGAATGCGAGGCGGGTGGATATGCATACCTTAATTCTGTAACGGCGGAACATGTAAATGAGAATCCGGATGAAGAGATCAGAGAATTTGATTTTGATACGACTCCGGTTGATATGGAAGCTATGGATTCCGATCTTGTCTGTGAGAAGGTTGACGGACTGGCAACTGATTTTATAACAGGATTTGATATTTCATCATATCTTTCAATCACAGAAAGTGGCGCTACATTCAAGGATTTTGAGGGAAATGAACTTGATCACGAAGGCTTCTTTGACCTTCTTAAGGAAAACGGAGTTAACTGGGTGAGACTCCGTGTCTGGGTTGACCCTACAAATGAAGAGGGTAAAACCTACGGTGGCGGAAACTGTGACGTTGAGACTGCAAAGAAGATAGGCAGGTGGGCATCAGATGCGGGAATACGCGTACTTATAGATTTCCATTATTCTGATTTCTGGACAGACCCGGGAAAGCAGACAGCACCTAAGGCCTGGGCTGAAATGGAGCTCGAAGTAAAAGCAGCTACACTTAAGGCATGGACCGTGGGAAGCCTTACAGAGATAATCGATGCAGGCGTTGACGTAGGAATGGTTCAGGTTGGAAATGAAACGACAACAGGTTTCTGCGGCGAGAAGGATATGCCGAATATGTGCACACTTTTCAAGGCAGGATCAGAAGGCGTTCAGGAAGTTGAGAAGGCGATGGATAAGAAGATAATGATCGCCATTCACCTCACCAATCCTGATAAGATAAACTTTAACAGCTATGCCAAGTCTCTTAAGGATAACGGAGTAGTTTATGATGTTTTCGCAACAAGCTATTATCCATACTGGCATGGAACACTTGAAAATCTTGAGTCAAAGCTTTCAGATATAGCTTCAACATACGGAAAGTATGTAATGGTAGCAGAGACATCATATGCAAGAACTTTCGATGACGGCGATGGCTGGGAAAATACCGAGAGTGTAAAGAAGCTGGAAAGCGATACATTTCCATATGAAATAAGTGAACAGGGACAGATCAATCATTTTAGAAATGTAATCAGGACAATTTCAGGCATCGATGATAATAAGGGTATAGGCGTGTTCTGGTGGGAGCCTGCATGGATTCCTGTACAGAATTATGCGGATGCCGAAGACAAGGAAGCAGTCCTTGCCGAGAATAAAGAAATCTGGGACGAAAAGGGCTCAGGCTGGGCTACCATCGCAGCTGCCGATTACGATAAGGACGTTGGTGTATGGTACGGCGGTTCAGCAGTTGATAATGAATCAGTATTTGATTTCGACGGAAAGGCACTTGAATCACTCAAGGTATTTAATCTTGTAAGAGCAGGATCAAAAGCCGAAAACGGTATTTCGGAGTTGGTGGATGCCGAGGCAACATTTGAAGAAGGTGAGGAGATAGTTCTTCCGGAAACAGTAAAGGTTGTTTATAAGGATGGAACCGAGGAAGAAGCAGAAGTAATCTGGAACAATACCGAAACAGAAGCTGTTTCAAAGGCCGGCATCGGTGAGTATGAGATCAGCGGAAAAGTTAATTACAACGAAGAAGAATTTGAGGTTCACTGCAAGGTGACTGTCACATATGCAAACCTTCTGAAAAACAGAAATTTTGATTTTGAAAAAGGTAATGAAGACTGGACTATTTTCGGCGATGCATCAGACAATATCATAAACGGAACTGATGTGAGAAACGGCAGCTACGGATATCATTTCTGGAATGACACTGACTTCAACTGCGGAATCACACAGAAAATAATACTTGATGCCGGCGTATATACATTTGGCGGATATGTTCAGGGTGGTGATTGTGGAGAGGATGCCGAGATTTATATCTTTGTTGATTTTGGCGAAACCATGCCGACCGCTACTGCAACACTGACAGGCTGGAATGAATGGAAGAATCCTGAAATTGAAAGAATAGTTGTTGAAGAGGATGGAACAGAAGTATCTCTCGGACTTAATGTAACAGCAGCCGGCGGCGGCTGGGGAACAGCAGATGATTTCTATCTCTACAGAATCGGTGACACAGATGCTGAATGGCCATTCGCGGATGTTGCCGAAACCGACAATGGTGCAAATGAAATGCTTGCAGCATATGAAAGAGGAATCCTGAGCGGTTTCCCTGCAGGTGAAGAAGGACTTGTAAATGTAAAGCCGAATAATAAGACCACAAGGGCACAGTTCGCAATCATGCTTTACAGAATGGCAGTTTCAGAGGGACGTATCGAAGAAGGTACATCAGGAACAGGAAGCTTCACAGACGTAAAAGAAGGCCAGAGCGGCTACGATGCAATAATGTGGGCAAGCGAGAATCACATCATCAATGGTTATTCAAACGGAAAGTTCAAGCCTGAAAGCTATATCACAAGAGCACAGATAACACTTATGCTGAAGAACTACGCGGATCATTTCGGAATCGATACATCGGCAAGAAGTGAAGAAATCAGTGAACTTTCAGATTATACAGAAGTAACAGAAAGTTTCAGAGACGGAGTCAGCTGGGCATTTGCCAAAGGCATCATTTCCGGCAAGATCAAAAACAACAAAGTTGTGATCGCGCCAAACGACTATGCAACCAGAGCACAGTGTTCAATGTTTATCATTAGATTCTTAAATGAATAGACATATGGGACACCGGGGATATCCCGGTGTCCTACTTTTTTTTATGTCGTCAGTATGGTAGAATTAGTTATCTGTTTTAAGTGGGTTTTATTTATGAGGTGGAGAATGTCCAGTAAAGGCATGAAAAAAAGAATAATAGGTTTTTTGCTTTTTCTGACTGTGGCTTTTTTTGTTTCGATATTCAGTTCGACAGAGGTATCTGCTGAAAATCCATTTGACCCGTATCATAGGGTCAGGATTTTAATCGAGTATTTAAAGGGCAGAACTACTCTTTCAGGAGGACTTACCGGGGATGACCTTTCTATGAGTAAGTACGGGGCTCTTCAGATAAGATGCAGTCAGGGCAGGCTTAATTCAGCAAGGATAAAGTTAAATACGGTTTATTCATTTGACAGAAATCCTGTTGGAAGGATTGCGATAGTCGGCATTTCTGAGAAGAACGTGACAGCATATGTTGATGTTTATCTGGATGATGAGACTGAGCCGGCTGCCAGCTTTCTCTTAAAAGAGGCAAAAGAAACTGCGCTGGAACCAAAGAATAAATCTGTTGATGTTTATGACAGAAGGCTTACCGGAGAACACAGTGTTTCCCTGGGATTCAGAGTTTCAGGTAAGTCGGATAATGATGAGGTTTCGCTGATTCTCAGTACTTTGGAATTTGCCGAGAGTTCCCTTCCGGTGGTCTATTTTGATATTGATGAATCGAAGGGGACTGTTGATGCAATGAATGAGAGCCGCGAGCATGATGTGAAATGCTTCGGGAAGGTCAGCATCAGGGTTCCGGATGGTTATATCTCGGAGTATTCCCGAAAGAAAGAGTCGGGATATGAAGACCTGGAGCTTGAATATATAAAGGGCAGGGGGAATTCCTCCTGGAATACGGATAAAAAACCATATAAGTTTAAACTGGATAAGAAAGCTGACTTTTTCGGAATGGGTGCAAATAAGCACTGGGTACTCATTTCAAACCGTCAGGATAACAGCCAGATGAGAAACCGTGTGACTTACCATCTTGGTCAGAAGCTGGGGATGGAATATACACCGCAGAGTATCCCGGTTGAAGTTGTAATGAATGGCGAATATCTGGGGACATACTTCCTTTCCGAGCAGGTCCGTGTCGGCGAGGGAAGAGTTGAAGTGGAGGAACTGACTGCTGATGATACTGATATAACAGGAGGCTATCTCCTCAGCAGGAAGCCTGATGAAACAGATGCAAAGGAAAATAAACTGATTACCGATCTGCGCGCTTCATTTCTCATAGAATATCCTGATATTACTGAGGGTGGGAATGATGCTGAAAAGCAGTACATTATGGATTATCTCCAAAAGACTGAAGACGCTATTTTTGGAAATGATTTCAGAGATACAGAAGGAAAGAGCTATAAAGAGTATCTGGATTTTGATTCCCTTGTGGATTACTGGTGGGTTCAGGAACTTGCCATTAATACCGATGCATATGATACCACGAGTACCTATCTTTATAAGAAGAGAGGCGGTAAACTTTACTTTGGACCGCTCTGGGATTTTGATGCGGTTGCATGGGGCAGCACTGAATATTATGAGGATCGGGTTGAAGGCTTCAACAATACATTTTTCATATGGATAAACCGTCTGAAGGAGGACCCTGAATTTCTTCAGGCGATACATGACAGATGGCCGGCTATTGATGCAGAGCTTGAGGAAGTCATAAAGCCGGGCGGATTGCTTGATAAGTATTATGAGGAAATGAAAGTGGCCGAGAGCTACAATGTCGAGCTCTGGTCATATGATTCGAGCCCGGTTAAGAGCACCTGCACGACTTACAGGCAGGAGGTCGAGGAATACAGAAACTGGATCATCGCCAGGAGAGCCTGGATTAATGAAAATATAGAGAGCATATATAAACTTACGTATAAGCTTACATTTATGGTTGACGATGATGTTCATTATGAGATAAAAGGGTTGATCGGCAAGGAACCGCCTAATTTACCGATAAAGCCTGAGAAGCCGGGGTATATCTTCAGCCGGTGGGTAGGAGAAAACGGTGAAGGATTTGATCAGTTTATGAAGCCGGAGGGTGATATAATTTATCATGCAGAGTTTGTTGAAATAAAGAAGGACAGGCCCTTGATAAGACCATTTACTATCATGATTGCGGGAATCGCAGTTTTGGCAGTGGTTGTCTTTGTGATGGTGCTGTATTCCAGAATTCGAAAAAAGAAAAGCTAATCTCAGAGAAAGAATACCCCTGCTTCATTAAGTGGGGATGATGAGATAGACTGGAATTTATATGATATTTGGCAGGAAGTAAAAATGAAAAAAGACGCCGATTGTAAAATGAAGTTGGACAATTAAATAAAAATCCACAGGGATGCTCTTTTTGGTAGAATGTAAGTGACCAAACCAACATTTACTGAAAGGAAACAATCCCTATGGACACTTCTTATTCTACCACATCCTCACA
>JAFUVQ010000053.1 GCA_017477505.1 Eubacterium sp.
TATGATGAAGTGACAGACGGTAATGATTCAGTATATGCGTGTATGACCCGCGCAGATGAGAAGCTCTATATAGATAAACAAAGGAATGCAGGAAAAATGTAAAAGGCGTATTATACGCCACGGAGAAATGAATGGGGCAAAGACTATATTTTGACAACTATACGGCCGTAGGGGATATTGTTGTCCTTGCCATATGCTTTGTAATAGGGATATTGGTGGCAACTTCATATAATACCAAGACCAAGACATTCAAGCTTTTTCTGAACATGGTTCTGTATCTTGGTCTTGCAGCGCTGTCAGATATGGTGCTCCACGATTTTTATGCTCACATAACTGATGGCAACTATACGCCTGTCTATGTGATCAGGGTGATCTATCATGCGATGCTGTTTTCTTTGTTCCTCATCTATGTAGTATATCTTGTGGTAATTTTGAACCTTGAAAGACGAGAAGTCATTCCGGTCATGTCAGTTGCTACAGGTATCTACGGCATAGTTATAATATCCGATATCATAATGACTGTCACCGGTAAGGGTTTCAAGATAAACGATGAAGGAGCTGCCGTATATGGGATCAATGTATTCATGATCGGCTATATAGCCTTTGTGACAATGATAGTGTTCCTTATTCTGAAATATCGTGACAGAGTGTATCAAAAATCTGTTATCGGTCTGTTTGGAACCATGGCAATATCTTTCTTCATACTGTATAACCAGGGACGGCATGGACAGGCTTCGTTTACCGTTGCCACCTTTTTGTTCCCGGTTCTCGCAATAATGTATCTGCTGCACTCGAACCCATATAACGTGGAAACAGGAACCGTCAATGCTTCAGCGTTTAAGGATGCCATCAGGTATAATCTTGAGAAAAAGATCGAGTTCTTCTTCATCAGTATGTATCTGCCCGATTTTCACGCTGAAGCCAAGGAACTCCCGGCGGAGCTTAAGGCGGAGATAAGGAGATTCCCGTCAGCCTTCTTTAGAAAATCAGTTCTCTTTGAAATCAGCAATGGGCATCTCTTTCTTATGGTTCCAAAGAAAGGAAACCCGAAGTGCGAAGAGGGATTAAAGAAGATCGTTGAAGCATTCAATGCGGATTATGAGAAATACCGGTTTGATTATAAGCTCGTGATGGGAAAATCCATTGAAGAAATAAGCAGGCGAAACGAATACTTAAGTCTGGTCAGGAATATAATGCGTCACATGCACATGAACTCCCTGCATGAGATCACAGATGAGGATGTGAAGGCTTTTGACCGGTCAGAAGACATACTTGTCCAACTGGAGGACATTTATAAAAAAGGAAATCTTGACGATGAGCGTGTTCTGGTGTACTGCCAGCCAGTACTGAATATCAAGACCGGAAAATATGACACGGCAGAGGCACTCATGAGGCTGAGGCTTCCTGAACTCGGAATGATATTCCCTGATCAGTTCATACCGTTGGCGGAGGACATGGGATTCATCCATGCCCTTACCAGGATAATCACGTACAAAACATGTGAAGCCGCACAGAGCCTTTTGGCAGAAGGGTATGAGGTCAAGCGGATATCCGTAAATGTATCCATGTCAGATCTCAGGGATGAGGATTTTGCCAGAGAGCTGAGTGAGATCATAGAGAACAGCAGTATTCCCAATGGCAAGATTGCCATTGAGATAACGGAGTCACAGACGGAGAGTGATTTTAATAGCTTAAAGAGTATGATAGAACAGCTCAAAGACACCGGTATCAGGTTCTACCTTGATGATTTCGGAACCGGTTATTCCAATATGGAGCGTATCATGAATTTGCCCTTCGATATCATAAAATTTGACCGTTCTCTTGTAATCGCTAGCCAGTCAGATAAGCGTTCGGAGGAGATCGTCGGCAAGCTCGCCGGAATGTTTGCGGAGCTTCATTATTCCGTCCTGTATGAGGGAATCGAGGATGAAGCTGATGAGAAGAGATGTATCAACATGTATGCCTCATACCTGCAGGGATATAAATATTCCAAGCCGATTCCGATAGAGGAACTTAGGAATTTCTTCTCAAAAAGTGCGTGAGGATATCTGGAAGCAGTATCCGACGGAATAGCATTTAATGTAGGTGCATGATGGAGGTTACAGGTGGCTGCGGTTTTCGCAGCCATTTTTGTGCCCGGGTATAAAGAAATAACATAAGACTGACGATATATAGATTGAGATAACTCTAATTATCTCTTTTTGCGCCGAAACGGATGACGGCAATAGCTTACAAGGAGGTAGAAAACATGGCAGGGATGTACGGCGTATCTGCATATCAGCAGATTTACAGGACTATAGAGACAAGAAATATGGGAGCGGATCGTGCAGGTTCGCAAAGCCCCAAAACAGATCAGACAAATCCCGTAAAGGAGAGCGACGCATCTAAGGTTGAAACCAAAACCTGGTCTCCGATCGAATCGGGGAGTTCCCTCATACCTAGAAAAACAGAATATGGTAATACGATAGGCAATGTGCAGCTTTCCGAAAAGGCGGCAGATTATCTTGATAAGCTGAAATCAAAGTTCCATAACATGGAATTTATCACGGTCAGCAAGGATATGAAGGCGCAGGTACAGCAGAATGCGGCCTCATACGGAAATGCCAACAAGATGGTGGTGCTGATAGATGATGAAAAGCTGGAGCGGATGGCAACGGATGAGTCCTTCCGTAAGAAATATGAGGGCATCATTGCCATGTCCCAGAGTAAGATGGATTCTGCAAAAAACAGTCTTGCCAGTACCGGCGCAAGCATCAAGAACTTTGGCATGTCCGTAGACTCAAATGGCAAGGAGAGCTTCTTTGCGACAGTTGAGAAATCGCAGGATCTTCAGAAGAAGCGCATAGAAAAGAAGGCTGCCGAGAAGAAGGAGCAGAAAGTCAAGGAGCGTAAGAAGGCTGAAAAGCAGGCAAGACAGGAGCGGATAGATAAAGCGAAGGAAAAGAAAGCCGAGAAGACCGATAACGACGAGATCCCGCCTGAAATAGAGAAGAGGATCCATGATAAGGTCGTGGAAGTTTATGGTAAGGAATATGTGACCTTTGAGGCGGATTCTGTTGACAAACTCCTTTCTAAGGTACAGGATTATTCCTTTAATCAGACGGCAGATAAAGTCAGAACAGATGCGGAACGTATGCTTGGTACGCAGGTAGACTTTAAGGGATGAGGTGAGATACTATGGCAGTTTTTATGTATGGAAATGTGAATGGAACATACCAGCCCCCGAATATTGATCTGTTCGCTTTAGCAAGGGAACAAAATAATCAGCCGGTCAGATTTCGTGATACAGAAGTGGGGAAGGATATGCCTGCAGTAACTGTTAACATTTCTTCCGAAGGGTTGAGGGCTCTGCATGGAACAAAATTCCCGGGCAGTATTGATATAAAAGCGGAGCAGGAAAAACTGCGTTACGCCTCAGAACATCAGCCTGTGGAGAGTTTCAGAAGCAGATTGTCAAGAGAACTTCAACAGGGGACCGAACAGTTACGAGCTGATAAGCCGTATGGAAAGGTTTCCATGGAGGATAAAGAAGAAATCTTGATGAAGAGTTTTCGGGATATTGCAGATGAAATCGTAGCAGGACATGACAATGGAACCAGAGTGAGGTTTATAGAGGATCCGGACTCGGAGGACGGATATCGAAGGCTGTCAAAGGATGATGAACTGAGCATTTTACAGCAGGATTTTGAAGAATTGGCGGAGGCTCGTTTTGGTAAGAAACAGCAGGAAGCTGCAGCCATGGTGACAAAGCAGATTGAAGAACTGAATAAGGTATTGGAACGAAGCGGTAAGAGTTTCAAACAGCAGGAATACCAGCCTGAAAGAATCCCTGATGGCTTCTTGGAGAGGCTTATGGAACGGGCTAAATTGTACGTATCAGGGCTTAATGCATGATAAAGAAGCAGGCATGTAATCAGGATTAAACTGGTTATGAGCGGTGAAATTTGATATAATATTTTATTAATACTTGTGTATAGAAACATTTCAAAATGTATTGACAAGGGAGCATATAGATGGCAAGCTTGACCAGACCAGACCAGACCAGACCAAACCAG
>JAFUVQ010000054.1 GCA_017477505.1 Eubacterium sp.
CATGAGCATTGGCTCCTTTCTGGATGTCGGTTTGGCGATTGACATTATACCAAAAAAGGGAGGTCAATGCTCTTTTTATTTAAACCTCCCGAAAATAAAGGATTTAGGAACAAAAAAGGAGTGTCAGGCTTGACACTACCCTGGGATTAAAGGAGGTAAAACTTATGGAGAACATGGGTTTAGGGCAGCCGTTTGGCGTTGCATTTGAAGAGAAGGTTATGTACCCGGATGCGAAGTATCATAACCTGTTTCTTGTGGTGAAGGCGGATATCAATGTGTCGAATCCGGAACGCCCGGGAGATGAGACTTCGATGAGGTATGTTACAACAATTGTCAGGCTTGAACTTGGTGAACAGTTGAATAGAATCGGGAATATGGGCATTTCATATAAGGCACTTCCAGAATACGCACCGGGTATAGCAAGTGCCTGTGCTGAAAAATTACAGGAAAATGGATTTACAGTCAATGGTTTCAACATTTATTCCATAGATATTGATCCGGAGATTAAAGACAGTATTCTGAAGATGGAGCAGCTTAGTCAGATGACGCCTGAAGACTTGAATAAAAAGCTTATGGAAGCTCAGCAGGCTGCCATGCAGATGGCAAAAGAGACAGGCACACCGATTCCTGATTCTATAAGTGCTGGAGTTTCGACACCGCCGACATCATCGGCAATATCATATCCGAAATTCTGCACCAACTGCGGTATGCCTACTACAGGAAGTAAGTTCTGTACGAGTTGCGGAAATCAGTTGGCATGACATTTGACGCTGATCTGAATCCTGTGCACCGGGTTTTGCGAGAGAGACTTGAATTTATTTTAATATATGATATTATATCGCTTGGCAATTCTATCAAATGTATTGTTGATGAATGGCCGGTTCAGGTTTTAAGATTCATTTAGAAAGGGTTTTCAGAGTTGTTTTTGTATCTTTTTATATTATATTCTATTTTGGCTGCGCAGGTGATCGGACTCATAGTAGCTGTTGTTATGGATAAAGCATTGGACAAGTCGCAGAAGCGAATAATGTTCATTAATTCTTTACTGGTTATCACGCTGATATTGCAGAATGTTTTGGATTCCCGTTTTTCGCAAATGGAAAATATGGTTTATCCGAGAATTGCAACCGGAGTATTGGGTTACACGATAAGACCTGTCATACTTGTAGTATGGATATATCTGCTCCGTAAGAATCAGAAGATGCTCATTCCTTGGGTAATGATAGTTATAAATACCCTGGTTCATTTGACAGCATTCTTTACGGGATTTTGCTTTACCATCAGACCTGACAATACATTTTCACGTGGACCACTGGGCTATACATGTCATGTGATAAGCGGGCTGCTCCTTCTGTATGTATTCTGGCTTTCAGCTGACAAGTACGTTGATACGACCAATGAATCGGATGGGGAGAAGAAGACAAGTTACACATCGCTCGCGGATTATAAAAACGGACTCGAAGGACTTATTCCGACAATGTGTGTGTTCCTGATCATCGCATCAGTTATCATAGATAGTACTGAAGCCTACACGAGAATTGGACCGGTATCGTTTCTTACTGCCTCAGTTGTGACCAGCAGCCTGCTATATTACATATGGCTGCATCGCCAGATTTCTCGGAAAAGAATTTAAAATGCGCCGATGATGATTCATATCCGGTTATATTGAAGGATATTTAGCATCATAGCTTAATAAAAAAATGAAAAGCAGAAAGAGCCGAAGACTCGCAGCCTTGCAGCGGGTGTTCCGGCTCTTGTTTTTTTATTTATTCTTACTTTACCATCATTTGAAAATGTAATATAATGAATTGTCACCTGAGGTAACTAGATTGGGTGACGGTTATCACGAGAAGATTGCATGTAAGTATTCCGGAGCGGTGAAACTGCCGGACATGCGGACAGGTGGAGGGGCTCTCGTCGTTCGATATTTATAAGCTCAAAGGAAGTAGGAATATTCATTACAAGAAGGAGATGGAACAGATGGCTGCATTAGAGATTGCCGGTAGGATTAAAGAAGGCTACAGGATAAAAAGAGAAGATAAGGAAATAATCGCAGAATTAAAGATGTGTGAGATAAATGAACTGCTTAGGGCTGCCGATATGCTGAGGGAGCATTTCAAGGGTGATTATGTAGATATGTGCTCTATCATAGCCGGTAAAAGCGGGAACTGCGGAGAGAATTGTCGGTTCTGCGCTCAGTCGGCATACAATCATACGAAATGTGATGTCTATAAGCTTCTGGACTATAAAACTATATTTGAGGCGGCACATTCCGATGAAGCGGAGGGCGTTCATAGATTTGCCATAGTGAACTCCGGAAAAGGACCGACAGATGCAGAATTCGAGGAACTGATCAAGATATATGAGAGACTGGGACAGGAACTCCGTATTTCACTTTGTGCCTCGTTGGGATTTCTGACCGACGAGCAGTTCGAGAGGTTATATGCTGCCGGCGTCAGAAGGTACCACAACAATATAGAAACCTCGAGAGGATATTTTACCAAAATCTGCACATCGCATACATTTGACGACAAAATCGCAAATATCGAAAGGGCAAAGAAGGCGGGACTGGAGGTCTGCTCAGGCGGCATAATCGGAATGGGAGAAACAATGAATGACCGTATAGATATGGCATTCGACCTGATGGAGCTTAAGATAAAGTCTATACCAATCAATGCACTGATACCTATAGAAGGAACACCGCTGGAAAAACTACCGCCACTCGAAGAAGACGAGATATTAAGGACAGTAGCAATATTCAGATTTATAAATCCGGAGGCGGATATACGACTTGCAGCGGGAAGAAGCCTGATTAGAAAAGACGGAGAGAGAGCCTTCCTCGGCGGCGCCAACGCGACAATAACCGGAAACATGTTAACAACCACCGGCTCAACAATCAAAAGTGATATAGAAATGCTAGAACGACTGGGCCGTTGTCGGTGATAGCCGTTGTCGGTGACAGGCACTTAACAGTTTGTTCATATTTAATTATCTGTTGTTTTATTATGCCGGTCTATTATAATGTTTTTTGTAACCTGAATAAGTGTAGTAATCTGTTTTTTTAGTTGGGTATGTGTAGAAATGGAGTGTGGACTATGTTTAGAGAAATGAGGCGCTTTAAGCAACAGATTTCTGTGGAGGAGTGTATTAGGATATTGAAAGATGAACCCAGAGGGGTTTTATCTATGGTTGGTGATGATGGCTATCCTTATGGAATACCTATCAGCCATTATTATTCCGAGGAAGATGGAAAGATTTATTTTCATGGTGCTAAGGTGGGACATAAGATTGATGCAATCAAGTCATGTGATAAGGTGAGCTTTTGTGTATTTGATCAGGGCTATCGCAAAGAAGGTGAATGGGCTCTCAATATAAATAGTGTGATCGTTTTTGGAAGGATTCATTTGGTTGAAGATGATGAAAAAGCTAAAATGATCTGTACCAGGTTGTGTCAGAAGTTTACTGATGATGAAAAATATTTGCAGAAAGAACTTACAAATGCTTTTCCCCGGGTGCAGTGTCTGGAACTAACTATAGAGCATATGACAGGCAAACTCGTTAATGAGTCTTAGCGATAGATGATAGATTTTTAAAAAGAATTAAGCAATATTTCGTTTTTTGTATGCTCTGCAGATTAACGGGAAGTATCCTGATCTGCCCGGGTGAAAAGGCAGATAAAACATAGGAGGTCAGCGTGAGAATAATAAATCTTATAGAAAATACAGAAGGGATCGACGGATGTGTTTACGCCCATGGGCTTTCATTTTATATCGAAACATCCGGGCATAAGCTCTTGATGGATTTGGGGCCTTCCGAGGATACTATAAAAAATGCTGCGGTTTTGGGAGTTGATTTATCATCAGTTGATACTGTTATCCTAAGTCATGGACATTATGATCATTCCGGTGGAATCATTCCATTTACAAAAATAAATGACCATGCACTGATATATATGCAGGAGTCTGCCATAAAAGACTATTATGCTGATGATGGTAAGGATGTTTTGGAGAGGTTCAGGTATATAGGGATTAATAAGGAGATTGAAACACTCCCGCAAGTTAGATTCCTGAACGGAGATGCTGTAATTGACGATGAACTGGAAATTTTCACAGTACATTCCAGAAGCCATGACCTGCCATTTACCAATAAGAGACTTTTAGTTCGTGTCGGAAATGAGTATATGAACGATGATTTTAATCATGAACACTTTCTGGTAATCCGTCAGGAAGGCAAGATGGTACTTATATCTGGTTGTGCACACAATGGAATACTCAGTATACTTGATGCATATAAGGATAAGTACGGAAAGGCGCCTGATATGGTAGTCAGCGGATTTCATTTGATGAAAAAAACAGAATACAGCGAAAAAGAAATGGAAGAAATAAAAAACATTGCATATGAACTAAAAGATTACCCGACAAAGTTTGTTACATGTCATTGTACCGGGCTTGCAGCCTTCGATATTATGAAAAACATATTGGGCGACCGCATTGAATATGTACATTCAGGAGAGACAATATAAGTTATGATGACAGGGTAATTGAAGTTGGATTTAAGTAAAGGATTTCAAGGGATATATGAATCTTAAAACCACAAGCAAATATATAAGTTTAATTCTTCGACATAAGCCGGAAACTATTGGAATTACTCTTGATGAGCACGGCTGGGCGAATGTTGATGAACTGATAGCGGGTATTTCCAGGACGCAGGATTTTAATATGGAGATGCTTGAAGAAATAGTTAGCACCGATGAGAAACAAAGATATTCATTTAATGATGACAAGACGCTTATCAGAGCTAATCAAGGACATTCCATACCTGTTGATGTTGAACTTGAAAAAACGAAACCGCCTAAATACCTCTATCATGGTACCGGTGAAAAATACCGGGAATCCATTGATAATCAGGGTCTAATTCCAAAGAGCAGATTGTATGTGCATTTGTCCGCGGATATAGAGACTGCGATAAAAGTGGGAAGCAGGCACGGAAAGCCGATTGTCTACAGGGTCTGGGCCGGAATTATGCAGGATTCCGGATTTGATTTTTATAAGTCCGTGAACGGAGTATGGCTGACATCCAAGGTTCCGACACAATACATTAAACGTGAAACCTTTGATGAGAAGGAAATAAATACAGTTGTAAGAGAGATTGATGAAATACTATTAAAGACGGAATTGGATGATGAGGTTTTGGAAGATACGTCCAGAGCAGATGATATTTTTGAACTGGAGGAAAAATACACCTGGGAAGTTTTGCAACAGGCATTATTTCGTATTCTGATTGATGAAAACAGATCCGAGGACGCCTGGTATCAGATGGCTGTGGTATTTTGGACTGCGGTATTAGAAAGCAGAAGCCGAAAGAAGGACGGCTTGCCTAAACTGAAATTTAAAAAGAAAACGATCATAGGATTGCTGTATTACAGGCTTCGTGAATTGGATTATGCTGAAAATCTGATATGGAGTATAACGTGCGGATTGTATCACTTGGATTATTGCAAATCAATGTATGACCCGGTAAATGATGATAAAATCATAAGGAATTTGGAAAAGTACGGTCTGTCATTCGAACAGAAGTAACCAGGGATGTGAATACAGATAGAAAAAGAATAAGGGGATTAAAATCAGTGTTTACAAATAAGGTGACTGTAACAATAAAAAAAGATAAGAAATATCTTCGTTATATTCAAATAATAAGACAATACGACAATTCATTATCTATGGCTCAAATTAAAGATGCAATGGATAAGGGAGAAGCAGTTTTCGGCTTTGATCCAAAGAATAATCCTATCATTCAAAACGGAAAAGATAATTCGGGTATTTATCTCGAGGAATCATTTATAAAAACACTGAGACTGTTAAAGAAGGCGGGAGCCGATATGACAGTTATGGATGGTTCGAGAGAGTGTACAGAGTTTTCAAAGGTATCTTCATCTAAAGAAAACACTGAAAAACTTATTGAGCAACTGTTTGATGCCAGGGATGAAACTACAGTTTTTAGTGTAATTGCTAAACTGAAAAAGGCTGCAAAAAAGAGTGTTTCAAATAGGACTATGATAATTGAGAGCCTGATGAAATACTCAGAACAGACTCGATTCACACATCTAAAGTCACTTGTGATTCCTTCGATTAACGAAATTGTTATAGGAAATGAAAAGCAGTATGCAGATTTTTATATAGCGAAAATAGATCATGGTGATAGTGCGGAAGCCTACTATGCGATAGAAGGATATGCCAAAATAATGCAGAAAACTTCATATGATTATTTGGTTGAAATGCTATTATCGAGAAAACTGGATATGGAATGTGAAGCTCTTATCGTGTGCGAATTATCAAACCTTTCCAATCAACCGTTTGATAAGGGCAGCCCTTATGAAAAAAGAGAATGGAAGGATGAGGATTTAAAACTTGCAGATATAGAAAAATGGAGAAATGATGGATATCCGGATGGAAAAGGTTATGAAGAACCAGTGACACATAAATGTCTGGAGCACCCGAATACTCCTGAAGAAAAAATATATGCGGAGCTCAATAACCGTTTGAAAAAGAGAAGAGAACAAAGAAAAGACAAAGCACATCCGGCGTATTGGCTGATTCAGGCTGATGAGCCTGACATTGAGACGATAAAGAATAAAATAAATCCTCCGGCGAACTATCTGGATTTTTTGATGAAGGCATCGCCGCTAAATGTGGAAATGAACCTGAAAGACTATGGAGTGGTGTCATTGTACGGTGCCCATAATCTCATTGATGGGCAGATAGGTTACTCAATCGTTCCCGAAACAGAAAATAAAACAAATGATTGGCCAAAGGACTATATAGCGATTGCAACATGTGAAGCTAATCCATTTTGTATAGATGTTTCACAGGAAGATTCCCCAGTTTATTATGCTGTGCATGGTATGGATGAATGGACTTTTGACATGGCGTTCGAAACATTAATGCTTTTTTTAAAGGCACTGAAATAATCGGTGCCTGTCACTTAACAGTTTGTTCATATTTCGTTTGCCATAATAAAAGGTCTCCTGAGGTGATAGGTTATCACCTCAGGAGACCTTTTCCAGACTTTTCGCAACGCCTTCATCAAATGCCTTATCTATCTCGTTATATATAACTGTTCCGCACATGGCTTTTTCAACCCCTTCCCTGATGGCATCGTCACTGCTATAAACCACATCTACAAGTTTATTTGTGCATTTACGTATCGGTGACAGGCACTTAACAGTTTGTTCATATCTGCACTGTCAGTGACGGACCCCGTGCGCATGTCGCAAGTGACATATTTATTTTGCACTGAAAATGATTTAACTGAAGTTTACATGTTGACAAATAATGTGTGGCAAAATATAATATGATAAAATACAAATCGGGAGAATAGCATTATGGATGAATCATTTGATATTCAGAAATATATGACACACGGGGTTGAAAGTGTAGTTGCTGATGCAATTAAAGCTACTCGAAAGAATCCGCGCGAAAGTGCATTTATGGTCAGATTTGCTGCAGCCAGCAGAGATGCGTCCAGAAGAAGACTGAAACTGGAAAAAGAGGGGGAGCATGTCCCGCCATTTCTTATTACCAGTATTACCAGTAGCTGTAATCTGCACTGTGAAGGATGTTATTCAAGATGTAACAATTCAACTACAGATAACGCTCCGGTGAATCAGCTTTCGGACGAAGACTGGGCCAGGGTATTTGATGAAGCAGAAGAGTTGGGGGTTAGTTTTATCCTCATTGCAGGAGGCGAACCAATGCTCAGAAGAGGAGTTATAGAAGCGGCTTCCAAAAGGAAGAACATTCTTTTTCCAGTCTTTACAAACGGTACATTTATGACAAAATCTTACTTTAATCTTTTTGATATGAACCGTAATATTGTACCTATAATGAGTATAGAGGGCGATAAGGAAATAACCGATGCACGAAGAGGAGAAGGCATATACGACAGGTTGATTTCGAATATGGATGAACTGCAGAGAAGGGGTATCATTTTTGGAGCATCAGTTACTGTAACAACAGATAATTACAAGGATGTAACTTCAAATGAATTTATCAGCAAATTATCAGCCAGAGGGTGTAAGGCTGTAATATATGTGGAATATGTTCCGGTGACAGATGAAAGTGCCGGGCTTGCTCCAACTGATGTTGAGAGACAGTATATGAATTCGGAAATCAGCAGGCTGCGTAATGAACGTACAGAGATGGTCTTTATATCATTTCCGGGGGACGAAAAGAGTTCAGGAGGATGCATTGCAGCCGGCAGAGGTTTTTTTCATATAAATTCTCATGGAGATGCTGAGCCATGTCCTTTCTCACCTTATTCAGATACAAATGTCAGAGATACATCACTACGTGAGGCGATGAAGTCTAAGTTCTTCAGAAGAATGATAGAAGAAGGACTCCTGGGGGATGATCATAATGGTGGATGCGTATTGTTTGAAAAAAGAGATCGGGTTCAGGAATGCATTAAGGCATTGTCATAGAAATAAGATTTTCAGTCATGGTACAGAAAGGAGTTATTATGGATGTTAAGGAATTAATAAAAGAAAGACATAGTGTTCGACAGTTCAAGGATTTACCGATAGATGAAGAAATAAGGATAGTTTTAGATGAATTTGTCAAGGCAACCAATGAAGAAAGCGGTTTAAATATTCAGGTTATATACGATGACCCGGAATGCTTTAATACATTGCTTGCACACTATGGAAGATTTAGAAATGCTGTGAATTATATCGCACTTGTAGGAAATAAAGCTATAGAAAATCTCGAAGAAAAATGTGGATACTATGGAGAGAAAATAGTTCTGAAGGCACAGGAATTAGGCTTAAACACATGCTGGGTTGGAGGAACCTATGGTAAGGGAAAATGCAAAGCTGATATAGAAAAAGGTGAAAAAATCATATGTGTTATAGCTTTGGGATATGGTGAAAATGAAGGCTCCAAACATAAGTCAAAACCTGTAGATAAACTGTGTAATGTGTCTGAGGAAGATATGCCTACATGGTTTAAAAATGGAATGGTTGCTGTCAGGATGGCTCCGACGGCTCTCAATCAGCAGAAATTCTACGTCACATTAAGAGATGATAAAGTAACAATTTCCGCGCAGAAAGGTCCATTCACAAATGTGGATCTTGGAATTGTGAAGTACCATTTTGAGGTGGTAACCGGTAGGAAATGTGTTGATTAAATGGATACAATAGATTGTCTGGAACTGATCAGCGTAAGAGGCAGCAGGTTCCCTGCCTCAAGGCATATCCCAGACACCGTTTCGGTGACAGGCACTTAACAGTTTGTTCATATTTATACATCGGTGACAGGCACTTAGTACCAGGGCAAAGGATACGGAAATATGGTGTTAGAATGAACGCGCACATATTGAGAATAAAACTATAAATTATCGTAAGTGAATTTTACAGAAGGATTTTTTTAAAAACTTAACATATGTCAATGCTCATACAATAATGTAGTGTTATTATTTCTTTCAGGAGGTGACATCATGAAAGAAAATGATATCAAAAATGCTGGAAAAGCATTAGCAATTACTACTACATTAACATTGTTTATAGCCGCTTTTGAGATGGTAAATGCACTTAGGTTTTACAAGCCTGGAATGAATTTGCTTGATATAGCAAGCTATGTACAGGCTAATAAGTGGATTTTTGCATTTACATTTATATTTGGCAATCTTGTATTACTTCCAAGCGCATTGTTTCTTTATAAGGCAAATGGAATCAGTCTTAAGAAAGAAACTTTCGAAAGGGAGACTCTTGGTGGAGATATTCTTTTAGGGGTTATACTTGCAACTATCGCCAGCCTGATATCTCTTTTGTGGCTGCCTATTTATAAGGGACGGACAGAGCTTGCTTTTGTAGAAGATGGAAAGATGGGAGCAGGAGTAACTATTCTCTATGTTATTTCACTGGTTTTTGTAAGTGGAATATGCAAGGAAATATTCTACAGAGGATTTGCAAAAAGATTCTGTGGTCCGATATTTGGGGAGATGACAGCGCTTCTTCTCTTTAATCTGCTTTTTGCACTGCTTGACTGGTATAATTTTGGATATTCCTTTGTGCTTGGTCTTATATGTATCTTTGGTTATCAGAAGAGAAAACACATGATAGTTCCGATGATAATACATGGCGGCACAAATCTGATCAGCATCGTATACATCATTGTTATGGGTGGTTATTAAGGAGGTAGTATGGATAAAGATTATTTTGTAAAACAGCTGATGATATTTGCAAAAAAATATGATGTCACTATAAGAGAGGAAATAGTTGGTGAGATTGTAAGTGCTGCAAGTTTTCGAATAGTGAAAAAAGGTGAGCTTCTTGCGTCAATCGGAGATGACACTACCTATGCGGGATTAGTTCTATCAGGACTGGCACGTGCCTATTACATAGACAGTGATGGAAATGACATTACGAGAGGCTTTGCTCCTGAGGGAACTATGTTTATGGACGAGGGTTTTTTCGGTTACACAGAGAGAATCTGTATGTGGGAAGCACTTGAAGAAACAACCATCATGATTTGCAAGACGGAAGCCATAAAAAATATAATCAGAGAAAATGATTCTTTTAAGAATGTATGGATATATCTTTTGGAAAATGCCCTTCGATATAAGATATATAGAGAAAATGGTTTTCTCACTGAAAATGCAACTGAGAGATATATTCACTTCAAAAAGCTATTTCCTGAACTCAGTGAGAGAGTATCACAAAGACATATAGCAACATATCTTGGTATCGCACCGGAATCACTTAGCAGGATTAGACGCGCAATGAAGGATTTATAGAAGGATATCCTAAGATAATTGACGAGCTGTATGGCGGTGAGATTACCGCTATTCAGCTCGTTTTGACTTGATCCTATTGATTATATCAAGAAACGTGATAAAACTGGTACATAATTATTAGAGAATAATCGGTGACATGCACTTAACAGTTTGTTAATAATCGGTGACAGGCACTTAACAGTTTGTTAACAGTTTCGTAGTTATGCAGAAGTATTTTTGCTGTAAGTAACTTGTGATATCCGAAAGGCTGAATCTCGTTGAAAATGATATGACAATGTGTTAATATTTTCTGGTTATACTTGGTTCTTTTCTAAGCGCGGGGCGTATAGGAAAGGGGTCTAGGCTCGTGAAACTCTATTAATAAATGAAAGAAGGAAAAACTATGAAGCTCGGTATAGTCGGTTTGCCGAATGTCGGTAAATCCACATTGTTTAATTCGCTTACTAAGGCTGGAGCTGAATCAGCCAACTATCCGTTCTGTACTATTGATCCTAATGTGGGTATTGTTGCAGTTCCGGATGAGAGACTTGATGTTCTTACGAAAATGTATAATTCCGCAAAGACTACTCCTGCAGTTATTGAGTTCGTGGATATCGCCGGTCTTGTTAAAGGTGCATCGAAGGGTGAAGGACTTGGTAATCAGTTCCTTTCCAATATAAGGGAGACTGATGCGATTGTTCATGTTGTAAGATGTTTCGAAGATGATGATGTAATTCATGTTGAGGGAACTGTCGATCCGATACGTGATATTGAAACTATTAACTATGAACTTATTCTTGCGGATATGGATGTCCTTGAGAGAAGGATAGCAAAGACTATTCGTGTTGCCAGAAATGATAAGGCTGCTGCAAAGGAACTTGATATGCAGAATCGTATCAAGAATCACCTTGGTGAGGGTAAGCTTGCAAAGACTCTCGAAATCACAGATGAGGAAGAACTTGCATGGTTCAAGGAATATAATCTGCTTACCGCAAAGCCTGTTATCTTTGCTGCAAATATAAGCGAAGATGAGATGGCTGATGAAGGCGCGAACAATGAATATGTTAAGAAGGTAAGAGAGTATGCAGCTGAGACTGATTGTGAAGTTTTCACTGTATCAGCCAAGATGGAAGAGGAGATTTCTGAGCTTGATGACGAAGAGAAGAAGGAATTCCTTGCTGATATGGGACTTGCCGAGTCAGGGCTCGATAAGCTCATTAAGGCAAGCTACAGGCTTCTTGGCCTTATAAGCTATCTTACTGCCGGTGAGACTGAATCAAGAGCATGGACTATCACAAAGGGCATGAAGGCACCTCAGGCAGCAGGAAAGATTCATTCTGATTTTGAGCGCGGTTTCATTAAAGCTGAGGTTGTAAGTTATAATGACCTTATTGAAAGCGGTACTATGCAGGCGGCTAAGGAGAAGGGCCTTGTGAGACAGGAAGGAAAGGAGTACGTTGTTCAGGATGGAGATGTTATTCTCTTCAAGTTCAATGTGTAAATGATCATGGAAAATGGAATCTTTTTTCCCGGGATTCATGCTTTTTTCGGTAACATACCTTCAGGGTTTACCATTTTAGGATTTGAAATAAAGATTTATGCGATAATGGTATTTATCGGATTCGTTCTGGCTTACAAGATAGCGCAGTTTATAGGCAAGAAAGAAGGAATAAGTGATGAGCTTTACCTTGATTTTTTCCTGGCTATGGTAATTCCGTCTATAGTTGGAGCCAGACTGTACTATATTCTGTTCAGGCTTCCGAATTATACAAGTGGAACATTTGGCGAGAACCTTCTGGCTATGGTGAATATCAGACAGGGCGGCCTTGCTGTTTACGGAGGACTTATAGCAGGTACCATAACAGCATTCATTTTTTGTAAAGTGAAGAAGATAAGCGCCGGAAGATTCGCGGATACAATTTTTCCGGGAGTTTTGATAGGTCAGATGCTCGGGCGCTGGGGTAATTTCTTCAATAGAGAGGCTTTCGGCGGATTTACAAAGTCATTTCTTCGAATGGCCATTCCGGTAAATTACTTTGATAAACAGGGTACATTGGCATATTATCTGGATGAGGGTATTATTACAAATGATATGCTGACAAATATGGAGCAGGTCAAGGAACAGGCCTGTATTACAGTATGGCCGACATTTCTTCTGGAAGGAATGTGCTGCCTCACAGCATTTATAATTCTTATGTTATACAGAAAGCATAAGAAGTTTGACGGAGAGATTACCTTATTATATGCAATGTTCTATGGGCTGGGAAGGTTTGGTGTTGAAGCGCTCAGAACTGATTCACTTATGGCCGGCTCCCTAAAGATATCTCAGGTGCTTGCAGCTGTATGTGTTGCAGTTTCACTTGGGCTTATCATTTACATACGTATTTCCGGCAAGGGCAGGCTTGATACTGCACCTATATTACCACCTGATAATGCATCCCATGGAGGCAAAGTGGAGGATGAATCCCCTAAAGACAAATCCGACGACGCATCCGGTGGAAACGAAGTGGAGGATGAATCCCATGAAGACAAACCGGACAATGTATCCGGTGGGACGCAGTCCCATAAATGATATTTTATAGCATTCAAAACTATATATAGTGGTCTGAGATAATGCGGACACAAGATACAGAAGAACCACCAAAAGGTGGTTCTTTTTTTGTGCAAAATAGACAAAGAAATTCAAAAAACATTATGCAAATTATTTTAAGATTTGTTCGAAAAGTTCCTTGAAAAGGGGAAATAAATGGTTTAATATGTAACACAAGTGGGGGAAAGTGGCTCTAAGTGGCTTGAAAGGTACACGAAGTGGTGAATTTGAAGCTGGTTTAGAACGCTAAGAAATCATTTCAGGAAAGGAGGAATAAGTCGTGAATAGAAACATGATGGGTACTTATTACCATAATGTAGATTCTAAAGGCAGACTTATTGTTCCTGCAAAACTGAGAGATCTTCTTGGAAGTGAGTTTGTTGTTACAAAAGGACAGGATACGAATCTTTATCTTTTCTCCTATAACGAATGGGATGGATTTGCAGATAAACTGAATGCTCTTCCTAATAATAAAGAGAACAGAATGGTTAAGAGATACTTCATGGGAAATGCAAGTCCGGTGGAGGTTGATTCCCAGGGAAGAATTGTGATACCTGCAAAGCTTAGACAGGATGCACAGATTGAGAAGGAAGTTGTTATAGTCGGTGCCGGAAACAAGGCTGAGATATGGAGTGAGAAACTCTGGAATATAGCTGAAGAAGAACCGGATTACTCGCAGGATGCTGTAAACGACAGAATTGATGCACTTGGTATAAGCATATAAAGAAGCGGGTCATCGGATATGAAATTTGAACATGTTTCAGTTTTGCTGAATGAGACTATAGACAATCTGAATATTAAACCGAACGGGATATATGTTGACGGTACTTTGGGAGGTGCCGGACATTCCTATGAGATAGCCAAAAGGCTGGGTGCCGGCGGAAGGCTTATAGGTATCGATCAGGACAGGGATGCCATAAATGCGGCATCGGAACGACTTGCCGAGTTCGGTGATAAGGTGACCATTGTAAAGAGCAATTTCTCTGAAATGGATATCATCCTCAGGGACCTGGGAGTTGATAAGGTTGACGGGATACTTCTTGATATAGGAGTTTCTTCCTTCCAGTTCGACAACCCGGAAAGGGGCTTCTCCTATAGGGAGGAAGCGCCGCTTGATATGAGGATGGACAGGAATCTGGGACTTAGTGCTTACGAAGTTATAAACCAGTATGACGAAAGAGAACTGGTACGTATCTTCAGGGATTACGGCGAAGAGAAGTACGCGGTGCCTATCGCAAAGGCGATTGTAAAGAAGAGACAGGGAGGACCTGTCGAAACTACATTTGAATTAAATGACCTTATAAAGGAAGCACTGCCGGCGAAGGAAAAAGCCAAACCGGGCCATCCTTCCAAGAAGGTCTTCCAGGCACTTCGTATAGAGGTAAATGGAGAGCTGGATGTTCTGGAGAATTCTATAGATGGGATGATAGACCTCCTGAATCCACATGGCAGACTGGCCATAATTACATTTCACAGTCTTGAAGACAGGATAGTGAAGCAGCTGTTCAAAAAGAACATGGATCCGTGTATATGTCCTCCGGATTTTCCGGTATGTGTATGCGGAAGAAAAAGTAAAGGCTTCGTAGTTACAAGGAAGCCGATAGTTCCTTCGGAGGAAGAACTTATAAGGAACAGAAGGGCAAAAAGCTCGAAACTCAGAGTTTTCGAGAGAGGCGCCTACGACTAAAAGGCTTAGGGAAAAGGCCATAAACGAGGGATAGGAATGCAGGAAAGACGACAGAGAAGAAGAATGTACTACGTTGACGGGAGTACAGTAAGAAAAACTGAATATGAGGCATACCCTTCCAGAAAATATGACGGATATCCTGACAGAAGAAGACGCGTTGATTATCCGGACAGAAGAGAAGAGAGACGTAAGCTTACCAGAGAAGAAGAGAAGAAGCTTGCAAAGAAGCAGAGAAATATCAAGGCCAACAAGAAGCACAAAGCTTTGATGGCCAGGAAGACTGCCAGATCACAGGCTTTCGATTTTACATACACGGCAATCATCGTGGTAGCTTTCCTTGTTATGGTTGCTTCCTGCGCATATATGCTGAGACTTGAGGAAAGAGTACGTGAGCAGGAGACAAATATTACAAAGCTGAGCAGTCAGCTTGATACACTCAAATCAGAGAATATGTCATATTCTGATTCTCTTGAAAATATGTATACACTGGATGAGATATATAAGATCGCGACCAGAGAACTTGGTATGGTATACAGTACAAAAGGTCAGATCATATATTATGACAGTGCAAATGAAGATTATGTTACACAGTTTGAAGATGTACCTGAGGCAAAATAAAGGGTGAGTTCCCGGGATTTTGTCTCGGGAACTCTTTTTCTTTACAGCTTTGCATTCAGGAGATAGGGTATGAAGAAAAGAAAGAAAAAGGTTTTCTTAAGAAGGATGAGGTTGCAGCTGGCGGTCGTAATGGTCGCATTTACGGTTTGCCTTGTCTTTTTAATTGCCAGAATAGTTTATATAAACCTTGTTTCCGGACCGAAATATAAGCAGAGGGTTCTGAACCAGAAGGGTTATAACAGTGTTACCGTTCCATTTAAAAGAGGGGATATCATAGACCGAAACGGAACGGTTCTTGCTACGAGTAATAAAATATACAATCTTGTCATTGAACCGGCCAATATACTTCAAAGAGAAGAAAACAAAGAGGCTACGGTAAAAGCACTGAAGGAGTTTTTTGATATTACAGATGAGGAGATGACCGATTATCTGAAGGATGAAAAGTCATTTTATAAGGTCATCAGGAAGAAACTTGAGTATCCCGAGGTCAGGAAGTTTAAGGATTACTGTAAGGAAAGTGACGAAGGCCGAAAAGTCATTGGAGTATGGTTTGAAGAAGACTATGTAAGATATTATCCGTATAATGAAATGGCCTGCCATCTGCTGGGCTTTACCGTCAGCGGTAATCAGGGGCTCAGCGGTATCGAAGGTTATTACGATGACGAGCTGAATGGCGAACCCGGAAGAACTTACAGTTATATTAATAATGATTTCAATGTGGAGAACAGGACGGAACCGGCATTAAACGGTTACAGTCTGGTTACTTCCCTTGATATAGAAGTTCAGAAAATTGTTCAGAAGAACTGCGAAGAGTACATGCAGCTCCTTGAAACAAAAAATGTATCGGTTCTTGTAATGGATCCAAATAATTGTGAAGTTCTGGCGATTTATAACTGCCATCAGTACGATCCGAATAAACCATATGATACGGAACCGATAAGATATCAGTTTAAAAATGAAGAGAACGGAAATCCGATGACAGATCAGGAATTTGAGGTTGCTCTGGCGTCGATGACAGATGCTGATGTGGTAGGTGATCTTGAAGAGGTCTGGAGGGATTACGCGGTAAGTGATAACTACGAGCCGGGTTCCACATATAAGACATTTACCATTTCAGGTGCAGTGGAAGAGAAGAAGGTAGCTCTTGAAGATCAGTTTTACTGTCAGGGTTATCTCCAGGTGGCAGATGCCACTATAAGATGCCACCATGTTACCGGTCACGGAATGGTTACTACGGTTCAGGCACTTGAACAGTCCTGTAACCCCGCACTTATGCAGATAGCAAAGAAAGAGGGCAAAGAGGACTTTGATAAATATCAGAAACTGTTCGGCTTCGGACAGAGGACAAATATAGATCTTAACGGTGAACCGAGTGCGGCTACCCTTAATTCTCTCGTATATGATGTGGATTCACTTAATTCAGTTGAGCTTGCAACATCATCCTTCGGACAGGGTGTTACGGTTACCATGATGCAGCTCGGTACGGCATTCTGTTCAGTTATAAATGGCGGTAATTATTATCAGCCTCATGTTGTTAAACAGATTATAGATTCGGATGGAAATGTAATTGAGAACAAAAAGAATGTTCTCGTAAGAAAAACCATTTCCGAAGAAACCTCAGACACCATGAAGGAAATGCTCCGTGGAGTAGTTGTAAACGGTACAGGTAAGAAGGCTGCTGTTGAAGGTTACTCCATAGGCGGAAAAACAGGTACCGCGGAGAAACTTCCAAGAGGACAGCGTAAGTACATCCTTTCATTTATAGGTTTTGCGCCTGTTGAAAATCCTGAAGTTGTTATCTACTGTCTGGTGGATGAACCTGATCCGGACAGTCAGTATTTCACAAGTACAGGTTGTATACTTTTCAATATGATAGCAGAAGACCTGCTGCCATATCTGAATATTTATAAAGAAGAAACAGATAATACCGATCCATTTGCAGGGGGTCAGCAGATTACTACTGAAGTGACTACCGAAGCTGTTGAAGAGCAGCCGGCTGTATTTGCAACCGGAACAGACGCCCAGCAGGGACCGTAATCCTGAGTATATTATGATGAGCCGGTTTACGGAAGTCAAAAGGAGATAAAAATGTTTAAAAATGTATGTATCGCAGGTGCAGGAAAGAGCGGAAAGGCAGCAGCGGCCCTTCTGATAAGAAATGGTGCCGGAGTTACAATATTCGATCAGAATAAGGAACTTGATACTGAAGCTGTAAGAAAGGATATCGAAGGCGGTGAAAAAGTAGATTTCATGCTGGGTGATATGGATGATGAATTCATCAAGGGACTTTCACTTTTCGTGATAAGCCCGGGTATTCCATGCGATGCAGATTTTGTAAATAAAGTAAGAGGTAACAATATCCCTATATGGGGCGAGATAGAGCTGGCGTATTATTTTTCAAAAGGTACTATAGCTGCTATCACAGGAACAAATGGAAAGACGACAACTACAACGCTTGTGGGGGAGATATTTAAAGCGTACAAAGATGATAGTATCGTAGTTGGCAATATAGGGATTCCATTTACAGAATATGCTGACCGTTGTAATGAGGGAATGCTGGTGGCAGCTGAGATAAGCAGCTTCCAGTTAGAGACGGTTCATACCTTCAGACCTCATGTGTCAGCTATTCTGAACCTGACCCCTGATCACCTCAACCGTCATTATACATTTGATAATTATGCCCGCGTAAAGTTTGACATCAGTATGAATCAGACAGAAGACGATTACGCGGTACTTAATTATGATGACTCAGAGGTTCGTGCAAGGGAAAATCTTATAAAGAATGCGAAGATCATTTATTTCAGCAGAAAGGAAGAACTGCAGGAGGGTGTCTTCGTAAAGGACGGAAAGGTTGTTGTCCGCGAAAAAGGAAATGACATTGAGATTCTTTCACTTAAGGATGTAAAGATCCTTGGTGACCATAATGTGGAAAATGTACTTGCAGCAGTTGCCATCACTCATTATATGGGCATACCTGCTGACATAATTGAAAAAGTCATAACAGCCTTCCAGGGAGTTGAGCACAGGATAGAATATGTAAGGACTCTGAATGGAGTCAAATATTATAATGACTCAAAGGGAACCAATCCGGATGCTGCCATAAAGGGCATTAAGGCTATGCCGGGTCCTACCTATCTTATAGGCGGTGGTTATGATAAGAAATCAGAGTTCGATGAATGGATAGAAGCCTTTGACGGTAAGGTAAAGGCACTGGTTCTTTTGGGTGCTACAAAGGATAAGATCGCGGAGACTGCCAGACGCCTTGGCTTCAATGATATAGTCATGGTGGCAGATCTGAAGGAAGCAGTGGCTTACTGTGCGGAGCATGCTAAGGACGGGGATAATGTCCTGCTTTCACCGGCATGCGCAAGCTGGGATATGTTTAAAAGCTATGAACAGCGTGGTGAGCTCTTTAAAGAGTATGTAAATGAATTATAAATGCATTTGAACCCGCCTGATCGCGTTAGGCAGTATGCTTCACATCGGGCGACAATATTCATGAAAAGAAAGTAAGGGAAGCTTCGTAATGGCAAGAAGAACGGCAGGGAGAAAGGAAGTAAAAGAGAATAAGAAGCCTCGGAAGAGCAGGCTCATCCTTGTCAGTGGAACGTATTTTGATTATCCGCTTCTCTTTCTTATTGTTTTTCTTGCCGGTATGGGACTTCTGATGGTATACAGCGCAAGTTACTATGCAAGTACCATAAAGTATAATGACAGCTCATTTTTCTTTATGAAGCAGCTGAAGATCAGTCTTGCGGGCCTTGCAGTTATGCTTGTGGTATCATGTATCAAATATCAGATTTATAATACTAAGCTTATATATCTGGGACTTTTGCTCGGAGGAGTGCTGATGGTACTCCTTAAACTGAAGGGAAAAGAAGTAAACGGTTCTCAGAGATGGCTCATTATAGGAGGCGTAAGTATACAGCCTTCGGAGATCATCAAGATAGTGCTTATACTTTTTGTGGCATATCTTCTGACGCAGTATTCCGGTGAACTTAACACTCTTTGGGGAAGTGCCAAGATACTGTTTATACCATTGATATTCGTTGTACTTATAGCTATAGAGAATCTTTCGTCAGCTATCATCTGCTTTGCAATCATCATGGTAATGTTCTTCGTTGCGACTCCTAAACCATTCATGGTTATAGGTCTGGGTCTGTTCGGACTGGCACTTCTTGTAGGAAGTGTTTTCATGGTTGGTTACAGAAGCAGCCGTATAGATGCCTGGCTTCATCCTGAAACAGCTGATAAAGGTTATCAGGTTATGCAGTCTCTGTATGCAGTCGGAAGCGGCGGACTTTTCGGAAGAGGGCTGGGGCAGAGCATCCAGAAAATGGGATTTGTTCCGGAGGCATATAATGATATGATATTCTCCATTATCTGTGAGGAGCTCGGAGTTATAGGAGCGGCGGGAATAATAATAGTATTCATAATGCTTCTCTGGAGACTTAAGTTTATCGTAGAGGGAGCGCCTGACAGATTCGGAGCATTTATAGTCGTAGGCGTTATCGCTCATATCGCAGTTCAGGTTATAGTAAATATCGGTGTTGTTACAAATACCATTCCTAATACGGGAGTTACGCTTCCGTTTATCAGTTACGGCGGTACATCGCTTCTTCTGCTGCTTGCGGAGATGGGTATAGTGCTTGCGGTTTCGAAGCAGATAAGACCGGCGAAGAACATTGATGAAGAAACCGGTTTACAGAATGGCTGAGATGTCATTTTCTGATAATATAAATGAATAAAGAGAGTAGAGTTATGAAGAAATGGATCATACTCGGCATCATAGTTTTCGTGCTTCTTGGAACGGGGATTTACCTTTCAACCTACACGCTTGAAGAGATAGAGGTTGTTGGCTGTGTTTTTTCCTCAGAGGAGGATGTGAAAACTGCTGTTGAAAATGCCGCAAAAATGAATAATACTCTGTATCTCTATCTTCAGCTAAGAATGCATGATATAGAAAATGTGCCCTTTGTTTCCGGGACGGATATAGATTTTGTCTCGAAGAATTCGGTACGTGTTACGGTATATGAAAAGAAACTGGCCGGATGCATAAGGTATATGGACAGTTATGTTTATTTTGATAATGATGGAAATGTGCTTGAGTCCTCTTATGAGCTTAAGGACGGGGTGCCCAATATAGAAGGTCTTGAAGTGTCGAGCTGGGAAGTAGGGCATAAGCTTCCTATTAAAAATGAGAATCGTTTTAACCGTATACTTAATATTACGCAGCTCATAGATAAATATCAGCTGGATATAGATGATATACATTTTACAAAAGATGATGAGATAATATTTACCCATGGTGATATTCGTATCGAGATAGGTGACGGAAGTAATCTTTCGGTGCAGATGATGAATCTCGGAAGTATCCTGGAGGGCCTGGAGGGAAAGAAAGGAACTCTTTATATGAAGGATTTCAGTACCAGTACCAGCAGGGCAAGCTTCAAGGCAGCTCAGCCGGCTGGTGAAAATGCCGGGGTTCCGGGCGAGGATAACACGGGAGATACCACCGGAGATACACCCGATAATACGAACGGGGATACACCCAATAATACGAACGGGGATACACCTGTCGATACCACGGAGACTACCACCGAACAGGTTGATGAGACCGCTCCTGCAGACGGTAATAACCTGCCTGAAGGTTAGTAAAAATATCAAAATGCTATTGATTTATTATGTAAATCATATTATTATATACATTGGTTTATTAGAAAAAAGCCGCAAGCGGCATACTTTGTTATAATTAAGTAAGATTAATATAAGGAGGAAGGAACCTTGCTTGAAATAAAGTCAAATGATGAGAAGAACCCTGCACGAATCCTGGTCATAGGAGTTGGTGGAGCAGGAAATAATGCAGTTAACAGAATGATCGATGAGAATGTTGAGGGTGTTGAGCTTATTGCTATAAATACAGATAAGCAGGCGCTTTCACTCAGCAGGGCTACGACAAAGATTCAGATAGGTGAGAAGCTTACCAAGGGTCTTGGTGCAGGTGCTAAGCCTGAGATCGGAGCTTCAGCTGTTGAGGAAAACAGAGAAGAGATAAATGATATCATAAAGGATGCGGACATGGTGTTCGTAACCTGCGGTATGGGTGGCGGAACCGGTACAGGTGCTGCTCCTATAGTTGCAGAGATAGCAAGGAACCTTGGAATCCTTACTGTTGGTGTAGTAACAAAGCCATTTACATTTGAAGGAAAGCCTCGTATGGCAAATGCCATGAATGGTATCGCAAAGCTCAGCGAAAACGTTGATACACTTATTGTTATACCAAATGATAAGCTCCTTCAGATATGTGATAAGAGAACAAGTATTCCGGATGCTCTTAAGAAGGCAGATGAAGTTCTTCAGCAGGGTGTTCAGGGTGTTACAGACCTTATCAATAAGCCGGGTCTTATCAACCTCGACTTTGCGGATATTCAGACAGTTATGCGTGATAAGGGTATCGCTCATATCGGTATCGGTACAGGCAGCGGCGACAACAAGGCAGTTGATGCCATCAAGTCAGCTATGGATTCACCGCTTCTTGAGACAACAGTTGATGGTGCTTCAGATATCATCGTTAACTTCTCAGGTAATATCGGAATCGTTGAAGCATACGATGCGATCACATATCTTACAGAGGTTGCCGGTGAGAATGCAAATATTATCTTCGGTACAGTTGATAATGATGTTGTCGGCGAGGATGTAAGCATCACAATCATCGCTACAGGACTTGAGAATGATCGTGAGTCTTCAGTAAGCATCAAGCCTACTACTGTAAGAAGCTCAGTGGTTACACCGCCTCCTTCAGCTCCGGTTGAGCCTGCATCAACTTCAACAACACTTAAGTCTCCTTCATTTGGTGGAAGTCAGGCAAAGGTTACACCTGTTCCGCTTAAGCTTGGAAATACTCCTATTAAGCCGGCAGTAACTGCTGCTCCTGAAGAGAAATCCGAACCGGAAGCACCTAGAAGTGAGTCATCAAGCAATAATATTCAGATTCCTGCATTTCTTCGTAAAGGCTAGGATATAAAAAGAAAAGCTTCTGCTGAAAGGCGGAAGCTTTTCTTTTGACCGTTGGAAGGAGGGTAAACCATCCCCATTCGATTTGCCTTGTGCTAAGTCAAGTAAGATGGTATAATCCATTTGTTTATCCGGAAGCGGGGCTTCCGAACTACAAAAAGTCTTCCAATGGATGCATACTATGAAACAATATGATGAAAATGATAAGGTAAGTGTAATCATACCTATTTACAAGAATAACGACACCATAAAGATGGCTGCTATGTCGGCAGCTGCTCAGACTGGTGTTTTTACTGAGCTTATTTTAGTGGACAATGGCCGCACTCTCGACAAAACTGTTTTAGAGAGTCTTATCAGAGAGTATGATGTTAAGATAGTAGATATCGAGAAGAATATAGGACCTTCCGATGGAAGAAATGAGGGCGTTAAGGCTGCAACCGGCAGATACGTTGCTTTTCTCGATGCGGATGATTGGTGGGAGAAGGATAAGCTTCTTAAGGAACTTAATCTGATCAAGAGGGTCAGAGGGGATAAAGGTGCTCCGAAGATAGTGTTTACAGCGCGCCAGCTTTATACACATGACGGAAAAGATACCGGACGAATGGTTCACTGTGATAGAATAGTCACTTATAAGACTCTCCTTAAATCAAACCAGATCAATTGTTCTTCAGTACTTCTTCTTCGTGATTTAATGCTGAAGTATCCTATGGTGAGGGATGATCTTCATGAGGATTATATCTGCTGGCTCAGTATACTCCGTGATGGCGGGTATGCGGCAGGGCTGGATGAACCGCTGCTCTGCTACAGAATGCGTAGAGACAGTAAATCCGGAACTAAGTTTAAATCGGCAAAGATGACATACGGCGTATATAAATATATGGGAATTCCGCTTATCGGAAGACTTATATATATGTGCTCATATGCATTCAGCGGATTCCGGAAATACTTTGGTTAGTGTCATTGATTATTCGGGAGATTTGATATAAATGGAAAATGATGGCGGAAGAGAAAAGCTTATACTGGCGAAGATGAGAAATATGCTGGTTACTGCAGCAAATGCACCTTTCACGTCAGATAAGGTTATTGTAAATAAAGAAGAAATGCTGGGGCTTATAGACAGCCTTGCGGATGTTGTGGATACTGAGCTTAAGACCTATAGAGAGGTTACGGACAAAAGAGCGCGTATTCTCAGTGAAGCAAAGGCTGAAGCTGAAGAGATAAGGTATGAGGCTCAGAAGAGCGCCAGCCGTATCAGAGTTACGAAGAGAAGACAGGACGAGGAATTCCCATTCAAGAAATCCGATCTTACGGAAGAGGAGATCAAGGCACTCCGTACAGCAAATGATATTTACGGAGCATCTCTCATTTATACAGATGAAATGCTGACAGAGGTGGATCACCTCATTAATAATGCATATGATAATATAGAAAGAGAGTTTGACAGAGTTCAGGCAACTCTTAAAGCTAAAGTAAGAAGTATTTCAGAAAATAAAAATGAATTGATGAACAATCTTCTCGACCTCAGCAATAATGACCGTTACAGTCAGATACTTGAACTTGCTACCCTTCTTTCAAATGAGCTTTATCATGAACGTGAAAAGGCAATACTTGCAGAGAGAGAACGTCAGGGACAGATGGAGTTCAAGGTTACGGATCAGGACGGCGAGCTTTCCGTAGTGGCAGGAAAGAAGAGAAGACCGCCTGTTAATCCTGACAGGACAGCAAAAAAGCTTTCCAGAGAAGAGATAAAGACTACCAGTGTTACCAAGCCTGAGGCGGATAATCGTAAGCTTGTAAGCCGAAAAGACGGAGGAGAGGTGCGCCTTACCCTTAATACAGATGATACTGTCGTCAGGCGGGAGAGGAAGAAGCCGGAGACGGAAGAGGATATGGTTGTCCTTATGGATAAGGATGGCCGCACCCGAAACGAAGACGAATCCGAAGAATAGTACTAAGCTGTCAGCCGGAATCAGCACCGCAGTACGTGTATGCCGGGCAGGCAGTAAGCTGAAAACAGTATGACAGGAGTATAAATGATGGTTACAGAGCCATATGTAAGAAAGATAAATTATTATGAAACAGACCAGATGCAGGTTGTGCATCACTCGAACTATGCAAGGTTTCTGGAGGAAGCAAGGCTTGATCTTATGGAGAAAGCGGGGCTCCCTTATGACCTTATGGAAGAGAAGGGAATCATCATCCCGGTACTTACACTCAGTTCGGAATATATAGGAGCGGTGCATTTTGGAGATACTATAAGTATATATCCTCATGTGACCAAACTTTCACCTGCCAGATTTTCTCTGGATTATGAGATTTACGTGGGAGACAGACTGGTAAACAGAAGCCATACGAGTCATGGTTTTGTTGATACTGAATTTAAGCCGATGAACATGCGTAAGCATTTTCCGGATATGTATAAAATCATGGCAGATCTGGTTGAAGCGGATTCTTAGACCGGTTATCAGACAGGACTGATATCTGACCGGTCATCGGAAGAACTGTAAAAGCAGAACTGATATTTGACGGACAATGGATGAACTGTAAAAGCAGAACTGATATTGACAAGGAGTAGTATAATGATAACCCGCAACAATAAGAACATCGAATTCTCCTGCGAGGTATTTCCTCCAAAGAGAGACGATGAGATGTATGATATATTCAAGACACTTGATGAGATAAAGGATGTTGATCCTGATTTTGTCAGCGTAACCTATGGGGCAGGCGGAAGTAACAGCAAAAAGACCTCGACCATAGCAGCATATATACAGAATATAAGTGATATGCGTTCACTTGCACACATGACTGCAGTAGGAATGACAGAGCAGAAACTCACAGAAATGCTCGAGGAGCTTCAGAAAAAATCAGTAGATATGATTCTGGTTCTGAGGGGTGACCGTCCGAGAACAATGTCCGAAGAGGATTTTGCCAAAAGAGAGTTTAAGTATGCATCCAGCATCATTCCGAAGATAGAGGAATTCGGAGGATTCAAGCTTTTCGGAGCCTGCTATCCGGAGAAACATCCCGAGTCAGCAACAGTTGAGGACGATATCAGATATCTGAAGCAGAAAGTAGATATGGGCATTGATGAACTTATCACCCAGATGTTTTTTGATAACAGCAAGTTCTATCGTTTTCTTGAAAAATGTGATGCTGCAGGAATCAAAGCGCCTATACACGCCGGAATAATGCCTATTACAAAGGTTAATCAGCTTGGAACCAGTGTATCGCTTTCCGGTTCTTCGGTTCCTACAGAGCTGTCAAACCTTATCGCCAAATACAGTGAAGACCCTGCGGGGATGAAAGAGGCGGGCATAGAGTATGCCATAAGACAGATTGAAGATCTTATGGACCACGGAGTATATGGCATACATTTATACAGTATGAATAAGGCTGATGTGACTAAGGCAATATATGATGCCGTGAATCATAAGTAATTGAGAACTAATAAATCAAGATAGATTAAACAGGAGGAAAAAGATGGATTACAAGAACGCAGGAGTAGACATCGAAGCAGGTTACAAGTCAGTTGAGCTCATGAAGGAGCACATTGCAAAGACCATGAGAAGTGAGGTTCTGACGAATATCGGAGGATTCTCAGGTGCTTTCTCCATGGCAGGATTTAAGAGCATGGAAAAGCCTACCCTTGTTTCAGGTACAGATGGAGTAGGTACAAAGATCAAGCTTGCATTTATACTTGATAAGCATGATACGGTAGGTATTGACTGCGTTGCCATGTGTGTAAATGATATTGCATGCGCAGGCGCTGAACCGCTTTTCTTCCTTGACTATATAGCTTGCGGGAAGAACTATCCTGAGAAGATAGCAACTATAGTAAGTGGTGTTGCAAAGGGCTGTGAGCTTTCAGGAGCTACTCTTATCGGTGGCGAGACAGCAGAACATCCCGGTCTTATGCCTGAGGATGAGTATGATCTTGCAGGTTTTGCAGTAGGTATAGTTGATGAGAAGGACCTTATAACAGGTCAGAATATCAAGGCGGGAGATACTCTTATAGGTATCGCTTCAAGCGGAGTTCACAGTAACGGATTCTCACTTGTAAGAAAGATATTTGACATGAGTGAAGCATCTCTCAACAAGTATTACGATGAGCTCGGAATGACTCTCGGTGAGAAGCTTCTCACACCAACGAGAATCTACGTTAAGGCTCTTAAGGCAGTTAAGGATGCCGGAGTTACTATTAAGGGAACAAGCCATATCACTGGCGGTGGTTTCCAGGAAAATATCCCGCGTATGCTTCCTGACGGAATAGTTGCGAAGGTTGAAAAGACATCTTATGAGGTTCCTGCAATCTTTAAGCTTATGGCTAAAGAAGGAAATGTAGAAGAGAGCATGATGTATAACACATACAACATGGGTCTCGGAATGGTTCTTGCAGTGGATCCTGCTGATGCTGACAAGACTGTTGCTGCTCTCAAGAGTGCAGGTGAGGAAGCATATATTATCGGTGAAGCAGCTTCAGGTGAAAAAGGAGTTATCTTATGCTAAGAGTTCTGGTAATGGTCTCCGGCGGAGGGACTAATCTTCAGGCTATAATTGACAGAGTAGCTGACGGCTCTATAAAAAATGCAGAGCTTGTCGGAGTAATAAGTAATAATTACGGAGTAAAGTCACTGGAGAGAGCTGATAAGGCAGGTATACCGAACAGGGTTGTTTCTCCTAAAGATTTTCCTGACAGAGAAAGCTTCAACAAAGCGCTCCTTGAAGCGGTGGATTCATATTCACCCGATCTTGTTGTGCTTGCAGGATTCCTGGTAGTTATTCCTCCTGCTATGATTGATAAATATGAGAACCGTATCATCAATATACATCCGTCGCTCATTCCATCCTTCTGCGGAACAGGATTCTATGGACTTAAGGTTCATGAGGCTGCTCTTGCAAGGGGAGTAAAGATAAGTGGGGCAACGGTTCATTTTGTAGATAAGGGTACTGATACAGGTCCGATAATCATTCAGAAGCCGGTAGAAGTAAAGGAAGGAGATACGCCTGAAGTGCTTCAGAGGCGTATTATGGAAGAGGCTGAATGGAAGATCCTTCCTGAAGCAATCAATATGATCGCAAGTAAAAAGAACGACTGATCGTAAACATGTAATATGTAAATGAAGAAATCCCTTGTAATAATCAGGGATACGTATGGAGGGAAACATGAAAGTATTAATAGTAGGTGGCGGCGGAAGAGAGCATGCCATTACATTTGCGGTTTCTAAGAGTAAAAGAGTTGAGAAGATATATGCGGCTCCGGGTAATGCAGGTATTTCAGAACTTGCCGAGTGTGTGGATATTTCTGTTATGGATGCCGAAAGATTAGTGGCATTTGCAAAAGAAAAAGAAGTTGATTTCGTTATAGTTGCACCGGATGATCCCCTGGCTGCAGGCGTTGCGGATGCTTTCCTGGATGCAGGTATCAAGACCTTCGGACCAAGGAAGAATGCTGCGATAATAGAAGCTTCAAAGGCGTTTTCAAAGGATCTTATGAAGAAGTATGATATTCCGTGTGCAGCATCCGAGACTTTCGACAGTGCTGAAGCAGCTCTGGAATATCTTAAGACATCAAAGATTCCGGTAGTACTTAAGGCTGACGGACTTGCGCTGGGAAAAGGTGTACTTATCTGCAATACATTTGAAGAAGCAGAAGAAGGTATCAAGACTATAATGCTTGATAAGAAGTTCGGCGATGCCGGCAATAAGGTTGTTATTGAAGAATTCATGACAGGACGTGAGGTATCTGTGCTCTGTTTCTCAGACGGAACAACAATACTTCCTATGACATCCGCTCAGGATCATAAAAGAGCAGGTGATGGTGATACCGGTCTTAATACGGGCGGTATGGGTACATTTTCACCAAGCCCGTTCTATACTGATGAAATTGCCAGGTTCTGTGAGGAACATGTATATAAGCGTACCATCGCAGCCATGAAGGCTGAGGGAAGGGAATTCAAGGGGGTTCTTTTTGTAGGACTTATGCTTACTCCGGACGGACCTAAGGTACTTGAGTTTAATGCACGTTTCGGTGATCCTGAGGCTCAGGTTGTAATACCGCGTCTTGAAAATGATATCATTGATGTTATGGAGGCATGTGTGGACGGAACTCTTGATAAGATCGACCTTAAGTTCGCTGATAACGCGGCTGTATGTGTAATGCTTGCTTCTGACGGTTATCCGCAGAGTTATGAGAAGGGATTCGAGATAAGAGGCCTTGATAACTTCAAGGATAAGGATGGCTATTATGTATTCCATTCGGGAACAAAGTTTAAGGATGGCAAGGTTGTTACAAATGGCGGACGTGTCATAGGTGTTACAGCTATCGGGCCGGATCTTGTAAGCGCAAGAAAGAATGCATATGAAGCAACCGAATGGATCGATTTTGATAATAAATACATGAGACATGATATTGGAAAAGCTATAGACGAGAAGTAATGGAAAAGAATTTTACTGAAAAAAGCAGGATTGCTATTGAAAAAGCAAGAGAGATTGCACAGAGTGCAAACAGCAATTACATTTGCAGCCAGCACCTTCTGGTAGGACTTTATCTTTCCAGAGGTACTGCCAAGACTCTTCTCGAGAATCAGGGGATTGATCTCGGAAAGCTTGACAATATGATCAATTCCACCAGATATTCGGAAGATGATTATCTGATAGAAGGAAGTGGTGACTTTTCTTCAAAGACAGAAGAACTTCTGGATAAGGCTGAGACGGAGGCGGCAAGGATAGGCTTTAAAGAGATAGGTACAGAGCATATTCTCCTGGCTATCATCAAGACGCCGGAATGCCTTGCGGCAAAGCTGCTCGCAGGTGCAAATGTAAATGTTAAGACTCTTTACATCGATATTCTGACTTCAAACGGAATCAATATAAATATCGCAAAGAAAGACTACAGTGCTTTCAGCTCAGGCAGACAGGGTAAGCAAAAGGCTCAGACTCCGACTCTGGACAAGTACAGCAGGGACCTGGTTAAGGATGCTCTGGAAGGCAAGCTGGATCCTGTCATTGGCAGGACTACGGAGATAAGCCGTCTCATGCAGATTGTCTGCAGACGTATCAAGAATAATGCCTGCCTCGTGGGTGAGCCCGGAGTAGGAAAGACTGCGGTCATTGAAGGGCTTGCAGGACTTCTTGCCGAAGGAAATGTGCCTGATATGCTGAAGGAAAAGAGGCTTCTTATGCTGGATCTTTCGGCTATGGTGGCAGGTTCAAAGTACAGAGGCGAATTTGAGGAACGTATCAAAAAGACAATAGATGAAGTAAAGGCAGCAGGAAATGTAATTCTTTTCATCGACGAGCTTCATACTCTTATCGGAGCCGGCGGTGCGGAGGGTGCGATGGATGCGTCAAATATCCTGAAGCCTGCCCTTTCACGTGGTGAGATACAGGTTATCGGAGCTACGACAAGAAATGAATACAGAAAAAGAATAGAGAAGGATGCGGCATTAGAACGCCGTTTCCAGCCTATATATGTGGAGGAACCCACAGAAGAGGAAGCATTGGCCATACTTCGCGGAATAGCTCCGAGATATGCTGAGTTTCACGGGGTTGATATAACCGATGAGGCAATAAATGCTGCAATCAGGTATTCAATCAGATATATAAATGACAGATATCTTCCTGATAAGGCCATAGACCTTATAGACGAGGCTGCTGCAAAAAAGAAGCTTCATAAGACTGTGTTATCCGGCAGTACGGCCGATGGTAAGAGTTTTGACAAGGCCGAAGAGGAACTGCTTCAAAGGCTTGAGGATGCCATAGCATCAGATAAGCTTGATGAGGCAACAGCTATTCATGAAGAACTTGAGGAGCTGGATAACCGGAGGAAGAAGCCTTCAGATTCTGTACCTGCGGGAGATATTGATGATATATGCATAACCGAGGCTGATATAGCTGAAGCTGTTTCGGTATGGACCAAGATTCCTGTATCGAAGATTTCCGAAAGTGAGCAGGAGAGACTTACACATCTTGAGGATACGCTTCATAAGAGAGTTATCGGACAAAATGATGCAGTTGCTGCTGTTGCAAGAGCTATCCGAAGAGGCAGGGTAGGACTTAAGGATCCGAAGAGACCTATCGGTTCATTTCTATTCCTGGGACCTACAGGTGTCGGAAAGACTGAACTTTCGAAGGCACTTGCCGAGGCGCTTTTCCAGGATGAGAAGAAGCTCATCAGGGTTGATATGTCTGAATATATGGAGAAGCACAGTGTATCAAGAATGGTAGGTTCACCTCCGGGATATGTCGGCTATGACGAAGGAGGACAGCTTGCGGAGGAGGTAAGGAAGAATCCTTATTCCGTAATTCTGTTTGACGAGATTGAAAAAGCACATCCGGATGTGTTCAATATACTTCTTCAGGTTCTTGATGACGGTGTTATAACCGATTCTCAGGGACGTAAGGTAGACTTCAAGAATACTATAATCATCATGACCTCTAATGCGGGCGCAAAGAGCATCATAGAGCCGAAGACTCTGGGCTTTGTTACAGGCGATGAGGATGCGGAACGCGATTATCAGAAGATGAAGGACAGTGTTATGGAGGAGGTTAACCGAATCTTTAAGCCTGAGTTCATCAATCGTATCGATGAGATAATGGTGTTCAGATCACTTACAAAGGATGATATCCACAGCATTGCCGGACTAATGCTGGATGAGCTTGCGAAGAGAGCTGAGGCAAATCTCGGAATCAGGCTCGATTTTGAGGACAGCCTTAAAGAATACATTTTCGAAAAAGGTTATGACAGAAAGTTTGGAGCAAGGCCTTTGAAGAGAACCATACAGACCGAGGTTGAGGATATAATCGCCAAGGCGATACTTGACGGTACCATTAAGAGAGATACCGAAGTCGCAGTCGGAATAGAAGAAGAAAAAGGAGAGAGGCACACAAAGGTGTGGCAAAAAGACTCCATTTAAGTTATAATTAGAATGTCTTTAGGGAAGGATCGAGAAGGTCCGACAGTAAGTAATTTTAGGAGGGAATTCCCATGGCAGTTATTGAAGAACTCATACGTGAGGAGGAAACCGGAGCGCTCAGTTTTGGCAATTATGAGCTTGCCGAGAAGACCAAGCAGGACGGATTTATCTATAACGGAGACAGCTACAAGATCAAGACATTTAACGAGATCACTAAGCTTGAGAAGAACGGTACATTTGTATATGAATCAGTTCCGGGAACGGCAGTACATGATTTCATGGCAAATGATAAGAAGGTGATGTTCAGTGTTGAAGGAACTGAGGATGCTTCAGTTACACTTGAGCTTGAGCCTGAAAAGGAATACAAAGTTCATATCGATGATATTTATGTAGGCAAGATGGCTACAAATCTTGGCGGAAAGATCAATCTTTCGGTAGAACTCAGTGACGGAAAGACAGTAAATGTAGTTATTGAGAAACAGTAATGACAGATTGAGGATATGAATTACAGAATGTAATATAATTAAATGGGATAGGGGGAGAAGGATTTCTTCCCCTATTTAATCGTTATGTATAGGAGATTATTGTGGCAAAGGAAAAGAAAATTTTTTTCTGTACTGAGTGCGGATATGAATCTGCCAAATGGATGGGGCAGTGCCCGGGATGTAAGGGCTGGAATACATTTTCCGAAGAGAAGGTCATAACCGGGAAAAGCGGCAAGGTGAAGCCTGCTGAAAGGGTTGAGGCGAAGAAGATAACCGAGGTTTCGGCAGAGGAAGAAGTGAGGCTGATGACTCATATCGAAGAGCTGGACAGAGTTCTGGGCGGAGGTATAGTGAGGGGCTCTCTGGTTCTTATCGGCGGTGATCCCGGAATAGGAAAGTCGACGCTTCTTCTTCAGATGTGCAGCAGGCTGGTTGCCGATAAGGTGAAGGTTCTGTATGTATCGGGAGAGGAATCGCTGTCACAGATAATGATGCGTGGTAAAAGGCTTAATGCCTATGATGAGAATATGCTTCTCCTCTGTGATAATGATCTTGATAATGTTGAGGCAAAAATCGAGAAATATGATTCTGAGGTCGTAATAATCGATTCAATCCAGACTATGGCTGCAGCCGATATAGATAATGCGCCCGGAACCGTGACTCAGGTAAGAGAGGTTACCTCCAGACTTTTGAAACTGGCAAAGACTCATAATACAGCCATTTTTATAGTAGGTCATGTTACCAAAGACGGGCAGGTTGCGGGACCCAGAACTCTGGAGCATATGGTTGATTCTGTGCTTTATTTTGAGGGAGATGAAAGCGAGGGAGTGAGACTCCTCAGGGCTGTCAAGAACCGTTTTGGATCAACCAATGAGATAGGTGTTTTCAATATGACGGGAGAGGGACTTGAGGAGGTAAGAAATCCTTCACAGATGTTTCTTAACGGACGTCCGGAGGATGTCCCCGGCTCTGTCGTAATAGCTACCATGGAAGGAACAAGATCCGTTCTCGTGGAGCTTCAGGCGCTTGTGGCTGACACAAATTTCAATATGCCGAGACGTACTTCAGTCGGTGTTGATTATAACAGAGTAAATCTTCTCATAGCTGTGCTTGAGAAGAGAGCGGGCATGTATCTTGGTAATTACGACTGTTATGTAAATATTGCTGGCGGACTTAAGATTTCTGATCCGGCATCAGACCTCGGAGTTGCCATGGCTATAACATCAAGCTTTAAGAACAGGGCGATTCCGTCGTCCACGGCTATAATCGGAGAGATAGGGCTTGCCGGAGAGATAAGAGGCGTTACAAGTGCTTCCAGAAGAGTCACGGAAGCAGAGAAGATGGGCTTCACCAGAATGATAGTTCCGCTTTCCAACCGTTCGAAGGATCTGGATAATGCAGGTATAGAGGTGGTTTATGTGAAGAATATCTCTGACGCTATACATGCGCTTTTTGGTTAATTCCTTGAATCGTGACCTTTTGGCATATGTATACAGCGGTATACATCGTAGATAGAAATACATATTGGAAAACGTAGATAAACAGAAACCAGAAAATATACAAATATAAAGTAGATAAATGGAATAAAAATCATGTTACTGTCATGTCAGAATATAGCACTTTCATTTGGTGACAAAGAAGTGCTGAACAAGGTGAATTTTAATATTGAGGAAAAGGAAAAAGCAGCTCTTATAGGTATTAACGGTGCCGGGAAAACCACGTTGCTCCGGGTGATACTCGGGGAGCTGGAGCCTGACAGCGGGGCTGTGGTTAAGGCACCTGACATTTCCATAGGGTATCTCTCACAGCATCAGGATATCATGTTTGATAATACTGTTTACGGCGAGATGTTTGAGGCTAAACGTCATATCATTGATATGGAGAAGAGGCTTAGAGAACTTGAAAAGGAAATGAAAAGCTGTGAAGGTGAGAGGCTGGAGAGGATTCTGGCCGAATATAACCGCCTTCAGACTAAGTTTGATAACGAAAACGGGTACGCCTACGAGTCTGAGATAGTCGGAGTCCTGACGGGGCTTGGCTTTGACAGGGAAGACTATGACCGTCATATCAATACTCTTTCCGGTGGACAGAAGATGAGGATTGCTCTGGGACGTATTCTTCTTACCCATCCCGACCTCGTTATTCTTGATGAGCCGACAAATCATCTGGATATTGCTTCACTCACCTGGCTGGAGGGCTTCCTTTCCGGGTATAAGGGAGCTGTACTCCTCGTGAGTCATGACAGATATTTTATAGATAAGATTTCGGATAAGATCATCGAGATAGATCAGGGCATTTCAACTGTATTTAAGGGCAGTTATTCCTATTATTCCGAGGAAAAGGCAAGGATAAGAGAGGCCAGGATCAAGGCTTACATGAACCAGCAGGCGGTTATAAAGCATGAGGAAGAGGTTATAAAGAAACTCAAATCATTTAACCGTGAAAAAAGCATAAAGCGTGCCGAGAGCCGTGAGAAGATGCTGGATAAGATTGAAGTTCTGGAAAAGCCTGCAGAAGTGAGGACAGATATGAAGCTTATGCTGACTCCGAATGTGGAGTCCGGTGAGGATGTCCTTCTGGCAGAACATATCAGAAAATCATTTGGAGACAATCTTCTGTATAACGATATCACCATAGACATCAAGAGGGGCGAGCATGTGGCTCTTATCGGAGGAAACGGAACAGGCAAGACTACGCTTCTTAAGATTATTGACAGGCTGATACCGAAGGATGAAGGAAGCATAAAGCTTGGGGCGAGAGTCAAAGTAGGATATTTTGATCAGGAGCATAAGAACCTCTCGATGGATAAGACTATTTTTGAGGAACTATCGGATTCATTTCCGGATCTTGGAAATACCAGGATAAGGAATATACTTGCGGCATTTCTCTTTACTGGAGAAGATGTATTTAAGAAGATAGTGGACCTTTCAGGTGGGGAGCAGGGACGGGTGTCTCTGGCGAAACTTATGCTTTCACCGGCTAATTTCCTGATACTCGATGAGCCGACAAACCACCTCGATATACAATCAAAGGAAATACTCGAAGAGGCGGTAAGGAACTATACAGGAACCCTTCTTTATGTCAGCCATGACAGATACTTTGTAAACCGTACTGCGACACGGATCCTGGAACTGAGAAATAAGGTTCTTACGAACTACATAGGGGATTATGATTTTTACGAGCAGCATAGGGATGAGTACTATATTGTTCAGAATGGAAATAATCCGAATGCGGTTGAAGATGCGGCACTGACAAGGGCTGGATTCACCAGGATTACAAACAGGGGAAATGCGGCAGAGGCAAATGTTTCAGGAAATGCGGCAGGTTCGATATCATCAGGTGCGGGAGAGACCGGCCTGGGTACAGCAGGTGCTGCCGGTTCATCTGCAGCGGGTGTGACCGTTTCGCTTGCAGCGGGTGCTGCCGGTATCGGTATGAAGCAGCCGATGACAGCATCCAAGGAACAGTACCTCGCCAACAAGGAAGCACAGGCGGCACTGCGTAAAAAACAGAATCGGCTTAAGCGTACAGAAGAAGAAATCGCAGAAAAAGAGCAGCGTATCGAAGAGATAGATAACGAGATAAATCTTCCTGAGAACGGAACCAATATAGGGCTTCTCACGAGCCTTTCAAAGGAAAAAGAAGAACTTGAAGAAAGACTCATGGAACTTTATACTCTATGGGAAGAACTGAGTGAATGATTTCAGGATTAATAATAAATATATAAGGAGTAACGCAATGCTTTATGATTTGCTCAGCGGCTTCATGCCGCGTATATGGATTGATGTTTTGGGAGCAGCAGTGACCGGAATCATAGTATTCCTGCTGTTTATAAAACCATTTTCATTTCTTCCTAAAGATGGAGGAAAGAAGGTTGAGACCCCGGACGGAAAAATTGTTGTCATAAATGATAAATCAGCCGGTAAGTTTACCGGAGTCGGGCTGGTATTCATTATTGTATTTCTTATGGTGAGTCTTCTGATGGTACCGTTTTCTTTAGAGTCATTCATTTATATGATTCTTATATTTGCGATGATGATGACAGGATATCTGGATGATAATTCCAGGACTCCGTGGGGTGAATATGTAAAGGGAGCGCTGGACCTTCTGCTTGCAATAGCAACAGCCGTGGTATTCCTTATATTCAATTCCTCTGATGTGAAGTTTTTGGGATTCTCATTCCATATTCCGGTTGTTGTCTATGGGATTCTTGCAGTTATTCTTATATGGGCATCTATAAATGTAACCAACTGCTCCGATGGTGTTGACGGTCTCTGCGGAAGTGTTACTGTAATCGAACTTTTGGCATATGCGGTTATATTCTGGAAAGATATCAGGATTTTCAATGATATGGGTATCATTCTTATAGGTGCGCTCCTCGCATATCTCTGCTTTAACTGGAACCCGAGCAAGGTTCTTATGGGAGATGCGGGCTCACGTCCTATAGGTTATATTCTGGCACTTCTGGCCATGTATTCAGGACATCCTTTTATATTCCTGCTGATGTCACTGGTGTTTATATTTGATGGAGGAATCGGTCTTATAAAGGTAGCCGTTATGCGTTTTCTGAAAAAGCCATTCCTTGGGAGTATTCAGTTTCCGTTCCATGACCATCTCAGAAAAGGTAAGGGCTGGGCTCCAAAAAAGGTTGCTGTATTCTTCGCATGTTTAGAGCTGGTTATGGTAGTTATTACAGGTCTTTTAATGCATTTTATTCAGTAAGAGGTTTTCCTGTGGAAAAGGGCGATATCAGAAAAAGCATAATAGCAAAAAGGAATGCTCTTACAGAGCGGGATGTTCTGGTCAGGTCCGGAGAGATATGTCGGAAGATCGTATCACTTCCCGAATATATAGAGGCAAAGAGTGTTCTGGTATATAATTCAATCAAAAATGAAGTGAATCTTACTGAACTTATCATAAATGCTTATAAGGATGGCAGGAAAGTATACTACCCGAGAGTCATGGATAAAGAACATATGGAGTTCTTTATGATAGAAATGCCTGAAGCGTTCGAAACAGGAGCCTTTGGAATTCCGGAGCCTCCGGTTTCCGAAGAACTCCGTCTAAAACCGGGAGAAGAGAATATACTCATGATCATGCCCGGCGTAGCATTTGACAGAAAAATGAACCGCATAGGTTACGGTGGAGGATTCTATGACCGTTTCCTGGCTGATGATTCTTATAAAAGAATTAAGACTGCAGCGGCTGCATATTCATTTCAGATTATGGATGATATAATACCTCACGATGATAGAGACATGAGTCCCGATGTGATCGTAAGTGAAACTGAAATCATCAGATAAACAATTCAGGAGTATATGGTATGGCAAATATCATGGAGTATCTTGATTGGCGTGGAGACGTACCATTTTCCATTGATCCATTCAATGAAGTAGACAATCTAATATTATCTGAAATTGCATACACTGACCTTGAAGGAATCCTGGGCAGCAAGGATGAAATGCCGCTTACGGATGTCTGTAAGAAGTATTTCAGCGTTCATACCGTAGAGGAGGTTAGCTCCCGCGATACATTTTACAGGCTTGCACCAATGGTCATGAAGAAGGCTGCTGAATCGGTGCGCTTTCATGATTTTGTACTCAGTGAGTATATTAATATCATTGACGTGGATAAAGAAGAGCAGATGAGTGCTCTTACCTTTACGGTTCCGGGATATATGACTTATGTTGCGTTCCGCGGAACAGACAATACCATTGTCGGCTGGAAAGAAGATTTCAACTTAAGCTACATGGAGGAAACTCCGGGACAGAAAAGAGCTGTCAGGTATCTGAATGAACAGTATAAGAGGAAGGATGAAATACTCTATGTTGGCGGTCATTCAAAGGGCGGTAATTTTGCGGTTTACGCTGGTGCGTTCTGTGATGATGAGATAAGAGAAAAAATCGATACGATATATACAAATGACGGTCCGGGATTTAGAGAAGATATTTTAAATACAGTGGAGTATCAGAGGATACTTCCGCATGTTATGAGTATCATTCCAAATGAATCGCTGGTAGGTATCCTTCTTATGGGTACATTTACACATACTGTAATTAAAAGCAGTGCACATGCTATTGCTCAGCACGATCCTCTGACCTGGCAGGTATATGGCAATTCATTTGTAGGATCGGATCTTTCGGGCGGAAGTATTCTTATGGATAAAACTGTGAGTGCCTGGCTCAGTGAGCTTGATGACAGTAAGAGACAAAGATTCATCGATGTGCTCTTTGACATGCTTACGGCTACCGGGGCATCCACTCTTGAGGAAATGAGCGGCTCGGGCATTAAAGGCCTGTCGGAGGGCATGAAGCTTCTGAAAGGTCTTCCGAAAGATGAGCAAAGCGAGTTTATGAATATGCTGAAAAAGCTTTTCAAGACCGGCGGGGGATATCTTCTTCTCGGTATCATGGAAGGCACAGAGAATCTGGTTAACGGCGCCATAGAAGGGGCGGCTAAGATACGTGATAAAATCATGGAAAGCAAGGTAAAGGCTGAGGTTCCGAGGATTGAAGCAGGTGGTTCTGAGGACGGTAACGGAATAAATGGAAAAGGCTCCGAAAATGAATCAAGTGGAAATACTGATGTGGAATCGGATAAAGAAATAGTTTGATAAACAGGCTGATTAGTCGTAAAATAGATATATTAAGGTGATGCCCTGTTTGAACGGGGCAGAAAGATCTAGGAAAGTTGAGGAACCATTTATGAAGTGTCCGTTTTGTGGTGAAGACAGTACCAGCGTTATTGACTCAAGACCTGCTGATGACAATACATCCATCAGGAGAAGAAGACAGTGTGACTCATGTGGCAAGAGATTTACAACCTATGAAAAGGTTGAGAATGTGCCTATCATGGTTATCAAGAAAGATAAGACAAGAGAGGCATATGACAGAAGTAAGATTGTTCAGGGACTTGTGAGAAGCTGTCATAAGCGTCCTGTTTCTATGGAAGATATTGAGAGATGCGTTGACAAGATAGAGGCTGAGATATTCAACCTCGGAACAAGAGAGGTTGAATCCTCAAAGATAGGTGCGATCGTTATGGACAAGATCAAGAGCCTTGATGAGGTTGCTTATGTCAGATTTGCATCTGTTTACAGAGAGTTTAAGGATGTAAATACATTTATGGATGAGCTTAAGAAGCTGCTCCGTTAATACAATATATATCCGGTTGATTTGGTTGACTTTCCGGAATATGAGACGGCTGAATTTAGGCAGAGGATTACAGACGGATGGCAGATATAAATGCAGATACACCCGTGATAAAGCGGCTGGGCAGCGGCGGTACGGGTGAGATAATTGAGAAAAAATCAAGATTCATAGGAGTCGCCGAGCCTGTTGCTACTGCGGAGGAAGCTCTGTCTTTTGTAAATGAGATCAAGAAGAAGCATTATCAGGCAAGACATAACTGTTATGCTTATTCGGTCGGGCTCACGGAACCGGCACTCAGGTATTCTGATGACGGGGAACCTCAGGGAACGGCGGGAAAGCCTATACTGGGAGTCATCGAAGGCAGTGGTGTCAGAAATATAGTTATAGTGGTTACAAGATACTTCGGTGGTGTTCTTCTCGGGACCGGGGGGCTCGTCAGGGCATATACCGATGCGGCGAAGGCAGCACTTGATGCGGCCGAAATCGCTTTAGTTCAGCCGCTTCTGGTGGCGAGACTTACATTTGCCTATAAAGATGTTGATAAAGTTACGAGATGCCTTGAGGAGGCAGGAATCAGTAATCCTGAGACTGAATTTATGGAAAATGTAAGTTATACGGTCAGGATTCCCGAAGGGATAACCGAGAAACTCTTCACGGACCTCAGGAATATTACGGGCGGCCGTATGGATATCAAGGAAATGGAGCATATAATAGGCTAAGGAGAAGTGTATGGGAGATAATCAGAGTGCAAGAAACAAAGCAAAGAATTCGCTTGCTTTTAAAATTCTTATTGCCATGACTCTGGCAAAAGTACCTCAGCTTATACTTGGAAATGACAGGCCTGATCTTCTGTGGCTTTACATAGGTATGATGGTGGTTTATGTTATAGTGAACGGTTTTGTTTATCTGTCTCAACCGGAATCTCCTGTTATGAAATTTACTTCCATTGTAGGTTATTCGTTATTTGCATGTGTTATGGCAATTACTGAAGTCGATGTTGCTTACAGTCTTTCGGTACTGGTTGCCATTGCTCTTTCAGTTCTGTATCTGGATGAGATAATGACTGTAATAACAGGTGTCATGGGCGGCATTACATTTGCCATAAAGCTTTATATGACAGCTTCTTCAGGTGGATGGGAATCCGGGAAAGTATGGTTTTCAGTGCTTGTTTTCCTGATCATCTTTACATTTGCGGTTGTATATACCATAAAGCTTCTTAACAAATATAACGAATTAGACCGTCAGGAGCTTGAGTACCATACAAAGTATCAGGAAATGGTAGCTGAAAGCATGAAGCGTGTTGTTGAAAACAGCAACGAGCATATAGGAACTCTTCAGGAGATGATGGACCAGTTTATGAATGCTACCGATGAGGTTAACAAGTCGGTTAATGCTATCTCCATGGGTGTAAATGATTCTGTTGAGAATATGGAGAGTTCGACTCACATGACTCATCAGATTCAGGATATCATAAATGACCTTATCGAAGTTAAGAACAGTACTCTGGTTTCGGCCGATACAGCCGTTGAGACCACAGATTCGGGACTCCACGTTATAACACAGCTTAAGAGTAAGTCAAAGGAGATTGCGCTTACAAATCAGGATGTTACCAAAGTTTCGGAAGAGCTTTCAGAGAGAATATCTTCCGCAGAGGAAATCACGAGGATTATCTATCAGATTTCCAGCCAGACAAACCTCCTGGCACTTAATGCTTCCATAGAGGCTGCCAGAGCCGGTGAGCAGGGCAGGGGCTTTGCCGTAGTTGCAGATGAGATAAGGAATCTCGCTGATGATACGAGAAATTCCATTGATAATATTACTGAGATACTTCAGGGTGTTACTGCGCTTTCCGATAGGACCTCGCAGCTTATTAAGAACAGCGTAGATGCTGTTTCTGAAGAAAATGAATATATATCAAAGGCAGATGAACTCTTCAAGAAGATTTCCGGTATAGTTGATGTGCTTCATGCGGATATGCAGAGGCTTGATAAGCTTTCGGGAACCCTTGATGAATCAAACAATACAATCATTGACAGTCTTGCAAATCAGCAGGCTTCCAGTGAGGAAATCGCTGCAAATGCCGAATCCTCAGCAGATCTTTCAAGAAATAATCTTGAGGAGCTTAAGGAGGTTATCATCGAGCTTAACGAGATTGCAGACATTCTGAAGAGTCTCGGCGCTGCAGATGCAGACGAAATATTTAATAATACAAATCTGGAATAGAAAAAGGATAACTGATGAATGAATATAAGCTTATAGCCAGAGATGGCAGAGCAAAGAGCGGAGAGCTTATGACACCCCATGGTGTTATAGAGACTCCGGTGTTTATGAATGTAGGAACAGCCGCGGCTATAAAAGGTGCCGTGGCTAGTTCTGATTTGGAGGAGATAAATACAAGCGTTATGCTCTGTAATACATATCACCTTCATGTAAGACCGGGAGATGAGGTTGTAAAGACTCTGGGAGGCCTTCATAAATTCACTGACTGGAAAAGACCGATACTTACGGACTCCGGCGGATTCCAGGTGTATTCTCTTGCCAAACTGAGAAACATAAAGGAAGAAGGCGTTACATTTAACTCCCATATTGATGGCAGAAGGATATTCATGGGTCCTGAGGAAAGTATGCAGATTCAGTCCAATCTGGCATCAACCATAGCTATGGCATTCGATGAGTGTCCGCCGGCAAAGGCTGACAGGGGGTACATAAGGAATTCTGTTGACAGAACCTACAGATGGCTTCTTCGCTGCAGGGACAAGATGGATGAATTGAACAATACGGAAGGAACTATTAATCCTGAGCAGATGCTTTTCGGTATCAATCAGGGCGGCGTCCTGGATGATATACGTATAGAGCATGCTGAGAGGATAAGTGCACTCGGACTTCCGGGGTATGCTATAGGCGGCCTTGCCGTGGGTGAGACACACGAAGAAATGTATCATGTGCTTGATGTAACAGTTCCGCACCTTCCTTTGGAGAAACCGACTTACCTGATGGGGGTTGGTACTCCTGAAAACATTATCGAATCTGTAGACAGAGGCATAGATTTCTTTGACTGTGTATATCCGTCCCGTAATGGCCGCCATGGTCAGGTATATACAAACAAAGGAAAGATCAATATCAAGAATAAACAGTACGAGCTGGATACACGCCCTATAGCTGAGGACTGTGACTGCCCTGTGTGCAGGAGATATACAAGAGCATATATAAGACACCTGGTAAAGTCCGGTGAAATGCTGGGTATGAGATTTTGTGTCTTGCATAATTTGTACTTTTATAATAATATGTTACGGGAAATTCGGGAGGCAATACGGAATCATAAGTTCCAGGAGTATAAAAAAATGCGTCTCGAAGGTTTCAAAGAAGAGAGTGAAAAGGAGAATTTGTAAATGAACTTTTTTGGTTTAATGACTAACGGAGCTGTACTGACTGCCGGCGCTGAGGGACAGGGAGCAGGTGGCTCCATGATCATGATGCTTTTATTCTGGGGAATTCTTATAGCATTTTTGTATTTTATAATGATCAAGCCTCAGAAAAAGCAGGCTAAGGAACAGGAGAATATGCAGAATTCTCTTGAACCGGGTGACAGTATCATGACAACAAGCGGTTTCTACGGAACAATACTTGCAGTTGAGGAGGATACAGTTATCGTTGAGTTCGGTAACAACAAGAACTGCCGTATACCTATGCACAAGAGAGCCATCGCTGAAGTTGAGAAGGCAAACGCTGCAGTGGCTAAGGATGATGTTAAGGAAGAAACCGAGGATACAAAGCCAAAGGCTTCACTATTTAAAAAGAAAAAGGATAAAAATGAGGATAATGCGTAAAAGCTTTAGTAAAAAAATAGCATATATACTTTTATTTGCCATGGTGGGAGCATCTCTTTCAGCCTGCACACAAAAAGGAAAAGAGGAACCGTATACTTCACCTAATTTTCAGAATCCTGATGACAAAATCGATGCATCGGGAGGAGACGCTGTTAAGGATGTTGATGAATTGATGGGCAAGGCCACAAACGGTGATGCTGTATTTGATAATTCAAAGGTCAATACCGCTTCTATAGGAGATGCGGAAGCTGTTTTTGGTGACAGAGTAAATATGATAAGCGGATTCACTGAGAATAATACTTACTACAATTATCTCATGGACATCAAGATAAGTACCAATGGTGATTCATGGCGTATTTATGATGCGGAGAAGGTTGCCGAAGTAACCGGTGTTGAGCAGGAGGATATTGAAGCTTTCTGGAATGGTTCCAGAAGTCCTTATGATCAGGAGATTTCTTATTGCGCAATAGTTCATAACTACACAACGGCTTCAAATATCATAATTTCATATTTTAATCCGAGTTCATATCGTATTGTTGATATGTCTCCGGAATCATACCTTGAGATAACCAAGAAGCAGTACGAAGGCGCTGAACTTTCAAATGTAGAGTTCATGGGTCAGACCTATGCGCTTCTGGATATTCCTGCTAATGAGGACAGGGGAAGACAGCTTCAGTATGTTATTGAAAAGGATGAGCTTTACTTTATAATTACCGTGACTCTGAAAGAGGAGATGGCTCTTGAAGATGTTATGGGTATAATCGGAAAAGCATACTAAAATCATGCGCAGGCGGATACCGCCTGCGCTTTCTGTGCTTGTTACGATTGATCCGTGACTATACCCATTCGGAACGCGCCTCTCGGCTCAAATTCACACGTATCACTCTGTTTGGCATAGTTTAGGTTAGAGTATCTATTGAATATTGTAGAAGGTAGGTAAAATACAATGAAATTCATATCATGGAATGTAAATGGTATTCGTGCGTGTGTCGGCAAGAATTTTATGGAGTTTTTTGAGAAAGCTGATGCGGATATTTTCTGTATTCAGGAAAGTAAGATGCAGGAGGGACAGTTGAAACTGGATCTTCCCGGATATCACCAGTATTGGAATTATGCCAAGAGAAAAGGATACTCCGGAACCGCTATTTTCACTAAAAAGGAACCTGTCAGTGTTAAGAATGGTATGGGTATTGAAGAACATGATGATGAAGGAAGGCTCATAACACTCGATATGGGTGATTATTATTTTATTACTGTTTATGTTCCCAATTCACAGAATGAATTAAAGCGCCTGGACTACAGAATGACATGGGAGGATGCCTTCAGGGAATATGTTGGTAAGCTTGACAAAGAGAAGCCTGTCATAATCTGTGGAGACATGAATGTTGCCCATGAAGAGATCGACCTTAAGAATCCTGCTACGAATCATATGAGCGCGGGCTTCTCTGATGAAGAAAGAGGAAAGATGACGGAACTACTCGGTGCAGGCTTTACAGATTCATTCAGATTTCTTTATCCTGATACCGTGGATGCGTATTCCTGGTGGAGTTACCGTATGAAAGCAAGGGAGAGAAATGTAGGCTGGCGTATCGACTATTTCCTCGTATCCGACAGGATTAGGGATAGGATTGAGGACTCAAGGATTCTGAGTGATGTCATGGGTTCAGATCATTGTCCGATAGAACTGGATATTAGATTATAACCAGGTTTACTGCATTCATTAAGATTTATATAAGTGTATGTTTAAGTGATTGACTAATCACAAATGAGTGGTTATACTAGTGTCTGTGCTGGATGTAGTTTTAAAAACTACGTCTGATGTTTTTTAAAACTAAGTAAACTCTACGGCTTGATGATTTAAGGAGCAATACATGGATTTAGAATGGAAAGAAGAAGAGGGGATAGCCGGGAAATACGTCTCTACCATAAGAGATGAGAACGGTTCCCTTAAGGATATTAAATTTACAAATATTGACAGCTTCAATTTTGCATTTGACGTTGTGGATGTTCTCGCTAAAAAATGTCCAGACAAGACGGCCATGCTTCATATATCCAAAGATGGTAAAGAGAGACGTCTCACTTTTCGTGATATGATGGTTTATTCCAACAAAATTGCGAATTATCTGCAGTTTCTTGGGATAGGGAAGGGTGACAGGGTTCTTCTTGTACTCAAGAGACATTATCAGTTCTGGTTTACGATACTTGCACTTCATAAGATAGGAGCAGTAGCAATACCCGCTTCATTTATGCTTACAAAGAAGGATTTTGAATATCGTTTTAAGGCTGCGGACGTTAATGCGGTTGTTGCTACGGCAGAAAGTGATGTGGCGAAGGAGATAGACAAGGCACTCAGAAGCTACGACGGAATGAAAGTTAAGATTCTGGTCGGGGCGAAGAAGGCCGGCTGGAGCTCGCTTAATAAAGAGATTAAGTTTTTCTCTCAGCATTTTAACAGGACAGCCGGAACAGCTTGCGGAAATGACCCTATGCTTATGTTCTTTACTTCGGGAACTACAGCTTACCCTAAAATTGCAATGCATAACTTTAAGTACCCTCTGGGACATTATATTACTGCCAAAGATTGGCACCAGGTTAATCCTGACGGAATTCATCTTGCAATCAGTGATACCGGCTGGGGCAAGGCTCTCTGGGGCAAGCTATATGGACAGTGGCTCTGTGAGGCACCGGTATTTACGTATGATTATGATGAATTCTATGCGAAAGAGATTCTTTCAATGATCGAGAAGTATAAGATTACCAGTTTCTGTGCACCTCCTACGGTTTACAGAGTTATGGTTCATCTTGATCTGTCCAAGTTTGATCTTTCTTCGCTTGAAAATGTAACTACTGCAGGAGAGGCACTGAATCCTGAGATATTCCATAAGTTTAAGAATGCTACAGGACTGGATATCATGGAAGGCTTCGGCCAGACTGAGACAACCCTTACAATTGCCAACCTGAAGGGGATGACCCCTAAACCGGGTTCTATGGGCAAGCCGAGTCCTGCATATAATATAAAAGTTGTGAGACCGGATGGTACTACAGCTGATGTAAATGAGACCGGAGAGGTTGTTGTAGGTTATGAAAATGGCTTTCCGCCGGGACTTTTTATGGGCTATTATCTGGATGATGAAAAGACTATATCCGTTATGCATGATGGATTTTATCATACCGGAGATACGGCTTATGTAGACAATGATGGCTTTTTGTGGTATGTTGGGAGGGTTGACGACATCATCAAATCAGCCGGATACAGAGTCGGTCCATTTGAGATTGAAAATGAGATCATGAAACTTCCGTACGTTCTTGAATGTGCGGTTACAAGTGTTCCTGATAAGATCAGGGGTCAGGCGATTAAAGCTACCATCGTTTTGACAGAGGGTACATTAAAGTCCGAAGAGTTAAAGAAAGACGTTATGAAATTCCTTCGAGCAAACCTTGCATCTTATAAGAGACCTAAGTTTGTTGATTTTGTTGATGCGTTACCAAAAACAACAAGCGGAAAGGTCCGTCGTTCAGAAGTAAGGGAGAGCGACTGGAACAAGGAAAAAGGAAATGCAAACTAAAGAAAGAGTAGTTATCACGGGACTTGGAGCAGTAACACCACTGGGAACAGGCATGGAGAAGTTCTGGGATAACCTTATCAGCGGAAAGTCCGGAATCACGAATATTACAAAGTTCGATGCCTCCGGACTTCCTGTGCAGATAGCAGGTGAGGTTACAGATTTTAATCCAGTGGGTTATATGGAAAAAAAGCAGGCCCGTGAGATGGAAGTCTTTATGCAGTATGGATTTGCTGCTGCAGATGAAGCTATGAAGGATGCAGGGCTCTTCATGGACGGTCTTGGTAATTATCCTGTTCCGAAATCAAGGATAGGTATAGTATTCGGAACCGTATTCGGTGGAATCGGTGCTACAGAGGAGGCGGCGGAAAGACTTAAGGACGGAAGTCGTGTTAATCCGAGAGTCATAACTAAGATCATAGGTAATGTCGGAGCAGCCCAGATTGCTATAGCAAAGCATCTTGCAGGACCGAGCCTTACTGTATCTACTGCATGTTCATCCGGACTTGATGCTATCACAGTGGGAAATATGCTTATAGAAAGCAACATGGCAGATATAGTTATATGTGTTGGTGCAGAGGCGGCGACCTGCCCTGTGACTATAGAGGGACTTTCAGCTATCCATGCACTTTCACACAGAAATGACGAACCCGAAACAGCCAGCCGTCCATTTGACCTTGACAGAGACGGTTTCGTTATGAGTGAGGGAAGCGGGGCTGTAATCATAGAAAAGCTTTCGGTTGCAAAGGCCAGAGGAGCAAAGGTACATGCAGAACTTGCCGGATGCTCAAACGGAACAGACGGTTTCCATGTGACCAGTCCTCATCCGGACGGAATCGGAGCCATAGCAACTATGGAAGGGGCTCTTAAGGCTGCAGGTCTTGAGGTTAAGGATATTGATTATATCAATGCTCACGGAACTTCTACACCTAAGGGAGATGTTATAGAGGTTAAAGCAATCAAAACACTCTTTGGAGAGTATGCAGGAAAGGTTGCTGTTTCATCAACAAAGGCTTCCATGGGACATCTTATGGGTGCCGGCGGTGTGGTTGAAACTATAGCCTGTGTCAAAGCAGTTGAAGAGGATATAATCCCGCCGACTATCAATCAGTTTACAGCAGATCCGGAATGTGATATAGATACTGTTCCGAACGAAGCAAGAAGGACTACCGTAAATGTTGCCATGTGCAACGCTTTCGGATTCGGTGGACAGAATGCAAGTGTTATTGTAAAGAAGTTTGCTGAATAATATATAAAAGATTATAAGGTGACAGAGGGATAATATCCCTTATGTCACCTTTTTATGGTGATTATCGGTTTGTCGAGGAATATGTAAGGATAGAAATAAAAATGAAAAATATAGCAATCAAAGGGATAAAGGGATTAGGAATAGTTATACTTCATCTCCTTATATTGGGGCTTATCCCTCTAAATATGTATATGATGAATATAAATGAGATTCTGGCGATAGTACTTACGGTATGCTGGATAGTATTAGTCAGGGTGATAGTTAAACTCATTTCGAAGAAGAAGGACTCTGAATCAGAGAATACTAAAGCGCTAAAGAATGTGACCGGTAAAGTGCTGCTTATAATACTTGATGTACTGATAATCTTTCTTATGATCCTGGCAACTGAATTCAATAGCTACTGGAACAGTTGTATGTATAGAGATATAGATTGGAGCAATGATACAGGCAATCAGGTGCTTACGAGAGAAGATGCTCTGAGTGATTATAACTATGCTATGAAATATCTAAAGAAGATTCATCCGCTGACGCTGGGCGGACTTCCGGATGATATGGAAGCAAGGGCGAAAGAAGTTAAAGCCGGTCTTGAGTCAAGAGACAGTATAACGGGTTATGAACTTGCAAGGGAACTTGAGAGTATATTTGCACTTGCAGGAGATGGTCATACTCATGTGGATGAGAATTATTCCGATGCGCATTATATGAAATATATATATGAGCATAGGAAAGCCGGAGATGTATTAGTCGGAATAAATGGAGTCAGTTTTGAGGATTTCCTCGTGGATAGTCCGGGATATGTCAGTTATGATGAAGGGATGAATGCCTACGGTGTAAGGATGCTCAAGAACAGGATATCAACTTTGGAAGGACTTAGGTATCTTGGCTACGATATCGAAGGTGAGATAGTATATAACTATGTTTCAGAAGCTGGTGAGGAGATTGATGTAACTGTAACCAAAGATGATTTCCTTGGCATCGACGAATATTATGAATATGCAGAATCTGTTACAGGTGATGACATGAGCGGTGACCGGGAAGATAAAGACTATGTCCGCTATGAGATTGATGAAAAGAACAGTATAGCGGTATTTACGTTGGATTCATGTGACTATAACAGCCATTACAAAGAAGTTGTGAAAGCTATGTTTGACGAGATCCATGAAAAGGATATTAAGAATATAGTTGTTGATCTAAGGAATAATGGAGGCGGAAGTTCTCTTTGTGCGAATGAGTTCATTCGATATCTTGATGTTGAAGAATATAAGTCATGGGCAGATGAAGTGAGATACGGATGTCTGCTGTTTAAGCATAGCGGAGGAATGATAAAGAATAATAAAAAGGGTTACGGATTCTCCGGAAAAGTTTTTGTTATGACAAGTATATACTCATACAGTGCCGCTATGGATTTTGCAATGCTGATCCAGGATAACGGGCTCGGTTCTATAGTTGGTGAACCATGCGGTAATATGCCTGCAAGCTATGGGCAGGTTACACAGTACATACTTCCCAGGTCAGGAATATATATACAGATATCCATCAAGAGGTGGCACAGAGTCGATGAATCCAAGGAAGACTTGCCTATATTACCGGATACTGAATGTAATCCTGATGATGCTTTGGATGTTATATATGATATATTAGCTGAATAACCTGACCAGATACCTTTAAAAATACGCAAATGGTATATTTTTAATTGACATATATACGCAAACAGTGCATTATATACGCAACTGGCATGATATCATACGGTATATAATTATAAATTTGGAGGATTTGTCAATGGAGAAAATATACGACAGTATCTTTAAAACTATGGTAACGAAGAATCCGAATCTGCTTATACCTCTTATTAATGAGATGTTTGGAACTGATTATGAACAGGGAACAAGAATGGTTCTTTGGTCTGATAATCATCAAACAGAAGAAATGGTGGATGAAGGTAACGGAGAGATAATAACTGACTCCTATATTATCATTAAAGGAAATAATTATCATATTGAATGTCAGAGTAATCCTGATGGAACTATAGTTCTCAGAATGATTGAGTATGATTTTCATATTGCGTTGGATAATGCGCTTAATGAAGGGAGCAGTATTCTTAAGTTTCCAAGGTCGGCGGTTCTGTATCTCAGGCATAATTCAAAAACACCTGACAAGGTGAAACTTAAAGTGAGATTTCCTGAGGGTGAAGAGGTTGATTATTCAGTTCCGATTATTAAAGCCAAGAATATCACTAAAGAGACCATTATAGAAAAGAAATTGTATTTCCTTCTTCCCTACTATATAATGAGAATTGAGGATGATTCTCTTATAAATGTAATGGCTGATATGAATGAAATCATAGTGAGTATGGAAAAGTGTTATGAGGATGGAGTCCTCACTGATTATGATTTGGAAAGCGTATATAATCACATCCAGAGAATCGTTAATAACATATATAATTCTTCTGAAATAAAGGAAGGAGTTGATGATATTATGCGTGGAACGGTCTTGTATACTCATGCTGACGAATTGCTGGATAAAGGAAGAGATGTGGGAAGAGACGAGGGAAGAGAAGAAGCTTTTGCCGCTTTTAAACTATATAATTCCGGCATCCATACTGTAGATGGCCTTGTAGAAAAAGGTGTTGAAAGGACAGTCGCAGAAAGACTCATTGAAAGTATGGAGGGCTAATGAGTGATGGACAGAGATGAGATAATAAAGAGTTTTGAAGGAAATAGTGAGAATAACATAAGTACCAGTGAATTGATAAAGAAACTTAGGGCTCATAAAGGGATGTCAAGAAAGGAATTCTGTGAATATTTGGGGGTTCCATATAGGACACTTCAAGATTGGGAGCTAGGCAATAGATCAATGTCTGACTATATGCTTCGGATTATGATGTATGCAGTTCTTTTGGATGTGCTTCCTTCAAGAGACGTAAATGATAATAAAGAATCAGTTAAAACGTAAAATCATACTTGCACATTTGCTGATATGTGTTAAAATAATGCGTGAATTTTATATGGTAAATGCATTGATGGTGCATAAAGCATAAGAAAATCCAAACAGAGAGGCAGTGTCATCGGCTGGAAGCCTGCCGGGAAAGCTCTTATGTCATATTCACACCGGAGCAGTTCTTCTGAAATTAATAGTAGGGAGAAACGTGTATGGCGCGTCAGTCCATAATGAGAGCCGTAGCTTATGATAGATATCAAAGAGCTTCGGAATTAGGGTGGTACCGCGGATTTATTCGTCCCTTCGCACTTGTTGTGTGAAGGGACTTTTTTTCATTAACCAGGAGGAAAAGAAATGGGAAAAACATTAGAGGAGATCAGAAAAGAGGCGGCTGAGAAGATCAGCTCATCAGCTACGGTTGAAGCTCTTGATGAGATCAGGGTATCTATTCTCGGTAAGAAGGGTGAACTGACTCAGATTCTTAAGAGCATGAAGGACATCGCACCTGAGGAACGTCCAAAGGTAGGACAGATGGTAAATGAAGTGCGAGCTATGCTTGAGGAAAACATTGAAGCTAAGAAGAAAGAGCTTAACAGAAAGCTTCTTACAGAAAAAATGAAGAGAGAGACTATAGATGTTACCCTTCCGGGTACACGTCTTATGAGGGGACATAAGCATCCTAACCAGATAGCTCTTGAAGATCTTGAAAAGGTATTCATAGGTATGGGTTATGAAGTTGTAGAAGGACCTGAGGTGGAGTATGACAGATACAATTTCGAACTTCTGAACATACCGGCAAATCATCCTGCAAAAGATGAGCAGGATACATTCTATATTACTAAGGACATTCTTCTCCGTACCCAGACTTCTTCCGTACAGGCAAGAATTATGGAACAGGGTAAGCTTCCTATAAAGATTATATCACCGGGAAGAGTATTCCGTTCAGATGAGGTTGATGCAACTCATTCGCCTTCTTTCCATCAGGTTGAGGGCCTTGTAGTTGATAAGGGCATAACAATGGCTGATCTTAAGGGCACACTTGATCAGTTTGCCAAAAATTTCTTCGGACCGGAGACAAAGACCAAACTTCGTCCGCATCATTTTCCATTTACAGAGCCATCGGCAGAGGTTGATGTAACCTGTTTCAAGTGCCATGGAAAGGGCTGTTCAGTGTGCAAGGGTTCAGGCTGGATAGAGATACTTGGATGCGGTATGGTTCATCCGCATGTACTTGAAATGTGTGGCATAGACCCGAATGAGTATTCAGGCTTTGCGTTCGGTATCGGACTTGAGAGAGTTGCACTTCTTAAGTATGAGATTGATGACATGAGACTTCTGTATGAAAATGATATAAGATTCTTAAAACAGTTCTAAGAAAGGAGAGAGAAAGATGAATACACCTATTTCATGGATAAAAGCATATGTTCCGGATCTTGATGTAGAACCCCAGGAATTCGTTGATAAGATTACTCTTTCCGGTTCTCACGTTGAAAATTACGTAAGATATGATAAGAATCTTGATAAGATTGTTGTAGGAAAGATACTTGAGATAAAGAAACATCCTGATGCTGATAAGCTGGTTATCTGTCAGGTTGATGTTGGAGGACAGGAACCTATTCAGATAGTTACCGGTGCTCCAAATGTTAAGGAGGGAGACCTTGTTCCGACAGTACTTGACGGAGGACGGGTTGCCGGCGGACATGATGGCGGCGAGCTTCCACCTGACGGTATCAGGATTAAGAAAGGCAAGCTCCGTGGCGTTGAGTCCTTCGGTATGATGTGTGCAATAGAAGAACTTGGTTCTTCAAGAGATATGTATCCTGAGGCTCCGGAAGACGGCGTTTATATATTCCCTGCTGATGCAGGTGTAAAGCCTGGAGATGATGCCGTAAAGGCTCTCGGACTTGATGATGTAAATGTGGAGTATGAGATTACTTCTAACAGAGTAGACTGTTTCTCCATAATCGGTATGGCAAGAGAGACGGCAGTTACATTTGACCTTCCATTTTATCCGCCGGTTGTAGAAGTAAAGGAGGAAGGGGAAGAAAAATCATCTGACTATATTGATGTTGAGATTCAGGCTCCCGATCTTTGTAAGAGATATATAGGGCGTGTTGTTAAGGATATCAAGATAGGACCTTCACCGAAGTGGATGCAGCAGAGACTTCGTGCTCAGGGTATACGTTCAATCAACAATATAGTAGATATCACAAACTATATCATGGAAGAATATGGTCAGCCTATGCATGCTTTCGACCTTTCTACCATAGCAGGCAATAAGATCATAGTAAAGAGAGCTGAAGACGGTGAGAAGTTTGTAACTCTTGACGGTCAGGAAAGAACACTTGACAGCGATATGCTTATGATATGCGATGCTGAAAAACCTGTTGCACTTGCAGGAATCATGGGAGGCGAAAACTCCATGGTTACTGAAGGAATGACAACGCTTCTTTTTGAGGCGGCTACATTTGACGGAACAAATATAAGACTCTCTTCTAAGAGAGTAGGTCTTCGTACAGAGAGCTCAAGTACTTTTGAAAAGGGGCTTGATCCTAACCTTGCAGAAGAAGCTATCAATCGTGCATGTCAGCTGGTTGAAGAGATGGGAGCAGGTACAGTTCTCAAGGGAATGGTTGATGTTTATCCTGAACCGGTTGAACCATGGACACTTCCATTTGAACCTGAAAAGATGAACGCACTTCTCGGTACGGATATTCCTGCAGAGAAAATGCTTTATTATTTCGACAGACTCGGTCTTAAGATTGACGATGCAAAGACAACTCTTACGATACCTACCTACAGACAGGATCTTCGCTGCATGGCTGATCTTGCTGAAGAGGTCGCAAGATTCTATGGATATGACAATATTCCTACAACGCTTCCGGGTACAAATGCCGGTATAGGCGGCGTTCAGTACAGGGAGCTTATAGCAGGACTTACAAGAGAAATTGTTCTTGCAAACGGTTTCTCACAGGGGATGAGCTATTCATTTGAAAGTCCTAAGGTATTTGATAAGCTGCTTATTCCTGAGGACAGCGATTATAGAAAGGCTGTTAAGATAAGCAATCCTCTCGGTGAAGACTTCAGTATCATGAGAACTGTTTCCCTTAATGGAATGCTTACTTCTCTTGCTACGAATTACAACAGACGTAATAAGAATGTAAGGCTTTTTGAAATGGGAAATGTATATATTCCAAACAGTCTTCCTCTTACAGAACTTCCTCAGGAGAAGAATACACTTACTCTTGCCATGTATGGTGAAGGAGATTTCTTCTTACTTAAGGGCGTTATTGAGGAGATTACCGAGAAGCTTGGCTTCGTAAAGGATGTTGAGTATGTTCCTGTTTCAGAATATCCTTTCCTTCATCCGGGTAGACAGGCTAAGGTTATGAAGGGCGATACTGTTATAGGATATATGGGACAGATACATCCGGAAGTAGTAATGAACTACGATATGAAGGGTGATGTTTATGCGGCAGTACTGGATATGACCTGCCTTACCGAATTTGCTGATTTCAATATCAAGTATGTTGGAGTTACAAAGTTCCCGGGAAGTACAAGAGATCTCTCACTTCTCTGTGATAAGTCTGTATTTGTAGGACAGATAGAGAAGATCATAAGAGGAGCTGCAGGCAAGCTTCTTGAAGATATCAAGCTTTTTGATGTATACGAAGGAGAGCGTATAGCTGCTGATAAGAAGTCGGTTGCATTCTCACTTTTATTCAGGGCACCTGACAGAACTCTTTCAGATACAGAAGTAAATGCAGCTGTTGATAAGATACTGAAAAAGCTTTCAGCTGAAGGTATCGAGCTTCGTGCATGATCAGAACTAGAATCTTATATGATTTCTGCAAATACTGCTGAGGAAAGAATATAATATGAATGTACATGATTTTTATTATGATCTTCCGGAAGAACTGATAGCCCAGGATCCACTCCTTAAGAGGAGTGATTCCAGGCTTATGGTTCTCAATCGGGAGAATGGTACTATAGAGCATAAAAAATTCAGCGATTGTATAGATTACCTGAATCCCGGTGATTGTCTTGTTATAAATGAAACTAAGGTTATTCCGGCAAGACTTTACGGTGTAAAGAAGGATACGGGAGCCGCCATAGAGGTACTGCTTCTTAAAAACAAGGGCGATAATGTATGGGAAACTCTCGTTAAGCCCGGAAAGAAGATGAAGGTCGGAGCCAAGGTGAATTTTGGCGACGAAAGAGAGGATGGTTCTTATATCCTGTCCGGTGAGGTTGTCGGAGTTGTCGAGGAAGGTAACAGACTGATAAAATTCTCATATGACGGAATCTGGGAGGAAATCCTTGACAGCCTCGGTGAGATGCCGCTTCCTCCATATATAACTCATAAGCTTGAAGATAAGAACAGATATCAGACGGTCTACGCTAAGACGGCAGGCTCGGCGGCTGCGCCTACAGCCGGATTACATTTTACGGAAGAATTACTTGAAGCTATTGAAAAAAATGGTATAAAGATAGCAAGAGTGACACTGCATGTGGGCTCGGAACTTTCCGGCCTGTCAAGGTGGAGAAGATTGAGGAACACCATATGCACAGTGAATTCTATATGATAGATGAGACTGCTGCTGATATGATAAATGAAACCAGGAAGAATGGCGGCAGGATCATTTCTGTCGGGACTACCAGCACCAGAACGCTGGAGTCGGTCGCAGAACCGGATGGAACCATAAGACCGAAGAGTGGATGGACTGACATTTTTATCTATCCGGGCTATAAGTTCAAATGTGTTGATTCACTTATTACCAACTTCCATCTTCCCGAGTCAACACTTATAATGCTTGTATCAGCTCTTTATGACAGGCAGCATATACTTGAGGCATATAAAACCGCCGTAGAGGAGAGATACAGATTCTTCTCCTTCGGTGACGCAATGATGATATTATGAAAGATATTAAGGACAGCATAAAACTTATGAGATTTAACAGAAGGAATGTTCTTCTCTTCGAAGGCATACTTCTTATTGTTTCATATGCTATTTTTATGCCTGTCCTTAATCTTTTTTTCAACCTTTCTATCAGATTCTCCAGGATTCGATACATTTCCAAAGAAAACATACTCCGATACTTTAAGTCACCTTCCGCATATATCTTTCTTCTGGTGGCTTTCCTGATGATAGCATTTTTCCTTCTCGTTAATGTATCGGGCATAATATATGCTTATGATGCTGCAAATGACATGAAGAGGATAAGTGCGGTCCGTATCTTTGCAAGAGGGCTCAGGAATGCGGTGCGTATCTTCAGACCTCGAAATCTACTCCTGATACCATATATGATTTTTCTCTTTCCGATTTCAGGCGTTGCAATTGTTTCCATTTCGTATATAAATCTTGGTATTCCACCCTATCTGTCACAGCTGATAAAAGCATCTCCGCTTTCTATATCCGCAATAGGTGTGATCTATGCGGTGATGTCACTGGCGGTAATGGCTTCAATATTTTCAATATATGAATTCTCGCTTAAGAGAGAATCATTCATAACATCGATGAAGCTGGGAAGAGAGGCTTTGAAGAGGGCAAAGCTGAAAGATTTCATCATAATGGTCATCTGGAATATATCGGTAATATTTCTGATGATTCTTTTAAATGGTGTGCTCCTTTCATTTCTCCGTAATCTTGCCGAAAAATACATCTCTTCTGGTAATGCTGTTACAATTGTTTACGGCATGCTTGATATGATCAATTTTGTGCTGGTGCTTATAATTACAATAATTGCACTTCCAATGAACTTCGCAGTTATCAGTAATTCATACTATAATCTGAACCCCAATAAGGAGGGGATTCCCAATATAGATGATATGGATTATTATGCATCGAAGCTTATAGGAAGACAGGGAAGGCGTACGGTAGCGGTCATATTGATAGTGGCGCTTTTGCTGGATGGCGGATATCTGCTTCTCAGAAAGATGGATATCATTTCACCTAAGATTGCAAAGCTACATACCGCTGAGGTGACCGCCCACAGAGGAGCGAGTCATGGAGCACCGGAGAATACACTTGCTGCATTTTCACTTGCCATAGAGGAAGGTGCAGATTATATAGAGCTGGATGTAAGAGAGACTAAAGACGGTGAACTCATTATTATGCATGACGAAAATCTGAAGCGTACCTGTGGTGTGGATAAAAAGGTTGGTAAACAGACCTTTAAACAGATCAGAAAATACAGTGCAGGGAAGAAATTCAGCAAGAAATTTAAGGATGAAAAAGTTCCGACTTTAAGAGAGGCGATAGAGCTTATAGGAGATTCTGCTGTCATAAATATAGAGATTAAGACTTCAAATACAGATAAGCATCTGGTCGAAGGTATAGTTGATCTGGTGCATGAATATAATATCGGACAGCAGGTAGTTATAGCGTCCACGTCCTCTAAGGCGCTCCGCAAAGTAAAGGAACTGGATCCGTCTCTGAAGACTGTTTATATTATGCAGATAGCATACGGAGATTTCTACAGTATGAGTTTTGTGGATGTCTACAGCGTAAAATATACATTTGTATCCTATGATATGGTGAAGAAGATTCATAATATGGGTAAAGAGATATATGTCTGGACTGTAGATGACAGAAACGTTTTAGAACAGATGATGCAGAAAAATGTAGATAATATTATTACCAACAATCCGGAGTATGTAAAGGAAACAATGTCTTCTATCTATGAAGAGGGTTCACTTTATGATATCATATCATCATATATTGAATCCAATGCTCCGAAACTGGGAGAGTAGGCTCCGGTTACTGAAAATGAGTAACGGGAATTCATCAATAGTGAGGTATGTATGACGCGACATTATGTCGCTGCATAAATATGCAATCAGGGATTTAAATGAAAATAATAATGGTCGCCGCGGGAAATGCGGATAAAAATATCATAAATGAATATTACACTCCCGAAAAAACATATCTGGTAGGGATTGACGGCGGTACAAGATTTATCCTTGACGCGGGGCTGGTGCCCGACCTTTTTGTTGGAGATATGGATTCCCTTATCATTTCTGATGAGGAGAGAATCAGGCTTTCTGAAGCAGAATGTGTAAAGCTTGTACCCGAAAAGGATGATACTGATACGGAGCATGCTGTCAGGCTTATATTGGAAAGACTGAAAAGCGGATGGGTGCCTGCTCCTGGAAGATTAGATGATCCGGCCGGAATAAGTGTTCCGGATGAACCAAATGATCTGTATGACCAGGACAATGACGGTGCAATGCAGATAATCATTTTGGGGGCTACCGGTACCAGGCTTGACCATACATTTGCGAATATCAATCTTCTTAAGCTGTTTGAAGAAAACGGGATAAATGCATTTATCCGGGATGAACATAACCGGATCAGAGTGGCAGGAAAGAATATATGTCTTAAGAAGGCTGAAAGCTTCGGGAAGTATTTCTCCCTTCTTCCATTCACGGATGAAGTTAAGGGGCTTTCCATAAAGGGTGCAAAGTATGAACTGGATGATTATATTCTGACCCGGGGGACAGCGAGATGTGTAAGTAATGAATATACGGAAGGTGATGTTTTTATTTCATTTGAAAGCGGAAGCCTTATAGTTATTGAAAGTGTTGATTAAATTTTGAGAAGATACCGTTACAGGAGTCGGTATCAGGAAAGGCCGGAAGATATATGGACAGAAACTATCTTGACGGAGATAAAAACATACATGGCCTCAGTCTTGGATTCTCCACGTGGGTAATATCCGTAGGCGTTATGGTGCTTTATATCATTCCCGGGACGATTTACCGTCATGGAATGGGAAGCGCCTGGTTTGCACTGGGGCTTGGAGGAGGACTTTTCCTGTCCTGGAGTATCATTTCCTACAGACTCATGCTTTACGCTACAAAAGAAAAAGGTGTTGCCCTGATATCTGAATTCCTGGATGAGAGATATAAAAAAAGAAGTCTGGCAGGTGCATTAAGCAGACTGATAATTGCATGTTTTTCATTTTCAATGATGATATTTACCGTAAGCTTTTTTCTTTCATTTCTTGAAAATATACTGCCCGGAAAAGGACTCATAATTCTGATCGCTATATTGGTCACTATCAATATTTATACTATTTTCTTCGGAATCAAGGGGATAGCGGATATTAACCTTGTCAAGGGAACTGTTATATTTGCTGCTATAGCAATGCTTCTTGTTTCTATATGGTTTATTCTCGGAAGGCAGGGACTTCTTGAAGGGCTCTTTGTCAGTCATCCCAAAGGCGGTATGACTAATTTTCTGGATGCTACATGCGTTGATGGAGAGCCTCTTAAAGCTATGGATATAGTATCGGATCTTTCCTGGATGCTGGTTGTTCCGGGAATCCCTAATATTACAAATCTTTATATGGCATATGGAAATACCAGAGACCTGTCAAAAGGAAGAATCGCAGCCATGATATCGACTTCTACATGTCTTTTTGCGTCAGGTGTGCTGGCGGTATTTCTCCGCGCATATCTTGCAGATGGCACTTATGCTGCAAGAAACCTGTCCATGAACGATGTTGTGAAAAACACTATGAACAGTCTCGGACAGGAGAATAATCTGTTCGGATGGACCAGACTGGTCTTCCTTTTTGCTATCGTTGCTGCGGTTATGTCCATTATTGATTCCTGTCTTCATCTGTTCACATCCATTGTAAGTACGAGGATAATGAACGGAAGAAAAGAAAGAGAGAGACATTCCAGAACCTATATCATGTCGGTGAGTACTATTGCGCTTTTTATTTCATTACTTGTAGGACTTTATGCAGAAGGCCTGGAAATGTATATATTCAAATTTGCTCTTATGGAGACAGGATGCATACTTGCTCCTGTAATCTTCATGGCTCTGTATGACAGAAGAAGTAACGAAAAGGGGATACTCTGTGGAATGATATCCGGAGCTACCGTACCGCTTGCATGGAATTATGCCACATTTATTAAACAGGGAGATGAACTGCTGACACTTTATGAATACACCGGACTTTACGGAATACTCCCGTCAATTGCATTTTCAATCGTACTTATCTGGATCATAAGCCGTTTGACCAAAGATGTAGACACTAAAGTCAAAGAAGAATTCGATGAAGTAAAGAAACATATAGAAATTTGAAATGAAAGTATTGTGAATGCAAAAAAAAGACCACTCAATACTTGAGCGGTCTGAGGACACTACATACATTACCTAATAAGACGAGAGCGTTATGAATTAACTGTGCTTAATATAAACAATAAATATGAACAAATTATGTCATAAAAGATAACAGTTCGTAAAATGTTATGTAAATTAAAGGATTTTAGACAAAATACAGTGCATTTTTGAATTTAATTATATTGTGTGGAAGAAAAATCTATTCTGTGGTACAATATGCGTCATGGAAACTCATATTGTATCTGATGAACCCGGACAGGCCTTTCGGGGTCCTGACCGGTTTGGCATGTGGATATATTAAATTCAAAAAAAGGAGGAACACCGGTGGGAATCGGAGGTTATAGTAAAGGATTTACAGAGGCTGTAAATGAAATGCTGCCTGTTGCTGATATAGAACTGATAGAGAAGGACCTGGAGGAGAGAAAGGCTATGAAGGAAGAAAAGAAGAATGTTAAGAAAAAAGGAAAGCCTAAGTTAAAAAGGGTACTTCTTAAGCTTTCGGGAGAGGCTCTCGCAGGTGAGAACAAGACAGGTTTTTCAGAGGATACTGTCAAGGCAGTTGCCGATCAGATAAGACGTGTTTCAGATACAGGCATTGAGCTTGCCATAGTTATAGGTGGAGGAAACTTCTGGAGAGGCAGGACCTCAAATGATATGGACAGAGTTAAGGCGGATCAGATAGGTATGCTGGCTACTGTCATGAACTGCATCTATACTGCGGATATATTCAGAATGTACGGACTCAGATGTCACGTAATGACTCCGTTTTTATGCGGAAGTATGACTGAGCTTTTCGACAGAGATAAGGCTGTAAGCTATATGGAGAAAGGCGATATTGTATTCTTTGCAGGTGGAACCGGACATCCATATTTCTCAACTGATATGGCAACGGTTCTTATGGCTGTTGAGATAAAGGCAGATACAATACTTGCCGCAAAGGCTATAGACGGCGTTTATTCCGCAGATCCCAAGACAGATCCTACAGCCGTTAAGTATGATAAGATTTCCATGCAGGAGGTTGTGGAGAAGAAACTCGGAGTTATCGATCTTGCGGCATCCGTGCTGGCAATGGAAAATAAAATGCCTATGATGCTTTTCGGATTATCCGGAGAGAATTCGATAGTAAATGCTTTATCAGATAAGTTTACGGGAACTATAGTTACCGTTGAATAAAAAAATACATTTAAAATTTGTCACATATGTGTATCAAGGAGGGGGAACAAAAATGATTGATTATGAAGGTAAGATGAAGAAGGCAGTAGAAGTGCTCGTGTCTGATTTCGGTACGATAAGAGCAGGAAGAGCAAATCCGCATATACTTGATAAGATTAAGGTTGATTATTACGGAGTTCCTTCAAATCTGCAGAGCGTTGCCAATATCGCAATTCCTGATGCAAGAACCATAACCATTACTCCTTATGAGTCAAAGATGGTTAAGGATATCGAGAAGGCTATCAATGTATCAGATCTCGGCATTGCTCCAAATAATGACGGTAAGAGCGTTATTCTCAGAATTCCTGAGCTTACTGAGGACAGAAGAAAAGAACTTTCCAAAGAAGTTAAGAAGAGAGGCGAGGAAGCTAAAGTTAAGGTTAGAAATATACGTCGTGATGCCAATGATGAGATCAAGAAACAGGGCAAGGCCGGTGAGATTTCAGAAGATGAGCAGAAGGATATCGAGGCTAAGATTCAGAAGGTTACAGATAAGTTCATAGTTGATATCGATGCAAAGGTTGATGCTAAGGTTAAGGAACTTATGACTGTTTAATTACGCGGACTGATCCGGTTTTATTCCGGTAAACGGTTTGCCCCGGGACGGCAGGTCGGTACAGAGGATAAGATAAATGAAAAAAGAGATTGATGGTGAGATATACGAAGTACCCCGCCATGTAGCAGTCATTCTTGACGGTAACGGCCGGTGGGCCAAAAAGCGTTTTATGCCGCGTAATTTCGGGCATAAAGCCGGAGCTTCGGCAGTTGAGCAGGCCTGCGAGGATGTATGGAATCTTGGTATAGAGTATTTCACGGTATATGCATTTTCAACTGAAAACTGGAAGAGATCCGTTGAAGAGGTTACAGGAATCATGAACCTTCTTCGTGATTATCTTGTTGATTCGATAGAGCGTTCCAACAGAAATAATATGAAGGTACATATTATCGGCGACAGAACACGTCTGGCGGATGATATCAATGTAGCTATTGATAAGCTGGAAGCGGCAACGAGTCAGAATACCGGTCTTAAGTTTACCATTGCACTTAATTATGGTGGACGTGATGAGATCAGAAGAGCAACTCAGGATATAGTGAAAGAGGTACAGGAAGGAAAGCTTTCTGTTGATGATATCACCGAGGATGTTATCTCTGCTCATCTGGATACCAGAGATCTGCCTGATCCTGATCTTCTTATCAGGACCAGCGGAGAGATAAGAACCTCGAATTTCCTTCCATGGCAGATAGCATATTCGGAGTTCTATTTTACGGATGTTTTATGGCCTGATTTTAAAAGAGAAAATTTTATTGATGCCATAAAATATTATAACGGAAGAGACAGAAGATACGGCGGAGTGAAGTAATGTTCAAAACAAGGCTTATAAGCAGTGTTGTACTTGTTGCAATCGCTGCTGTGGTTCTATATTTAGGGGGATATGTTACGGGCGCTGTCATGCTCCTACTGTCATTGGTCGGGATATTTGAGCTCCTTCGTGTTTACAGGCTGGAGAAAAGCTTCATGGGACTGGTGGCATATGTGTCGACGATTGTCTATTATGTGCTTCTCATGTTTAAGGCCAATGCATTGATACTTCCGTTCATGATAGTCTACCTTCTGGTAGTGCTGGCAGCATATGTACTTACATTTCCAAAATTTAAAGATAAAGATATGCAGATTACATTTCTGTCATTCTTTTATATCAGTGTTATGCTTTCGTATGTTTATCAGCTCAGGGCTCTTGAAAACGGAATGGTGCTTGTTCTGTTGATAATCATTTGTTCATGGGGAAATGATACGCTTGCCTACCTGGTGGGCGTTTCCATAGGAAAGCATAAAATGTCACCTAAACTTTCACCAAAGAAGAGTATTGAAGGACTCCTGGGAGGTATTGTAGGTGCGGGGCTTTTAGGAGGTCTTTTCGGGCTTCTGTTCGGCAGAAGATTTGTGCCGAATCACTATGTTCTGTGGTTTGTGCTTATAGGTGCGGTAGGAGCTATTCCGGCTGTTATCGGTGACCTTGCGGCATCGGCCATAAAAAGAGATAACAAAGTAAAGGATTACGGAAAACTTATTCCGGGACACGGTGGTGTCATGGACAGGTTCGACAGTATGATATTTGTCGCACCGATCATATATTATCTTGTAATAATGATAACAAAGTAAGATTATGGCTCAGTCAGAAACGGCTGGGCCGTTATTTACACGATTTGAAACCCTCGGGGAGAATAACATGAAAAAGATTTCAATTATCGGTTCAACGGGTTCTATCGGAACCCAGACACTTGAGGTTGTCAGGAACAATAAAGATATAGAAGTGGCTGCGCTTGCTGCCGGAAGGAAGATTGATATTCTTGAGCAGCAGGTAAGAGAGTTCAGACCCCGTATAGTTTCTATCTCCGATGAGAGACTTCTGGCGGATCTTAAGGCAAGGCTTTCGGATATGTCTGATTACAGCCCTGAATTCTATTATGGGATGGAAGGACTTAAGGCGGCAGCCACCTGTGAAGAGGCAGACATAGTCGTAACTGCCATAGTCGGAATGATAGGTGTAGAACCTACTTTAGCCGCTATAGAAGCAGGAAAGGATATTGCACTCGCCAATAAGGAAACACTGGTTACGGCGGGAAGTATAGTTATGAAGAAGGCGGCTGAAATGGGCATTAAGATCCTTCCTGTTGATAGTGAGCATTCGGCTATATTCCAGTCTCTCCAGGGTAATTCCATGAACCCTGTTAAAAGAATCCTTCTTACTGCATCCGGTGGACCATTCCGCGGAAAGAAGCGGGAGGAACTTTTGAATGTCACAGTTAAGGAAGCCCTGAATCATCCTAACTGGTCAATGGGACCAAAGATAACGGTTGACAGTGCAACCATGGTAAATAAAGGTCTTGAGGTTATAGAGGCAAAATGGCTCTTTAATGTTGAACCTTCACAGATTGAGGTGGTGATCCAGCCACAGAGCATTATACATTCAGCTGTAGAATATGCTGACGGAGCTGTTATTGCACAGCTGGGAACTCCGGATATGAAGCTTCCGATACAGTATGCATTATACTATCCGGAGAGAAGATTTCTTCTGGGAGACAGACTGGATTTTACAAAAATCAGTGGAATAATAATAGACACACCCGACCGTGAGACCTTCAAAGGACTTGACTTCGCATATAATTCACTTGAAGTCGGGGGGACTATGCCTGCAGTATTTAATGCTGCAAATGAATTTGCGGTGGCTGAATTCCTGGCAGGAAAGATAAGCTTTCTCGGAATCTATGACAGGATAGAATATGCCATGGCTCATGCTGAGATAAAGCAGAATCCTACGGTCAGCGATATCGTTGAGGTTATGCCTTATGTCACGGAAATGCTGAAGACTGAGTTTAGCGAATAAGAGGAGTAACGGTTTTGGTAAAGGTTATTTCAATAATCCTTGTTTTCGGAATTATAGTATTTATACATGAATTCGGGCATTTTCTTTTTGCAAGGATGAATAAGGTAAAAGTAAATGAGTTTTCTATAGGCATGGGACCATCTATCGCTACATTTGGCAAAAAAGATACGAAGTATTCTCTCAGGCTGCTTCCTATAGGAGGATACTGTATGATGGAAGGTCAGCTTGATGAATCGGACGATCCGAATGCTTTCAACAAGAAGACTGCATGGCAGAGACTTGCCATACTTTTTGCGGGACCGCTTTTTAACTTTATACTTGCTTTCATCCTCGCAGTGATAGTATGTCATTTTTCTTATATCGATCCTGCAACGATCAAGGAAGTTGCAAAGGACAGTGCGGCTGAAGAAGCAGGCCTTATGGCGGGTGATACCATCACTTACCTTAATGGTGACAGGATTTATAATTTCAGGGAGTTGTCACTTTTCCGTATGACTACCGATCCCAAGAAGCCGGTTCAGGTGACCTATGACAGAAATGGTGAGAGCAGGGAAACTGTAGTTCAGATGAGATATGACGAAGAAACCGGAAGTTACATGTTCGGTGTTGCCAGCGATATGAGACTTGCCAGTAGCTTTTCAGAGGAACTGTTCTATGGATTGCTGGAACTGAGACTTCAGGTGAAGTCGGTATTCATGACACTGAAGACTCTGTTTACCGGGAATTTCAACAAGGATAATCTTTCGGGTCCTGTTGGTATCGCAAATATGATGAGCGATGTTATCGATGAGGCCGAGGATGCCGCGGAAGAAACCGGTGAAGGCTTCAGTCTGGTACTCCTTAATATAGTTAATTTCGTGGTGCTTCTTTCAGCTAACCTCGGAGTTATGAACCTTCTTCCTATTCCGGCTCTGGACGGAGGAAGAATACTGCTTGTTCTTTTCGAGGCTGTTACGAGAAAGAGGATACCGGCAGATAAAGAGATAGTGATAACCGCTATCGGAGCAGTACTTCTGATATTGCTGATGATATTTGTTTTATTCAATGACATCGGCAAGGTTATGGGACGATGATATTGATACTGTGATAGGCTATGTAATCGGACGATGATGGTGCTGCAATACCGGCAAGGTAATCGGACTAGGATGCGGGGGATGTAGAATATGTATAAAAGATCAGATACAAGAAAGATAAACATAGGTGGTGTTACTATAGGCGGGGGCAGTCCTATAGCTATTCAGTCTATGACAAATACAGAGACATCGGATGTTGAGGCAACTGTTGCACAGATTCTTGCTTTGGAGAAGGCGGGATGTGAGATCATAAGATGCACTGCCAATACTGCTGAAGCCGCTAAAGCCATAGATAAGATCAAGGAGAGGATTCATATACCGCTTGTTGCGGATATTCATTTTGATTATCGAATGGCACTGATCGCTATGGAACATGGAGCTGACAAGATTCGTATCAATCCCGGAAATATTGGCGGAGCCAAGCCGCTTAAGGCTGTTGTGGAAGAGGCCAAAAGGAGAAATATACCTATAAGGGTCGGCGTTAACAGTGGCTCTCTTGAAAAACAGTTCATAGAGAAGTACGGGCATGTGACTGCTGAGGGAATCGTTGAAAGTGCCCTTGACAAGGTAAGGATGATAGAGGAGCTTGATTATGAGAATATCGTAATAAGCATCAAGTCATCCGATGTTATGATGTGCCTTGATACACACAGATTGATTGCTGAAAGAACAGATTATCCGCTTCATGTGGGAATTACTGAAGCAGGTACGGTTTATAGTGGAAATATCAAGTCATCCATAGGACTTGGACTTATTTTAAATGAGGGGATAGGAGATACCATAAGAGTTTCACTTACGGGAGATCCTGTTCAGGAGATTAAGACTGCAAAGCTGATACTTAAGACACTTGGGCTCAGAAAGGGTGGAATCAATCTTGTGTCTTGTCCTACCTGCGGACGTACAAAGATTGATATGATAACCCTTGCAAACAGCGTGGAGAAGCTTATAGAAGATTACAGTAATCTTGATATCACGGTTGCTGTAATGGGTTGTGTTGTTAACGGACCGGGTGAAGCAAGAGAGGCGGATATAGGAGTTGCCGGCGGAATCGGGGAAGGACTCATTTTCAAAAAGGGTGAGATAATCAAGAAAGTGAAGGAAGATCAGATTCTTCCTGAGCTTAAGAAAGAACTGGATGGATTTGTTAAAAATAATTAGTTTATTAAATCAGTTGGATTTTTGAAAGGGAAAGAATGGATAAGAAGAATTTTTTGGCTGTTTTTCCCGGAATAAGGATAGATGAACGATATAAGAAATACTTTGAGAACGTGGTGGTGAGCCGCGTTCTCATGAGTAAAGATGAGAAGAAGCTTGAAGTTTTTATAGAATCGGAACATCTTATATCGAAGGATATTATATTTCGGGCAGAAAGTGCTGTTAAAGATTTTGTATATGGCCCCAAGTCACACGGAAAGGCCATAATAAATGAAAAATATCTGCTGTCGGATCAGTATAATGTACCTAATCTGCTTAAGGTATATATGGACAGTTTTTTGAGTGAGCTTAAGAGTCACAGTAAGGTGGCTTATAAGCTTTTTTACGCTGCAGACAAAAAGGCTGAGGGTAATCATATAACGATCACATTTCAGGACAGGGTGCTCAGTCACAGTATAGAGAAGGATATCGAGAAGTATCTGTCCCAGACTTTTGCAGAAAGATTCGGGATGACTGTTGAGGTTGAGATTGCTTACTCTGATAAACCGGCCGAAGTTAATACCAATACATTTGACAGGAGTAGTGCAAATACTTCTGATTCAGTGGCCGCAGGAAATAGTAATGATGCGGTAACGGCAGGAAATAATATTGATGCTGCACCGGCAGGAAATATATCAGTTGCAGCATCGACAGAAAACAATAATGGTGAAGTGCCGGCGGGGGATAGTTCGGCTGCTGGATCAGCGGGTAACAGAGGTGCTGCAGGGGCAGAAGGCGGATCATCGGATCAGTCTAAGGCTGAGGAAAAGAAACCAGAAGAACCTCAGAAGAGGAGGGTATTCAACGGAAAATACAAGAAGCTGAAAACTGACGACCCTGACTGTTTCTTCGGAAGAAATACAGATGGTGATGTGACAGAGATTTCACAGATAGATCAGAGTATGAGTCAGGTTGTAGTTCATGGCCAGCTTACAGCATATGAGGACAGGGAGCTTCGAAGCGGTAAGTTTATCGTTATCTGTTCGATTACGGATTTCAACGATACCATTTCTTTCAAGCTTTTTATTCAGCCTGATGATATCGGTGTTATAAGAGACGAACTGAAGCAGGGTAAGTTCTACAGGCTAAAGGGCGTTCCTGAATTTGACAGTTATTCAAAGGAACTTACTCTCACAAGTATATATGGAATCAAACCCGTACCTGATTTCAGGAAGAAGAGGAGGGATGATGCTCCTAAGAAGAGAGTAGAGCTTCATCTTCATACCATGTATTCGGAAATGGACAGCGTTGCTGACGTAGGAAATGCTATTAAATGTGCACAGTCCTTCGGACATACTGCAATGGCTATAACTGATCACGGAGTTGTACAGGCATTCCCGGTTGCATTTCATGCTAATAAGGACGAAAACTTTAAGATAATATATGGCCTCGAGGCTTATCTTGTAAATGACCTTAAGCCGCTTTGTATTGATGGTGACAGGGGCGGTTCCCTTGATACGGAATATGTGGTTTTCGATATTGAGACCACAGGTCTTTCTACGAGAAACTGCAAGATCATAGAGATAGGTGCGGTCAGAGTCAATACGGAAGGTAAAGAGGTTGGAAGGTTCTCGGAGTTCATCAATCCTGAAGAACCGATTCCTTTTGAGATAGAAGAACTTACATCCATATCGGATGCAATGGTCAAAGATGCACCGACTGTAGATGTAATACTTCCAAGGTTCCTCGACTTCTGTCAGGGAGCGATACTTGTTGCACACAACGCCTCATTTGATACAGGATTTATAAAAGAATTCAGCAAGAGACTCGGACTTAAATATGATTTTGTGGCTCTTGATACTATGACACTTTCACATGTATATCTGCCGTTCCTCGGACGATATACACTTGATCGACTCTGCAAGCATTTCGGAGTTGTAAACAAGCATCACCACCGTGCCTGTGACGATGCTGATGTAACAGCAAAGATATTCATCGAACTTTTGAAAATGATAAAGGAAGATGGCGTTTCTACCATAGAGGGACTGAATGAAAAGGGAAGGATGTCACCGGATACGGCCAGAAAGGGCAGGGTGCATCATGGAACCATTCTTGTTAAAAATGAAACGGGAAGGGTTAATCTTTACAGACTTGTATCGGAAGCACATATTACATACTTTAACAGATATCCGAGAATTCCTATGAGTCTCGTAGATAAGTACAGGGAAGGACTCCTGGTCGGCTCCGGATGCTCTTCGGGTGAACTGTATGAATCCATCGAGGAAGGAAAGCCTGATGAGGATATAGCGAAGCTGGTTTCGTGGTTTGATTATCTCGAGGTCCAGCCGCCTGAAAATAATATAGCTAAGATAAAGAATGAGAAAAGCAGTATAAAATCAATTGAAGATCTCCGTGATATAAACAGAAAGATAATCGAGCTTGGCAAGGAATTCGGCAAGATAGTGGTCGCAACGGGGGATGTTCATTTTATAAATCCTGAGGATGCATTATACAGAAGCATCATAATGGAAGGTAAGGATATAAAGGGTGCTGATTTCCAGCCGCCGCTTTATTTTAAGACTACGGAGGAGATGCTGAAGGATTTTGATTTTCTCGGTTCCGAAGCTGCGAGAGAGATAGTTATTGATAATACAAATCTCATTGCAGACATGATTGAGAAGATTGCGCCTGTAAGACCTGATAAATGTCCGCCTATAGTTGAAAATTCGGACGAAGATCTGACAAATCTCTGCTATGACAAGGCACACAGTATTTATGGCCCAGATCTGCCTGAAGTTGTTGAGGCAAGACTGAAGAGAGAACTTGATTCAATCATTTCAAATGGTTATTCGGGACTATACATGATATCGCAGAAGCTGGTGGCTAAATCCAACGCGGACGGATATCTTGTAGGTTCGAGAGGTTCAGTCGGCTCCTCATTTGTTGCAACAATGTCAGGAATTACGGAGGTTAATCCTCTATCGCCTCATTACATATGTCCTGAATGTCATTTCGTGGATTTTGATTCGGATGAGGTTAAGTCATATTCCGGAATGTCCGGGTGCGATATGCCTGACAGGAAATGTCCTGTATGTGGCCACGACCTTATCAAAGAGGGTCACGACATTCCATTTGAAACATTCCTTGGATTTAAAGGCGACAAGGAACCTGATATCGACCTAAACTTTTCAGGTGAGTACCAGCCGAACGCACATGCATACATTGGTGAGATGTTTGGCGAGGATCATGCCTTCAGGGCAGGAACCATAGGAACTCTTGCGGAGAAGACTGCATATGGATATGTCCTTAAATATTGTGAGAAGCATGGAATTACCAAGAGGCATGCCGAGCTGGCGCGTCTTGCAGCGGGATGTACCGGCGTTAAGAGAACTACAGGTCAGCATCCGGGTGGAATCATAGTTACTCCTTACAATGAGGATATCTACAGCTTCACACCGGTGCAGCATCCGGCAAATGATATGAACACGGACATTGTCACGACTCATTTCGAATACCACAGTATAGATCACAATCTGCTTAAGTTCGATATTCTCGGCCATGATGATCCAACCATGATCAGGCGTCTTGAGGATCTTACAGGGCTGGACGCTACGACCATTCCTCTTGATGACAAGAAGGTTATGAGCCTGTTCCACGGTACTGAAGCCCTTGGAATTACACCAGCAGATATAGGCGGAACGCTGCTCGGATGTCTCGGTATCCCCGAATTCGGAACGGATTTTGCCATGCAGATGGTTATCGAAGCAGGACCTGAAAACTTCTCGGATCTTGTACGACTGACGGGACTTGCCCATGGTACCGACGTATGGCTTGGAAATGCCCAGACTCTTATCCAGGAGGGAACCTGTAAGCTTTCATCAGCAATATGCTGTCGTGATGATATCATGGTATATCTCATACATATGGGACTGGATCCGGGTGAAGCTTTCAATATCATGGAAAAGGTACGTAAAGGTATAGTCGCAAAAGGTAAGATAGATCCGGCACAGTGGGAGAAGTGGTCGCAGGATATGAAGGATCACGGCGTGCCTGACTGGTACATCTGGTCCTGCAGTAAGATTATGTACATGTTCCCGAAGGCACACGCGGTTGCCTACGTTATGATGGCATGGCGTGTTGCGTATTATAAAATATATTATCCGCTGGCATATTATGCTGCATTCTTCAGTATCAGGGCCGATGACTTCTCATATGAGAAGATGTGCTTCGGTAAAGAAAAGGTTGAGATGCACATAAAAGAGCTGATGAATAAGGAGAAAAATGAAAGGTCGGCCAAAGAAGAAGGACTTCTTAAAGACCTTCGACTTGTTCAGGAAATGTATGCCAGAGGAATCGAGTTCATGCCTATAGATATCTACAGGGCGGATGACGTGAGATTCCAGATCATAGACGGCAAGATAATGCCATCATTTGCATCCATTGATGGAATGGGCGACAAAGCGGCTACCCAGCTTAAAGAAGCAGCCAAAGAAGGAAAGTTCTATTCCCGTGATGAAATCAAAGACAGAGCCAAAATCAGCAAGACCGTACTTGATAAAATGGCAGAACTTGGCATAATTGCGGATCTTCCCGAAACAGCCCAGCTTACATTTGACTTCGAATAATGGGACAAGGGGGACAGTTTCCCGGAGGATTTTGTGTAATGGTTTTTGTGTAATAGGAAACACGTTTTTCTATTACACAAAAATATAAAAAAACTGTTTTTTATAAAAAAACGGTGTGGTATTATTTTAGATGAATTATTATGATGACAAATGAAATCTCAATGGGGTGTTTCATTTGCATAAAACAAAAAGAGAGGAGAAGGTTTAAGTATGAGGAAGAAACTTTTGACTAAGGCTTTAGCCGGTCTTATGTGTGCTTCGATGACACTTTCACTTTTGCCGGGAAGTACCATTGTTACGTACGCAGCACCGACTACTACAGCAACAGTTACTGACGCACCCTTAGACACAGAAACTGTCCCTGATGGCACTGACGATCAGGACGATGCTGACGGTGGACTTCTGACAGAACCGGAAGATATCGAAGTTCTTTCAGAAGGGCAGACTGTTAAGGCAGGAGATGTCGACGTAACTTACGAGGTGAGAAATACCAGTGGTACCGAAGAGGTTGCCATTATGGGTATTGCCAGTGACTTTCAGTTTGAGGGTAATGAGTTTCATATCGATATTCCGGCTGAAGTAGACGGAAAACCGGTTACCACTATCAGTAATGGTGCATTTAACAGAGTGCATATTACTGAACATATGCCGGGTGAAACACAGACAGAAAGAGAGTATAAGTATAATACTCTTATATTGCAGCCTAATGACGGAATATTTGTTACTTTTCCCACTTCACTTAAAGTTATAGAAGGTGGTGCATTTAAGGATCTTACAGTTCTTAGAGTGAATGGGGATCTTGAGTTTGCTCCCGGTCTGGTAAAAATAGGTTCAGAAGCTTTTTCAGGTTGTATAAATCTTAAGAATAGTATAATCATTCCTTCTACTATTGAGATAATAGAGGAAAAGGCATTTTATACAGTCCCCGGTTCAACGGACAGTACTATATCCATCACCGGATGTGACAAGGGTGTGTTTATTGGAGATTCTGCATTTGAAAGATGTAGCGGATTCGCCGGTCTTCAGTTGAAGAATGCAAGATATATAGGGGATAAAGCATTTTATTCATGTACAGGATTTAAGGATTCAACAGTTGACCTGGCTAAGACTACATATATTGGGGAATATGCTTTTGCTTCATGTTCATCCATGTTGGCAGATATATCCCTGAACGACAACATGACTGCCATAGGACAGTATGCGTTCTCAGGATGTTCATATATAACATCAAATAGTGGCCTTCATCTTCCTAAGAATTCAAGCTATACAAAGGTTGAAGATTATACCTTTAATGGTTGTTATGCGCTTTCGGGAGATATGGTATTTCCTGATAATATCGTAGCTATCGGAGACTTTGCCTTTAGTAACTGTTATTCACTTGGATATACTGTAACAGCAGAGTATAACAGCGCACTTTATAGAAATGATATAACGGTTACTGATGAGGTAAACGGAGATATAATTCTTCCGGATTCAATAACAAGCATCGGTAAAAGTGCATTTTACTGTGTAGGCTCAAATCCGGATATGATTAATTATCATAAAGATTTCCAGAGACGTCCTGTTGGATTCCATCTTCCTACAGCAGTTACATCTATAGGAAGCAGTGCTTTTTATTCTACAGATATTACCGGGCTTATCGAGTTTCCTGAAACTATGACAACGATTGAAGCAGGTACATTCAGTAACTGTAAATTCCTTGGAATACCAACAGAGGCTGAAAAGGCAGAAGGACATGAATATGGAGATCTTGTCATACCTGACAATATTACCGCAGTCGGTGCATCTGCATTCGCAGGATGTTCAGGGTTTGAAGGAAACCTTATTCTTTCAAATTCGCTTACAATAATCAACGCTGAGACATTTTCAGGCTGTTCAGGACTTACGGGTGAACTTGTAATTCCTGCAAATGTAACCAATATCGGTGCAAAAGCCTTTATGAATTGTACACATCTCGGACTTAATCATGAAGGAAAGTCTGATTACGAGAAGTTGATAAAACCTGAAACCGGCTATTCATATTATTTCGGTACTGATCTTGATTTTTCTGGAACCAAGGTTCAGTACATAGGTGAGTCTGCTTTTACAAATTGTAAAGGCTTTGAAGGAAGACTTATTCTTGGGGATAGTCTTTTAAATATCGGACAGACAGCTTTCGAAAACTGTTCCGGACTTGTTGGTGATATTATTATTCCTGACAGCGTTACTATTATCGGAAAGAGTGCGTTTATTAACTGCAGCCGCTTCAATGGAGATCTTATTCTTGGGGCAAATGTAACTTCTATTCCTGATACTGCATTCAAAGGATGTACTAATCTGGGTAGATATAAAGATGTTAATTCAATGACTGACAGTCCGGAATCGGAAGGCGCAGGTTACTTTATTATGCCTGATAAGATATCTTCTTATGGTTCGGACATATTCAGTGAGACTGAGCATGTTATCGGTCTTGAGATACCTCGTTCATTTAAAGATACAAAAAATATCAATATCAATACATTTGCAGGAATACTTAATCCTGATTTCAAAGTTTATATGTATCTGGACAGCCCGATGGATAAACGTTCAGATGTAATATGGCCTGAACAGGAACAGCATGACAAGATTGTTGCATATCTTGCATCCATAGATTATATGGAAATATATTACCTTGACGATGAAGGCGAGAAGGTATTCCTCAATATCGATGGCGAGGAGAAGGGTGCTTATATCATCAATCCGGGTGACAAAAAGCAGTTCTTTGCAATCAATTATGTTCATGAAACAGATCCTAAGACAGGAGCAGTTAACTCTGAAAGCGACAAGATAGTTGCAAGAATTCAGAAGGTTACATGGACTGCTGATACAAATCTTAGTGGAACAGTAGATAAAGATACCGGCATATTTACAGCAGTCAGCAATAACATGAATCCTGGTTATGTAACTCTTACAGCTGAGGCAGGTGACGGAAGCGAAAAAACCGCAACCATGAAAGTAAGAGTCATAAGAGTAGCTGATTACATTTATTTCCGAAACATAGATAAACCTGACACAGATGTTTCAAGTGTTGAGGTTTATGCAGGAACAGATAAAGATATGCTTACGCATATTATTAAAGACGGTACAGATGGTACTGAAGGTACTTACAATACTGATGTTGATTTTGAAAGCCCTGACGAGAGTCTTATGACAATCAGTAAGGGTGAAGACGGGAAATTTACAATTAAACCGATAGTACAGGGTGAAGATAATATCGATGCTTATGGTAAGTACTATTACATAAAAGCAAAGGCTGCCGACGGGGGCGTCATAGGTTCGTATTGGGGACCTGCCAATTCGCAGCTTGCAGTATTATACTATGCACCGGCTGAGATAAGCTTTGCAAAGGATGAGGCTGAACTCTTTATCGATCCTGAAACAGAGAAACAGTACGGAGTGGGTGTAAACCTTACAGCCTTATTCAAATACGATAAGACAAATAAAAATATCAAGTGGAGCCTTACTGATCCTGTTGCACCTGATGAAGGCGAGATTAATGTTATAAAGAATGATAGTATCAAGATGATGGATACTGTTTCATACTCTAATTCAATATCTGCACTTTCAGTAGGTGAATCGGTTGTTACCGCCACATCAGTTGATAATCATAAGGCATCAGTAAAGGTTAATGTTTATTATAAACCTGATAACCTTCGCCTTTATGATGAGAATGGTGACGAAACAAGAAAGATAATAGCTGATGTGGGTGAGACACTTGACCTCAAACCTGTTGTAGAGGGTAAAGCACCAGTATGTCAGAAAGTAACATATACACTTGTAAATGCTGCTGCACAGTCAGCACTTAAGATTAACGATGACGGAACTATTACAGTAACGGATTATGCTGAAAATGCTATATTACAGATAAGCAGTATAGACGGTTCTGTCAGAAAGAATTTCTATCTTGTTATTACCGAGCCGGTTGTATTAACCGATGATAATTTCAAGTATGAAGTAAGAGAAGCTGATGGAAGAGAGTTTGCTTCAGTTCTCGGATTCGCTGATGATGTAGTTATTGATGGACCATGTCGTGTTGATATACCTGCATCAGTTACAATAGGCGGTAAAGAACTTCCGGTTGAGATGATTTCAAATGGAGCATTCTCTGTGGAAAAAGTTACTGAGCATATGCCCGGTATTACCAACGAAGATAAGGTAAAGGCTTATGCTGCTTTATTCCAGACTCCTACACCGGCAGGCGTTTATCATATGATCAGATTCAAGTTCCCTGGCACACTTGCTACCATCGAGGGTGGTGCGTTCAGAGATCTGGATGCATTCGCTTATGTTGGTGATAACCTTAAGTTCCATGATGGACTTGTTAAGATTGGTTCAGAGGCTTTTGCAGGATGTAAGAGAGTTGAGGGTAATATTATTATTCCATCAACAGTAAAGACTATCGGAAGCAAGGCATTCTACGGAATACCGAGTGTATTTAACGAGACTGAAGGAAAAGAGTATTCGATTATTATCGAAGGACCTGAAGAACAGGGTGTGGATATTGATGATTCCGCATTTGAGAATTGTATGAACTACAGGCATCTTGTTCTTAAAAATGTTAACTCAGTAGGAAATAAGGCTTTCTCAGGTTGTTCAGGATTAGTTACAGGTGATATCGATTTTTCAATGACACAGAAGATAGGTGAAAGTGCTTTCCTTAACTGTTCTAAGATGCTTGCAGATATTGAACTGAATGACAACATGACTGAGATAGGAAGTGCTGCATTTAAGAATTGTAAGTTTATAACTTCAATGAATGGACTTCATTTACCTGATAATGATAAGTTTACAAGGATTGAGCCGGAAGTGTTCTATGATTGTAATCTTCTTTGCGGTGATATGTCATTCCCTGAAGGCATTACATACGTAGGCGACAGAGCATTTTATCAGTGTTTCTTCCTTGGATATGATGTTACAGAAGTTCGTATTAATCCTCAGAACGGACAGCCTGAAGTTACAGGTGAATATGAAGACGGAAGCATCATGCTTCCTGAAACAGTTACATATATTGGTGCCGACGCATTCAATAAAGTGGGTATGGCTTACTGTGGTCTCAGACTGTTGATAGATTATAATTATAAGATAGAAATGTATGCAGTTGATACTTCAAGGCCAAAGGCCAAGTTCAATATTCCGAGGAATCTGGAAACTATCGGAAGGGGAGCATACTACGCTACAAATATTACGGGCACACTTTATATCTCAAAGAGCCTTCCAACCATACCGGCAGAAACATTCTTTGGATGTATCTGGCTTGGTATGCCGACTGAAGAAGAGACTGAAGCCGGAATTAAGTATGGTAACCTTGAGATTCCTGACAATATCACGACTATAGGTGATGGCGCATTTAGATTCTGCCAGAGCTTTGAAGGAACACTTAAGCTTCCTGCAGACATTAAAGCCATTCCAAATTATGCATTCAGTGAATGCTATGGACTTTCAGGTGACCTTGTTATCCCTACGGGAGTAACAATTATAGGTAATTATGCATTTAACAAGTGTATGTCGCTTGGCAAGGACAGAGATTCAGACGAAGAACCAGACGTCATCAAACCGGACGGCTCAGGATATTCATATTACTTTGGTAAAGATCTTGACCTCAGCGATGAGGATATCACTTCGATAGGTAATTTTGCATTTGCAGGATGTGAAAGCTTTGAAGGAAGACTTCTTCTTTCACCTAAGCTTTCAATGATTGGAGAGAGCGGATTTGACGGATGTTCCGGTCTTGTCGGAGATCTGTTACTTCCGGATTCACTCACAACTCTTGGTAAGAATGCATTCCTGGGATGTGAAAGATTTAATGGTGATCTTCATATCAGTAACAAGCTCACAGTACTTAACGAAGGTGTATTCAGTACATGTACTAATCTCGGAAGATATAAGAATGTTAATTCTATGACCAGAAGACCGAGCAGTGAGGGCGCCGGATATGTAGACGTGCCTGACAGCGTACAGACTATTCAGAAGTCTATCTTCACAGGTGATGATTATATCAGGAGAATAGTTATTACCAGAGGACTTAAGAAGAAAGAAAACGTTGATACAAACTCACTTGCAGGATTAAATAATCCGGAATTCAAGCTTTATATCTACAGAAATTCACCTATAGATGAGAGAGCTGCAGAAATCTGGCCGAATACAGAAAAGAGACAGAAGATAGTAAGATATTTACCGAGTGTAAATGATATTCGAATCAGTTACACAGACGGTGATGGAAATGAGATTGATCTCGTTCCAATCGAAACAGAGACAGCACCGGTTATAGCTCTTCCGGGCGATGTTTTAGAGTTCCATGCAAAGGCTTATGCTTCGCAGGTAAATGAGATTACCGGTGAAGTTATAGAGGGAGCTGCCAGTCAGATAGCTGAAGTTCAGGACGTTGTGTGGACAATAGACAATAATAAGCCGGGTAGAATAGAAGAGTCTACCGGAGTGCTGAGTATTCATAATAATACTTATAATCCTGGAGGAATCTGGGTTACAGCTACATCTGTAGACGGCGGTGGCGCATATACAAGTGTATTCGTATATGTTCCTAAGCTTGTAAATGCAAGAATATATGAGGAAATAGACCTTGCTACACAGGCTACGATACTTGAAAATGATACTATTTCAACTGACAGACCTGATGTTGTTGAGCTTAACGGTAATGTAGCTACGATTAAGAAGTTTGCTATCAGTCCTAAGATTACGGTTAAGGCAAAGAATGGTTCTGTAAGAAGTATTATCTACCTTAACATCACAACCTGGCCTTTCAAGGATATGAAGAATACCGATTCTGGTGCACAGGAAATGCTTCAGGCATATAACTACGGAATAGTAAATGGCATCGGACCTGATGCAGAGGGACTTGTTAAGGTTAAACCTGGTAGTAATGTAACACGTGCACAGTTTGCTATCATGCTTTATGAATTAGCTAAGTATAAGGGATTTGTTGATTCTAAGAAGACTTATACAGCAAACTTCTCTGATATTAAGAAGGGTGACACAGGCTATGAGGCAGTTGCGTGGGCAAATGAAGAGAAGATTATCACAGGATTTGCTAACGGAACATTTAAACCTACAAATGATATAAGCCGCGCTCAGATAAGCCTTATGCTTATGAGATTCGCTGATTTCTGTGACCTTGATACATCCAAGAGAAGTGAAGAGGCGAAGACTTATCCTGATTTCGCAACCCTTAAAGCACCGTTTGACGACAGCTGCAGCTGGGCTATAGGAAGCGGAATTGTATCAGGTAAGAAAAAACAGGGAGTGGCAGTTATCGCTCCGAACGATAAAGCAGTAAGAAGTCAGTGCGCAATGTTCATAATAAGATTCATGAATTGTTATGGTTTAGCTGACTGATAAGCTAGCGACCCGTCGCTTTTGCGGCGGGTCATTTTTTGTTCAATTGGAAATAATTCGTATATAGAGAATTATCCGGATTATTAGTGATATGGTCGCAAAATAGCCTTGCAGAAGATTGGGAGTTTTAGTAGAATCTCAAATATATGGCAATTTTATTAAATCGGAGAACATCATGGAATGTGTTAAAGGCAGAGTAACTGTAATAGTACTATCATATAGAAAAATGAAGGGCATTTATGAATCCCTAAAGAGTATTCTGAGTCAGGATTATTCTGATATAGAGGTCATTATTTCGGATGACGGTTCGGCAGAATTTCCACCTCACGAAGCAAAGATCATAAAGTACATTGAAACACATAAGAAAGATAATCTTTCAAACTACATCATCAATCACCTTCCTGTGAATCAGGGTACTGTAAAAAATGTAAACAGTGCCATCAGGCTTTCTTCAGGTGAGTATATAAAGCTTCTTGCGGCAGAGGATATACTGGCATATCCGGAGGCACTATCGGATTATGTTTCTCATGCATCGACACATCCGGAACTTCTTTTCTTCGGTAAAGTATGCGGTATAACAAAAGATGGTAAGAAGGTTCATGAACTTCTTAGCTGTGAATCAGATTACGATCTTCTTAAGACTTATACGGCGAAGGATATCCATAACAGGTTAATGAGCAGAAACTTTCTGCCGGCACCGGCAGGATTCATCAAGAAGAAAGCTTTTGAAAAGTATGGTCTTTTTGATGAGGATATCAGGCTGATAGAGGATTATTCATACTGGCTTAAGCTTTCCGGAGCAGGTGAAGAGTTCGGATTCATAGATAAAGTAATGATTTATTATAAGGCGACCGGAGTATCCAGTCAGGGTAATTACAGCAGGATGTTTATGGATGATCTGGTAAAGATTTATGATAAGTATATCTTCCCATGTGACAGGCGGTTCGGACCACTTCAGGGAGTATATAACTTTCTAAAGAGAGAGGGGCTTAATTTCTATATTGCAAAAGCCGGGTGGAAGGATTACAGTCTTTCCAAAAGGCTGTACGTATATCACAGATATTTTCCGTTTTTTGCTTATACAAAGCTCCAGAACATATCTGTAGATATGAAGAATCAAAAATTACATTGAAAAAGAAGGAAATGAAAATGGAAACAAAAGTAACTGTTCTCATTACATTTTACAATCAGGAAAAATACGTTGATGAATGCCTTAAGTCGGTTTTCATGCAGAGTACTGACTTTAATTTTAAGGTTGTTATAGGTGACGACGGCTCCACAGACGGAACCATAGAAAAAGTTAAGGAATGGCAGAAAGACTATCCCGGAAGGATAAGCTACATAGTAAGGGAGAGGGATGCTGATAAGAAGTACGTTGGAGGCTTCAGGGCTTCTCGTAACAGGCTTGAATTATTAAAAGAAGTGGATACTCCTTATTTCATTTTCCTCGATGGTGATGACTACTGGACGAGACCGGATAAGCTGCAAAGGCAGGTTGATATATTGGATGATCCTGCTAACAGGGATTGTATCGCCGTGGCTCACCAGATGAATATGTTCAGTGAAGAAGTTGATTGTGGATGCTGCAACGGTGTAAAAAAAGTAAAGCACATTCCATCAGATAAGGTAAGAGAAGGTAAGTTTGCACTCAAGTATTACTGGAATGATCTTTATTTCCATACAGACAGTATACTTTTCAGAAGTGATTACATAGACGATATTCCTTATGATATGATGAAGGATGTATTTAATGACAACCTCATTACATTTTTCTTCCTTCAGTTTGGAAAGGTTTATTATCTGCCGGTCAATATGGCTGATTACAGACAGAACGGTACCGGGATCTGGGCAGGGGAGAAGCATATTACGGGTGTGATCCGTAATTTCATGGCTATGGATACTGAACTTAAGCTGTGTCCGAATCTGAGGCACGAGATTGAGAGAAGGCATATCTACGATCTGGTTCTTGCATATTATAAGAAAGGCGAGAAAGAGGATATCAATCCTGATATAGAGGCCGCCATTATGAATGGAGATTTTCCGCTATCGAGAAGAGTTATGGAAGGAAAAAGTCTCTTCTCCGGCAATTTCATTACAGAGAATATGATTTATTTCTATGTTGGAGTGAGAAGACTTCTCTATCATCGGTAATCTCTGAAACTTGCTTTATCAGGGGAAATGTATTAAAATAATAAGTTGGTATGGGCAAATGTATGCTTTTAGAAGTGTATCCGTACCAAATTGATTGAGACGCTATGCAGGTAAGGTACTGCATGGATTAAGTCACAGGTGATTGGATTTTTTAAAAGTATTTGGGGATACGGAAGGAAGTAAGCAGTGAGTACTCAGGATATGGATTTGGTAAGGGATAATATCATAGAGGTGCCGGAGGTGCTTGAAAAGGTTTATCAGGCATTATCCGAAAAAGGCTACAACCCTGTTAGTCAGGTGGTAGGATATATCATGAGTGGGGATCCTACTTATATCACCAGCCATAAGAATGCCAGAAGTCTCATCATGAAGGTTGAAAGAGATGAGATTATTGAAGTGCTTCTGGAAAACTATATCGAAACCAAGCTTAAAGATCAGTAAGAGGGATTATTCATGCGATATATGGGACTGGATTTTGGCGATAAGACTGTAGGTGTTGCACTTTCGGATGAAAGAGGGCTTATAGCACAGCCATATGAAACGATTGAACGGGAGAGGGCCAACAAGCTGAGACGAACCTATGCCCGTATTGAGGAAATAATTGTCAGTGAAGGTGTCACTGAGATAGTACTCGGATTTCCAAAGAATATGAATAATACCGAAGGAGAGAGGGTAAAACTTACTGAGGAGTTTAAAGAGAATCTTGAGAGAAGGACCCGCCTTCCGATTCATCTGGTGGATGAAAGACTCACGACAGTGGCTGCAGACAGAGTTCTTTCGGATATGGATGTCGCAAAGAAAGACAGAAAAACCTATATCGATAAGGTTGCGGCAGCACTTATACTTGAGACTTTTCTGGGGACACTCAGTAATTCCGCAAATTCAGAAGATTGATCGGACAAAGCTGTTTGGAAATTATAGGATTAGTAGACCGATCAAGAGTAACAGGCAGTAACAGACAGACTATAGAAGAATATTTGGAGATATACGGATGGTGCTTCGTATATCAGGAGGATAGATTATATGAACAGCAATGATGCGGTAAAGATTATCCCTCTTGGCGGACTTGAGCAGATAGGGATGAATATAACCGCTATTGAATATGGAGACAGCATCATAGTGATTGACTGCGGTCTCTCATTTCCTACAGATGATATGCTTGGTATAGACCTTGTTATACCTGATGTCACATATCTCATAGAGAATCAGGACAGGGTTAAGGGCCTGGTGGTCACTCATGGTCATGAGGATCATATAGGCGCCATCCCTTATATAGAAAAACAGATAAATATGCCGATATATGCAACCAAGCTTACTATGGGTCTTATTGACTATAAGCTTGATGAGCACGGCATCATAAACAATGTAAGACGTAAGGTGGTATCAACCGGACAGATCATCAATCTCGGATGTTTCAGGATTGAATTCATCAGGACGAACCACAGTATTGCGGATTCTGCGGCACTTGCTATATATACACCGAAGGGCGTGATCGTCCATACCGGTGATTTTAAGGTTGATTATACACCTGTTAATGGCGGGGTTATAGACCTTCAGAGATTTGGTGAGCTGGGCAAGAAAGGGGTCATGGCACTGCTTGCCGATTCTACAAATGTAGAGCGACCCGGTTTCACACCGTCGGAAAAAACCATAGGAAAGACATTTGACCGTCTCTTCGATGATAACAGAGACAGACGTATCATAATCGCTACATTTGCATCAAATGTTGACCGTGTACAGCAGATCATTAATTCTGCCTATAAGTATGGACGTAAGGTTGCTGTAGACGGCAGGAGTATGATAAATGTACTCGGTATCGCATCCGAGCTCGGCTTTCTGAAGATTCCTGATAATACACTTATCGATATGGAAAAGGTAAATGATTATCCTGGTGAAAAGGAAGTAATCATAACCACTGGAAGTCAGGGAGAGAATATGGCTGTTCTTTCCAGGATAGCTGCGAATATTCACAGTAAGATTTCTATCATACCGGGGGATCTGGTTATCTTCTCATCCAGCCCAATTCCGGGAAATGAGAAGTCAGTCAACAGAGTTATAAATGAACTTGAGATGAAGGGCGCAAAGGTTATCTATCATGATACTCATGTTTCGGGACATGCCTGCCAGGAAGAGTTGAAGCTCATGTATGCGCTGACTAAACCAAAGTATGCAATCCCGGTTCACGGTGAATATAAGCATCTGAGACGTCATGCGGAGCTTGCCCGTGAGATGGGAATTCCGAAAGAAAACATCAAGATTCTTTCTACAGGAGATGTACTTTCGCTTTCGGATGATATGTTTGAAGTGACCGGTAAGGTTGAAACAGGTGAAGTCCTTGTAGATGGACTCGGAGTAGGTGATGTAGGTAATATCGTTCTTCGTGACCGCCAGCAGCTCTCACAGAACGGACTTATAGTAGTTGCAGTTACACTTGACCGTGCGTCAGGCGAGTTACTTGCAGGACCTGATATAGTATCCCGCGGTTTTGTATATGTAAGAGAGTCGGAGATGCTTATAGAAGACTGCAGGGTTGTGGCAGAAGAAGCCCTTTCGGAAGCCATCAGAAGATATTCCTATGACTGGGGAAGAATCAAGTCAAGTCTCAGGGATTCACTGGGTGAATTCCTTTGGAAGAGAACCAAGAGAAGTCCTATGATACTTCCAATAATCTCAGAGGTATAGCATGAGTGATATTATTGATGAGTGCAGGAAACTGAATCAGATGCTTAAGGATTCCGAAGAGTACAGAAAGTATGTGCAGGCAAGGAAGAACTTAAGAGCCAATAAGGATCTTTATAAGAGCCTGAAGGAGCTTAAACGAATCAATGCAGATATCCACAATTACAGTGGAGATAACAGGTTTGATGATCTGTCTAAAATGCTCATTGATTATGATGATCTGCTTCATAATTCTGTTGTCAGCGATTTCCTGAGAGCAGAGAGCAGGCTTTCGGGACTTATAAGGGAAATGTATTCTGTGACTGCACGTGATATATTCTTTGAAGTAGTAAATGAAGATGACTGATACATTTTCGTGTGTATTGATACAAAATGATGAAATACTGATTGATGTATGATTTCATGAATGTCGATGTGTTCATAATACTGTTGTATCGTACATGAAAATGCTAGAGGAATTAATATGGCAAAAAGACGTAAGAAAAAATCTAAGATAGATGGATATAAAATGGCCGAAAGAGGACTCGGCGGTTTTATTTACTATGGCGCGGAACTTCTGATCGATATAGTGATCATATTTATACTCATAAGAGGATTCTCTGTATCATTTAAATTCTCATATGATGTATTCAGTGATAAGGCGAAGAATCCAGCCACCAGAAAAACTGTGGTAGTCGAGATTCCTAAGGATTCTTCCGCAACTGAGATATCAGAGATCATATATGATGCGGGCGTTATCGAGAATAAGTATGTTATGATGGCCAAGCTTAAGATAGGCGGTTACGGCAAGGATGTAAAGCCGGGAACCTATGGTATGTCAGCGGCCATGAAATATAACGAGATCATCGAGCTCATCTGTGGCTATAAGAAGGAAGAGGAAGAAGACACGGATGATGCAAATGATAAGATTAAGGTTGACACCGGAAATGATGTTTATGATGCCGGGGAGACCGGTGATGAGTCCGGTGGAGAAGATGTTCCTGAAGACGGCGGCGAAGACGGTGGGGACACTGACACCGGAGAAGGCGGAGAATAAAAAGACATATTCATAAACAGATGACAGTTTAAGCTGAATTTAGGCTGTCATCTGTTTTGGAGATAAAAATGGACTACGATAGAATACGTACATTCATTAATTCATATAACAGAGATGACGCAGGGCTTCTGGGAGAGATACACTCGGAAGCCCTTAGTTCATGTGTTCCGATAATACGAGATGAGACCAGAGAATTTCTGAAACTCATTATCACAATGCATAAACCTGAACATATTCTGGAACTTGGAACGGCAGTGGGATATTCTGCAATCATTATGGCAGAAGCTATGCGTATGTACGCCGGGCATGCTGCTGTCACTACTGTAGAGCTGGAGCATGACACGGCAGAAACAGCGAGAAAAAATATAGCCGGTATGGGACTTTCAGATTTTATAAGAGTTATCGAAGGTGATGCCGCGAAGATTCTCGAATCAGATGATCTTTCAGGTGAAAACTTCGATATGGTTTTTATAGATGCGGCTAAATCCCAGTACCAGAATTATCTCGATGGTGTACTGAAATACGTTCATAAGGGCAGTGTCATTGTTTGCGATAACATACTTATGGGCGGGGAAGTCCTGGACTCTCATTTCCATGTTGAGAAAAGAGACAGAACTATACACGATAAGATGCGTAAGTTCTTGTATAACTTAAAAAATGATTCCCGGTTTGTTACAAGTATCGTGGCAATAGGGGATGGAATGACAGTGTCGTATGTGGTATAATATCTGAGGTTTTGTACTATATAAAACATAAGATAAAGAGAATACAAATGAAAAATATCAGAGATGGTAAAATTGAATTACTGATGCCGGCGGGTTCTTTTGAAACTATGAAGACTGCCATAGAATATGGTGCTGATGCGGTTTATATGGGTGGAAGCAGTTACAGTCTTCGTGCAAAGGCAGATAACTTTACACCGGAGGAAATGAAGGAAGGTATAGCATATGCCCATGAAAAGGGTGTTAAAGTATATCTTACCGTAAATATCTATGCACATAATTATGACCTGGATGGGATAAAGAAGTATCTTGCAGAGATAAAGGAATACGGCTTTGATGCCATACTGGTTTCCGATCCCGGAATCTTTACACTGGTTAAAGAGATAATACCTGTTATTGATATTCATATAAGCACACAGGCAAATAATACCAATTACCTTACATTTAAATTCTGGCATGACCTTGGTGCAACCAGAATAGTATGTGCAAGAGAAATGTCTCTTGCAGAGATAAAAGAAACAAGGGCAAATATCCCGGATGATCTTGAGATTGAGGCCTTTATGCATGGGGCTATGTGCATCTCATATTCCGGAAGATGTCTGCTTTCTTCTTATTTTACCGGAAGAGATGCCAACAAAGGAGCCTGTACACATCCCTGCAGATGGAAATATGCCGTTGTTGAAGAGAAAAGACCGGGAGAATATCTCCCTGTTGAAGAGGATGAGAGAGGAACCTATATCTTTAATTCCAAGGACCTCTGCATGGTGAATCATATACCGGAGATGATCGATGCGGGAATATATTCATTTAAAGTTGAAGGCAGGATGAAGACGGCACTTTATGTTGCCAGTGTCGCCAAGATCTACAGAGAAGCGATTGATGATTATTATAATGATATAGAAATCTACAGAAGTAAGGCTGATTACTACATGGAGCAGATAGCTGCCTGCACATACAGACAGTTCACTACCGGATTTTATTTTGGAAAACCGGATCATGAGACTCAGATATATGACAGTAATACATATGTTCAGAATTATATATATCTTGGTACGATAGAAAATGTGGAATCGGCATCAGGCAGTTTCAGAATAATGCTCCATCAGAAGAACAAATTCACAGTCGGCGAGGAAGTGGAGATCATGACATTTGCCGGTGAGAATATAAAGGCAGTTATTACAGCAATCGCTGATGAAAAAGGCAATCCTATGGATTCGGCACCTCATCCAAAACAGGAGCTTCATGTTACACTGGCTAAGAAAGATTCAGAGGGAAATGCTGAAATCAAAACCGGCATGGTGATAAGAAGAAAGGCCGGAACTGAAGATGCAGGCGGTAATGACTAATTAGATTAGATATATAGATAGTTTGTTTTTACAGAAAAGAGATTTATGATCAACTTTAATGAAACTCCGTATATCGGAACTGAACTGAGTTACATAAAGAAAGCAATAGAAGAGAATCATAAGATCTGCGGTGACGGTGAATTTACCAAAAGATGTAATGAGTGGATAGAAAAGAAAACCGGCACTCCTAAGGCACTTCTTACAACGTCCTGCACTCATGCACTTGAAATGGCTGCGATTCTTATAGATATAAAGCCCGGAGATGAGGTTATAATGCCGGCATATACATTTGTATCTACCGCAAATGCCTTTGTACTCAGGGGGGCTAGGATTGTTTTTGTAGATATAAGGCCGGACACTTTGAATATAGATGAAAGGCTGATAGAAGCGGCAGTCACGGAAAAAACAAAGGCTATCGTGCCTGTTCATTATGCGGGTGTAGCCTGTGAGATGGATGTCATCATGGACATTGCAAGACGGCATAATCTTTTTGTTATAGAAGATGCGGCACAGGGCATGATGAGTACCTACAAAGGCAAGGCTCTCGGGACCATAGGTGACTTTGGGTGCTTCAGCTTTCATGAAACAAAGAACTACAGCATGGGAGAAGGCGGGGCTCTTCTCATTAATCGTGATGAATATATAGAAGAAGCGGAGATTATTCGTGAGAAGGGAACTAACAGAAGTAAATTCTTCCGCGGACTGGTAGATAAGTATACCTGGGTTGATAAAGGAAGTTCATATCTTCCCAGTGATATGAATGCTGCTTATCTCTGGGCACAGCTTGAAGTGGCGGATATGATTCTGGACAACCGTATGAAAACATGGAACAGGTATTTTGAAGGCCTTAAAAAACTGGCTGATGCAGGGTTGATAGAGCTTCCTTTCATCCCTGAAGGATATACCCATAATGCGCATATGTTCTATATCAAAGTAAGGGATCTGGAAGAAAGAACAAAATTACTTGGTTATCTTAAAGAAAATGGAATCTATGCGGTCTTTCATTATGTGCCGCTTCATACATCACCGGCAGGCCATGAGTTCGGGAGATTCTCCGGTGAAGACAGATATACAACCGGGGAAAGTGACAGACTCATACGTCTTCCTATGTTCTACAATCTGCCGCCTGAGGATGTGGATTATATTATAGAGAAAGTCAGTGTTTTTTTTGTCGGATAGTTTTCTGTCGGATGTAACTGTATCCGGAAATAATGAAGCTTATGTATGGTTCATAGGAATATGGCATGAATAAGAAAAAAGATAATAGTAAATTAAAGATAATCTTCATTCTTCATATCGTGCTGATGGTATATTCGTTTTGCGGAGTCTGCAGCAAAAAAGCTTCGGGTGAAGAATTCCTCAGCTTTAGATTCTGCATGTATTATGGTATAATGATTCTTATCATGGGTCTTTACGCTGTCGTCTGGCAGCAGATTATAAAGAGACTGCCGCTTACTATGGCATTCGCCAATAAAGCGGTAACTGTAGTTTGGGGACTCATCTGGGGGGCAGTAGTTTTTGGAGAAGAGATTACTTTAGGTAAAGTAATCGGGGTGATCATGGTTATACTCGGTATGGTGATCTTTTCATTGTCGGATGAAAAAGATGTGGGAAAGGCTGGTGAGAATGACCATGAAATATGATCTTAGATTCGTCCTTCTGATACTCATGGCATATTTTCTCAGTGCAGTTTCTCAGGCAATGCTGAAAAAGGCGGCTGAAAAAGAATATGATTCTCGCATTAAAGAGTATCTGAATCCCCTTGTTATAAGTGCATATATACTTTTCTTTGTTACGACGCTTATGGCCATAATCTCTTATAGAGGCATTCCTCTTTCTTTTGGAGGGATATTAGAGAGCACAAGTTATATCTATGTAACCATATTTGGCGTGAAGTTCTTCGGAGAGAAGATTAATCTAAAAAAAATACTGGCACTATCGCTCATTATAGCCGGTATATGCATATATTCCCTGGTTGGATAATTGCTTTCGTATAGTTTTTGACAGAGTATAATAATCATAAGGCGGTCAAGTAACAATGGTTTATGATAAAGAGTTTCGAGGGAATTTCGTATATTTCAAGAGTATAAACGAGGAGGATGCGGAGTTTTCATTTAATATCAGAAATGCCGAGAATAATCGGAGTACAGTCGGACAGCTTGCTGAGTCCGTCGAAGCTCAGAGAGAATTCATACGAAGACAAAGACAGAAACCGGGAGATTATTATTTCGTAGTATATAATAACAACGATGAAAAGATAGGGCTGATAGGAGTTTATGATATTGTCGGTGATGCCGGAGAAGTTGGAAGAGAAGTAAATGACGGGTCGCCGGTAGAAGCAATGGAGGCAGAAATACTCTTAGAAGATTTTGCCATAGATATTCTTGGATTAAAAAGAAAAATTGCTGTGATATATACGAACAACAGGAAACATATCAAAAGTCAGCAAAAACTCGGGTATGAACCTGTCGGAACAGTTACGAGAGGCGGTACAGAGTGTCTGCTTTTTGAAACAGCATTTGATAAAGAACATACAAAGAAAATCCGTCAGTTGATAAATCAACTGGCTTCTAAAAAAGGAGGTAATCAGTTATGAGTGAAGCAGAAAAAATAGGTTTATTGGAAGAAGCTATGGACCTTGAACCGGGAACGCTTAAACCGGAAGATGTATTAGCTGATTTTGACGAATGGGACTCGATAGCCGCTTTGTCGCTTATCGCAATCTTTGATTCAAATCTTGGTAAAACATTAAGTGGCGACGATATAAAGAAATTTGTGACTGTTAAAGATGTGATTGATTTTATGGAGGCCTAGCATATGGCTTTTTGCGTTTTTCCGGGTGTCAGAGTATCCGGGATAAGTGTTGCGCTCCCGGCTAAAAAGGTATCCTTAGATGATATTGATACAGGAATGGATGAAAGAGCGCTGAAAAGATTCAAAAAGAGTACAGGTATACAGGACAGGTATCTGTCAAATGGAAAGCAGACAACGTCTGATCTCTGTTTTGCTGCGGCAGATAAACTTCTGACATCTTTTGATGTGGACAGGGAAGCTGTTGATACAGTCTTGTTTATATCTCAAAATCCTGACTACCTCAGACCTTCTACTGCTATAATCCTTCAGAAACGACTTGGTTTATCTAAAGACTGTATGGCTTTTGATATAAATCTGGGTTGTTCGGGATATGTATATGGAATATATCATGCAGCTTCTTTGATCGTTTCAAAAGCAGCTACTAAAGTTCTGCTTTTGGCGGGAGATGTTAATTATGATATTGAGCATGAATACCTTTTCGGAGATGGCGCTTCAGCCACGCTTATAGAAGCCGGTGAAGGAAATATAAGCGGACTCCTAAGATCTGATGGAAGTGGTTATAAGGCTATATATACACCTTACGGTGGACAGAGATATCCTCTTACGAAGGATAATATAGATTCCGGAGATAATAAGCCAAGAATGAACGGCACTGATGTATTTCAGTTTTCTATAACTGAAGTGCCTCAGCTTTTAGATGATTTCTTTTCCAAAACGGGTACGTCAATATCTGATTACGATTACTTCGTACTGCATCAGGCCAACAAGATGATCATCGATACAATAGCAAGAAAAGCAGGGCTTCCGGCTGACCGGGTTCCAATATCCATAGATAAATATGGAAATGTCAGCAGTGCTTCAATCCCGATTGCGATAGCAGACCTTTTTGCAAACATTGAAGAAGACCATGTGAAGCTTCTTACATCCGGATTTGGAGTGGGACTTTCATGGGGAGCGTTGTCATTTGATCTGGATCGTGAATGTGTTTTAGAACCTGTATTTACCGATTATGTGTGGGATGAAAAATTCTGATGCTGAAGGGTTTCTTATGAAAGGTTTTGGATTAGAAAATAAAGTTTATCTGGTAACAGGCGCATCATCAGGGATAGGCAGAGAGACAGCTGTTTCTCTGTCAGAAGAGGGAGCAAAGGTTATTCTACTTGCAAGAAATGAAGAGGAGCTCTCCAGGACGTATGATATGCTGGAGGGAAGCGGACATATGGTCTGTCCCTTCGACCTTGAAAAAGAAGATAAATATGATTCTCTGATGGGGAAGATAGTTGAGCGTTATGGGCCGCTGGATGGTTTTATTTACTCTGCAGGAGTATCTGCGGTTATGCCTGTCAGGATAATAACCAAAGAACAGGCTGCGAGAGTGATGAATATCAACTTTCTTTCGTTTGTTGAGATGGTGAGAGTTTTTTCGAAGAATAAAAATCATAATGCTGATTCTGCTATAGTAGGTATCTCTTCAATTGTCACCGAAAGAGGAGAAAAGTGCCAGACAGTATATGCTGCTTCAAAAGCGGCTATGGAAGCAGCTGTAAGATGTCTTTCCATAGAACTTTATGAAAAAGGTATTCGTATAAATGCAGTGGCTCCCGGTATGATCCGGACAGAAATGATGCAGAAGGTTATAGAAAAAGGAAGTGATCCTTCTGTACTTGGTGCATCTTCACTTATGGGAATAGGAGAACCTTCGGATGTTGCTGATTCAGTTCTGTTTTTACTAAGCAGAAGAAGCAGACATATTACAGGAAGAATACTTCCGGTTGATGGTGGAACTTTCCTGTAAAATGAGCTCTGATTTGAGAGGTGGAATATAATGATCAACCCAATGAGTCTGGTCGGAAAGAATATAATTGTAACAGGAGCAGCGTCCGGCATCGGGAAAGCTGCTGCAAAAAGACTTCACGAACTGGGAGCATTTCTGATACTTATCGATAATAATGGAGAAAAGTTAAATACTGTAAAAAAAGATATCTCTGACAATGTTAAATGTATTTGTTGTGATCTTACAGATTTTGACACTGTAAGAACAGAGATAGAAAGTGTCAGAAAGGAACTGGATTACGGCTTTACAGGTATGGTTCATTGTGCGGGTATACCTTCTATAGTGCCTCTAAGGGTGCTCTTGATGAGTGACTATGAAAAGGTTCAGCGTATAAACGTAGAAGCGGGGCTTAATCTGGCAAAAATCATTTCTGAAAGAAAGAATAAAGACTCGGGTCATCAGGGCTCATTTGTTTTTATATCATCTGTGTATGGTGTTGTCGGATCTGCCTGTAATGTTGCATATACAATAAGTAAAGCTGCGGTAGTCGGAATGACTAAGTCTCTTTCTATAGAACTTGCGTCAAAAGGGATAAGAGTAAATGCCATAGCTCCCGGGTTTATCAATTCGGAAATGGCGGATGATATAACTCCTATGTTTGATGATAAGTATAAAGAAGAAATTGAGGCTATGCATCCTCTGGGATGGGGTGAGCCTATCGATATTGCAAATGGCATAGCATTTCTTCTTTCGGATGCATCAAAGTGGATGACGGGTGCGGTATTAAATATTGATGGAGGCTTTACAGCAAGATAATATGGGATATTTACTTATAACAGGTGCCTCTTCCGGAGTGGGAAGGGAAATGGCTGTATATTTTTCAAAGTATAGAGATGTGATCATTTCCGGAAGGAATCAGGAAAGACTTCAGGAAACGAAGAATCTGTGTGATTCCGGACACAGTATTCTTGCATGGAATTATGACCTCTCGGATATAGATAATCTGGAAACGGAACTCGGCAGATTTATTAAGGAAAACCGGATAGAAATTGATGGCATGATATACTGCGCCGGATACATGAAGATGCTTCCGCTTAGAGCGGTTACGGTCGATGCCATGCGTGAGATATTCTCGGTAAATGCTTTTGCTCCCGAGATTATGATTAAGACGCTGGTTTCAAGAAAGTACAATAAGGATTCATTTAAATCTGCTGTGATGATATCCAGTAATATCAGCGAGAGAGGTGCAGCTGCATTTAGTTTATATGGTTCGTCAAAAGCTGCTCTGGATGGAATAGTCAGAAATCTTGCAGTTGAACTGGCTCCGAGGGTTCGGATAAACTCAGTTCTTCCCGGTGGGATGAAAACAAACATGACTAAAGATATATTTGCTGATGAAAAGATTGAGAACAGTATCCAAAATGCAAATCCCATGGGGATTGGTGAGCCAAAACAGCTGATTCCTATGGTGGAACTGCTCTTATCGGATAAAGCATCCTGGATTACCGGTCAGCAGATTGTAATTGACGGGGGAAGGACTACGGATATTACTGATAGATAGTATCATAGAAGGAACATTATGATTACATTTATTGATAGTTTTGAAAAGATAGTAGAGAAAAAGAAAAATGATACGGCAGTCGAAAGGAACAATGAGACTTTGTCTTTTGAGGAACTTAGAGAAAAGGCTCTATGTCTGGCGGAACTCATCATTGGGAAAACCGCTTACTCCCGTAAGAGTCTCGTAGCTGTTCTATTGCCCAAAGAGATAAATGCGGTCATTGCAGATGTGGGCATCATGTATGCTTCAGATTTTTTTATGAATCTTGATGTTAAAACACCTTCCGAGAGGATTGCAAACATACTCAGTCTTGCTAAACCGGATCTGATTATTACCAGTCATAAGTATGCCGGCGTCATAGATGAAAGCAGTAACAGGATTTTATTTATAGATGATGTTGAATGGACCAGCCAATCTGATACAGATACTATATATAAAAGACAGGAGTCGGTTATAGATACCGATCCGATGTGTGTCATCAATACTTCGGGCTCAACAGGGGTTCCGAAAGGGGTAGTTCTTAATTACAGAAGCTTCGAGGATTTTATGAAACAGTCCCGAAATGTCTTTGGGTTGAATGGGACTGAAGTGATGGGATCACTTTCACCTATTGTATTCGATATTTTTGACTTTGAACTCTGCAGCCTGATGGTATATGGTTCTAAACTTGTTTTGATCGATGCCATGCTTTCCGCGTTTCCGGCAAGGCTGCTTCAATATGTAAATGAGAAAAAAGTCAGCTTTATATTCTGGGTTCCATCCATTATGGTCAACATCGCCAATATGGAGCTTTTGGATAAAGTGAGTCTGCCGGATCTTAGAATGGTATGGTTTGCGGGCGAGGTTTTTCCGACCAAGCAGTTTAATTATTGGTATGATAAGCTTCCGGGCGTTACATTTGCAAACCTGTATGGACCTATCGAGATAACGTTGGACTGTACATATTATATCGTTAAAGGAAGACCGGATGAAAAGGAACCGCTTCCTATAGGTGTCCCATACAGTAATACGGATATTCTGATCCTTAATGACAGGGATGAATTATGCGGCATTGACGAAGAAGGGGAACTTTGTGTGAGAGGAACCGGGCTTGCGATGGGTTACTATAACAATCCGGAAAAGACCGGCAAAGCATTTGTACAGAATCCTCTTAATAATTCATATCCGGAAACTATATACAGAACCGGTGATATTGTGTGTATGAGGCAGGATGGTAATATTCTGTTTAAGGGACGCCGGGACAGTCTGATAAAACATATGGGATACAGAATCGAGCTTGGTGAGATAGAACATGTGATCGATAATGATCTGAAACTGGTCAGGCGTTGCTGTGCGGTATATAAAAAAGAGACAAAAGAGATAGTACTGTATTATGAAAATACTGAAGAAGTGAGTGATAAGGCTTTCAGAGTTGAGCTTTCAAAAGTATTTCCTTCATACATGATTCCAAAAGTATTTATAAGGCTGCCTCAAATGCCTGAGAATACAAATGGTAAGATAGACAGATTACTGCTTAGCCAAAAAGTAAACGAAAGGTAATGATAAAATGGAAATAGCTGATGCAATTAAAGGAATGCTTACAGAGCTCAGACCTGAATTTGATTTTGAAAACAGTACTGATTTTATAGAGGACGGACTGCTTGATTCGTTTGATATAGTATCGCTGATAAGTATGATAGAAGATGAATATGGCATAAGTATAGATGGACTTGATATTGTTCCGGAGAATTTTTCCGGTATAGATGCAATTGTTGAATTGGTGGTGAAAAACAAGGGAGATATCTAGATGAAGTTTGTTTTTAAAGATAAACTGATAACATCTATGCTTGGAGTGGTTCCTGATGAAGAATCGTTCTTTGATGATGAAGTAAACAATTATTCATTTCCTGTAAATCAGACTATGAGACTCAAGAAAGTAATGGGCTTTAATAAGCACAGGCTTTCAAAACCTGAATCGACTGTTTCGGATTTTGCTGTTCAGGGTATTGAATATATGCTTCAGAATTCATGGATAGAAAAAGAGGAAATAGGAGCGTTAATAGTAGTTACACTCTGTCCGGATTTTTTTGTGCCGCATATCAGCAATATAATTCATGACAGATTCAGACTTGGTACGGATGTTCTCTGTGTGGATCTGTCTCAGGGATGCTGCGGATTTATTCAGGGCTTAATGGAGAGTTTTTTGATTCTGGAGCATATGTCTGATAAAAAAGTTCTTCTCATAAACGGTGATCTGCTGAGTCATAAAGTATCGAAGAGAGACAGAAATGATTTTCCGCTTATCGGCGATGCTGTGACAATTTCCGTTATTGAAAATGGGGTCAGCGATGATATTTATCTGGAACTGAATACTGACGGAAGTGGTAAGGATGCGCTCATAATACCTGCCGGAGGATTCAGAACTCCGTCGGATGCTACTACATGCGTAATGACAGATCAGGGGGATGGAAATTTCAGATCCCTTGATAATATTCATATGGACGGTGCGGCGGTATTTAATTTTGTGCAAAGAGAAGTACCTCCTATGCTGGAAAGAGTTTTTGCTGAGCAGGAAGTGAAGACTGATGATTTTGATCTATTCTTATTCCATCAGCCAAATAAGTTTATGCTCAAGAAACTTGCTGAGAAGGTGGGGATACCTGAAGACAGACTTCCTATGAATCTGGTGGAGAATTATGGTAATTCAAGCGGTGCCTGTATACCGCTTACTACAGTGCTGAACTGTAGAGAAGAAATGAAGAATAAAAAGAACAAGTGCTGCTTGTCAGCATTTGGATCGGGACTTACATGGGGCGTTGTTATAATAACACTTGGCAATTTTAAAAATTGTGATATGATTGAGATTCCGTATTAGACTTAGGGGTATCAAGATGAAGCAGATTCTCACTGACTCCGTTGGGTTGATGAAAAAAAAGTATGGCAGGATAATAACTAACTGTTATAACCTTGATATATTTGATGAAAAAGAGATTATCCTTAAGGAAGAAACAGAGGGATTCATTGTTTATGTTATAAAAGATTCTGAAGTGCACAGATTGTTTTATTTCGCGAAAGATGAAAGTGTTCTCAGAGGCGTTGTTAATATAGCACAAAAAACAGATTCTGTTATAGAAGTGGTAACAAGAAAACCTGAAGCAGAAAGAGAGATGCTAATACGGGCAGGGCTTCGTGAATATGCATCGCTTCTCCGGTTTTCCTGTACAGATTGCAGTAAATTGAATCTTTTTCAGGAGAGTGATATACTGCCTGAGAACTGTCATGCCGCAACAAACGGGGAAGCGGCAGATATATATCGAAAATTACATGAAACATTTGATAAGAGAATTAGTCACCTCGGAACTCTGCAGGAAATATATCAATCGATCGAAAGAGGAGAATTCTATATTTCGGAAACAAAAGAGGGAGAAATAGTAACTCTGTTACAGCTAGTTAAAGAACCCGGAAAGCTTTATATTAATCAGGTCATTAATGACAGAGAGAAGGGTTGTATACATCCTCTTTTGAAGAAACTTATCAGCGAATATGTGCTTTCAGGAGGGAAGTACTTATATTCCTGGATTGAAAGTGATAATGTTGCTTCGTTAAAATTTCATATGAAGTACGGTATGAAACATGACGGAACGACTAATCTGATATTTGTTGGGTAAAGGAATATTCAAATTGGAGAAATTTGAGTTAGGCGGAATAAATATATATATCTTTCCATGGAACGTAATAGATTCCAAAACCTATATGATCATAGACGGTGAAAATGCAATCCTTTTTGATGCTGTTTACTGTAGCGAGATGGATGCATTTATGAAGAAAAACAGAATAAAAAATGTGAATGTATTTCTTACTCACGAGCATTTTGATCATATATACGGTATTCCTTATTTAAAAGAAAACTATAAATGCAGAATATATTCAAATGATTCATGTGCGGAAGCTGTTAAAAATCCGTCAAAGAATCTGTCAAATAAGGCTGATATATTTTTGATGTTTCATCCGGATAATACCCTCCTTAAAGATGTTAAAGCGATAAGTGCATCTGTAGATTGTGTATTGGAAGATGGTCAGATTGTAAGTTGCTGTGGCCATTCAATCGAGACGGTAATACTTCCGGGGCATTCTTCCGGAAGCACATGTTATGTTATGGATGGAAAATATCTTTTTTCCGGAGATACACTTCTTGGGATTCCTACCGTAACCAGGTTTCCTACAGGCAGTAAAAAGCTGTTTCTTGAAAAAACAATTCCATTTCTTAAGAGTAAAGCCGGAGAGATAGAAATGGTTTTTCCGGGGCATGGAGAACCCGGTAATATAAGTGATATGATAAAATGTAATGAGGTTTAAAAATGGCTACGTTGTCTTTTGTTATTCCGTGTTATAGATCAGAAGGTACTTTGGGAAAAGTAGTAGATGAAATATATGAACGTATGACGGAAATTGAAAATGACGGTTTTGAGATAATCCTAGTCAATGACTGTTCTCCGGATAATGTTTGGAATGTTATAAAAGAATTAAGTGATAGCAAAAAAGAGATTACTGGTATTAATCTGTCCAAAAACTTTGGACAGCATGCAGCATTGCTTGCAGGATATGCTGCCTGTACAGGAGAGTATGTAGTATCTCTGGATGATGATGGACAGGCCCCTCTTGATTCTCTTTCCGAACTCCTTGAAAAGATTTACGAGGGTTATGATGTTGTATATGCCTATTATGAAGAAATAAAGCAGAATGCATTTCGAAGGTTTGGTACATGGATGGCAAAGAAGATGAGCGAAGTGATGCTTGATCAACCCAAAGACCTTAAGGGCGGAAGCTTCTACGTTGCCAGAAAATATATCATTGATGAAATGGTCAGATATAAAAATGCATTTCCTTATCTGGGAGGACTGGTTTTAAGAACTACCAGAAATATCACCTGCATAAAGACAAAACACAGACCGAGACTTGAAGGTCGTTCCGGATATACATTCAGATCGCTGATGGCTCTCTGGCTCAACGGATTTACTGCGTTTTCAGTAAAACCTCTGCAGTTCAGTTCATATCTCGGATTTATAATCGCGGCACTTGGTTTTATCTATACTATATTTATAGTTGTAAGACGGCTTATGGGAATCGCCAGTGTGGAAGGCTGGAGTACCATAATAGCGCTTCTTATGATAATTGGCGGTACTATCCTTATAATGCTGGGACTGATAGGAGAGTATATCGGAAGGATATATATATGTATCAATGAATCACCGCAATATGTTATAAAAGAAGTGGTTGGTGAAAATAAATTAAATGAGATGTGATAGCAGTCCGCTTATTTTTAGGTTTTATGTGAAGTAGCAGAATGTGCTAATTAGAGAATTGTTATAATAAGCAGAACAATATATGCGAATTCTGATTTTTTATACCACTAAATGTAGATTTTAAAAGAAAATTAATAAGTAATTTTGCACAAAAATATACTTTGTCTTTTATTATTTTTTTTAGTATGCTATAATTACGTTAACTAATTTTAGGCATAGGGATAGCTATGCCTATATGTTGGCGACATTTTGGAGGTTTCATTATGCGAATGGGAGCAGGAAGAAAGAAGATCCGTATCGGTGATCTTCTGGTTGAAGCAGGGGCTATTACAGAGGAACAGCTCCAGGAAGCACTTGTCAGACAGAAAGAGACAGGTGGACGTATCGGTACTGTTATACAGGAGATGGGATTCATAAGCCGTGACCTCCTTATTACAGTTCTTACAACACAGATGGGAGTTGACTTCTGTGAGGTCAGGGCGGCGCAGATTGAAGATTCAATACTTAAGCTTATACCTGATCCACAGGTTCTTGATAAGTATAAAGCACTTCCTATCGAATTTGATCCTAACAACCCTAATGTTCTTAAGGTTGCCATGGCTGACCCGCTTGATCTTGATGCGGTTGATGACCTTGGACTTATGACCGGACTTCAGATAGAGCCTATGCTTTCATTTGAAGAAGAAGTCCAGGCAGCCATAGATAAGTATTACGGAAGCAGTCAGGCTATGAAGGCTGCTGAAGCATATAAGACCGAGCAGGAAGCTACACTCAATCTTGATGATCAGGAAGAACTGAACAGTGAAGTTGAAAACTCACCTATCGTTCTCCTTGTTAACCAGATTATTGAAGGTGGTGTTCGTCAGAGAGCATCCGATATTCATATAGAAGCTCTTGAATCAAGAGTTCGAGTAAGATACCGTATAGACGGTGCCCTGAAACAGGTTATGACATATGATATATCACTTCTTCCTGCTATCAGTGCCCGTATTAAGATCATCGGTGGAATGGATATAGCTGAAAAGAGAAAGCCTCAGGACGGTCGTATCACCATCATGGTTGACAGAAGAGAGTTTGATGTCCGTGTTTCCATACTTCCTACCGTGTATGGCGAGAAGACGGTTATGCGACTTACCTCTAAGGATGGCCTTACGAAGCCTAAGTCGGGACTTGGTTTCTCCAGTGACGAGATCAAGGTATTTGACGGCATCCTAAGTAACCCGCATGGAATCATCCTTGTTACGGGTCCTACAGGTTCGGGTAAGTCAACAACACTTTATACATCACTTTCAGAACTTAATAAAGAAGATGTTAATATCATAACTGTTGAAGATCCTGTCGAGGCAAATATCGATGGTATCAATCAGGTTCAGGTTAATGTAAAGGCTGAGATGACATTCGCTGCAGCGCTTAGGTCTATCCTTCGTCAGGACCCGGACATCATAATGATAGGAGAGATCCGAGACGGCGAGACTGCTAAGATCGCCGTTCAGGCAGCTATCACAGGACACCTTGTTGTTTCGACACTGCATACGAATTCAGCGGCTTCTACAGTTACCCGTATCATAGACATGGGTATTGAGGATTATATCATTGGTGATGCTCTTGTAGGAGTTATTGCCCAGAGACTTGTAAGAAGGCTCTGTTCTTCCTGCAAGGTTCCGAGACTTGCTGATGAAGAAGAGAAGAAGGCACTCGGAATTGACGATCCTGATGAGGATGTAGTTATCTACGAACCGGGTGAAGGCGGATGCGCACTGTGCAATAATACAGGTTATGCAGGCCGAATCGGTGTTTACGAGATGATGCCTGTATCCAAGTCACTTGCATCGGTTATCGCAAAGGGCGGCACTGCAGACGTAATTGAGAAGCAGGCTCTTGAAGAAGGTATGTCAACACTTAAGATGAGTGCCGGTAAGCACGTACTTAACGGTATTACAAGTATAAGTGAGATGAAGAAGATTACTTATACTACTGAAGATGAGTATTAAAATGTTCACAGTGCAGCCGGGCTGCATCAAATAAATAATTAAGAAAGATTGGGGGAAGGCGTAGATATGATAGATATGAACGAACTCCTGGCTATGGCGATCGAACAGAATGCATCTGACGTTCACCTTGCCGTAGGTATACCTCCTAAGTTCCGTATCAACGGTGCGCTTAAAGAGGTAGATGTTCCGCCGCTTACTATTGAGAGTTGTGCGGAAAGTATCGGAATGACCATGAATGAAAGACAGAAAGCAATACTTAAGGACAGAGGTGAATGCGACTTTGCATATTCTGTTGGAGAACTTGGACGTTTCCGTGTTAATGTTTTCATGGACAGAGGCCGTATGGCGGCTGCATACAGAAAGATTGATACGATCATACCTAAGCCGGAAGCCCTGGGTATACCGCCTGCAGTTGTAGACCTTTACAAGAAGAAGAGAGGGCTTGTTCTGGTTACAGGACCTACAGGTTCAGGTAAGTCAACGACACTTGCATCGGTAATCAACAAGGCAAATGAAAATCTTTCAACACATATCATTACACTTGAAGATCCTATAGAGTATATTCATAAGCATAAAAAATCAATAGTTAATCAGAGAGAGCTCGGTATGGATACACTTTCCTTCGATAATGCTCTTCGTGCCGCACTCCGTGAGGATCCTGATATAATCCTCGTAGGTGAGATGCGTGATCCTGAGACTATTCAGATTGCGATAACAGCTGCCGAGACGGGCCATTTGGTATTCTCAACACTTCATACCATTGGTGCAGCAGCAACCATCGACCGTATCATCGACGTATTCCCGCCGCATCAGCAGCAGCAGATACGTATTCAGCTTGCGATGGTTATCGAGGGAGTTATCTCCCAGCAGCTTCTTCCTACTGCGGACAACAGAGGACGAGTTGCAGCATTCGAGGTCATGCTTGCGAGCCCTGCTATAAGATCTCAGATCCGTGAAGCAAAGACTCATCAGATTGAATCTACGATTCAGACTTCCAAGGGACTTGGAATGATCACGATGGATGATGCTCTTACAGATCTTTTCAGAAACGGCGTTATCACAAGAGAGATGTGCCTCATGTATGCACAGGATCAGGTAACAATGAAGAAGAATCTGTACTAGTTAACATAATGTTATGAAATAAATGTGATTGGTAAGTAAAAATAGACAAAAAACTTTGAAAAAAAACAATCATTGTTGTATTATTATGTAAATATAATGCACGTGGTATGAAAAAAGGTGTGGAGGAAAAGGAATGGCAAAGTATAATTACAAAGTCATTGACCGGGATGGTAAGCAGAAAAGCGGCTCCATCGAAGGTCAGAATGAAGATGCTGTAAAGCAGAAACTGAAGCAGGAAGGCTTCAACGTACTTGAGATTTCTGAGTCCAATGATATTAAGATAGGATTCCAGAAAAAAGTCGGAACAAGAGATCTGTCTGTATTCTGTAAACAGTTTGGTGCAGTTCTTCGTGCCGGTGTTCCGGTAATTCAGGCTCTTGAGATGATGGCAGAAACATCAGATAACAAGAATCTTCAGGATGCCATAAGACAGGCACAGACACATGTTCAGAAGGGTGGTACTCTTTCGGATGGTTTCAAACTTAACCCGAACATATTCCCACCTATTCTCTATAACATGGTTAATGCCGGTGAGGCATCAGGTAAGTTGGAGATATGTTTCGAAAGACTTGCCACCCAGTTTGAGAAGGATGGTCATATAGAGGCGAAGATTAAAGGTGCCATGACATATCCAATCGTAGTTATCTGCGTAGTTATCGCTGTTGTTGCTATAATGCTTGTAAAGGTTATCCCGATTTTCTCCGACATGTTCACGGAGATGGGTGCGAAGCTTCCTGTTGCAACACAGATGCTCGTTAATTTCTCAGATTCGCTGGTTCATTTCTGGTATATCTACATTGCGGTTATTATAGGCATAATTATAGCAATTAATGTTTTCAAGAAGACAACAGCAGGTGAGCAGTTCTTCAGCTCAGCAGCTATTAAGCTTCCGATTCTTTCAAATCTTACTGTAAAGAGTGCGGCAGCTACATTCTCGAGAACATTTGCAACACTTCTTGCATCAGGCCTTCCGCTTATAGATGCGGTTGAGCAGACAGCTAAGGTTATCAAGAACAAGATCATAAGAGATGGACTTCTTGAGTGTAAGACACAGGTTGCAAAGGGTGTTCCGCTTTCAAAGCCAATCCGTGATATGGATATATTCCCGGTTATGCTTCCTCAGATGATGCATATCGGTGAAGAGACAGGTAACGTAGAGGAGATGATGGAGAAGGTTGCTGACTTCTATGAAGAAGAAGTAGATATAGCAGTTGATGCGCTTACAGCAGCTCTTGAACCGCTCCTTATCGTAGTTCTTGCAGTTATAGTCGGTGGTATGGTACTTGCCATCTACTCACCTATTCTTTCAATGTACGACGCTGTCGACAGTGTATAGAATCAAAAAGGTTGTTTCGTCCGAAAGGACGTTTCAATATACCGAGTTAGATATAAACTGTCAGACGAGGGACAGTATATATATTATCTAATGAGAGAAAAATTTATATTAAGAAAAGGAGAAAAAAGTTATGAAGTCAAACAAAGGTTTCTCACTCGTTGAGCTTATCATCGTTATAGCTATTATGGCTATCCTCGCAGCAGCTATCGCTCCTGCACTTATCCGTTACATCAACAAGGCTAGAAGGGCAGATGACCTTACAGCAGCAGGCGAGATCGTTTCAGCAGCTAACACAGCTATGACAAACGAAGCAGCTAACGATGAGATCATGACAGCAGCTGGTACAGGTAATGCTATCGCTTCAGTTGCTACAATCAATGGTTCAGGTGTTACATGTTCATACGCTTCTTTCGGAGCTGAGCTTCAGAAGACACTTCCAAACGGTGCTCCTAAGAAGTATCGTAAGGATACATCAACAGGATACGTTCTTGCTTACTCAGCAGATCGTTTCTATGTAACAACTGATAAGGGTGTTCAGCTTAACCCATCAGCAGCTGGTGATTACGCTGAATAATCAGAGACTGATTCTGAATTAACTATAATTTAAGGTGTTAGGGGTATAAGGCAGGAAGGTAAAACCTTCCTCGTCAAGGGTAGTAAGTTTCTTACATGCCGGCCTGCCTTATTACTTCTTTTGCCGTAGAAACAAATAAACTATTGTAATGGCTGATAAATATGTTCATGGAAAAAATGTGGGACATGTTAATCGGGTTTTTTTGCGGTCAGCGGTTTTTTATATCTGAAAGGAGAGAATCTCCGCGATATAAGAAACGGTGACGTTAAACTTATTCTATATAGACCAGAAACCTTAATAGTGTTTGCGCATCATTGCTAGGTTTAAGGTCACTGGTTCTTATATATATACATATAAAAGAACTACTGATTAGCGAGGGAGGCTATAGAATGGCAAATAATCAAAGAGTCTTATCAATAGACATCACAAACGAAAGTATCACTGTCGTTGAGATTACCGCTTCTCAGAAGAAGCAGACCAACGTACACAAGGTTCTTATCTTTGAGACACCTGAAGATTCATTCGAAGACGGATCCATCAGAAATCATGAAGCTATCGCAAATGCAATCAGATCACAGCTTAGTGCGGCGGGTATCACAAATAAGAACGTTATCTTCGTACTTAATTCTACGAAGATAGTTAACAGAGAGGTTACTATACCTCAGGTTCCGGACAAGAAGGTTGCAGGCATCATTAATGCCAATGCATCTGATTACTTCCCGGTAAATGTAGAAGACTATATTGTATCTCATTCAGTACTTGAGCCTATCACAGCTGATGATGGTACTAAGCAGCTCAGAGTTATGGCAGTTGCTGCTCCTATGACTATGGTAGCAAGCTATTATGATCTTGCTACAGCATGCGGACTTAAGATAGTTGATCTTGATTACATCGGTAACTCAATGCTTCAGCTTATTAAGACACAGACAACAGCTGCTTCAACAACAATGGTTATTCAGCTTGGTTCTGAGTCAACAGTCCTGAATATCGTTCAGGGTGACAAGCTTCTTCTTCAGAGAACTGTTCCTTATGGTACAAATCCTGTAGTAGATGTTGTTGCTCAGGAGAGAGGTGTTGATGGCACAACAGCTATGACAATGCTTCAGAATGACCGTATCATCACTGTTGATTTTGATGACAATGAGGCAACAGGCGCATTCAGATATCTTATCAACAATATCGGACGTGTTATGGATTACTACGCAAGCAGAAATCCTGACAATCCTATCGACGATGTATTCCTTACAGGTGACGGTGCTCTTATAAGAGGTATTGACGGCCTCTTTAAGATTCAGCTCAATGTTTCTACAAGAGTTATGGACAGTCTTTACAATGTAAAGTTTGATCCGGGCATCGATCTTAAGGTTTACAGCCCTGTATACTTAATAGCTCCTATCGGTGCTGCTATGAATCCTATGGGATTCCCACTCAAGACTGCCGGCGGACAGGCTCAGGCAGCAGGTGGCGGCGGAAGCCTTGCACCATTTATAGCTATACTTGTTGCTGCAGCTCTTATTGCAGCAGGTGTATCTTTCTTCTTTATTAATAAGAAGAATCAGCTTAAGGTTGAACAGGCTGATCTTAATCGTCAGATAGCTGATAAAGAGTATATCGAACAGATAATCGCTCAGCATGACGCAGCAGTTGCTCAGGCTGATGACATCGTGAATATGGGTGTTCAGACATATGCTCTTAACGAGCAGTGCTTAACATTTGTTAAGTCTCTCGAAGAGAAGATGCCAAAGAATACTTATCTTGAAGATTTCAATGCTAAGTCAGACAAGATCACTATGAACTGCATTTCATATAACTATGATGAAATTGCTGATTTCATAGTTAACCTTAAGACTATTGACGTAGTTCAGGATGCTTATGTTCCTACAATCGACTACGTTATAGATGAAGAGACAGGCGTACTTCACTATGAGTTCCCGGTTGAGTGTGTTTATGTAGATCCAAATGCAGCAACCGAAACAGAAGTAGATGAAAACGGTCTCGGTGAATAGGATTAAGGAGGTATGACAGATGAAAGAATCGGATAAGAAGATACTTATAGTCCTTGGGGCTATCATAATACTTGTAGCTGCATGGTTCCTTGTAGTAAGTCCTACCAGAGATGATATTAAGGGACTTGAGGCTGAGAATGAAACCTTAAGAGCAAGACTTGATGACCTTATCGCTAAAGAGCAGATGAAGGATCAGCTTGAGAAGGAAACAGCAGAAGCTAAAGAAAGATTTGCAGCAGAACTTGTTAAGTATCCTGCAGATCTTAATCAGGAAACAACAGTAATGTTCATGAAGGGCGTTGAGCAGGCAAATGAATTCCTCTATGATTCAATCGCAATGCCTAAGGAAAAGCAGTTCTACGTACTTGGCGGACAGGCAGATGAAAACGAACTTCAGACAGAAGCAGATGCAGCAGCAGCTGCAGCAGCAGAGAATTATGTAGCAACATCATGTGAATATAGTGTTGAGTATATAGGTACATATCCTGGAATTAAGGACTTTATGGACTATGTAGCAAACTATAAGTACAGAATGAACATTTCTGAAATTGCTATTTCTCTTGATGAGGAAACAGGACTTTTCGAAGGACAGCTTATAACAAATGCTTATGCAGTTAGCGGTCCTGGCAGAACACCTGATACAGTTGATGTAACTGTTCCGGAAGGAAAAGAGAATATCTTCATCGGTGAAGGTGTTAAGATCGGTGGAACAGGCGCATTTGATACTGATAATGGTCAGTCAATCGTTGCAAATCATGAACTTATGATGATTCTTGACAATGCTAACAACGATTCAACAGATGGTGTTATCGTTGCTGCTGACTCAAGAGATGACGCAACTTTCGTTACATCTTCTGACAATTCTGTAGTAGAGGTAAAGCTTACTGTTACAGAGGAAGATGGTAAGAAGTTCGTTGAATATGCAATCGGAAATAAGAAGTATAAGTCTGAGTTCACAGGCGATTCACTTACAGTTTATGTTAATTCCGCAGCTCGTGTTGATAATGACGACAAGAACGGTGTTGACGTAGTTATTTCAAATGGAACAACTATACCTGTTGTATTCAAGGTAGTTGACGATGACACAACTTCACCAAGATTCAATGTTAAGACAAGAGAAGGTACGGTGAAGGTTTACTAAGATTGGAGTGGTATGATGGTCAATAAGAATAACAAGGGTTTCAGCTTGACAGAAGTTGTCGTATCAGTAGCTGTACTTCTGCTATTATTATCACCAATACTTACGCAAATGATGCAATCAATAAGGACACAGTCTCTCGCTAAAGAGAGACTGTATGCCCTTGAGAATGCTAACTCTGTACTTGAGGTTGTAAAATCTGCTGACAAGGATAAGATTGCCAGCAGATCAGGCGACCTTTTCAGTGTCCAGAATATTGGCGGCACCCAGGAGATGGCTAAAGGAACTGAAACATGTACATTGTTTATTCAGTCAGGCGGAAGTATTTCTAGACTTGGAGGCGGTACTACAGGTCTTGTAGAGTATAATTATACAGATTATATTCTTTCTGATGCAGCTTTTGGAAAGGGACAATACAAATATTCAAGAGTTGTAACAATTGATGACCTTGCAAATAAGGTTAAGTCTCTCGAAGTTGGTGGTAAGCACTATAATATAGTTTATGGGCTTACAGCTGATGATGTATCTGCGGCCACAATAAATGGTTTCAATTTCGTGAGAACAAATGAAGGAAGCTATGTTTCATATACAGCTGATAATCATGGTACAAGCAGTAAGACAGATGTAAATCATGTCCGTGCTATACTTGTTCAGGAAGCGACTACTACAACATCAACCTACAGCGATCCTAATGCGATAGACCTTGGTCATATTCAGGATCTCGATGAGACAAAGGTTGCAATAGTAGAAGGTGCTGCTTCTAATTTTGATGTTCAGGCAGAGGAAGACTTCTATAACTTAAAGCTTCAGCACCTTAAAGAGGCAAACCCGACACAGTGGCATAACCTTATGGTCAGTGAAGTGGATGAAAACGTTTTCCAGACTGCAAACTATGCTGAAACCGTAAATAAGTTGACCACCATAGTTTTTGAGAAGGATTTTGATTCAGTAAAGGGTATGGATAAGTACATTGTTACTGTAAATGTAACATATGAAGATCATTATTCACTCCCTGTTGTTGAGGCAGGATCCGGTGCCAGCAGGACATATGTGGACAGTGTTACATATAGAGTATATTCACGTGAATTCTATACTAACAGATGTCCTGATGTTTACTATATGTATGAGCCATATGTATATAGTACTGCAAATGGTAAGGTTCAGTACAGGTCGATAGATAATATTTCTGTTGACAATGAGATTACATGGGAAAGAGATGCAGGTACAGGTGATATAACAGATACTATTCCTAACATCTATATCATCAGACCTGATAATACTAAATTTGATAAAGTTCTTACAAATTACCAGAGTGATACAAGATTCAGATCACAGGTAATTGACAGAATCAGCAGTGCAGTTTCTACAGGTGAAGATGCCGATTACTGGAAAGATGTTTACTATACAGATATAACACATTCATGGTTACCTGTTACACTTCATATTTTCCAGACAGATCACTGCACAAATAATGTAGATGAAATTATTCCTATTTATACAGATCTTCCTTTTGAATTTGATGCTTCAAGAGCAAGTACTTTCATGAAGCAGTATATTGATACTACTTATGCAACAGGTACATTCAATGAAATACTCGAGCATCGCTCAATAGGACATTATTACGAAGATAAGGTACTCGATATCTCAACTGCATCCCGTGAAGGAGATGGCAGACTGTTTACAGCTACTGTTACTTATCGAAAGCTGGATAAATCAGGTGCCAATGTAGTTGCAGGATACGATATTAGATTCCAGAGTGGTAAGGGGGCTGATTAATTTGAAAAATATAATTAAAAAGCTAAGAAAAAAGATAAATAACTCAGGATCTTCTATCGTACTCGTAGTAGTTGGTCTTGGATTCATAGGGGTTCTTGTTGGAGCACTCCTTACGGTTGCAGGATATGCACTCCGTTCAAAGATTTATAACTACAACTCAAAAGACAATTTCTTCTATCTTGAGCAGGCGATGGATGAGATATATGCCGGTATCGGACAGCAGACTATGGATGCTCTTAAGGATGCATATGACGATACGGTAAATGAAGTAGTTTACTATAATACATCAACCAAGTCCTATGAGGCTATGCCTAGAGAAGAGGCTAATACCCGTTTCAAGGCAAACTTCATGGAAAAGGTTTATAACAATCCTTTCTTCCAGGATGACACAACCATGGAAGATTATCTCAATTCACTTATCTCCAATGATACAGTCAAGGTAAAAAATGCACCAAAGATTGTTGTATATGATGGAGATGGAAATCAGTATGCAAATCTGCTTAATGTAACAACAGTTTCAAGAGTTGTTATTCAGGGTGTTGTACTTACTCGTACAGCAGGTTATACAAGATCAAATGCTAAGGCTTCATTCACACAGACTATCTCAACTGATATTGAGATTTCACAGCCTGACTTTGATGTTGATTTCGGAACAAGTAATATAGATATGTCGAACGTTTTCGACTATGCACTTATAGCCGGTGACGGAGTTGAGATTTCACAGAAACTTGCAGCAACTAAGACACTTACCGTAAAAGGAAATGTATATGCTGCAGCAGATTACTATAACAAGGGATATGCAGTAGGCAACGCAAATGGTAAAACATTTAAGTATACTTACCTCAATATTCCAAAGGATACAGATGAACTTATTGATTGCGATGTAAATGCAACTGTAAATACAGGCCTTCTTGCTCAGTATAAGGGTGACAAAGATGAGAGCCGTTATTCAGGTATTTATATCAACGATTCTAATGTTGCTTTCCTTTCCGATACAATGGTTGTTCCTGGTTCAATAGCTGTTATGAACGGTGGATCAGTATCAATATATAATAAGAATGAGTCAAGTATCGGTAAGGCAAGAGTATGGTGCGATGACTTTGTACTTGGTGGAAAGTCACTTGCAAATCCTGATGGTAAGACATATTCAGGATCTACAGCGCTCCTCAGAGCAGACCTTTTCGTAGAAGATGACCTTCAGCTTGATGCTAATGGTTCTTACTTCAGTATGAATGGTTCATACATTGGTTACAGCAACAGCACTCAGCCTGATATAAGAGCATATCTTGCAGGCGTTGATGAAAAGTTATACAAGGATTCAAAAGGTGATAGAAAAGGTCACTTCAACAGTAGTGCGATTGCTGTTAACGGTCTTGCATCAACACTTGATTTTGAGTCAGTTGACAAGCTTTATGTAGGTGGACGTGACTACATCGAGCATTCAAAGAGAAAGACAGTAGCAACCGGAACAGATACAATAGCTTATCTCTTCAACAGTACTGTTGATGATTATAAGACAGGTGAGTCTGTTTCAATCAAATCCAACCAGCTTGCATATGTACCTACAAACTTTGGTGGAAAGGTATATATGGTTGATTGGGATAACAATGGCAGATATGATGCAAATGATGATTTCTTCATTGTATCAATCGGAAAACCGCTTTCAGCATCAGATCTTTATCTTGATCATTTCCCATCCATGAGTTTTGGTCAGAATGGATTATATAATCTTCATGTCAGAAGCTTCGATCTCAGCAAAGCACCAAAAGATGGAGCTGCTGATGGTGTCGGCGCAGAAATTGCCGACGATGTTACACTTACGAACTGTGTAAGAGTGCTTGTAAAATCTATTCAGACATCAACTGATGTAGCAAACAATAAGACAAAGAATTTTGTTTACTATGATTTTGATGCAAACTGGAATGTAATTAATAATACTCACGGCGATGCTCATTATGGTGCTGTTTCCAACGATGCATGGACATATTGTTCAGCAAATGGTATCAATAATGCCGATAAACTTCGCAAGGATTTCATTATGGCATATACAGATGCTGTTCTTACAGGAACATCTGATACAGCTACTAAAACAGAGAAGGATCTTGCAGAAGTTCTGAACGATATTTCAAATTACGAAGGTTATACAGATAATAAGGGCGAAGCTACTTATGAACCTGAATATATCAGATATAAGTATCAGGATATCAGAACAGGTGACCTTTACAATGCCAGTGGTGCTATAACAGCATCAGAAAAGTCAAGTTTCAGACTTATAGAAGCAAACAATAGTTACAGCGCAGATTATGTTGTTCCGGGTATCGATCAGAACATTGGTGTTGAGACAGATGCATCTGAACTTAATAAGAATCTCCTTAGAAGATATGATTATCTTAAGTTCTCATTAACAGAGCTTAATCCTAAGGCAGCTACGGATGTAATTAAGACAAATGCAATCGATACCTTCCTTAATACATATGGTGATGATGCCAGAACAGGTATCAGTCCTATCAATACATACTTCAACTTTGATAAACTTATTGATTCAGCTATAAGACTTGATGGCTATGTAATTGTTTCATCAAGAAACGATCAGCTCACACTTACCGATAATGTTGATGGTAAGGCAGATGGTGTTGTAAGAGGAATCATCTTTACATCAGGTAGAGTAGTATTTGCTCCTGATGTACATAAGTTTGAAGGAATGATAGTTGCCGGTGATAAGATCATATTTAAAAATGATTCTACAGTAACAAATGTTACTGCAAATCCGGAAATGTGTAAGGAGATTATAAGAGAACTTCAGTTCAGTTCTAATTCTTCAGCTGAGTATTTCCTTGATATCTTCAAGGGATATGAGAACATAGTTCCAAAGAAGCCGAATGATGTGACTGAACCTGGCGAAATTGAATATCTTGATTACTCAAGCGTTGTTAAGTACTCCAACTGGATGAAGAACGTTACTGAAGAGTATGGTGAGTAAAGGAGGGGCCGTATAGATGAAGATTAAAAATAATAAAGGTTACTCTCTGATAGAACTTATCATAGTCCTTGCGATAATTGCTATTGTATCAACGATGTCTCTTTTATCAATTAATGTTCTGTTTTCTGCCAAAGTAAAAGCAGATTCACAAACATTTAATTCAGAGGTAGGTTTGATCAAGGCAGACAGGTATTCAGAACCGGTTGACCTTTCCGGAAATAAGATTCCTGGCGCATATTATGCACTTAGAATATATAGACATTCTGATAACAGAGTTTATGTTCAGAAATGTGCATATAATCCCGTTGCAGATGTATTTATCACATCAAATATTGATAAAAGAAACGACGGACGTGGTCTTAAACTTACTTCCTATACCAGCGTTTCATATGCTGAACAGAAAACCGGCACAGTTGTTGATATAACCGGAACCGGAGAAGCATATGTAGTATATGATAAGGACGGTACAATCCATCTTCATACAAGCGGAAGCAAATATTATGGAGCCGGAAAGTTTATGTTTAAGAAACGTAATGGTGATATTGTTGCTAATGTTTATGTTCGTGGCAATGGTAGCCATAATGTAAGATAACGGGGGTGAGAAATTTGAGATTAGAGAAAAATAATAACAAAGGTTTCACTCTTGTAGAACTTATAGTTGCGCTTGCAGTTATGTCACTTCTTATGATTGCGGTAGTTGGTCTTATGATCATGAATACTGCAACTAACAAAAGACTTAAGGCAGATTCCAATGTGCAAAGTGAAGCGGGGGAACTTTACGATCACATAAATGATGCCGTAATGCAGGCAAGCAAGATTGAGATCACCGCAGACGGAACCACATATTCAAACCTCGATAAGAGTAATCCTGCATCTTTCGCAATGATGACGAATGCAGCAGGATATAACTTCGAAAAGATGGTTATAGAATATGCTGTTAATTATAATCCGGCTTATGGCGGTGGCGCTACAGTTGATAAGGATATCTGCACGGTAACCTTTGAACTGAGCGGAGACAAAATGTATGTATACAGGTCATACGGACTTATGACAAAGCTGAATGACACTCCTGGAATTATAGATGATAATATTTATGCACAGGATATCACATCAGCTGTGGTCAAGGTATATGAAGACTCAAATGCTATGGAATTACTTATAAATTATAATAAGCAGGAGAGAACCTATACTCAGGATAATTATATCAAGGTTAGGAACTCATATGTAATCAAGCATCAAAAGTAGGAAAGGAAATGTGATGATTATGAAAAAACTTAATTTAAAAGTAGGCATAGCAGCATTTTCTGTATTGTTAATAGGCCTTGTCACAGCAGCAGTTATGACATTCAACTTTGCTGATTCAGAGAATCCTCTGAATATTGCAACAATGTCTGATGCAGTTTTTGCTGACGGCCAGACTATGGTGACTATGATCGACAGAATCATCGAGAATTCAAATTCTGCTGAAACTGATGATCAGGATTATCATATTGTCGAACTTACGTCAGGAAATCCAAGTACATTTAATGATTTTATAAGCAGTGGAAATTTCACTGAGCTTATATTTAATCAGCATGCTACTAATGGACAGACCTTTAATCCGTCGGCAAATGTTACATTTTCATCATTCAATGTTGCTTCAATAGATGATGGTGCAAAAGATATTATCAAAAAGGCTGATCTTATCTATATTACACAGGATTCAAATATACCTTTCAGCCAGAATAATGATATCCCTACGGATTTGGTTTCAATTCTTTCAAACTTTGCTGTCGGCGATTATAAGCCTCTTATAATCGATACAACCGGTGGTGGAAGCGGTCCTGGACCGGCTCCGGGAACTATAACATACGAGGATCTCTATAGAAACGTACTCGGAAACGGAAGAAGACGTTCAAGAGCATATCCAAGTAATGCAGTTACCAGTGCTACGGCATTTAATAACTACATAAACAATGGTACCACACTTCTTTTCTATCCTATAGACGGAAACAGAACAAATGGTAATTGGGATGTTGCTGATGATGGTGAGTCAATTGCTACAATCCTTACTATTGGTAATAGCGATGACTATGCAAAACAGCTCATTGATAAAGCTCCACTTGTAAAAGATACTGCCGGTAATGACACTGATTACTACAACTTTGATGATCTCAATATGAAGAACCCGGGTGGTATTCAGCAGTTCTATATACTTGGTAATGAGACTCCAAAATATGTAAGGTTTGAGAAGGTTTTACCGGATGCGGTATTAACAGATGCGGACCTTGAGATATATGATGCTGTAATCGTTGACGGTACATGTAAAACTGACCCGGTGGCAACTGAAATTAATAAGGATACATATCTTGCACTTCGTGCTTATGAGATGGCAGGAAACAATGTATTCTACGATGAGAAGCTTATAGTGCCTCGTGGATCATCTTCAAATAACAGTTCAGAGATTTCTACAAATGCTCAGAACTATAAGACAATCCTTTCAAAGGTTTCACAGGCAGGTAAGCCTGCTTACAGCAACATCTATGTAACTACCAGAACTGCATTTTCATCACTTATTACTAATGTAATACCTGATGCTTATGACAACAATATCGTTTATATCATCAATAATGCTTCATTCAGAGGTCTTGGTGGATCGGGTGATGCTTCAAATAAGTTCACACTTCTTGAGATTGAACCTGAGTATCCTATTGATACAATACTTGAGCCAAAGTTCTATGCATTTAAGGATATGAATTATGCTTCATATGCATTTAACAGTAATCAGTATTATTATTCAGAAGGATATTATTATCTCAATACATTAAATATACTTAATGGTGCCACAGCAGATGAGATATCCTTTGATGGTTCTACAGGTTACTCCGAGTATTTCAATTATACTTATGAAGATTATACGATTAATGTTCCTACAGGTAATATGGTAACAAAGACCAGACAGGTACCTACAGGAAGAACTGTTACAGGATGGGTTGCTTGTACACCCGGTAATTATGGCCCCGGAACTGTAGTAAAGTATACTGGTTATACATGGTTTGATATTCTTGAGCCTCAATATAAGAATCAGAATTTAAACGGACAGGTTATTACATTAAATACAACAGTATGGCTTAATGAAGATCAGCAGATTCAGGCTGAAGTTCCTGAGATGAGAGACGAAGATTATCAGGTTCCTGAATATACTCAAAAGACTATTAAGAGAAGAAAGACTGATGCAAATTCACTTACACTTTCTGCTAATAATAATCTTATAAATTATTATTCATGGAAGTGGTCAAGAGCTAAGCTTGCTTATGTAACAGGAAAGAGCTATGACGAAGTAGAAGTAGTTCATATGTCTTCTGCCGAGTTTAATGCCAGCCTTGATTCACTTAATGATACTTATGATATGATTTATATCGGTGGTGATAACTCAGCTATCAAGCCTGTTTACTACTGGTACACAAAGATAGTGCAGACCCCATCAGATAGATGGCGTGATGTTAACAGATACAGTACATATGAAGCATTCTTCAAGGATTGGCCTGCATACAATATGTACTACACTGTCGGAGATATTTATAAAACAGCATTTAATATGTCAGATAATAATGGCGGTGCTATCGCTCAGGGCATAAATGGTGCTGACTCCGGTAATGACTTTACAGATAAGAGATACACGGATCTTAAGAAATTTGCTAATTCAGGCAGACCGGTAATTGTCGGTAAAGATCTTTATGAGGCAGTTACATTTGATCTCAGTCAGCCATTGGCTGTTTCAAATAATAACTCTCATTCATTGGATGCTCTTAATAACAAAGTTGATCCAAGTTCAAATGTGTACAAACTTGTTAATGATTGGGTTTCAACTCAGAAGGCTAATATTGTACTTAACTTTGACTTTGATGATACTGTTAGAACTGATAATAGCGATGGTTCTTATGGAAATACAGTTTCTCCATTTGCAACAGTATTCAGAAGAACACTTGCCGGTGATGACGGATCTATCGATCTTAATGCAGATACAGTTCCTGAAACAGATGAAAATCTTGTAAAGGATTATCAGGGTAACAGAATTCCAAGTTCTACACAGGATATGCTGGGTACGGAAGGTGCTCAGACATTTGCAAATGGTAATGATGTTTATAAGACATTTATGACATCAAGTAAGAGACCTAAGTTTATCGTTGACAGTGCTCCTGTACTTTACAGTTCAGGTCAGTTCCTGCCAGGTCCTACACTTAAGTTCATGGTTACACTTAACCAGACAAGCCCTGACAGTAAGGCTAGAATCTATATTGACGATAACGGAGATGGTAGATTCGCAAATCCTGATGAAATAGTTTCAGGAACAGTAACACTTGTTAAGGGAAAGAGCGTTTCAGTAGCAGCTAACCTTAAAGCAGATTTCTCAGGTCCTGTTTTCTGGAAACTCGAAGTATTTAATACAAATAAAGAAGACGAATGTGCTTCAGTTACAGGCGTAAGTGCTATTAAGACAAGTAAGAAGAATCCTATCAATATTCTTCAGATTCTTCCTACAGAAGCAAAGAGCAAACCAAACGGATCACCGGATTCACATATCTTCCTTTGTAAGGATTGTCAGGAATCACTCCAGATTCTTACAGGTGGCAGACTCAGAGGTGAGAACGTATTTGCTCCTATGGATATCGATAATGATAATGCAAGAGAAGCTATCTACAATAAGCAGATAGTTACTGATGACAATACATTAGGTAATCCTGGATTTACAGGCGCAAATCAGACACCTGATGTTGTTAATCCTACGGCGGAAGCTAATTATGGATTTGACTTCAGTGCATATATGACCAGTCACAATGGTCATGGTAACAGTACATATAAGCAGGTTGGTGTTCATGAGCATAAATTCGGATTTGCAGATATCCAGAACAGTGCAGTTAACGGAAAAGATTATTATGTTGACAACTGGAATCTGAACCTTTTCGATAATGCAAAGGATCAGTATGAGATAAGACTTACATGTCTTACAATTCAGGAATTCAACGAACTTGCAGCAAACATTCCTACATATCTTCCAAAGGCTTCAGCTTCTGATTATCAGAACCTTGCAAGTAAGTACAACCAGTACTTCCAGGCAATGTCAGATCTTCTTGATGGTGAACCGGCAGCATCATATGAAACGGATGTTACTTCAATCCTTAATGATTATCCGGCATTCAGAGCATCTCTTGTAAGTGCTGACAACATTGCAACTAATGTAAGCGGAATCAAGGGCGCAGTTAATGCCATGAAGGGTAATTATGCTGCTAATAAGGGCTACTTTACAAGTGGTCATGGTAATCCAACTCAGGAAGAGTTTGAAGAAGCTCTTCAGATGGTTATCGATCACGATGTATACGGAGACCTTTACTACTTCAACGTAGGTACAGCAGTTGGTGGTTATAACTACAATGGCAAGACATACAATAATTACTTCGTTGTATGGAGAAATGCTAAGGTTCTTGAGCAGTACTTCTATCAGAAGTCAGTATATTATCAGATACTTGCTTCAGGCGGAAAGCTCAGAACAACTATTACTGAAGATAATGCAGATTCAGAAGATAATCAGGGTGCATTTGGTCTTGTAGTACTCGGTGCAGCAGAGAACTTTGCTAATTCAGGAGACCAGATCAGTGCAGCTGGTACACAGCTTATAGTTGATTATATGACTGCTGATGCATCTTCAACAGTAGATGTACCTGGACCAATACTTTTATTCCATAATACACTTACAGACAAGAACTGTACTACAGTATTCAGTAAGACAATTCGTCCACTTGTTGGTATGAATACAAGTGGTGAGAGACTTGCAAATTCAAGTAGGATAGCTTCTTCAGGAAAGATTGGTTCTATAGCTCCTATCGAGCTTACAGATGTTTATGGTAATTATCGTTATGATCAGAATACCGGTTCATATGTACAGAAATATGGTATTTCAGTATTTATGAAGAACAGCGGTACAGGCGGTGTTGATGTTTCTAACCCGAACTTTAATGCACTGAGCTTCTACTCAGGCGGACGTAAGGGTGATATCCAGACAGACTTTGCACAGTGTTCAGCTACTACAAAGGGTATCATGACATCATTCCCGAATGCTATAAGTAACAAGATTAAGATTGCAGGTACACATCAGCAGACATACACACTTGACCTTACAGATCCTGATGTAACACCATGGTACAGTCTTGCAGGCGGTACACAGGGAACTGACTCAAATATGCTTGTAGCCGATCTTAATGATCATGCTAATAACTATTATCTGTATACATACAATAATGTAACATTCTTCGGCGCAGGACATATGTTCCACACAGGTCTTAACAAGCTGAACAGCGAAGAGTCAAAGCTTATTATCAACGCTATTCTGAATGCTTCAAGACCATCAGCAATGTCTGGTAATACAGAGCTTAAACTTATCACTCATAGGAATAGAAATTATCCACTTGTTGATGTTGATGAGAATAATTCAGATATTGAACATTATCAGTATGAAACATCATATTCACCTGACAAGCTCGTTGATTTTGAGTTTGGTATGGAAGCAACAACTGATATGGCTAAAGGTGTTAAGATTCAGTATGTAGATATCTTCTTTGATCTTAATTATAATGATCCTACTGCAACTAAGCGTGAGCATACATTTACGGCTGGTAAAGACAAGAAGGTTTATGGATGTGACTTCGACACTAATACAGGTGAGAGAAAGAGATTGACTGAGACTATTAATGGTATGAATATAACACATATTTCTGGTGATGGTATTTATGCAATAGATAGCGAAGGAAATCCTATATCATTCATCAAGAGTGACGGTACAGCGGTTTATATCGACAGTGCTGCATTTAATGCAATATTTAAGAATCTTGGTCTTACAGATGATCTGTTTACACCTTACAATGATGAGTACACATTCCTTTGTGTAACAGTTACAGATACTAAGGGTAATAAGGTTACAAAGACAATCAAGATTAAGAAAGCTCCATTCCTCTTCGATATAACCTAATTTCAGAGATGGCAATAAGCTAAAATAATCGGGAGCACCTCATATCAATTGAGTATGGGGTGCTCCTTTTATGTGTGACAGGAAGCTGCGTTCCCTGTTACACAGGTGGATGCTCATTAAAAAGATATGTAAATGAATAAATTAAATGTTGAATTTAACGGGCTTTTATATTAGAATAGACAAGTAAATTTTTGAACAGAATATCTTTAGGAGGATTATTAAGCATGATATCAGCTGGTGATTTCAAAAATGGTGTTACTATTGAACTTGAGGGTAATATATATCAGATTATAGAATTTCAGCATGTAAAGCCTGGTAAGGGCGCTGCTTTCGTTAGAACAAAGCTTAAGAACATAAAGAGTGGTGGTGTAGTTGAGAAGACTTTCAGACCAACAGAGAAGTGTGGTACAGCTCATATCGATAAGAAGGATATGCAGTACTCATATAATGATGGTGATCTTTTCTACTTCATGGATCCTGATACATTTGATATGATTCCTATAGCAAAGGATGTTATCGGTGATGCTCTTAAGTTTGTTAAGGAAAATGAAACCTGCAGAATCAACTCATATAATGGTGAGGTATTCTCTGTAGAGCCACCTCTCTTTGTAGAGCTTCTTATTACAGACTGTGAGCCGGGTGTTAAGGGTGATACTGCTACAGGCGCTACAAAGCCATGTACAGTTGAAACAGGCGCTACACTTTCAGTACCTCTTTTCGTTAACCAGGGTGATACGATCAAGATTGATACAAGAACAGGAGAGTATCTTTCAAGAGTATAATAATAGTATTTCTTATTTCATACAAAAAGGAAGAACATCGGTATTAATTACGATGTTCTTCCTTTTTGTTTTAAGAGCTAAATCCTTTATTCATTTTTTTTAATATCAGTAAAACAACTATAAATATCAGGATTCCTGCTATGGATATTATAATTCCGGGTATGAGTCCGGGCGTCATATATTTAAGTTCCACATGATGTTCACCGGTTTCAGCTACAGGGATTCCGAGGAATCCGAAGTAGGATACCATATCAGTTTTTCGGCCGTCTACGTAGGCTGTAAAGCCGTTTACGGCAGGGATAGATAAGTGTATGGTTCCGGGCTCTGTGACGGTTATATCAGCGTTTATGCTGCTAAAATCATGTGTTATGTTTCTAAAGCATCCTGTACTGAGGTTATCATGCATAGCAGCCATAGTATCTTCGTTAAGAATAGCTACATTGTACATGGAGAGCTGTTCCGTCATACACTCCAACTCTGTCTTGCCGGGCACAACATAGTAGTAGAATGGAAGGGTTACATTTGTATCCTTACTGCCATCAGTAGAAGTGATATAGCATATAAGCTTTTTGTTGCCTATATATATGTCTCCGCTGATTCCTTCCGGAATATGAAGTTTGATATATGTATTGTTTGACGTGATTCCACGCCTTATACCGAAAACGTTATGAGATACTGAATAATTAAATGAATTGTCTCCGAGCAGTATGAAATCGGGCATTTCATCCGATGGTTCTTCTCTGAGAGACCATGTTATTTTATCATTTGCTGTTGTTGATACAGTTTTATAGTCTTCAGGCAGTTTTCTTAGTACATTTTTATCAGGTTCCATTTTGTAAATGGTATACAGGTCTGAATCTGCAAGCTGATTTGTTATTGCATTATGATAATCAGTGATATTATCAAAGTCTTTATAGCCGAGTTCATCAATGTTTCTGCTGTCAGGTATGTTGAATCCGAAGGATAGTGCATATGGGGATTCATACATGGTTATTGAATTATCACGGTCAACTTTGTTCATATAGTTCGGAATTTTACCGAGGTATCTTATAGAGTCATCCAGTCTGTATCTTACATTTAAGAAAGTATCGGATATAGGATTTCCTTCACCGTAGGATACAGTATTTCTTGTGGTCGGAATGCTTACGATGTTGAATGCTTCCAGGTGTGCTTTGGTTATTGTTGACGCAAAGTAGGATATACCATAAGTATCTGTTCTGAATGCATTGTTGAATAATTCATCCGATCTTCCTTTGTCATAGTACTCAATACGGTCAATTGATGCATTCATATCCTTATTCTCAGTTATATTTCTTACATAACGGTTAGATATCTCATTTACAGGAATGAAACTTCCATAGGCACTTGGTATGTTGGAAATATCTGTGATCACTACTTCAAAGATGAGGAGCACGGCGAGGAGACTCGTTATGTAACCGGCTTTCTTTACTGTTTTTTCAACAGAGGAAAAACTGATCTTCTTCAAAATAAGTGCCATATATATTGCAGCAAGGATAATGGTTACTACCATTTTGTTAGTATAAAGACCGGCGTTTATGCAATCCATATCGCCCATTATAGTCATGAGTATCACTCCCAGACCGCATAGTGCAGCGACCTTCTGAGCCTTTTTCTTATCCAGCGCCTCATACATATAGAATGAATCTGCAAATATTACAACGGCCATAAAGATGATAAAGATTGCAAATCTGTTTGGTACCAGAGTCTGTATATGGAAGCCGTGGAATATATAGTTTAAGAGTTCATTTCCATATGCAAAGTAAAGAAGCAGCATAAGAACTGTCTTGCTGACTCTTTCATATAGAGAATATTTTTTATTTAGAAGGAATACTCCAAGGAAGAAGAGTATCAGTATACCTGCATATGAGTTGGCCTTTGTTGCATCCGGAGTTGCAAGGTTTACTTCGGCAAGAACCATCAGGTCCTTAAAGGATCTGAAGAAAGTGTTGTCGAGGCCTATGCTTGGCAATGCATTTGTTGTTCCCTGCGAGGTTATTCCCTTCGTATATGCTGACATTCTGGTGGTCATATACAAAGGAATCAGACCAACTGCTGCTATACAGGCTGAAAGTATGGAGCAGAGTCCGAATCTGACACCTTTAAAGAAGAAGTCCTTAAAATCTTTATATTTAAATGTAAAGAAGTAGAGAAGCAGGAATTCGCAAAGCTGGAATGCCTGGAAGTTGTTATAGAACATGGTGATTGCCATGACTATAACGTAATACTTTATATTTTTCTCATATATAAGCCTTTCCATTGCAAGTATGGTAAATGGCATGCAGAGTGCTATATCGAAGAATACATAGAATATAAAATATCCGGTAAAGTATGTACATAAGCTGTAGCAGATGGATGCCGGAATCAGAATGCTGTCGGTAAGCTTAAATGAATTATTCACCCTATGTGTAAGGTAATATATAAGAGTCGGACCTGTTAATATGAATCTCAGGAAGAAGATCAGGCTTACACCTTCCATGGCTTTTTCTGCAGGGAAGAGGAGAAGAAGCCAGTTAAATGGATTAAGGTAAGTGGCGAGACCGGCAATTCCGTTATCCGAGAAGAGCCCTGCATGGAAATTCATAAGGCTGAGATCACCGCTCTTAAGAGATTCAAAAGCAGACATCAGGCTGGGATAATAAGTATGATATCCATCGGATACGATAAGTGTATTATCACCGAAAGGAGTTATGCTCCTTATCATCATGAATATAAGGAAGATGCCTGCCGTGAAGGTGATGTTAATTATATAGGCTCTGTATTTACTTATAAACTCAGCAACTCTTATTACATGACTTTCCATGAGGTCAGAAATAAAATTCAGACCTGTTAAAAATCCATTTGACGTGTTCTCTGATGAACCGGAAGCTTCCGCGGCGGAGGCTTTAGTTTTCATTACCGTAACTGCCGCTATAAGCAGGATTACAAGCATGCTTATCACTATGCCTCCTGCAAAGTTACTGTTTCCGTACGCTATGCTGAAGTTGGAAGCACCTTTATCTGCACGCGCTACAAGATATGATTCATCCCAAATATTAAGCGGCTTTGCATTTTTAAAGCCTTTTATCTTCCAGGAGCTCCTGTCTGTAAGCGGAAGCAGCAGACTGTAGCCATCCTTATCTAATGTCGGGATGGTAGCAATATTACCTGAAGAGCTGTTGTCGGTCATTATGTTGGATGTGCAGACTTCATACAGCTTTTCATAAATATCATGATCGAGAGCATAGAAACGCAGTCTGAAAATCTTATCTCCGGTTTCTTTTGCGGTAAGGTCCTGGCGGGCCTCTGCGTAGGTTGCTTTATTTGTATTTCCGACATGTATGGTATAAGCGGTGCTTCCGTAGATATCACCCTTTAATCCCTGACCTATCTCAATATTGTAGGCACGGTCTTTTGTGATGATATTGCCGGCACGGTCATAGAGATCCCAGGTTGCAACCTGAATATCATCCGAATTCTTAGGCATCATTTCATATATCTGTGAATCCACCGAATCGCCGAGTATCATATCAGTCAGTTCATTAAGAGATTCATACGGGAAGTAATCATATTCCTGAAGAACCTTTGACAGATCCCCGTTTATCCTTACTCCGCCTCCCGCAAAGTAATTATTCCTATATATATCCATGCCATTATAGCTGTCAATCTTTTCAAGGTTGAAGTCCATGCCCTTGGTGCCTTCAGGCGTGCAGACATACCTGATTCCGCCGAAGAGCATGGAAACAGGCTCCATGTTTGTTTGATTCTGCTTATAAAAAACAGTTTTGGAGAGGGTACTGTCAGGATAAGTTTCAAGCATATACTGAGCTGTTCTCTCTATCTGAGCTGTTTCGGTTTCGGCATAGAGCTTGGAAGTATTACCTACAAAGCCAAGGTTGCCTGTAAATGAGAAGCATATTTCGGCTATACATATAAGTGATGTAAGAACATCAAAAACAAGCTTTGTCATACTGTCACCCTTCCACATCAGGGCTATTACAAAGTAAGCAAGGAGAAGTTCCATGGATACGAGATATGAATTAGGACCTGTATATGCGGAACTGAACATCATGGAGAAAATGGTCATTCCCATGGTAAGCGCAAATGAAAGGAGAATGTGCCATGTCTTCGTATGCCTGATATTTGTCAGGGCATCCTGTCCCAGAGTCAGTATGAATATGGCAAATGTAAATAAATAAGTGCAGTAGAAGTAGCTGGTATCTCTGAATGCATTAAAGAAATGATTGGCTGTAGGGAATATGGTTCCGAGCAGAAGAAGCATGGTCAGGATTACATTTTTGATTCTTGCAGCCGGTCTGATATTCGGGTTAAGAAGATACAGCACGAAAATGAACATGAAGAATATACCGATATAGAGATCGGCTCCGTTCTTAAAGAGACTGTAGGGTGAAGGTGTGCTTTTCACCATCATTTCCGTGAAACTGTCCGCAATATTTGCCATTGGTTCCCAATAAGGAAAGTTCATAGTGAAATCCTTTTTGAAAACACTGCTGCCGAAAGCATTAAGGATTACTACCATTCCTGCACCGACAGATATGATATCCAGAAGAAGCTTTCTGAGACAGACCTCGAGTCCTTCTTTAAGGCTCTTATAATCTTTAAGAGGAACGTAGATAAGCATGAAGATGAACTCAATCATGGCTATATATACATTTGAAAAAACAGCGAGTGTAAATGCGATGATGTAAAGAAGAGAACGCTTTTCTGAAATGAGTTTTTCAAGTCCCAGCAGTACAAGCGGGAAGAGTGCGATAGCGCCTGTGTATCCGATATGCGCACCCTCTGTGATCATGAAGCCGCAGAGTGCATATCCCATGGATAGGGTGAAGGTAATGATATCAAGTCTTGATATAAATGTGCCGAATCTGGTACGTGGAGCCTCGGAACCACCGATCTTGAAATCCTTTTTGCCGTTATTCTTAGCTCGTTTCTTATCACGCTTTTCTTTTTTTGCGGCTTCAATATCAGCGATATCCTCAGCACGTTCATCTTCCATTTCAACAGAACTGAAGAGGGAAAGAGTCTTTCTGTATCTGAAAAACATAGAGGCTGCAAGACCCGACATACCTATCTTAACAGCATAGAGTATGCTCATAATAGCAAACATGGCATACTTTGGGAATATAAGCAGAATGAGGTTGAGGGGGTCAGACATATAATAAAGAAATACCTTGGAGAAATCATATCCATTGGTATAGTTATAGGCGAGAAGTGTGCCGTTATGAGCCCGGTCCCAGAGTTCATGGTAGAATGGAATCATGGACTCATGCCCGCTTGCCGTCATGATGTCTTTGGAGCCGAAGGGGGCGATTCCACCCATGGCAAGACCGACAATGGTAAGTATAAATGGAACGATGAATGAAACTATATATAATGGCGGAATCCGAAAGCCTCCTGATATAGCTTTTGTTCCTGCCTTCGTCCCGCTTTTTGATCTGGTATCAGATATAGTGTTATTAGCGTTTTTTATGCTTTTTGAATTCTTTGACATTATAAAACCTCTGTTTCTGTATATATGTGGTCTAACCCTTGTTTTGTATCAGTAAAACGGCTGAAAATGTGGGTTTTACCATTCTAATATTATACTTATTATAAGAAATTCTTTCAATAAAATTATAGAATATATGCTTGTGCTTTTGACATGGAAACGATACAATAATAAGGATTGTGGATGTTTGAAATATGAAGTAATTAATTCAAACAGCGGATGTATGATATATGTTGATTATATGCAGTATTATGCGGATTGTTATATGATGATATGTAAATTTGGAGGATGTCATGGCGCTTAGGATGAAAGAAACCGAAGAACTCAGATCTGACGGACCACAGCCGCTTAAGGAAGGTTTTATAGACATGTCGGATCCTACAGTCACTGAGAATAAGAACCCATATGTTATTCACAGTACATATGTACCAACGGATAAAAAAGAGAAGGCAAGTCCCTGGGTGCTTATCGTTATACTGCTTTTATTGGTCGGGGCAGCAGTCGGAGGGTTCCTTTTTGTGAAGAACAAGTATTTTTCACCTATAGACCTTACTGCAGATGTCAGGCTTCCTGAAGAGGATTTTGCCAAAAAGTATGATCTTAAGTTCGAGCAGGATGATTATATGACTAAGATGGTTCCGAGATGGACAAATTCTGCAGTTACAGTAAAGTCTGCCGGAGACATAGGTCTTGTTTATGCAAATGGGAAAAGGGTCGGACTTCATACTGCAAACAAGAGATATACTATCTATGGTATAAAGGTTGGCGATGCGGATATTTCAGTGGAAGGCAAGATGACATTTGCCCAGAAAGGTAATTTTGCTGTGCTGAATGATATAGGTCAGGGTAGCGCTACTACTTATTACTATTATAACTGGGAGAAAAATGAGGGGATTGCTCTTGCAATAAATGATACTTCACACCGTGTTGTTGCAATCACATATTTTTCAGACCTTAAGCTTATGACAGAGACACTTAGTTTTGATTAGGATTATTGACGGAGGATTAATATATGGATAATTCAAAAGACAATACATTTACAATAGGAGAAGAGAGTGCCGGAATAATCCAGGTTGCCGATGATGTGGTATCCAGCATAGCTGCACTTGCTGTTCTTGAGGTGGACGGTGTATCAAGACTTACCGGAAATATCAGTAATGATCTGGTGGCAAAGCTTGGAAAAAGGAATCTTTCCAAGGCTTTAAGGGTTATCTTTGAAGAAGATAAAGTAAGAGTAGATGTGACCATTGAAGCAAAATTCGGTTATAACCTTATAAAGATTTCAAATGAGGTGCAGGAGAAAGTCAAGAGCTCGCTTATGACTATGACGGGACTTGAATGCACATCAGTAAATGTAAAAATATCCGGAATAGATATGGATGGAGAAAATGTATGACCAGGCGTGAAGAAAGAGAATATATATTTAAGACCATTTTCAGAAATGATTTCAGCGAAGATGTAGATATGAACGAACAGGTTGATCTGTTCATGATGGATGTTATATCTGACATGGGATATACAGCTGAGGCTGAAGAAGCTGATTTTGAAAGTGAATCAGATTATGCCGGGACGTCAGGCAAAAAGACAGGCAGGAAAAAGAAGAATAAGGAAGAAGACGAAGAGAAAATTCCGGATATCGAGTTTATTGAGAAGATATGTGCCGTTCACAAGGATATTGAGTTTGTCAGAAATACAGCCAAAGATATAGTCGGCAAGGTTAACGAACTGGATGATATCATAAGGCAGTATTGCGCAGGATGGACGCCTGAACATATGGGTAAGGCGGAACTGTCCATACTCAGACTTGCGATTTATGAGATTAAATACAGAGATGATGTACCATACGGAATTGCTATAAATGAAGCAGTTAACCTCGCGAAGGCTTATGGTGATGACAAGGCACCTTCATTTATTAACGGAGTACTTGCAAAGGTGCCGGAAAATATATGATCAGATGAACCGACAGAGATAGTTCAGAGAGTATAGAAATAAATCAGGATTATGGCAAGAAGAGAGTATACAGTTACAGAAGTCAACAATTACATAAAGAATCTCATTGCCTCTGATTATGTTTTGTCAAATATTCTGGTTAAAGGTGAAGTTTCTAATTGTAAATATCACAGCGCAGGGCACATCTACTTTACATTAAAGGATGAGAAGAGCAGTGTGAGCTGTGTTATGTTCCGTGGAAAGACTGTCCATGGCATAGATTTCAGGATGGAAGACGGACAGGAAGTTGTGGTTGCGGGATCCTTCGGGCTGTATGAGGTTGCCGGAAGTATTCAGATATATGCAGAAAAGATAATCCAGTCCGAGAATAAAGAAGGAAAGCTTTTTGCTGAGTATAATAAATTAAAGGAAAAGCTTTCCGAGGAAGGGCTTTTTGATTTTGAACATAAGAAGGCTATACCGCCATTTCCAAAGAAGGTAGGTATAGTTACTGCAAGTACCGGCGCGGCAATCCATGATATAGAGAGCGTGGCAAAGAGACGAAATCCATTTGTCCAGCTTATATTGTATCCTGCAAAGGTACAGGGTGAGGGGGCTGCTCTTACTATTATAAAAGGTATTAAGGTCCTGGATGAGATGGGACTTGATACCATCATCATCGGAAGAGGCGGAGGTTCCATAGAGGATCTTTGGGCATTTAATGATGAGGCTTTGGCCAGAACCATATTTGCGGCAAAGACACCTGTCATTTCGGGAACAGGTCATGACGTTGATAATACCATAGCTGATTATGTGGCAGACCTTAGGGCACCTACTCCATCAGCTGCAGCGGAACTGGCAATTCCCGATGTAATGACACATATCAGAAAGGCCGAAGCTGCAAGGAATGTCCTGGATAACAGGATGAAAGCTATGCTTAACGAATATGACCTCAGATTGAAGAATTACAGACTCCGGCTTGAGAGGATGAGTCCGGAGAGAAGCATATATGATAAGCAGCAGTATCTCACAGAGGTGACAGACCGGCTTAATGCCCTGATGCAGGATAAATTCCGCAGTTATAAGCATAGATTTGAGGTGGATACAGTCAGGCTCAACAGCCTTTCACCGACGGCTAAGCTGGTTGGCGGTTTCGGGTATGTTGTTAATGAAAGTAATGAACCGGTATTATCTGCAAAGAGTGTTTCACCGAGCGATAAACTGGAAATCATTATGCATGATGGTTCGATTAAAGTGAAAGCTGTTAATTGAGTATACGTGACAGATGCAAAGAAAGGCTACAAGTACGAGCATTTTTGTATAGAATCAGAGGAATGATATGAAAGAAGCTGAAATTAAAGAAGAAAAGTTCGATATTGAAGAAGCATTTAAGAGGCTGGAGGAGATAAATGAACAGCTGGCGGATAAAGGAACTAAGCTGACTGATGCGATAGCTTTATACTCTGAGGGCGTAAAGCTGGCTGAAAGATGCAAAGCCGAGCTTGAAGGGGTTGAGAAGGAGATTCAGATTCTGTCCGGTGAAGAGCTTCAGTAACTGCGAAACTCATGGTGATGATGTGGTTTCGGACTTGAACATAAATGAATGTTGTCAGGTGGGAGATTTGGTATGTCAGAAAATATGGACAAGATTAAAGAGTATATAGAGAGTGTGATCGAAGGAAGTCTTCCTGAGGAAGAAGGTCATGCAAAGCCTGTTATAGAGGCGATGAATTATGCTGTCAGGGGAGGCGGAAAGAGAATCAGACCGCTCCTTATGTATCTTACTTATATGAGTTTCTGCAATGATGTCAGTGATGAGACTGAACAGAGCGGGAACAATGATAATAGTACAGATAATGCGAGTGAGAAAAGGGCAGGTAATAATGTGTCAAGTATAGTCGAACCATTTATGGCAGCACTTGAAATGATTCACTGTTATTCTCTTGTACATGATGATATTTTAGACAATGATGACCTTAGACGTGGCAAACCGTCATGTCATAAGCAGTATGGAAAGGACATGGCTCTTCTTGCAGGTGACGGGCTGCTAAACTATGCATATGAAACAGCAGCCAGAGCATTTACCATGAAGCCGGGTGACATCGATGTAGAGAAAGCATTCTTTGTTCTTACATTTAAGCCGGGACTTTACGGCATGCTGGGCGGACAGACAGCGGATGTCTATCTTACCGGTAAGCCTGTAGACGAAAACCAGCTGGAATACATATACAGGAATAAAACATCAGCCCTTATCGAGTGCGCTATGATGATCGGAGCTATTCTTGCGGGACTTCCGCAGGACCTGGTAGACAGCCTTGAAAATGTTGCTTATAAGGTTGGCATGGCATTTCAGGTAAGGGATGACATACTTGATATCGAGGGTGATGAAAAACTTCTCGGTAAGACAGTAGGTCAGGATGCAGATAACGATAAATATACATTTGCAAGAATACATGGCCTTGATGAGTCAAGAAAGTATGTTGAGGATATAACGAAAGAGGCTTTGGAAATCCTTGCAGAAATCGGTAAGGAAGCTGATTCTGTAAATGAAGAGTATTTTTCTTTGCTTACGGATGTACTTAAATCCCTTGCAACGAGGAATATGTAGTTAGAATATTTGATCATAATATATATAGGAACGCATCATGCGTCCAAACATTAAGCCCGGTATACGGGTAATTAAATGTGCCATGAATTATAATATAGTAATGACAGAGATTGATGAATGGTGGCATATATAGGGAAACAGCATGATATTAGATAGAATAGAAAAAGCAAATGATATAAAAAAGCTAAAGAAAGCCGAACTTGCTCCTCTTGCCGGGGAGATAAGGGAATTCATACTGGATAAGGTAAGTAAGACAGGTGGACATCTTGCCTCAAATCTCGGAACCGTAGAGATAACCATGGCGCTTCACAGATGTATGAATTTTCCTGAAGATAAGCTTATCTTTGATGTCGGACATCAGTGTTATACGCATAAGCTTCTGACAGGCAGAAAAGACGGCTTTGATACGCTCCGTCAGATGGGCGGTATGAGCGGCTTTCCAAAGCGTGACGAAAATGAGGCGGATGCCTTTGATACTGGACACAGTTCTACGAGTATTTCTGCGGCAATGGGATTTATGAAGGGAAGGGAACTCCGTGGTTCTCACGAAAGGATTGCCGCTGTGATAGGCGACGGTTCCATGACCGGAGGAATGTTCTATGAGGCTATAAACCAGATAGGACAGATGAAGGGCAGTGTTGTCATAGTCTTGAATGATAACGAGATGTCTATCAGTAAAAATGTAGGCAGTATGTCGAGAGCTCTTAACCGTATCCGTGTGGGTGAAGGATATAATGACCTTAAAAAAGGCGTTGAGAAAAAGCTCATGGGCATTCCCGATATTGGTGAAGCCATCGCCAAGAAGATAAAAAGACAGAAGGATAATCTTAAGAATTTTCTGGTTCCGGGGCACTTTGTTGAAGAACTCGGAATCACTTATATAGGACCGGTTGACGGTCACAATATAGATGAGCTTGAAAGCATATTTGAAAGAGCATTCAGGCTCGGAAGACCTATACTTGTGCATGTAAAAACCAAGAAGGGTAAGGGATATGCTCCGGCGGAAAAATATCCTACTCATTTTCACGGAGTCGGACCATTTGATCCGAAGACCGGAAAGGATATAACACCGAAGAAGGGTAAAACATATACGGATGTATTCTCAGAGGCTCTGGTTGATATCGGTACTGCAAATGAAAAGATAGTTGCCATTACCGCTGCCATGTCCAGAGGAACCGGAGTTCATGAATTCAAGAAGCGTTTCCCTGACAGGACTGTTGATGTGGGAATAGCGGAAGAGCATGCAGTTACATTTGCTGCCGGACTTGCAGCATCAGGTTATATACCGGTTGTAGCTATATACTCCTCATTTCTCCAGAGAGCCTATGACCAGATACTTCATGACGTCTGCCTGCAGAACCTTCATGTGGTATTTGCCATTGACAGATCGGGTATAGTTCCCGGGGATGGAAGCACTCATCAGGGAATCTATGATACTGCATATCTTTCGGATATGCCTAATCTTACAATGATAGCACCGAAAAATGCTGCTGAAATGACTGCTGCCATGAAATTTGCGGTTGATTCGTGTACCGGTCCGGTTGCCATAAAGTATGCAAAAGGAACGGCGTATACTGGAGGTACATGTCAGGGCTTCGGTATGGGAGTTTCGGAGAGACTTTATCCGGCGGGTGATATAGATATTATCGCTGTCGGAAATATGGTTGAACAGGCTGTATATCTCAGAGAAAAGCTGGAAAATGATGCCGGAATCAAGACCGGACTTGTAAATGCAAGGTTTATCAAGCCGCTTGACCTGAATATGGTGAAGAATGCTGCAGAGGGCAGCCGTATGCTGGTCGTTATGGAAGAGGCAGTAAGATCCGGAAGTGTGGGAGATGCTGTGGCAGCGTATCTTTTCGAAAAGGGTATAAGTACAAAACTCCTTCATTTCTATGTCAATAAAGATATAATACAGCATGGATCTGTGGAGGAGCTGAGGAAGGATATGGGGCTCGATGTAGACAGCATGTATGTTGATGTTGTGAAGAGCTTTAAATCATGATAGACATGCTTAATCTTATTATAAAATGAAATGAAGACGGACAGATGAAGAAGAGATTAGATGTCCTGGTTTATGAAAAAGGGCTTGCTGATTCCAGGGAAAAGGCAAAGCGGCTTATCATGGCAGGAATTGTATATGTAGATAATATAAAAGAAGATAAGTGTGGCGACACATTTGAGGAAACTGCAGTTATAGAGGTCAGGGGGAATACTCTTAAATATGTGAGCCGCGGCGGGCTCAAGCTTGAAAAAGCAATGGAGCATTTCGGACTTGACCTTACAGGGATGATATGCATGGACGTAGGTGCATCAACAGGTGGATTTACGGACTGCATGCTTCAGAATGGTGCTGTTAAGGTATATTCTGTAGATGTCGGTCATGGACAGCTTGACTGGAAGCTCCGGAATGATGACAGAGTTGTCGTTATGGAGAAAACCAATATAAGATATGTGACCCCTTCGGATATAGATGACGTTCTGGACTTTGCGTCGATAGACGTTTCATTTATATCACTTTCAAAGGTGTTCCCTGCAGTTAAAGAACTACTTAAGGATGGAGGAGAGATAGTGTCACTTATAAAGCCTCAGTTCGAAGCCGGACGTGAAAAGGTCGGAAAGCATGGGGTTGTAAGAGACAGGGCTGTACATAAAGAGGTTATAGGAAATGTGCTCGGCTTTGCCAAAGAGTTTGGACTTACTCCTCTCGGCCTTACATTTTCACCTGTAAAAGGACCTGAAGGAAATATCGAATATCTGCTTTATCTGAGAAAACAGAGCGGTGAGAAGGATGAGCAGCAGGGTACTTTGTTCTCCGATGAAGCTGAGATGGAAAAAATCATCGGGAATGTGGTCCGTGAAAGTCATGATACTCTCGATAAATGAAAATGAGAAGCACTAATGATCATCTATGCTGATAACAAAAGGAGTTTGAAGGACATAAGAATCATGGATGTAAGGGAAAATTATAATTATCTGAATGAAAATCTGTGGCAGTCAGGTGAGGATGGAATTGAATATATGATATCCTCCAAAACCGAGACTGCTTTTTCTGATGACACAGAAGAAAACCTTATGAGCCTGGAGGATGATTCCTGGTGGTTCCGTTACAGGGCAGAGGTAATAACCGGATTCATGAAGGAATACATGGATAAGAATAAAGTAACTGTGGATATAGGCGGAGGAAATGCATATACTTCTTCCGTGGCCGGAAAGAAGGGATTCAGGACGGCGGTTATCGAACCGGCCCCCGCTGCCTGCAAAAATGCTAAGAAGAGAAATATTGATGAGGTATGCTGCGGCGCGGTTACGGATGAAAGTGTAAAGGATTCATCCATTGAGCAGGCATTGCTCCTTGATGTGCTTGAGCATATTGAAGATGATAAGGGCTTTCTGAAGCTTCTCAGAAAGAAGATGAAAAAGGGCGGAATCCTTATTATGACAGTTCCTGCATTTAATGCGCTCTGGAGCAGTGAGGATGATGCAGCGGGACATTTCAGAAGATACAGGAGCAACTGGCTCTGTTATCTGCTTGGAAGAAATGGATTTAAGATTCTATACAGAAACTATTTTATGAGTTTTCTCTTCCTGCCCATACTGTTTATCAGAGTAGGCATGGAGAAAATAGGACTGCTTAAGAAACAGGATGACCGTACCGAAGAAGAGAGGAAGGATATAGCCGAATCCCAGTTTAAGACAGAGAATCCTATTACCAAAATGGGACTTAAGTTCTTTGAAGATATAGACAGGCGGATGCTTAAAAAGTCGGGATTTGTTCCTTTCGGAAGCAGCATTATCGTGGTTGCACGCCGCAAATAGATCGATATTGTTGACGGAGCATGACATGACAATGCGAGGCGTGATATGACAATGCGAGGTGTGACATGACAATGCGAGGCGTGATATGACAATGCGAGGTGTGACAAGATAGGAAGAGACGTGACAAGATAGGACGAAACGTGACAAGATAGGACGAGGCAGGATAAGTCAAAGATTTAGTATCAGGAGTTTATTCCGCAAGGCATGAGCGGTGATGGATTGGATAGTAAAATATGAATCGCAGGATTACAAAATTCCTTATAATAGCTAATTATTCAAAAAAAGGAGCGGTGGAAGCTGCTAATCGTGTTCTTGAGTATATTGAGGATAAGGGACTCGAGGCAAAGATATCGATCAGTGATGAAGATATAAAGGATGGCCTTATTAGAGAGGACCTTATTAAGGATGCGGAGTGTGCCATAGTTCTGGGAGGAGACGGAACTCTGATCAGGGCAGTTCATACCATAAGAAAGCATCCTATCCCTATGGTGGGGGTAAATTTCGGGACTATTGGATTCCTTACGGACGTTGATATAGAAGACACGCAGAGCATGATCGACAGGCTGATCGAAGGCGACTATGAAACAGAAGAGAGGATGCTTCTTTCGGGAACCGTAAGAGGTGTCATGGAAGAAAGGATGATCGCTCTGAATGATATAGTCGTTGCCCGTTCAGATGCACTTCGTCTTATAGCTCTCAGAATATCACTGAATGGCCAGTTTTTTGATGAGTATGAGGCGGACGGAGTTATAGTTTCGACTCCTACAGGGTCAACAGGCTACAATCTTTCCGCAGGAGGGCCTGTGGTTAATCCCAAAACCAGTCTTCTTGTGATAACACCTATATCTCCATTTGCCATGGCGAAAAAAAGCATTGTTTTTGACGCTGATGACAAGGTTGAGATAGAACTTATGGAGAAGAGGAAGGATCAGGATGACGGGGCTCTCGTATCATTTGACGGATATGAAAATATTCAGCTTCAGGTTGGAGATGTAGTTGACATAAGACGGTCGAAGCATACGGTTACCCTGCTTCGATTCAGTGATATGAATTTCTATGAGAGATTGAGGAGTAAAATCAGAAACTGAATACTTCGGACAATTAATTCAAATGTGTTGAATAATGGTACTTACTGTGGTAATATAGTCTTGTAATGTGGACATATTAAAGGCGAACCCCCCGACACATTGTCGTAAATGTCGGGGGGTTCTTCCTCTTTTTATGGTAGTGAGGTGGCTACAGGCTGATTATCGTTCCTGTTTTCTGTCCAGCCATTTGCAGATATAATTGCTGATTATACCTGCCATGACAGATATGAGCAGGCTATGTAATGTGGACATTTTCTCACCTCCTTTCAGGATGCTGAGAATAGTCGATAATGAAATAATTGTATTATTATAGTATATAATAAGTAAAGGGAAAAAAGGCTAGTATTCCTGTCATTATTATGTAAACTGGTCAGCCGACATTGACATGAGGAGTAAAATCAGAAACTGATATTATGAGAAAAACAGAAAGACAGAGAAAAATCGTTGAGATTATAAATGAAAAGAATATAGAAACGCAGGAAGAACTGCAGGCAGAGCTGTCAGGTCATGGGATTAAGACAACCCAGGCGACGCTGTCACGTGATATAAGGGAGCTTGGTCTCAGAAAGACCGGAGCCGGCAGCGGAAAACAGCATTATATAACCGGCGAGAGCGGAAGTATTAACGGTGCAGGATACTACAGGGAGGTTCTCAGAACAGGTATCATATCTGTTGAGGAGGCTGAGAATCTTGTAGTTGTAAAAACAGTATCCGGAGCTGCCATGGCAGCCGCTGCAGCCATAGATAACATGAATATAGAAGGTGTGGCCGGCTGTATAGCAGGTGACGATACTATATTTATAGCTGTAAAGAGAAGAGATGATATCCCCAGCATAATCTCGGAACTAGGAAAAATGTGACAAAATGATAACATCATAATGGCATTAGAGGAAAATGAGAAAGGGATATAAATGCTACAGAATTTACACATTAAAAATCTGGCTCTTATAGATGAGCTTGATATTGAACTGGGAGAAGGACTTAATATTCTCTCAGGCGAGACAGGAGCCGGAAAATCTATAATCGTAGGCTCTATAGGTATAGGACTCGGTGGAAGGTTCGGGAAAGACCTTCTGCGTGACCCGGAAAAGGACGGTCTGGTGGAGCTTATCTTTACGGTAGACAGTGAGGCGGTCCGTGAAAAGCTCAGTGCAATCGAGATAGAAACTCCGGATGATATGGTCATAATATCGAGAAGGGTTTCGGGAACCAGGACAGTAAACAGGATAAATGATGCGACAGTTTCGGTAGGAAAACTCAGAGAAACGGCGGAAATACTCATTAATCTTCATGCACAGCATGAACAGACAACGCTTCTTAAGGAATCCAGGCATCTTGAGATAATAGATTCTTCTGATGACAGAATTGAAGAAGTAAAGAAGACTGTTGCAGAAACCTATCATGAATATAAAGATGTATGTGACAGGCTCAGCAGCCTTAATATGGATGAGGGTGAAAGAAGAAAGAGACAGGACTTCCTGCAATATCAGATAGAAGAGATAGAGAAAGCCGGCCTGAAAGAAGGCGAGGATACTGAACTTGAGGAACTTTATTCAAGGATAAGTGCATCGCATGATATAACCGAAATAGCCGAGGATGTTCACAGTGTCACAGGCTATGACAATGTTTCCTCTGCGGGAAGCATGTTTTCCCGTGCATGTCAGAGGATCAGGGAACTGGAAAAGTATGATAACGGGGAGGCGGCAGCAAGCCTCATAAACAGTCTGTCGGATATAGATTCTCTGCTGAATGATTTTAATAATGATATAGCGGAATACATGAAGAATATGGAGTTTGATCCGGAACTTCTGAGAGAGACCGAATCAAGACTTGACCTTATAAATACGCTTAAGAGTAAATTCGGAAAGACTGTTCCTGATATCATGGAGACTCTCAGCAGTCTTAAACAGGAATATGAAGAACTAGAAGGCTTTAATGAAACTCTTGCGGAACTTAACGAAAAGGAAAAGGTGCTTTTTAAGCGCCTTAAAGCAGAATCGGACAAGCTGACGGAAATCAGGAAGGATGCTGCGGAGAAGCTTACAGCAAAGATTAAAGAAGCTCTTCTCGGACTTAACTTTTCTGAAGTGATATTCTATGCTGCTTTCAGTGAAACAGAGAATTATACTGCTAACGGACATGACAGCGTTTCATTTATGATTTCGACAAATGTGGGAGAGAAGGAAAGACCTCTTGCCGAAGTGGCATCGGGTGGTGAACTTTCCAGAGTCATGCTTGCCATAAAGAGTACACTTGCGGACAAGGATGAGACGCCTACTCTCGTGTTTGACGAGATTGATGTTGGAATAAGCGGTATTACAGCACAGAAAGTGGCTGATATGATGAAGCTTCTGTCAAAGACTCATCAGATAATAACCATAACTCATCTGCCTCAGATCGCGGCGGCGTCGGATATTCATTTTCTTATTGAAAAGACCGTGGAGGATGGCAAGACTCATACAGGAATCAGACGTCTTGATGAAGAAGAGATTATTTACGAGATTGCACGTATTCTCGGGGGTGAAAAAATAACTGAGAGCGTTCTCAGCAGTGCCCGTGAACTAAGAACAGCGGGACCCGTGAACTAAGAACAGTGGAGCCTGTAGGATAATAACAGCGGGACCCGTTAAATGAGGCGTTAAACGTAAACTATTTTGTTTGCGTGTACTAATGAAATATGCTAGAATATATGTAACTGTTCAGGTGTGAAGAATTACTGGTTTTCAGATGGGGTCTGAACAGTTATCGATAAGGGATTTGGGTGAATCCCGGAACAAAAAAGCAAAGAATTTGGAGGGGGTAAACTATGTTTGGTGTTTATTTTGGAAGATTTCTCCTTGAATCGGGAACCCTCAGTAAGGCTCAGTATGATGATATCATCGCTGTTAACAGAACAGCAAGACTTAAGCTTGGTGTCATAGCTGTAGCGGAAGGTTTTATGACTGAGAAGCAGGCTGATGAAGTTAACCAGATTCAGGTTATGGAAGACAGGAGATTCGGCGATATAGCTATAAGCAAGGGGTATATCACAGACGAGCAACTTGGAATCATATTGAAGAAGCAGGGTGATTCATATCTTCTTTTCGTGAATGCTCTTAAAGACAGAGGCATCATGACAGATGAAGAGATTGCAAATTCACTTGTTCGTTTCAAGAAGGTTAACGGATTTACGGACTTTGAGATGGAAGCCATTAAGAGTGGCGATATCAATCGTATAGTTCCTATATTCACAGCCAACAGGGACTGTCCTGTTGAAGTAAGGGACTATGTAGCGCTTATGGCAAGAAATGTTGTTCGTTTTATAGACAACAAGGTCAGATTCGGATATCTTGAGAAGATCAATTCATATACTGCTGAAGCTATCTCAATACAGGAACTTGCAGGGGATTATAATTTCTTTGTAGGTATCGGTTGTGACGGCGATAAGGAAGGACTTCGTATAGCAGGTTCCATCTATGGAAGATGGGATTTCGATACAGTTGATGAAGATGTTCTGGATGCGGTCTGTGAATTTATAAATGTATCGAACGGTCTTTTCGCAAGAGAAGAAGGCGATAACGGTGTTGTAATAGATATGCTTCCTCCTGTTATGCATGCTGAGAAGACGGTTGTCAGCTCAGAGGGAGTATATTATAAGATTCCATTCTACCTTTCAGACAACAAACTGGATATTATAATATCCATGGGTACTAAGTGGAATATTCAGGGTTAGGAGGCTTTTGGAGATGGCAAAGATACTTATTGTTGATGATTCCAGAACATCGAGAAGGATTCTGCGTAGCATACTTGAGGAAGCAGGACATGAGATAGTCGGTGAAGCAAAGGATGGACAGGAAGGCTTTGATCTGTACAAGGAGCTTGCTCCTGATGTTGTTACACTTGATATTACAATGCCGGTTATGGATGGTATTGAGTGTCTTAAGCTTATAAAGGCTGACGATCCTGATTCAAAGGTTATCATGGTTACTGCAGCCGGTCAGAAGACTAAGATGATCGAGGCTGTTTCAAACGGAGCAGATGAGTTCGTTTCAAAGCCTTTTGATGCAGATGATATCAAGGATATAATAAGCGGAATCGTAGGCGAGTAACAAAGGATCATACAGGCATCGAGGGTACTCTCTCGGTGCCTTGTTTTTGGGAGAGACATAAATATGATAACTACAGTGGTGTCCGTTAAGGTTACTGTCGGTGAAAATCTCATGATTAAGAAGAACCGGCTCGCGCCTGATTTCCCTACGGGGGACGAAAAACGTATATGCATTGTTTCAGGTCTTTATGGTGATGAGCTTCAGGGACAGTATGTCTGCTATGAGATTATCAAGCGGATCAAGAAACAGTTTGATATGCTTACGGGTATAGTTGATATATATCCATTTGTAAATCCATATGCCCTTGAAGCAAAGACCAGAGAGATTCCGGGAACGGAGCTTGATATGAATACACTTTTTCCCGGTACTCCGGACGGAGCACTGGGAGAGTATATAGCCTATTCACTTATGGCTGATATGGAGGGGGCTGACTTCTGTCTTGATGTGCATGGAAGTAACCTTTATCTTCATGAGATACTTCAGATAAGGATGAACGATGAGGGTGAGGATGAGCTGATGCCTTATGCGAAGCTCCTCAATACTGATATGATCTGGGTTCACCCTTCATCTCAGGTTCGTAAAGGAAGTATGGCATATGAACTCAATAAGAGGGGTGTAAAATGCTTCGTAACGGAATCTAATTTTGCCTATAACATTAATCAGAATTATTGCAATCAGCTTGTTGACGGAATATTTGCCCTTATGAAGGATATGGGTATATGGCAGGGACGTATCAGAGAACCTAGAAAGAGTCCAGTTGTTTATGATGATCAGATGACTTTCATAAATGCCGAATCCAGCGGAATCTTTGTTCCGAAGAGGAAGGTATATGGCAAGGTCAGAGAGAGAGAGGTTATAGGATACATCATAGATGCGATGACAGGTTCTGTTTCTGAGGAGATTCTTTCTCCGAGAGATGGTATGATCACTGCCATGAGAGCTTATCCTGCCATAGAGGAAGGGGCACTTTTGGCTAGAGTAGTGGGGATAACCGATGAATAAGATTGAGCTTTTTAATATGTCTACTGCATTCCGCGGAGAAACTGCCATATATGGTTACACCTTCGGCAGCGGGCAGAAGTCTGCGGCCATCGTCGGTGCCATGCGCGGTAATGAATTTCAGCAGCTTTATATATGTTCCCAGCTCAGCAAAAGGCTGGCGGAACTTGAGGAAAACGGTTCAATAGTTACAGGAAAAGAGATACTTGTGGTGCCGTCTCTTAATTACAGTGCTCACAATGTATATCATAAATACTGGCTGGCAGATGATACGGATATTAACAGACAGTTTCCCGGAAATCCGGACGGGACTGCTACCAGCAGGATTGCATTTCATGTGCTGGACACACTGGTTCAATATCTTTATGGCGTGCAGTTTCCGAGCTTTTATCTGGATGGTGAGTTTATACCTCATGTCAGAATGATGAAGACGGGAATGGAAAATGAAAGGCTGGGACTTGCAAACCAGTTCGGCCTTCCATTTGTCATGATAAGTGAGATAAGGTCTTACGATACCCTGACTCTGAACTATAACTGGCAGATTTCCGGAACGGAAGCTTTTTCGATATACTCCGGAGGAACTGACAGGATAAATGAGGATTATGCGGATCTTGCAGTCTCTTCGGTGCTGCGTTTTCTGTCAAGAATGGGTATCATTAAATATAATTGCCAGGGCGGATTCATGTCTACAGTCATGAATGAAGAGAGTATGGTTAATATCAAGGCCGACGATGCAGGCTTTGTAAGAAATCTTGTCAGGGCGAATATGGAGGTCAAGAAAGGTGATATACTTGCCAAGATAATCGACCCTATGGACGGACGTGTGAAGTCCGAGATAAGAGCGCCTCTCAGCGGAATAATCTTTTATTCGCAGGAGCATCCGCTGGTTGCACAGAATGAAGTGGTATTTAAGATGATAAAGAAGCTACATAAATAGTTTTAACATATATACATATGGAGGAAAAAGATGAGCGTTAGAAGAATCTACGTAGAAAAGAAAGCAGACTTTGCAGTGCGTGCAAATGATCTGGAGAACCAGTTCAGGACATTCCTTGGGCTTAAGGATGTTACCGTTCGTGAGCTTGTGCGTTATGATGTTGAGAATGTATCAGATGATATATTCGAGCAGGCAGTAGTAACGGTATTTTCAGAGCCGCCTGTAGATATAGTCTATAGAGAGGAGTTTCCAAAAGATCCGGGTGACTTTGTTTTCTCCATGGAATATCTTCCGGGACAGTTCGACCAGAGAGCTGATTCCGCGGAGCAGTGTGTTAAGCTCCTTAAGGAGGATGAAGAGCCTGTAATCCGTTCGGGAGTAACTTATATAGTTAAGGGTACCCTCACGGAAGAAGATAAGAAGGCTATAGAAGAGTATGTAGTTAATCCGGTTGATTCACGTATAACAGACGGTACCAAGCCGGATACACTTATCATGAATTATGAGGACCCTGAAGATGTTAAGATTTTTGACGGATTCAAGGATATGCCTGAGGCTGAGCTTAAGACTCTTTATGACAGTCTCGGACTTGCTATGACTTTCAAGGACTTCCTCCATATTCAGAATTATTTTAAAAATGAAGAGTCAAGAGATCCGTCCATGACAGAGATCAGAGTTCTTGATACTTACTGGTCAGATCACTGCCGTCATACTACATTTGCTACAGAACTTACAAAGGTTACCTTTGAAGAAGGAAAGTATAAACCGGTCATCAGCGGTACATTTGAAAAATACAAGGCTGATATGAAGGAAATGTATAAAGACAGGAACGATAAGTTCATCTGTCTTATGGATATAGCCCTTATGGGTATGAAGCGTCTTAAGGCCGAGGGCAAGCTTGCCGATCTTGATGAGTCGGACGAGATCAATGCCTGTACTATAGTTGTTCCTGTTGAGATAGACGGAGTGACCGAGGACTGGCTGGTTTCATTTAAAAATGAGACACATAACCATCCTACCGAGATTGAGCCTTTCGGTGGGGCAGCAACCTGTCTCGGCGGTGCTATACGTGATCCGCTTTCAGGACGTACATATGTATATCAGGCTATGCGTGTTACCGGTGCTGCAGATCCTACAAAGAGCCTTAAGGAAACACTTGCGGGCAAGCTTCCTCAGAGAAAGATCGTTACTACGGCAGCTCAGGGCTATTCATCCTATGGTAATCAGATAGGACTTGCAACAGGACTTGTAGATGAGATTTATCATCCGAATTATGTTGCAAAGCGTATGGAGATCGGTGCTGTTATAGGTGCGGCTCCAAAGAAAAATGTAAAGAGGCTTACTTCAGATCCGGGTGATGTGATCATCCTTATGGGTGGAAGAACAGGCCGTGACGGCTGCGGCGGAGCAACAGGTTCATCCAAGGCTCATAACTCAGAGTCACTTACATCCTGCGGTGCCGAGGTTCAGAAGGGTAATGCTCCTACAGAGAGAAAGCTTCAGAGACTTTTCAGAAGAGAAGAGGTTGCTTCACTTATAAAGAAATGTAATGATTTCGGTGCCGGCGGCGTTTCAGTTGCCATAGGTGAGCTTGCACCGGGTCTTGATATCGACCTTGACAAGGTACCAAAGAAATATGCAGGTCTTGACGGAACAGAGCTTGCCATATCCGAATCTCAGGAAAGAATGGCTCTTGTAGTTGATCCTAAGGATGCTGACAAGATGATAGAATTTGCAAGAGAAGAGAACCTCGAGGCTGTTAAGGTTGCGGTAGTAACAGAAAGCCCGAGACTCGTACTTCGCTGGAGAGGAAAGGAGATAGTTAACCTTTCACGTGCTTTCCTTGATACAAACGGTGCTCATCAGGAGACTGAAGCAGTAGTTGAGATGCCAGATGAGAAGAATCCTTACTTTAAGGATGAAGAGGTATCAAATGTAAAGGATACATGGCTGAATGTACTCGGCAGTCTCAATGTCTGTTCGGAAAAAGGTCTTGTTGAGATGTTTGACTCAACCATAGGTTCAGGAACAGTTACCATGCCTTACGGCGGAAAGTATCAGCTCTCACCTATACAGACCATGACAGCAAAGCTTCCTGTACTTCACGGAAAAACAGATACAGTTACACAGATGAGCTATGGTCTTGATCCGTATCTTTCAAGCTGGAGCCCATATCATGGAGCAATCTATGCAGTGGTTCATTCAGTTGCAAAGATAGCGGCAGCCGGCGGTGATGTATCAAAGATAAGACTTACCTTCCAGGAATACTTCGAGAGAATGACAGAAGATCCTAAGAGATGGGGCAAACCGCTTGCAGCACTTCTCGGTGCATACAGTGCCCAGATAGGACTCGGACTTCCGTCTATAGGCGGTAAGGACAGTATGAGCGGCTCATTTAATGATATAGATGTACCGCCTACACTCTGTTCATTTGCTGTTGATGTAAACAGCTATATGAACGTTATAACAACCGAGCTTAAGGAAGCGGGAGACCTTCTCGTTAAGCTTGATATAGATAAAGATGAGTATGATCTTCCATCATATGAAGATATGCTCACTAAGTATGCACTGGTAAGAAAGGCGGCTGAGAACGGACTTATAGAAGCGGCATATGCAGTAGGTTTCGGCGGAATCATCGAAGCTGTATCCAAGATGGCTTTCGGTAACAAGTTCGGTGTTACTATTGAGAACAGTGTTGTTAAGAAAAATGAGCTTACCCGTAAGGAATACGGTTCGATCATCTTTGAAGTCAAGAAGGATAATCTTAAGGCTCTCGGAATACCTGTAACTGTTATAGGTGAGGTTACCGATGACGCTGCATTCAGATATGGAAATGTAAAGATTACCGTTGATGAGGCAATCGCTGCTTGGACAGGAAAACTTGAGAAGGTATTCCCTACAAGGTCAAAGGTTAAGGAAGAGCCTGTCGAGACAGGTCTCTACACTGCAAAGAACCTTTATGTTTCCAGAAATAAAGTTGCAAAGCCGCGTGTATTCATACCTGTATTCCCGGGCACAAACTGCGAGGATGATACAGTAAGGGCATTTGAGAGAGCGGGCGCTATCGCAAAGGCTGTTGTACTTAATAATATGGATGCGGAAGGAATCAGAGCTTCTGTTGACCGTTTCGCACATGAGATAAGAAATGCACAGATCGTTATGTTCCCGGGCGGTTTCTCAGCCGGTGACGAGCCTGACGGATCTGCCAAGTTCATAGCAACTGTATTCAGAAATGAGAAGATCAAGGAAGAAATCCTTAAGCTCATAAATGAAAGAGACGGACTTGCTCTCGGTATCTGTAACGGATTCCAGGCACTTATGAAACTCGGACTTGTTCCTTACGGAGATATCCGTCCTCAGACAGATGACAGTCCTACACTTGCACGTAACTCTATCGGACGTCACCAGTCCAAGATTGCGTATACAAAGGTAGTTTCCAATAAGTCCCCATGGCTTAGAAAGGCTGAACTTGGCGGAATATACAGCATTCCGATTTCACATGGTGAAGGACGTTTCGTGGCTTCAAAGGAATGGCTCGATCAGCTCTTTGCAAACGGACAGGTTGCCACACAGTATGTTGATCTTGACGGTAATCCTACAATGGATGAGGAGTATAACATCAATGGTTCATACATGGCTATTGAGGGTATCACAAGTCCTGACGGAAGGATACTCGGAAAGATGGGCCATTCAGAACGTCGAAGCACTGCTACGTACATCAATATCTACGGCGAGAAAAACCAGTATATTTTCGAGTCGGGTGTTGAATACTTCCTGTAAACAATGCTAGTTACGTTATTTATTCTGTAAACAGATTGATGGTGCATTATTGCATCATCAATCGTAACCGGAACTGGTGATGGTATGGATATAACAAATGTAAGAGAAACATATACACGCGTTCTCGAAAATGTGAGGAAAGTCATTGTGGGGAAGGATGAGCTGTTTACGCTCATCTATACCGCAATGCTGACCGGCGGTCATATTCTTATTGAGGATAACCCGGGAACAGGTAAGACGCTTCTGGCAAGGACTATAGCCAGGAGTATCGAAGGCGATATGAAGAGAGTGCAGTTTACTCCGGATCTTATGCCGCAGGATATTACAGGTCTTAATGTCTTTGATCAGAAGGAGAGCAGCTTCCGGCTTGTAAAGGGACCTGTTTTTACGAATATTCTTCTGGCGGACGAGATCAACCGTGCGACTCCGAGAACTGGAAGCAGTCTTCTTGAAGCTATGGAAGAACGGAGTGTTACTATAGATGGTGAGACCATGAAACTGGACAAACCATTTATAGTTATGGCTACGGAGAATCCTATAGAGACGGTTGGTACCTATCCGCTTCCGGAAGCCCTTCTGGACCGTTTTCTTATAAAGGTTTCCATGGGGCATCTGCCGACAGATGAAGAGTGCGAGATACTTTCCAGATTCATGTCGGTTAATCCTTTTGATACGCTGGAGCCTGTAGTGACGAAAGAAGATATCCTCAGCAGCATGGAGGCAGTAAAAACAGTATTTGTTCATCCTGCAGTAGTAGAGTATATAGTTAATATAGCAGATGCCACAAGGAAGGCATCGAAGGTTTCCATAGGGGTAAGCCCGAGGGCGTCCCTGAGCCTTATGCATGCTGCTCAGAGTTTTGCCGCTATATCGGGCAGAGACTTCGTTACACCTGATGATGTAAGATATCTTGCAGCCTATGTATTTAACCACAGAATCATCCTGTCCCGTGGAGACGGCGGATTTGATGCCGCAAAGGATATTCTGGAAGAGCTTATTCGAACAGTCGCAGTACCTGTTGAAGACTGGAGCAGAGGATGAGATTACTATCGGCAGTTATAATATTTGCAATTATATATGTCGTACAGAAAATGGTTTTTTCTAAAAACTGGAGAAAAGGGCTTGCTGTGTCCATGGGATTCAGCAGGAACTATATAGAGTGCGGGGAGAAAGCATGTCTTTTGGAAACTATTACAAATGACAAGCTTCTCCCTCTTCCTGTTTTTCATATCAAGTTTGCCATAGACAGAAGCCTGGAATTTGATGATATGAACAACTCTGTCGTAACGGATTTTTATCACAGGACAGATGTGTTCTCGCTTATGGGGCGTCAGAGGGTGGAGAGAAGTCTTTCATTTACCGGCACAAAAAGGGGTATATACAGCGTTCCTGCTGCAAATATACTGGTGAAGGATTTCTTTCTTGTATCTTCTTATGCCAGAAGTATCTCACCGGAGGCGGAGATTTTTGTATTCCCCGAGAAGAAGAAATCCGTTCAGTATGACCTGCTTTTTTCCGGTCTTACGGGTGATATTCTTTCCACCAGAAGGCTTATGACAAATGATCTTATGTTCCGCGGAGTAAGGGATTATATGCCTTATGACAGGTACAGGGATATCAACTGGAAGCAGTCCGCAAGGGGAACAGGGCTTAAGACAAATATCTATGATTTCAGTATGGATATTGAGGTCAGGATTCTTATCGACCTTGATACCGATACCATGATCAGACCTGAAAAGCTGATAGAGGAGTCAATATCCATAGCCAGTTCCATAGCTCTTGATCTCCTTAGGAAGAATCTCTCTGTGTCACTTGAATCAAACGGAACGGATAAAGACGAAAGACCGGTTCCTGCCGTAGCGGCCGGGGCTGAAGGTTCTCATATTCTGGATATTGACAGAAATCTGGCAGCTATAGAGGGCTCATCATTTTATGAAAGATTTCTTGATATGGTAAAAAATGAAATGATGCGCGGCAGTAGAAATGTGCATTATATTATCATTTCCCCATATTCCAAGGAAAGCCTTCTTTCCATCCTTGACAGAATGGTTAAGGAAGGAAGAAGCATATCTATGATAGTGCCTTATTATAATTCCCTGGGTTACAGCCCTGTGAGGGATTATATAAGGGGCTGGGAGGTAGATATCTATGGAACATAAAGTAGGAATTATCAGAAAAATCCTCAGGTTCATATATGATCTGATCCTGTCCGGAATGCTCCTTATGGCAGCCACCCTTCTGGTCGATAAGGAGTATACGGAAGTGAGATTCCTGATTGTTATGGCAGGCATCACGCTGGTATCTTATATAGTAAGAGAATTTGTGGGAAGGATATGGCTTCAGAGCCTGATACATACCGCGCTGGCAGCGACAGCATGTTTTATCCCGGGAGAAGTTACAGCCAAATTTATGCTGGTGGTCATCACGGGAAGACTTTTTATAGAAGCATGTTTCTTTATAGCCAGAGATTTCAAAGTGGGATTTCTGACGGAAATCCCCTGGCCTGACATGACCATAGCTTTTATAATGACAGGCTTCGGATACTATGTAAAAGATAACAGAGTGATAAATGTAGTGCTGATATCCACAGTACTGATGATTATCATTTATTTCATTATTGTCTACACTGACGGGATCTCATCATATCTAGCCAAGACCAGATATGTGGAGGGGCTTCCCGCGATTAATATCATTAAGACCAATACCATAATAGTAGCCGCAATAGTGATACTTACAATTTTCATAATCATACTATGCATCGATCTGGGAATGGGAGATATGGTGCGTATGATGGTAATGTTCATAGCAAGGCTGATGATAATTCTTCTGGCGGTTGCTCTTATTATACTCCTGGCACCACTGGTCATGCTGCTGGTGGCAACAGGGGCTTTTCCGAATCTTGCCGGAATGGGGCGTGCCATAGACGACCAGATCAGGGAGAGAAATATTATAGACAGGATCATAGAGGTGATGGCTACAGCAGTTGTTATCATTTTCTTCTCATATGTTCTCTTCAGATTCGCACGTTATCTGATGAAGCTTCTTATGATCAGGCGTAGCCCAAAGACTGACAGGATTGAGTTCCTCGGTAAAGCCGAGCAGAGCGACAGAGTCATAAAGAGGAAAAAAAGCGACGCGGATGATAGTTTTATTGACAGTGTGGTCAGAAGAAGGTATAAAAGAACAGTGCGGAAGTATAGAAGATATTTCATTCCGGAAGAGTATGATACAACGGGAGATATAAAAAAGAGAATACTGTCCGAGAGTCATGATGATATTTCGGGTATAACATCACGGTATGAAAATGCCAGATACGGAAGAAGCGGGCAGGATAAATGAAAGGATATAATATGTTTAACTGGGAATCAAATGTAAGGCGTGTGGACCCATATGTTCCGGGTGAACAGCCGAAGGAAGATAATATCATAAAGCTTAATACAAATGAAAATCCATATCCGCCTTCACCAAATGTGAAGATGGATGATGTGGATATAAGTTTATTCAGAAAGTACCCCGATCCTACAGCCGGGATGCTTGTTAAAACAATCGCCGAGTATCATGGAGTGAATGAAGATCAGGTTTTCGTCGGAGTGGGTTCAGACGATGTTCTTGCAATGTCATTTATGACCTTCTTTAATTCAGAGAAGCCTATACTTTTCCCGGATATAACATATTCTTTCTATCCGGTGTGGGCAGAGGAGTTCAGGATTCCTTATAAGGCGGTTCCTCTGAATGATGATTTCAGAATCGTTAAGGAAGATTATTATACAGAAAACGGCGGAATAGTTTTCCCTAATCCGAATGCACCGACGGGAATCGAAGAAAGCCTTTCATTTGTAAGAGATATACTTGATCATAACAGAGATTCGGTAGTTATCGTTGATGAGGCATATATCGATTTCGGAGGTGAGAGCGCCCTTTCTCTGATACCGGAATATGACAACCTTCTTGTTACAAGGACTTTTTCAAAATCCAGATCCATGGCAGGGCTTCGAATAGGCTATGCCATCGGAAATGCAGAGATGATAAAATTCCTGTCGGATGTGAAATATTCATTTAATTCATATACCATGAACATGCCATCTATCATACTCGGTGTGAAGTCTATCGAAGATGATAAATACTTCAGGGAGACGGTTGAGAAGATCAAGGCTACAAGAGAGTGGTTCACTGAAGAATTAAGGAAGAGGGACTTCCACGTGCTTCCTTCATCTTCAAATTTTGTTTTTGCCGAGCATAAGGAACTTAGTGGTAGGGGTATCTTTGAAGCGGCTAAGAAGAAGGGCATTTATATGAGACATTTCAATGCGCCCCGTATCCAAAATTTCCTCAGGATCACCATAGGTACTGATGAGGAAATGAGGAGCGTGATCGAATTTCTTGATGAATTTTTTAAAATTTCTGCTTGACGGGAGAAATACAATTTATTATAATCGTTTTCGTAATTTAAAGGAATAAAGCGTATTGTGCGCAGAGGTTGATTTCATGACAGCATTAAGAACTGAAATGAATATTACAGCACAGGGATGCAGAGCATCCTTTATTTCTGATGCCTACTTTTACTTTTATTTTTATGGATTTAGGAGCTTAAAAGATTAGAAGCCGGCACGGAAGTATAAAGTATGAAATAATCATGGTTACTTACAGCGGCTTCTTTGATGAAGCCGCTTTTTATGTAGTAGTAAACTGCGTTTCCTACTACATAACCCTCCGGGGGAAGCGCATTCGCGCGAGAGGTAGGATGCTTCGCATCCCGCGCTCAGCGCGGCGCATGTCGCGAGCAACATGCTTTATTATAAGAAAAGAGGAGAGAAACATGGACGAACTGATGACGAGCCGGCAGACTATCGAAGAGATTGATAAGGAAATGGCAAAGCTCTTTGAGAAGCGGATGGATGTGGCTGCTAAGATTGCGGCATATAAAAGAGAAAAGGGACTGGCTGTTAAGGACAGTGCCAGAGAGGATGCTCTTATAGAGAAAAACACCGGGAATATAGAGAATCCTGATTATGAAGGTTATTACGTAAATTTCTTAAGAAATACGATTGAGATTTCCAAAAGATATCAGGAGAAGCTTCTTTCGGGAATGAAAGTTGCCTATAGCGGAGCTGCAGGCGCATTTGCATATATAGCAGCAAAAACACTTTTCAGTGAAGCGGAGCTTATATGTAAACATGATTTCGGTCTTGCATATAAGAGTGTGGAAAATGGTGAATGTGACTGTGCGGTCCTTCCATTGGAAAACAGTTATGCGGGAGAGGTAAGTACGGTTCTTGATATGGCCTTTTCAGGAAGCCTTTTCATCAATCAGGTAATAGACCTTCCGGTTAAGCATTGTCTTCTGGGACTTCCGGGAAGCGACAGAAACAGTATCAAGAAAGTAATCAGCCATCCGCAGGCTCTGGCACAGTGTGGTGATTATATAGAAAGACACGGCTTTACTACAAAGGGCTTCGGCAATACAGCTCTTGCAGCCGAAAGAGTTAAAGAGATGAATGATCCTTCTGTTGCTGCTATAGCATCAAAGGAAACAGCTGAGATCATGGGGCTCGAGATACTAGATGAAAATATTCAGGACAGCGGTATCAATACCACCAGATTCGGAGTTTTCTCAAGATCAGAGAATTCAAAGAAGCCTGAGGGAAGAAAAGATGATGAACAGTTCATCCTGGTATTTTCTGTAAAAAATGAAGCCGGTGCTCTTGCACAGACACTTAACATTATCGGCGCGCACGGTTATAATATGAGAAGCCTCAGAAGCCGTCCTATGAAGGGACTTCTCTGGGAGTATTACTTCTTCATCGAAGCGGAAGGAAATATTAATACTGAAAACGGACAGGATATGCTTAGAGAACTCGGAGCACTCTGCGCAAGGCTGAAGATGCTGGGTTCCTACAATACATTTAATGCATAAGTTTAGTTTATCATATTTGATTATTAGGAGGAATATCATGAATTTAGAATGGAAGAGAGAACTGCCGTCAGCAAGAGTTGTAAAGGAAATGTATCCTTTATCAGAGAAGGCAGCAGAGCAGAAGAAGGAAAATGATAAGGCAGTTCAGGATGTATTTCTTGGAAAGAGTGACAAGTTCATCCTTGTTATAGGACCATGCTCAGCAGACAGAGCTGACGCAGTACTTGAATATATAGGAAGACTTAGAGAGGTACAGGACAAAGTCAGTGATAAGATAGTCATAGTTCCGAGAATATACACCAACAAGCCACGTACAACAGGCGTTGGATATAAGGGTATGCTTCATCAGCCGGATCCTGAAAGTGCACCTGATATGCTTAAGGGTATTATGGCTATTAGAAAGCTTCATATAACCGCACTTGAGGAGACAGGCTTCTCATGTGCCGATGAGATGCTTTATCCGGAGAATCATTCATACCTTTCAGATGTTCTCTCATATGTTGCGGTAGGTGCAAGAAGTGTTGAAAATCAGATGCACCGTCTTACATCAAGCGGACTTGATATTCCTGTAGGTATGAAGAATCCTACAGGCGGTATGCTTTCGGTTATGATGAATGCCATGACTGCCGCACAGTCATCACATACATTTGTATATGCAGGCTGGGAGGTTAAGAGTAAGGGTAATCCTATGGCTCATGCGATACTCCGTGGTTACTCACATAAATCCGGTCATTCTGCGCCTAACTACCATTACGAGGATCTGATGTTCCTTCATGAATTATATGAGAAGAGCAATCTCCAGAATCCTGCCGTAATAATCGATACGAACCATGCTAATTCCGACAAACAGTTTGATCAGCAGCCGCGTATCGCAAGTGAGATACTTCACAGCATGAAGCTTTCCGATGATATAAGAAAGATGGTAAAGGGACTCATGATCGAGTCTTACCTTGTGGACGGCAATCAGAAGCCTGATGGCGGCGTTTACGGACAGTCCATAACGGATCCATGCCTTGGATGGGAAAAAACTGAGAAAATGATATATGATATAGCTGAGAAACTGTAATTTTAATGCCCTCATTACCGGTATTTTTGGTAATGAGGGCATTTTTGTTGCGCTTATGTTGCCATTTCAGTGATATAGTATTCCATAGATGTTAAAAATATGTTTCTTTATGGAGGAAAATGATATGCCTAAATTTCAGGGAATGAAAGAACTGGACAAATTTGCAAAGCCACATGCTTATCTTCTTAACGAGGAGGAACAGAAGTGGTTTGACAGTGAATGTGACAGGGTATACAAGCAGACAGGTTACCATATTAACAGAAGAAGTTCCGGTGATTCAGCTTTCAGAATGTTCCTTTTATCTGATAAGGGCTTTTCGGTAAAAGATATAGTTGATCTTGGTAAGATACCAAAGAATACACTTAAGTCATATATGCAGGAATTCTTTAATACCATCGCAGATCCGAAGAAGACTGCTGAAGAAAACCTTAATGAGGTCGGAAGAATTCACAGGAATGCATCCGAAAAGGTGGCTGAATATACTATTCCAAATCCCGGAAAGATCAAGAATCTTGACAGCCTTGGCGGTATACAGGCAGAGATGTATGTTCTTAATAACATGTTTATAGATGATACTCAGGATATGAAGGATTTCCTGGATGGTGACAGGGATCTTGAGAAGAAAAATGCTTTCTACAATGGCGCCGGCGGAGAGGCTAATTATGTTCCTACAAGAGGTAAATGGGCTGTAATGTCACAGTTTTACGGTGATATGTTCAATAAACTCTGTAATGGTTTTTATCAGCCCCATGCAAGTGCCATGGTATTAGATGTTACCAAGGATTTCTTTGCTGAATTTGGCGGCAAAAAAATTAAGGATATTCCGGCCTACAGAGGCCCTGAATACATGCAGATAAGTGGGACTGTTACTATTGTATCAGCCATGGATACCGATAAACTCAGTGATCCGGAATATACTGCATATATTAACGGAAAAGCAAAAACATATCCGGGCAAAGAACAGTTTTCTCAGCAGATCAATAACAGTATACATGAATCACGAGTGCAGTTTAATAAGAAAACCTCGTTATCAGTTGATAATCTGACAAATCATGCATTTGATGTATATGTAAAGGATTTTTCGGAGAATTCACTTAATATTGACCGGGTTGACAAGCTGTCCGAGAAAGAGCAGAAAAGACTCGCTGAAATCTATGACAGAACTATTGCTAAGCTTTATACCGGAGCTGCAATGCTCACAATCCAGAGCAAAGCGAAAGATCAGTTTGATTTCCTGTCAACTCCTGACGGAAAAACCATACGTGAAACAGTAAAAGAGAACTATAAGAACCTTTCTCCTCTTGAAGAGGAAAAAATAATGAAGATGGAGACTGTAAGACAGATCCTTAAAAATGAGGATGGTGTTAAGATACAGTTTGCCGGTTACGGAAGCAAGGGCGGAATCATAAAGACAGGTGAGAACCGCCTTAAGAAGGTTCCTGATGATATAAAGTTCAATATTGATAAAGAAATCGTACAGAATGATGTCAAAGATTTTCATAACGATCCACTTAAGAAAAATGGCTGCAGCGATATGGGTCAGAAGTTTGCATACATAATCCGGGATTTTGCATCAAACCATGCAGATATTCTTAAGAAGCACAACATGACTGCCTATGACTGCTTTTATATTGGCGACAAGTCTCTGACAGAACTCTATAGGGAGAAGTATCCTAAAGAGAAAATAAATGAACAGGTGGCATCCGGATTCCTGGCTGCCGAGGCGGTAGGAAACAAGCCGATTTTTGCAACTGCTCTTACCGAGAATGCTAAGGGAGGCCTTATACGTAAGGCGGTTCCTGTTACATTTACAGGACAGGTGAGGGATGACTATAATCGTGTGGCACATAAAGAAGGTGTCAGAATGATGGGCAATCTTACGATAAAGGGTATCGAAAAGAGAGAAGAGGAAGCAAGGATACATTATGATGCAAAGGGTATAGCTGCATATGATTCCATGGTTACCAGGGTGGAAGCCAAGGGAGCTGTGAAAACTGAGAAAACGATGAATAAGAAGAAAAAGGCTGCTAAGGTTCAGTTTGAAGATAAGCCTGACGAGACCATAAAGGATGTTGAAAAGAACTTTAAGGCAGTTGCAAGATATGGCATGGAAAAGGCTGATATTCTTAATCAGCTTAAGGAATATCGTGCAGAACTTGCGCTCTCCCAGAAGGATGCTGAGGCTAACTTATTCGGTATGAAGAATGAAAAAGGCGAGGATCTTGTTGAAGGGTCAAAGCTTTATCAGGATATGACCAGGTCACTTGCAAAGGCGATAAAGGCATTTGAAGATGATAGCTGCTCTCATATCGAGATGATGGAGGCACTTAGTGAAATGAAGGTTAATTCTAAGAATTACCATGATGAGAGAGAAGGAGCTATTACAGAAACAGGTAAGATAAGAGAATTTGCATCTCTGGAAATGCTGAACAATGTTGAGAATATGGCTGAACGCATGGATAATGCTTTAGAGAGTATAACAAACAGTAAGTCATTTAATCCTGACATGAAGATAGATGATCAGTTCTCTTTGAAAGATATCAATGAAGCTGTACGTGATTATGAGAAAACTCTTCCGACTGATCTATATTTAGACGCTGTATTGGATCCAATCAGGGGCAGAATGAGCTTAGAGGCAAAGAATGATCTTAATGCTGATAAGGTAGCCCATGAAAGAAAGCTGTTCCTTGAAGAACTTAATGCAAGGCATAAGTTTGATATAGAAAATGCCGCATCATTTGAACCGAAGCAGGCAGGTGCCGATATAGCTGCACTTGCTGAGAATTATCTCGTAAAGAAGAATATTGACCTGGTGATGAAGGCAGATTCTCCTGAATATATAAAGGATCTTAAGCAGGATATATTTAAAGACCAGTTTGAAAAGGATCTTAAGAATCTCACGGAAAACAGTGCATTTAAGTATATTGTAGGCAAGTATCCTAATGATTGGGAGAAGAAATGGTCCAACATAGAACGTAAGTCAGAAGAACTTATGAGATCAAAGGACGACGCTCTCTATAATATCGGTCATAACCATGGTTCGGCAGAGAAATTTATTACATCCGAGGCTTCCAAGGAAAACAGGTATAAGAATATGGCAACCGTTATGGTTGATAAGATTCTTTCTGACCCTGCAAATGAGCTTCTTCGTAATACTATGGCATTGGACAGCAAGAAAGAAGACCAGCTGGTTACATATGTAGCCGGAGAGCTTTCAAGAACAAAGATGCTGGATAAGCCTAATAAGATTGATACGAAGAAACTCTCAAGCACCCTCAAGGATGTGAACTTCAGCAAGAAGCTTCTTACCGGATTCTCAAAGGTGGAAAAAGCAAATGCAAAGAGAGAACATGATATGAATAAAAAGAAAACAACCGGTAAAGAAGTATCAAAAAAGTAAAATAAGTTTAAAATAAAAATAAGAGTAATTACACGTAGTTGTGTTATAATATGGCAGATGGGGACTCAAAACGGCTCATTTGCCATATTTTTGGAAAAGAGAGTGTATAACTTATGGATCAGAAGGGCTTTACCAGAGAATTGGATAAGATGTTCCGTGAGGGCAGGGCTGATGAGGTGCCCTCATTTTTCGATGCCTGTATGAAAAAGGCAGAGACTGAAAATGATAAAGAAGGCATCGCTGTTATATTAAATGAAGAGGTAGGTTATTATCGTCAGAACAGTGATTATGAGCGGGGTATAGCCAGCGGCAGGAAGGCAAAGGAAATTCTCGAGGAGCTTGGGCAGGAGGGAACGCTTCCGTATGCCATGACGCTTCTTAATCTTGCGACCATATACAGGGCAGCGGGTGAGCTGGAAAGCGCAGAGAAAACATATGGTAATGTTTATGAAATTTTTACCGCAGTGCTTTCACCTGATGACAGCAAGTTTACCGAGTATTATAATAACATTTCTCTTCTCTATGAAGAGCAGGGACGATTTGACAAGGCTGAAGAATGCCTTATGGAGGCTATCAGAATCGGTGAAGCAAACGGGACTACTGTTTACCGTACGGCTGTCAGCTATGCCAACCTGGGGCAGGTTCTGCTTATGAATAAAAAGACGGGACTTGCCATGTATTATTTCATTAATTCGGACAAGCTCTTTAATGAAAAGAATCTGTATGACAATCATCATGCTCTTGCGATATCGGGGATGGCCGAGGTTATGGAGAGGCGCGGTGAAACAGACAGGGCGCTTGAATACTACAGACAGGCTCTTGATATGATCGAGAGTTTCATAGGCAGAAATAAGGACTGGGACAGGGTTTATGAAAGATATGAGGCCCTTCTTACTGAAGCCTTATGTGTTAAGGATAATGATATAGATAAACGGGAACAAAAAGATTCCAAAGTGAACGGAATGCTCCTTGCAGAGGATTTCTATGAAAAATACGGAAGGATCATGATTCATGAAAAGTTCCCGGAATACGAATCCCGTATTGCAGTTGGTAAGGTGGGTGAAGGTTCCGAATGTTTTGGTTATGATGATGCAATATCACGTGATCATGATTTTAAACCCGGATTCTCCATGTGGCTTACCGATGAGGATTATGACAAGATCGGAGCAGAGCTTCAGGCAGAGTATGATCTGATATACGAGAAATACATTGCAGAGCCCGGTGACGGTATTGTCAGCAACACTATGAATGAGGATGATGAGGTCACAGGCAGGACCGGGGTCAGAAAGATAAGTGATTTTTATGCATCACTCACCGGTATTCCGGAAGGTCCGGAAAGTATAAAAGACTGGGTATCACTGCTGAGTGATGAAATGATCATAGGAGCTGCTGCTGCAACCAATGGCAGGATTTTCAGAGATGATTTCGGAGAGTTTACGAGGGTAAGAAAGCGATTCGTTTCATTTTTCCCTGAAAGACTTTACGTTATGAAGGTTGCTGAAACCGTGACCAGACTCGGACAGGCGGCCCAGTATAATTACAAAAGGGCGGCAGTAAGAGGTGATGCGGTTTCCGCATCCCTTGAAAGAGACAAAGCCGTAAGGTATACTCTTTATGCTGTGTATCTTTTCAACAGAGCATATCATCCACATGATAAATGGATGAGAAAGGGGATAGAAAGCTTTATACTTCTCCCTGAACTGGGTTATCTTCTGGATGATCTTGTAAGGCTGGATGTCATGGATATTTCAGCAAATGAGAGGTATCTTGAGCTGATATGTAAAGATATAATCGCGGTGATCAAGGAAGAAGGGCTGGTTTACGGATACAGCACTTTCCTTCCGGATTATGCAGCGGGCTTTAACAGGCGTATAGAGCTTATGGATAAAAGCGTTCCTGAGCTTGCAGCTATGATCGCAAGGCTGGAATTCGATACATTTGACAAAGTCAGAAATAAGGGCGGCAGGGCCTTCTGTCAAAATGACTGGCCGACTTTCAGTATAATGAGAAAGAGTCAGTATCTTAACTGGACAGAGTCCATGCTTATTCAATATATTGTAGATTTTGAGGGAGCGCTTCTGGCCGGAAGGAATATGATAACCGAGAAATACGGTTATATGATGGAATCCACCAGACCTGAGGAGTTTGCCGAGATAAAGCGGAAGCTTCCGGAGGTTACCGAAAAGAAGAGAGCTTTAGTGGATGCTCTCGCGAAGATACATGTTGAGTGGACGGAGGATTTCGGAAGACGTTATCCGACGCTGATAAAACATGCCAGGACCATTCACAGCAGTGAGGATGTGCCGAGGGATACATCCTCGGAAACCTACCTCAAAGGTGAATTATATACCTATACAGACGTAATGCTCACAATGTACGGAAGGTTCATAGTTGAGAACTATAAGGCGGGTATCAACCTTACCGAGAAGACTGTGCTGAATACAGTGAAGATGTATGGCTATAAGGATCTGGAGGACGCAGCTGCCGGGATGTGTGATAAAAAGAGTAATAATCAGGAGGATCAGTAAAAATGAAATGCAGATTTAGGTGCGGATGCGGCAATGTATTCGATGGTAATGAGTATACAAATGTATGCCCAAGGTGCGGAAGACCTCTTCCCGTGCAGAGCTGCGGAGCCTTACAGCTTTATCGTATGGGAAATTTCGCAGGCATGGCAGTGGGTATGGGCATCTACATAGATGATGTTCCTTTCGGGCATATTGCAAACAAAGAGAGTATAAGGCTTATAGTTCCTTATGGAACACATAAGATTCACGTTACTCATACAACTACCAGAGCATGCAATGATCCTCTTGTTACTGTTACGCCACAGATGCCGGTTGCATTTATGAAGGCACATTTCGCCGGTATGGGATTTACGATTCAGGTGGATTTTGCAAGACCGGAAGAGATGCCGCCGATCTAAGGCTGATCTATATTGTTATGTAATATGAAACTGCGTTTCCTATTACGCAAACCCTTAAGGGAAATGCATGTTCGTTTAGCATTGTGTCAGGCTAAAAAATCTAGTTTAAAATAAAAGGAGAGTGGAAGGAAATCTTCCTAATGGCTATATGAATAAAAAACGTCTGATCATTATTATTTCAATAATTGCGGTGGTGCTTATAGGGGCCGGAGTAGGTGTATTTTTCCTCATGAAGAACTTCGGTGGAAAAAATGAAGGTAACGGAAAGCTGGTTTACGTTCAGAAGGTTTCCGAGCTTACCGGAAACAGCCTTGGAAATGCAAACCGTTTCATGGGAAAGGTTGAATCTCAGGAGATAGTTCCTATCCAGAAGGATGATACCAAGAAAGTAGGAGAAATCTTTGTGGAGGAAGGTGATATCGTAGGTAAGGGTGACGAGCTTTTTGCTTATGATACCGAAGCTATGAAGATGGATCTGGATTCACTTAAACTTGAACTTCAGAGTATCAGTAATTCCATAGCGAGTCTTTCTGCATCGGTTAAGGATTTTCAGGCTCAGAGGGCGGAAGCAAATGAAGAGGATAAGAAGGAATATACTGCTCAGATCAACAGTACGAATGCTCAGATAGCTGAGGAAAGATATAATTATTCCGTAAAAGAAAAAGAGATAAGCCGTGCGGAAGAGGCAATCAAGAACGCAGTGGTTGTTTCTCCGATGGACGGAATCATAAAATCCATAAAGCAGAATGCTGCCGGTGTCGGTGAAGAACAGAATCAGGAGTCAGGTTTTATAAACATTATGGCTGCCGGAGAGTACCGTATAAAAGGTATCGCAACTGAAGAGACCATAACAACTGTTTATAAGGAAATGCCTGTACTGATTCATTCACGTACAGATGAAACACTTGTCTGGCACGGAACTGTATCAAGTATTAATCTTGAACCCGAAGCACAGAATGGCGGAGGTGGATATTATGACGGAGGCGGAGAAACCTCTTCAAAATATTCATTTTACGTTGAACCTGATAATATAGATAACCTTATACTTGGTCAGCATCTTTATATAGAACCGGATCTCGGAATAGACGCACCCAAGGATGGGCTGTATCTTCCGTCCTATTATGTGATGATTGAAGAAGACGGAAGTGCCTTTGTATGGAAGAAGGATGAGAAGGACAGAATCAGAAAGTCTCCTGTGACGCTGGGTGAATATGATGAGGAACGTGACTGTTATGAGATTAAGGACGGTCTTACAAAAGATGATTATATAGCGTTCCCTGATATAAATGTAGTTGATGGAAATGAGACGACAACCAACTATGATGAAGTAATGGAACAGATGATGAATGAAGAGGGAGGAGACGGACAGTCTTATCCTGATGGACAGATTCCTGATGGCATGATAGATGATGGTATGATGGATGATGGAATGACTGATGGCGGAATGGGTGATGATGTTTACGATATGGCAACACCGGAAGATGCCGAATGATAAGTGGAGACATAAATGTTACTTGAATTAAAGAGTATTTATAAAAATTACATACAGGGAAATATGGAAGTTCCTGTTCTTAAGGATATTAATCTGGGCATCAGCGAAGGTGAATACGTCGCTATAATGGGACCTTCCGGATCGGGAAAGTCCACGCTTATGAATATCATAGGCTGTCTGGATCAGCCGACTTCGGGTGAATACTTCTTTGAGGATGAAGAGATAAGTAACTTCAACGACAGAAAGCTTTCAGAGCTCAGAAATAAGAAGATAGGCTTTGTGTTCCAGAATTTTAATCTTCTTCCGAGACAGTCCGCACTTCAGAATGTTGAACTTCCTCTTCAGTATGCCAAGGTTCCGAGAGGAGACAGACGTGCTATGTGTGAGGAGGCACTCACTAAAGTGGGACTTGCCGAAAGAATGACTTTCGAACCGAACCAGCTATCCGGTGGACAGAAACAGCGAGTTGCGATAGCAAGAGCTATGGTGAACAAACCGAGCATACTTCTTGCCGATGAGCCCACGGGAGCTCTTGACAGTAAATCCGGAATACAGGTAATGAGGCTTTTCAGAGAACTTCATGAGGGCGGAGTTACTATTATAATGATAACTCATTCCCGTGAGATAGCAGAGCATGCAGATCGTATCATTACAATATTTGACGGTGAGATACAAAGTGATGAGATAAATACCGAGATAAGGATTCCGCCTGAAATACCGGAAACTGACACGGCAGAGAAGAAAGAGGATGCGATAGTATGAAGAAAGTGATCATAATTATTATTACGGTTGCGGTTTCAATAGCTCTTATAGTAGGTGGTATCTTTATCTACAGAACCCATAAGAGAAACAGTAATCCGGCAAAGGTCTACAGTGTGAGTAATTTCCTTGATTTCTTCGGCTACAGCAGTGAGTCCATGGATGGTTCCGTGACCTATGAGGATGAGCAGACTGTCATAGTCGGTGCGGGTCAGACTATTGAAGAGGTCTATGTCAAAAAGGGACAGAAGGTGAAGACCGGAGATCCGATACTTAAGTATGATATGACATTGTATCAGCTGAAGATAAATACAGTCAGAGCAAATATAAGTCTGAATAACGCCCGTCTGGAGGCGGCTAACAGGAAACTGACAAAGCTTAAAAATACTACGCCTGTTGAAAAAAATGATGAGCCTGATAATCCGGATGAAACGGATACAGGTGAACCTACTACGGAGCCTGAAACTGAGCATAAGCCGGTAAAGCCGGATGCAACACCGGGTGATCCGGAATACGGAGTTATCGGAATATTTAATAAGGACGGTACACCGTATAAAGAACCGGGTCAGGACGATGAAAATGCTGATAACGGTGAAGGTGAAAACGGCGATGCCGGTGACGGAAACACCGGTGATGGCGAAAACGGAGACGGGAATTTCGAACAGTCCTATACCAAGGAAGAGCTGGCAACTGCCATCAGGGAAACACAGGATACCATCAGAGACCTGAAGCTCAATAATCAGAGAAATCAGCTCCAGATCAAGAAGTACCAGAATACCATTGAGAACGGAACAGTCATTGCCAAGATGGACGGAGTGATCGAAGAACTGGATGTCTCCGAAGAGCAGATAGGTAAGGGTGAACCGGTTGTCAGGTTAAAGGGTGAAGGTCAGAGCATAGTTTCAGTCAATGTGAGTGAATGGATGATCGACAAGGTTCATGTCGGTGATGAACTGTCTGTATTATGTTATGATAATGGAGAGAGTTATGCGGGAAAGATAACGGAAATATCTCTCACACCTTTAGCAGAGGAGGGTATGTCCTACGGAAGTTCTACAGCTTCCCAGTATCCTGTAACAATTACCATAACAGATGAAAATGAAATGGATCAGTACTCCTGGGTTCAGGTTAACCTTGAAGACAAGGGTGATTCCGACGAACCGGAAATGGTAATCTCACTTCCTCTTTTCATGCTGAAGGATGAAAACGGTAATTACTATGTCATGAAGGAAGTTGATGGGGAACTGAAAAAACAGTATGTTAAAACAGGAAAGATATACTGGGGTCAGTATATGAGTATTAAAGAGGGATTGACAGAGGAAGACTGGATCGCATTCCCTTATTCCAAAGATGCAAATGAAGGAAGGACTACGGTTCATTCCGAAAATCTGGAGGAGCTTGAGAGGTAGGAAGCATGCTTGAAAATATTAGGCTTTCATTTCAGGGTATACTTGCACATAAGATGAGATCGTTTCTTACGATGCTGGGTATCATTATAGGTATAGCGTCTATCATTGCGATAGTATCCACTATAAAGGGAACCAGTGATCAGATAAGACGTAATCTTATCGGTAACGGAAACAGTAAAGTTGAGGTTTCCATGATGCAGAACGGCTACAAGGTTTCTGTCTCGGAGGCTGACAGCACAAAGATTCCTATACTTACTGACGCTATGGTGGAGGAGATGGAAGCGCTTCCCGGCGTTGATATTGTTGCAGGTTATTATGATTCAAATGTATACAGCGGTGTCTATTATAAAGATAAAAGCGTTGAAGGATTAAATATACTCGGTACCGATAACAGATATCTCGAGATTGAGGATTATGTAGTTACCAAGGGCCGGAAATTCATAGAGAGAGATTTTAAAGAATATAAAAATGTATGTATAGTCACCAGAGATATAGCCACATCACTCTTTGAAGGAGAGAATCCGGTGGATAAGACTATAGAGATATACGGGATTCCATTTACCGTTGTCGGAGTCGTTGCCCAGGAGGATAATTTCGATATGAATGTCGAAAGTGTCGCTGAGTGGTATACTTATTTCGGAACTGATAATGCCGGAGCGGTTATCATACCTAAGGTTCTGTGGCAGGAGCTTTTTGCATTTGATAAACCGAGCAATCTTGTCGTAAGAGCAGATTCCGTCGAGGATATGTCAACAGCGGGCAAGGGTGTTTCGGATTATATGAATCAGTTCATTAAGACAGAAACCGATGATGCCGTTACCTATAAGGCAGAGGATACGCTGGAGAAGGCTAGAGAACTTCAGGAACTCTCAAATTCCACGAACAGCCAGCTTATCTGGATAGCCAGTATATCACTTCTGGTAGGTGGTATCGGTGTTATGAATATAATGCTTGTGTCTGTCACTGAAAGGACCAGGGAGATAGGACTCAAGAAGGCACTCGGTGCGAGAAAGGGCGTTATACTAGGACAGTTTCTTACCGAGGCAGCTGTTCTTACCAGTCTTGGCGGACTGATAGGAGTCGGAGCAGGTATAGGACTGGCCTTCATAATATCGAAGGCAGCCGAGGTTCCGGTTTCCATAAGCGTTCCTGCCATAGCAGTTTCGGTTATATTCTCTATGGTAATAGGAATTTTGTTCGGACTTCTTCCGTCGATTAAGGCATCTAATCTTAATCCTATAGATGCCCTCAGATATGAATAAGGATGAGAGGGAGCTTTAGTTTTGAAAATAATGCATATAGCGGATGTGCATCTTGATTCGGCAATGAGTGCACATTTATCAAATGAAAAGAGAAGTGAGAGGCGTGCAGAACTGCTCGCCTCCTTTGTGCGTCTTGTAGAGGCTGCCAAAACTGAAAAAGTAAAGGCAGTACTTATCTCGGGAGACCTCTTTGATACGGGAAAGGTTAAGTCGGTGACTGCAAAGACTGTTATGAATGCCATAGCAGGAGCTGCTGACATCTCATTTTTCTATATCAGAGGAAATCATGATAATCAGGACGTTTTCAGAGGAAGAGATGACATTCCGCCGAATCTCCATCTTTTTGGAACGGAGTGGAAGACCTACAGCATCTCTGATGTTATAGATATTACCGGAGTTGAGCTTGCAGGAAGAAACAGTTCGGCTGTTGATGCATCTCTTGTCCTTAATAATGACAAATATAATATCGTAATGCTTCACGGAAGTGTAGTCATGAGTCATACCGTGAAGGATAAGGAATTTATAAATGTTAAGGGTCTTAAAAATAAGGGCATAGATTATCTGGCTCTCGGACATATACACTCATTTAAGGATGACAGGCTGGATGGCAGAGCAGTACTTGTTTATCCAGGATCTCCTTTTGGAAGGGGCTTTGATGAATGCGGTGAAAAAGGCTATGTCATTCTTGATATTGATGAGTACAGTAAAAGTGCGGAATACAGATTCGTTTCATTTCCCGCAAGACGCCTTTATATGCCGGAAGTTGATGTCACCGGTCTTAATTCTGTATTTGAGATTACAGGCAGAATAAGAGAAGAACTTAAATGTTATGACAGAGAAAATCTATTGGAGGTAGTACTTAAAGGAGAGGTTGATGCACTCCTGGAGATAGACCTTCCATTTATAGAAAAGTGCTTTGAAGAGGATTATTATTTCTTCAAATGTAAAAATGAAACAAAGATACATGTGGATATTGATGATTTCAGGAAGGATGCGACCCTCCGAGGAGAGTTCGTACGACTTGTCATGTCCAAAGAGGACATATCCGAAGAAGACAGAGCAAGGATCGTAAGGCTGGGAATTTCGGCACTTGCCGGTGAGAAGATATAGGAGGAAGAGTATGAAGCTTATCAGTTGCCATATTGAGAATTTCGGCAAGCTCCATGATCTTACTTATGAATTCTCATCAAAGGTAAATGTGATCAATGCCGAAAACGGTTACGGAAAGTCCACCCTCGCTGCATTTATCAAGGTCATGTTTTATGGCTTTGACAACGAGAAGAAACGTGATGTTTTTGAAAATGAAAGAAAACGTTATTCACCCTGGCAGAAAGGGCCTTACGGCGGAAGTATAAGATTTGAGAAGGATGGCAGGCAGTATTCGGTTGCCAGGATATTCGGTGCCAAAGAGAGTGAAGACAGCTACAGTTTAAGGAACGCTGTGACCAATCTTGAGACTGATGAATGGAAAGGGAATCTGGGAGAAGAGCTTTTTGGTATAGACAGCGAATCATTTAAAAGAACTATATATATATCCCAGAGTGATGCCGGAACTCATGCCACTGACAGTATAAACGCAAAGATGGGAAATATCTCCCTTATGACAAATGACCTTGCAAATTATGATAAGGTTGACCTGATGCTGAAGGATTCTCTTAATGCTATAAGTCCTAAACGTTCTACGGGAGAACTGTCGAAGCTTAAGTCGAGGATTACCGAACTTGATGCCGAGATAAAGAGAAAAAATCAGATAGAGAGAAGCCTTAAGGAAATAGCCGATAAAAAAGCTGCAGGTGAGAGTGAATACAAGGAACTTAAAGATAAACAGAACAGTCTTGCTGAAAAAAGCAGGCTTCTTACGAAGAAAAATGAACTCAGACTGAAGAAGGCCGAATATTATTCACTTTTAGACAAGGCCGACAGCTCAAAAGAAAAAGTATTTTCATATACTCTTACGGCAACAGAGGAAGAAAAACTGAAAAGGACAAATGAAATCTTCAGTGGAAATGTGCCTTCGGATGAGGATATGAAGAATAATGCTGCTGATATAAGCAGTATCAGAAGTCTTGCAGTGGAAGAAAGACAGTATCTTGTATCGGATGCTGACCGAAAGAGATATGAGGAACTTTCGGAACTGTTCAGAGATTCCGAGATTACGGAGAAGGATGCCAGCAGTGCCATAGCAGATATGAATGAAGCTGCTATGATAGAGAATTCACTTAAGGATAAAGACAAGCTGCTTCAGGCATATGAAAGAGAGAAGCTGTCGGAAGAAAAAAGACAGAGGGTAAGAAGCTCGCTGATTCTGGTTGCAGCCGGAATTATCTTCGGACTCGGAGGCGTCGTGTTGATCATGCATAAGGCACTCACACTTTCGGTGATTCTTCTTCTTGCGGGCCTGGTATGTATTGTTTTCGGGCTTTATATGAAATTTGTGGCTCCGAAGAAGGATAAAGCGGAAGTTGATCATAGTACAGACAAAATTGATGATCTGAAGAGTGAGATGGATCGTGACAGGAGAAATGCCGAGAGATTAAGAAATAATATATCCAGCATACTCGGGCTGTCAGATATAGAGGCAGACAAAAGCGACGCCGAAAGACTTGCTGCCATAAGAGCTCTCATTTATGAATATGAGGAGCTGGCTCACATAATAAGAGAGAAAGAGTCGGCAAGCAGGCTTTCCGAGATTCAGATGATTAATGAAAGAGTCAGGTCTTTCCTTGGAGGTTTCTACTATATGGAAGAGGAGCCTCTTGAAAAAGCATATGTGATCACTGATTCTTATATCAGATTTCTTGAGGAAACTCACAGGAAACTCGAGGATGATATAGAGGATTATACAGAGCTTTCGGGCAAAAAAGCCGAGTATATGCGTGCCATAAAAGGTTATGAGGAAAGGAAGAAGGCAGCGGATAATTATCTTAAGATAACTGCGGGCCTTGCAGATTTCCTGAATGAAGAAGATGCGGAGGATGACGACGCGGAGGACAGTGGTGATGTTCTTTCCGGGATAAATCAAAAGATAGAGGAATATACCGAAAGCCTTGAAAAGATCAGCAGAAGCCTGCTGGGGTATGAAAGGCAGGAGGATGATCTTTATTCCGAACTGGAACAGATACGTGTTTATGAAGATGAACTCGAAGAAGCCGGAAACAGGGAAAAGGAACTGCTTGAAAAAGAAAGACTTATAACCATGACAAGGAGTCTTCTCAGAGAGGCAAAGGAGAATTTCACGGCTCAGTATATGGCACCGCTCCTCAGTGCATTTTCAAAGTACTATAAGAAACTGTCTCTTAAAGAGGCGGATAATTATAATATAGATGCGGATATGAAACTCAGTGTTAAGGAGTTTGGCGCTGACAGAGATGTGGGATTCTTAAGCCGCGGCAATCAGGATCTGGTGGGTATAGCTTTCCGTATGGCACTTATCGAGGCTATGTACAAGGAAGAAAAACCATTTATCATTTATGACGATCCTTTTACCGATTTGGATGAGGAAAAGGTCAAGTGCGGCATTGAATTCGTAAAGGAAATTTCTGAAGATTACCAGGTTATTTATTTTACCTGTCACAGCAGTCGCGAGATTAAGGACTGATTTGACATACATTGGGTGAAATGCTAGAATCTAACTTGATTTTGAGGCGGCCGCGCGGCCACTTATATATTCGTTTTATAATTGTTTTGGAGTATTTATGCTTAGGGAAGAAGTAATAGAAAAACTTAAAGAAAGCGGATGCAGGATTACGAAACAGAGACTTCTCATTCTCGATACCATACTTGAAGGGGATTTCACCTGCGCTAAGGATATCTACTATAAGGTTGCCGAGGAAAACAGCGGTATAGGCTTTGCGACTGTCTACAGGATGATGAATACTCTTGAAGAGATAGGTGCTATAGACAGAAGCAGCATGTATAAGATAAACGGTCAGGATGATATCAGTAAGTGCGACAAATGTATGATAAAGCTTTCGGATGATACCACGGTGGATCTTTCGGAAGAAAAATGGAATGAGATACTCCGCGAGGGACTTAAGGCCTGCGGATATATAGATGATCAAAGAATACAGAACATCGTCAGAAAGGTTGAGAGACAGGTATAAAAGGGGGGTTATAGGGGTATGTATTATTTTATAGTAAACAGGACGGGCGGAAGTGGAAGAGCAGCAAAGACCTGGCATAAGGTTAGAATGATGCTCCGTAATAATCAGATGGAATATAAGGCATTTCTTACGAAATATGAAGGACATGCGACTGTTCTTGCCAAGAATATTTCCAGGCTTCCGGATTCCGAGATAAAGCTTATAGTTGTCGGCGGAGATGGTACGGTAAATGAAGTTCTTAACGGAATAGAGGATTTTGACCGTGTCTCACTGGGCGTTATAGCAACAGGTTCCGCAAATGATTTTATTAACGGTATCGGTATTCCGAGGGATACAGAGGCAGCTATTCAGAGAATTCTGGATCCTAAGGATAATCTGACTATAGATATAGGCAGAGTAACCGCTGACGGAAGAAGACCGAGATATTTCGGTATCAGCTGCGGCGTCGGACTTGATGCCATAGTGTGTAAGAAAGCGCTCACAAGTAAGCTTAAAAGATTTCTGAATAAGCTCGGATGCGGTTCTCTTACATATGTCATTCTTACCGTAGTCAATCTTTTTACCATGGAATATATCAGGGCAAATGTAAGATATTCTATGGACGAGGCAAAGACTGAAGATGATTATAACAGTGAGGGCACTGTTACCGAAGAATATAAGAAACTTATCTTCCTTGCGGCTATGAATCTTCCGGCCGAAGGAGGAAATGTACCTATGAGACCTGATGCTCTTCCCGATGACGGCAAGATATCAGCTCTTGTTGCCGACGGTATAGGAAAGGTGCGTGCATTTATAAGCCTTCCTAAGCTTGTTGCTGCAAAACACAGTGGAATCAGAGGTTTCCACTTTGAAGATGCAAAGTATATAGATATTGAACTTGAGAGACCTGCAGTACTCCATGTTGACGGGGAATACTACGGGGATGTCAGCAATATTCATATAGAATCATGCTATAAAAAACTTAAACTGCTCTAAAACGGGCTGAGAAAGGAACTGTAAAAATGAAGAAGAAAATTGCTCTGTTACTTGCGATGGCTATGATGACCGTAGGTCTTTCCGGGTGCGCCGGAACAGGAAAGGCAACTACCGAAGAACTGATGACAACGGGTACAGTGTCAGATGCAACAACGGAAGCTGTGGTCGCTGAAGCTGAGGAGGCAACTCAGGGTGAGGCAACAAAGGGTGAAGCAGAAAAGGCAGAGGAACCGGCACCGAGTACATTTATAGGCTCAGACAGTGCTGAAATCCGTATAGGTTCTCTAAAAGGACCTACAACCATGGGACTTGTTAATCTTATGGCTAAGACTGAAGCCGGAGAGGCAGAGCAGAATTATTCTTATGAGATAGCAACAGATGCGTCTGTGATAACCGCAAAGCTTGTTAAGGGTGATCTTGATATAGCGCTAATCCCCGCAAATGCTGCAAGTGTTCTTTATAATAAGACAGAAGGAAAGATTCAGGTTCTTAATATCAACACACTGGGAGTTCTTTACTGTGTAACAGGCAATAAGGATATCAAGAAGATATACGGACTTGCAGGTAAGACCGTAGTTATGACCGGACAGGGAACAACACCTGAGTATGTCACCAAGTATCTTCTCAATGCATACGGAATTACGGATTGTACTATAGAATATAAGTCAGAGGCAACTGAGGTTGTTGCTGCCATAACTAAGGATCCTGAACTTATAGGAATCCTTCCGCAGCCATTTGCAACTGTTGCAACTATTCAGAACAGTGACCTCAGACAGGCTTTCTCACTTACAACAGAATGGAACAAGATAGCAGGCAGTGCTACTCTCGTAACCGGAGTTACGGTTGTAAGAAAGGATTTCGCAGATAAGAATCCGGACAAGCTTGCCGCATTTATGAAGGAAGCAGAGGAAAGTGCCAATACTGCGAATAAAGATGTGGCAGGTACGGCAGAACTGGTAGCAAAGTACGGTATCATAGAGAAGGCGCCTGTTGCAGAAAAAGCAATTCCTCAGTGCAATATAACATATATTGACGGAGAGAAGATGAAGAACGGACTCTCCGGATATCTTTCTATCCTGGAAGGATATAATCCTGAATCAATAGGAGGAGAGCTTCCGGCAGATGATTTCTATTATATTCCGGAGGCTGCGGAATGAAAAAGAAGCTGATCATAGCAGCTGTATGGCTCATTATATGGGAGCTTATTGCAAGGCTGATCAACAATGTAATACTTATAGCAGGACCGATAGATACGATGCTTTCCCTGGTGAAATCACTGGGGAAAGTGTCTTTTTATATAAGCATACTGGAATCATTTCTGCATATAACAGGCGGTTTCCTTATCGGGAGCCTGCTTGGAACAGGGCTGGCTGCTCTTTCCAAAAGATACACTCTGTTCGGGGATTTTATAAAACCGTTTATCCATATGCTTAAAACAGTTCCTGTTGCATGTTTTGTTGTAATACTTCTTATATGGTTCGGAAGCAGCGGCATTTCATTTATAATATCCATGATGATAACGCTTCCCGTACTCTATAACAATACTCTGCGGGGACTAAAGGAAGTTCCTTCCGATATGACCGAACTTGCAAATGTCTATAAAATGAAACGCTTCAGGGTATTCCGTTATATAACATTTCCCTCTATTCACCCATATCTTCTGGCAGCATTTGAAACGGCCATCGGAATGGCCTGGAAGAGCGGCGTTGCGGCTGAGGTTATTGGACAGTCTCAGAATACGATAGGAAACTCGGTATATATATCAAAGATATATCTGGATACGGCAGGGCTTTTCTCCTGGACACTGGTTGTTGTTCTCTGTTCATGGGTTTTTGAGAAGCTTTTCATAGGATTGTTCAGATTATTAAAGAGATAGAACTATGAAGATAAGGTTAGAAAATATAAGTAAATCATTTGAAGAAAAAAATGTGCTGCGCGATATATCTTTTGTTTTTGAAGAGGGCAGGATCTATCTTCTTTCCGGTGAATCCGGCTCGGGAAAGTCGACTCTTATTTCCCTTCTGGCCGGACTGGCTCTGCCGGACGGCGGAAGTATATTTTATGAGGACGGACAGAAAATAACGGAAGTGAATTCCGGGACCAGGCTGAGAAGACTTCCATATCAGCTTCCGGATATGAGCATAGTATTTCAGGAGGACAGGCTGCTTCCTGACAGAACGGCATTTGAAAATGTAAAGATATTCTGTGACGGGGCAGATTCTTCGGAGATACGGGAATTGATCGGGAGACTTCTACCGGAGGATGCAGCGGAAAAGAAGATTTCGGAATATTCCGGAGGAATGAAAAGACGTGTGGCACTGATACGTGCGCTTATGAGAAAGGGGAAGGTGCTTCTTCTGGATGAACCCTTTAACGGATTGGATCCAGAGAATACAAAAAAGGCATTTCAGCTTATAAATGAGAAAAGAGGAGACCGCATTGTCGTCATGGCATCCCATATACAGAACCTTAACTGTATTTCGGAATTCGGAGATACGAAAAAAACGGTACATTTTCATAATATAAATTTAACTTTAATGTAAGTCGCATATATGGTAGAATATAAGCACGTATGATTAGGAGTCTAGTATTATGGTAACCAACGACGAAGGAATAGTTAGTTTTAAACATAAAGTAATGGAAGAGGTCGCAAGGCTTGCCTGGGAAGGAAAGCTTTCCGATGATTATTTTGAGGAACTTGTATATAAGCTTATACCGGGGCCAAAGGCTACCTATAGATGCTGTATATATAAAGAAAGAGAACTGGTGAGACAGCGTATCAATCTTTCTTTGGGCAAGAATCCTACTCCGGAGAAAAAGAATTCAAAAAATGTTATCCAGGTGCTTGATCCCGCATGTGATGAGTGCCCGATAGCATCCTATGTTGTGACGGATAATTGCAGGAACTGTATGGGAAAGGCATGTATCAATTCATGCCCTTTTGGCGCGATAAGCGTTGGGCGTGACAGAACTCATATAGATCCGTCAAAGTGCAAGGAATGCGGCAAGTGTGCGGCAGCGTGTCCATATAATGCCATAGCTCATCTGGAGAGACCATGTAAGAAGGCATGTTCGGTAGGCGCCATAACTTATAATGATGACGGACTCTGTATCATCGATGAAGAAAAATGTATACAGTGCGGTCATTGCATTCATACCTGTCCTTTTGGCGCAATTACATCCAAGTCATATCTTGTGGATATTATAAATGAGATCAGAGCAGGCAAGAAGGTTATAGCCATGTGCGCACCGGCTACCGAGGGACAGTTCGGCTCGGATATTTCCATGGCAAGTGTAAGAGAAGCACTTAAAGAGATGGGATTCTTTGACATGGTTGAGGTCGGTCTCGGCGGTGATATGACTGCGGTATATGAGTCTCTTGAATGGATGGAGGCTCTTGAGGAAGGCAGGAAGCTTACGACATCCTGCTGCCCGGCATTTATAAATATGATGAAAAAGAATTTCCCGGATCTGTATCATAATAATAAATCAGAAACAATCTCGCCTATGTGCGCTGTTTCGAGATATCTTAAAAGCATTCATCCCGGGTGTATTACTGTATTTATCGGTCCGTGCATTGCCAAAAAAGCGGAATCTCAGGACAAGGATATTCCCGATAATGCGGATTATGTAATGACCTATGGTGAATTCAGAGCTCTTCTCAGGTCTAAGGATACGAAACTTAAGCCTGTTGAGGAAGGATACCAGGAAGCGTCTCTCTGGGGCAAGCGTTTTGCGGGAAGCGGCGGAGTTGCCGGAGCGGTTCTCGAATGCATGGCTGAGAGGGGCTGTGATACAAGCAGCATTACTCTCAAAAAATGTGCAGGCAGTCAGGAATGCAAGACGGCACTTATGCTTCTTAAGGCAGGAAGGCTGCAGGAGGACTTCATAGAAGGAATGATGTGCCCGGGCGGCTGCGTTGGAGGACCTTCGAAGCATAAGGCTGAAAATGAGATAATCAAGGCAAGAGAAGGACTGCTTAAGAAAGCAGACAATAGGCATGTAATGGATAATATCAAGAATTATCCTATGGATAGTTTCTCGATGTACAGAGATGGTCATATGGAGCCGGAGCATGATCCGGATATTGAAAGGAAGGAACAATGATAGACGAGCAGAAGGTCAGGCTTATGACTAAGATTGCTGTTTTTGAAGAGAAAGAAGAAAACAGTGAGCTTATAATGAGTAAATATTTCCTGAAGGACTATGTAAAATTCCATTGTCTAACAACGTTGCTGAGTTCAACGTTCTGTTACTGGATAATCGTGGCGGCATATGTTTTCATTAATTTTGACAATATTCTGTCAGAGCTTAAACTGGAAGATTATTTCGATGTTATAGCACAGCTGATGAAATGGTATGTGATATTCTGCGGCGTTTTCTTCATAATCGGTTTTATTGTTTATACTATAAGATTCATGGTGGCCAGGAAAGATATTCTGGCATATAACAAGAATCTTACGAGATTATATAATTACCTTGATGATGAGGAAATGCGTGATAATCGCGGTACGGTCGGTAACAGCTTCGGCGATGACACCTATGATATGGGAGAGGATAAATAGCGATGAAATATTTACTTAAGATAAGAAACAGGATCAGGGATGCAATCAGAGAATATGATGAGATAGTCACTCCTGTATTAAAGTTTATCTGGTGCTTTGTCTGTTTTTATTCAATACACATGATGTTTGGGTATTCTGATCTCTTTGGTCAGATTCCTGTAATATTCCTTCTTTCGGTAATATTTGCGATATTCAGTGATAAATTCATGTTCTTCGTGGCGGGTATCATTTTTACCATGAATGTTTATGAAGTATCTCTTGAAGCGGCAGTTCTTTTCGGAGTTATCTATATAGCAATCTATTGCATGTATATAAGATTCTTCCCAAACTATGGATATGTGATTTTCATCGCTGCTATCTGCTGTATGATCCATATGGAATTCCTTATTCCACTTGTGGTAGGTATGATCGCAGGTGTAGGCGGCATCGTACCTGCAGCTGCAGGACTTCTTATATATAATTTCTCGGTTGCACTTAAGGATATTGACCAGATGAACAAAAGTCTTACGGCTCCTGAAGGAACAGAAGCCTTTAAGTTCCTGGTAGAAAATGTGCTTAAGGATAAGAATATGATGCTTATGGCTATAGTATTTGCGGTTGCCATAATTGTTATCCATATAGTAAGAAAGATTTCATTTAATTATTCGGTATATGTTGCAGTGCTGCTTGGTGCTGTATCTTCTGTAGGTGCCTATGTTGTAGCGGCAGGATCCCTCGGAATTGATGCAGATGTACCTTCAGTTTTACTCGGAACCTTCATGGGACTTGTTATCGCACTTGTGATACAGGTCTTCAGAGGAATCCTGGATTACAAGCATACTGAAAATGTACAGTTTGAGGATGATGATTATTATTACTATGTGAAGGCTGTACCGAAGATTGATCCTGAAAAGAAGAAACATGTAGCGCCTAAGAGAAAGGTTCGTAAGAAGAAGGTCGTTAAGAAAGTCAGACGTGAATATGATGATTATGATTCATATGATGATTATCCTGCAGCTGAGAAGACTGCTCCGGCAGATAATTTTGCTCCTGCCGGTGACCTTGATTCAGGAGATACTAAGGCAGAAGATACTTCTTCAGCAGAATCATCAGGTGATTCTGTAATGGATAATGCGGCAGAAAGAGGTGAAGAGAGAAGACCTTCATCAGGAAATGACAACAGAAGAAAGAAAAGAAGATAATCCCAAAGGCAGTCACTTAGATTAAAAATAAAGCAGAAAGGAGTCGGAATGGATAGAATTCTTCAATACTTAAGTTCATATTTTGACTGGTTTTTCATTCCGAAGATCACTGTATTTGATGTAATTGATGTGGTTGTTGTTACATTAATAGTCTATGAACTCCTGATCTGGATTAAGAATACCCGTGCATGGACACTCCTAAAGGGTATAGTATTCATACTTGGCATTATGATAGTTGCGTATGCTTTCAAGCTGAATACTATTCTGTTCATAACCAGAAATGTTTTCAGTATCGGTATCATTGCAATCGTTATACTTTTCCAGCCGGAGCTGAGACGTGCCCTTGATGAACTGGGACGAAACAGGTTTACTGACAGTATCGGTAATTTTTTCGCAAAACTGTTCGGAGTAGGACGAAAAGAGGTGACCATAGGACTCAGTGATAAGAGTATATATGAAATAGTCAAGGCTTCTCTTGATATGAGCAGGGCGAAGACGGGAGCTCTTATTGTCATTGAAAATGATACACCTCTTGGTGAATATGAAAGCACAGGTATATCTATAGATGCGGCTATTTCCGCACAGCTTCTGACTAATATTTTTGAGAAAAATACACCTCTTCATGACGGTGCGGTAATAGTCAGAGACAATCGTATAGTATCAGCAACCTGTTATCTTCCTCTTACAGACAGAAATGACCTTACCAAGGAACTTGGTACGAGACACAGAGCCGGTATCGGCATAAGTGAAGTGTCCGACAGTGTCACCATTATTGTATCAGAGGAGACGGGTTCTATTTCCGTTGCAAAGAAAGGCAATATTCTTAGAAATCTTTCCGAGAATGGTCTCAGAGAGCAGCTTCTCGACCTCCAGATCAAGCCTGTTGAAAAACACAGGAAGAAATCAAGGAAGGGAGGTCTTAAGATATGAGTCTGAAGAATTTCCTTAAAAAATGGGTTATAAAGAACTTCCAGTATAAACTTTTGGCATTTCTTATTGCAGTAGTTCTCTGGTTTATAGTAATGCATGTGGATAATTATATGATCACCAAGACCATATACGGCATTCCTGTAGAGACCTTGAACGGAGAAGCTATAGAGGAAACAGGCAATCTCTATGCCATAACAGACGGTGAAACAGTTGATATCATCGTAAAGGGTGAGAGAAGTATAGTTGATGAGCTCCGTGCTGACGACTTCAAGGCGACGGCGGATCTTTCGAAGCTTTCGCTTACAAATGCAGCCAAAATTGATGTGAAGGCTATGAACGGTAAGGTGAGTGAAGCAATAACCATCACATGTCTTAATGAATATGTGAATCTCAGTATAGAGCCTATGGTAGAGAAGAATCTTTCCATTTCCATCTATCCTGAGGGAAATGTAGCCAGCGGCTTTGCTCTTGGCAACATGGTGGCAACGCCTAACCTTATAACAGTTTCCGGACCTGAGACGGTTATCGACAAGATCGTTACCGTCAGAGCTGTTGTAAATGTACAGAATACACGTACTTCTTTCAGTACCGAAGCATCTCTGGTATGCCTGGACAGCAGTGGAAATGCCATAAATGCCAAGCAGGTCAAGCTCAGCAGTGATAAGGTTGATGTAAGTGTTGCAGTATATCCTGTGAAGTCGGTGAACGTAAGTGTAAAATCAACAGGTAATGTTGCCGATGGATATAAACTTGAGGAAATAACCTATAATCCTGATGTTATAAATGTTGCTGGCGAAGTGGCAGTTCTCGATGCACTTTCAGCTATAGAGATTAATGATATCTCCGTGGCCGGCAAGAGTGAGGATTATGAGTTAAATGTAGATATAGCGGATTATCTTCCTGAAGGAGTTATGCTCGCTGATGAAAATACTCAGATAGCAATCAAGGTTACTATAGCTAAGATTGTTCAGAAGGTCATATCAGTTACTACCAGTGACCTTTCACTGCTGAATGCTTCTGACGATCTCGAATACAGAGTTGTTATACCGGGAAGTTACAGGCTGATGGTTTCAGCTACAGAAGATGATATACAGGATATCGATATTTCCGATCTTGAATTATCGCTTGATGTGAAGGACCTCAAAGCAGGTACACATGAAGTTGTTGTTAATTACAAGCAGAGTGAAGATTATACAGTTACCATGAATGGGGCGGCGACTGTTATAATCAAGAACAAAGAGGAAGGTGGGGAGTAAGCTTATGGATGATGAAATCAAAAAATTGCAGGAAGCAGTAGACGAATCAAACTATATCGTATTCTTCGGGGGCGCCGGAGTTTCAACAGAAAGCGGAATACCTGACTTCAGAAGCCAGGATGGGCTATATCATCAGAAGTATAAATATCCGCCGGAAACCATAGTAAGTCATACATTTTTTGTTACAAAGACTGAAGAATTCTATGAGTTTTACAGAGATAAGATGATAGCTCCGGATGCAAAACCGAATGCTGCACATCTTAAGCTTGCGGAGATGGAACAAAAGGGTAAGCTTAAGGCTGTCATTACACAGAATATAGACGGACTTCATCAGGATGCGGGCAGTAAGGAAGTGCTTGAGCTTCATGGTTCGGTAAGGAGAAATTACTGCACAAGATGTCATAAGTTCTTTGATGTGGATTATATCTATAATTCAAAAGGTATACCAAAGTGCGAATGCGGCGGGCTTATAAAGCCTGACGTGGTTCTCTATGAGGAAGGTCTCGATAATGATATTATCTCAAGAACCATAGACCATATCCGTAACGCCGATATGCTCATAATCGGAGGTACATCATTGGTTGTATATCCTGCGGCAGGATTTATCGATTTCTTCAAGGGAAAACATCTGGCAGTTATCAATATGTCGGAGACGGCGCGAAGCACCTCTGCAGATATCATCATACGTGATAAGATTGGACAGGTAATGAGTCAGATTACCGTTTAATATGTTTGAAATAATAAGACAATGTTTGTAAACTGTAAAAGCCTATCGAAAATGTCATGATTTTCGATAGGCTTTTTTATCATTTACAGCATCGGAACCTTGTAGTTCGGGCTGATAGTATGTGTATTTCTGTATTCGTTGATACGGGCCTGTATACGCTCTGAAGGATCCAGAAGGTCGCTTATGGATGCGTCATGATTCAGATGATCAATGATGATGGCGATATACTTGCTCATATCTGCACTGTCGTACCAGGTACGGTCGAAGAGTGCAGGCTTCTGATATGTAAGGTTTGTTGTTATAACCTTGGTTATGATCTTTTCATCAAATGCACGGTCAAATATTTCAAGGCCGGCTGTGAAAAGACCGAAGGTTGCAAGACAGAATACCCGTTTTGCATTACGTTTCTTAAGTTCCTTTGCAACGTCCAGCATGCTTTCTCCGGAAGCTATCATGTCATCGATAATGATAACATCCTTGCCCTCTACGGAGTCACCAAGGAATTCGTGAGCAACGATAGGATTCTTGCCGTTTACGATACGTGTATAGTCACGTCTCTTGTAGAACATTCCCACGTCAACGCCGAAGTGATTTGCAAAGTAGATGGCTCTGTGCATAGCTCCCTCATCCGGGCTTATGATCATAAGATGATCTGAATCAAGCTCAAGATCAGGAGTAGAGATAAGAAGTCTCTTGATGAACTGATATGTAGGCATGATAGACTCAAAGCCGTTAAGAGGTATTGCATTCTGAACACGTGGATCATGTGCATCAAATGTAATGATATTCTCAACACCCATTCCTACAAGCTCCTGAAGTGCGAGAGCGCAGTCAAGAGATTCACGGCTGTTACGCTTATGCTGTCTTGATTCATAAAGGAAAGGCATTATTACATTTACACGTTTGCTCTTTCCGCCGATAGCAGCGATGATACGCTTAAGATCCTGATAATGATCATCAGGAGACATAGGAACCATTCGTCCGCCGAGATTATATTCTATGCTGTAATTTCCTACATCAACGAGAATGTAGATATCAGTGCCTCTGATAGACTCCTTAAGGGTGCCTTTAGCCTCACCAGAAGCAAAACGCGGGCATTCAGATTCGATTATGTAGGATTCTTTCTCGTAGCCAAGAAGCATAAATTCATCTGCTGAGGCAAGATCATCTCTTTCTTTTCTCCATTTAACAAGATAGTTGTTGACTTTCTTGCCGAGTTCGGAGCAGCTGTTCATAGGGATGATGCCCAGGCGTCCTGCAGGTATGGTGATAAGTTTACTTGAGTCAGGCATGTTTAAAACCTCCATTTTTTGAGTGTGTTAATGGGTTCGTTAAGTGGCGGATGAGCCACATATTTATGTAATTGGAAACTGAGTTTCCGATTATATACCCAGCTTTGAGTATCTGATGTTGCGGCCGAAGAATCGTAAGACTTTATAGTTTCCGAGTATTCTGGAAACAGTTCTCTCGGTGTATCTTGATTTCAGTTCATTCGGATCCAGGTTAGTGGAAATAATTGTTGAATTCTTTCTTACAAGTCTCTGGTTGATAACTTCGAAAAATGAACTCTGCACAAATGAGTTTATGCTTTCTGTTCCGAGGTCATCTATTATAAGAAGTTCAGAACTGAAAAGTCTTTTATAGAGTCCTGAAATCCTTTCATCTTTTCTGTTTCTTACATATTCTGAATAAAGTTCGAAAAGTTCATTACTGGATACGTAAAGCACTTCGTGACCGTTATCCAGAAGCTCTTTGGCAATACAGTTGCACAGATAGGTCTTTCCGAGACCTATGGGGCCGAAGAGTAGTATGTTACTTCCTTTCGAACCGGTATCAAATTCTTCGGTAAATGATTTTGCCGCGTTTACTACACGCTGTATATTATCATAAGGCGAAATTTTCTCATTTTCTGGAACATTTTTTGAAAAGTAATCAAATGAGAAGTTCTGAAAATTTTCAACGTTAAGTACATTTATAAGATTGGAATTCTTATATAATTCGGCAGTGATGGTATTTCTGAGACAGGTGCACATCCTGCCGTCGATGTAGCCTGTATCTTTGCAGATCCCACAGGTGTATACCCGGTCCATATAATCGGCCGGATATCCGTTTTCTGTCAATATCTTCTTTTTGGATGCGGTAAGTTCTTCGGTTTTTCTCTTTATGGTTTCGGCATCCGGTGCATTGGCAGGATCGGTAATCCTTTTTCTTGCAGCATCTATGGCGAGAGATTTTATCTCTTTATCGATGCGGTCTATCTCCGGAAGTTTATCATAAATCTCTTCTTTATGTTTTTCCTGAAGCAGAAGATTCTGAAGACTCCGGTTGCCGTATTCTGCCATGATTCTGTCCATATTAACGGAATATAGGTTCATCAGTCTGTTTCTCCCATAAAGTGCCTTGCAATTCTATTGAAATCGTCATCCTCTGCAGAAGATTTTCCGGAGGCTTTAGGCATTTCGGTATGCCTCTTAGTTTCCAGAGCGGCAATGTCCGAAACTACATGTACTCCGGCGGTTTTCCATTTTTCAATGATACCATTTACGTATGGAAAGTTTGCGGAATTAGGTTTTGCAATATTTGCCTTCTTACAGGCTTCTATAATAATGTCATCAGAGAAGAGGTCATCATATACCCATTTATTTATATATTTAAGCTCGGATGGAGTAGGAGAAACCCTTCCGCCTATGCCCAGATTCTTCATAATATTCTTATAAAGATCCCTGAACTGAGCTATGTCCTCCGCAGCCTGTTCTCTGGTTTTATAGCCCCGCTTAAACCACTCTATGGCAGTTTTCTCTATAGCGGAACCTGTTGTCTTCTTGAGAGTGGCACAGTATTCAAGAAGATATTCCATCAGTTCAAAGTTGAAGCCGAGCTTGTCCTGTATATAGATAAATGAGTTGATGTCGCTCTGGGTAAGAGGTCTGTCAAAATATGCTTCGGCCTGGCTCAGAATTTCCTGGAAGTTCTCATCATAATTCTTGGCATTGACAATTTCACTACTTACTCTGCCTTTGGCAGGAACTACGGGAGTCCGCACTTCCGTTTCAGATGTATCTTCAACATCTTCGTTTTTTGCTTTCTTAGTATCCGAAAGATTGAATACGGCTGTGATATCAACTTCCTTCTTGGCTTTGTTTCTGATGGCAGGACTGTTTCTGAGGTCCTTCAGAATAATGCCGGAGATATTCTCGGAGCTGTCATAGGTGAATGAGAGTACGTCATTCTTAACCCAGTACTTGATAGCCCTGGTCACATCGTTTTCGGTGCAGTTGAAATGGTCTGCAATATCAGATATATGGAAACTGCTGTTACTATGGAAAAGTCTTACAAGATATATATAGACTTTGACAAAGTCGCCATTGGCATCTGCCATGTAATGATCGATAAAGATATTAGAAATGCTCGAGTAGGTCTCGTTATTCTCAGTTGATATATTGATTGTGTTCATTTATGTTATCTCCAAAAAACCTATAGCATTCACTTCGCGGCATATCTCAGCCGACTGTGAATTCCTGGGATTCTGATTATAACACGTTAAAAAATAATTGCAAATCGAGCGGGCTGTTGTTTTAATCAGTTTACTATATGTTGATAATGTTGATAACTTGTGTTTCTTTTCGATATATATGGCGGGGAATCCTTATAAATACAGCATTCCGGGAATTGTCAGTCTATATGTTTCTATGTTGATAAAAAACACTGCCGAGAGCTTTCGGCAGTGTTGATATGTTGACAGCTTATTCTTTCAGCAGGTTTTCTCCAAGGTTTACAATGTTTCCGGCACCCATAGTTATTAACAAATCATTTTCTTTAGAATTTTTTAAAAAATATTTTTCTATCTCTGAAAATGCACCCAGATATACGCAATCCTTACCTTCGTCACGGAGAAGCTTCTCTATATCCATGGATGAAATAGTGCCGTTATCCTTCTCACGTGCAGCATAAATATCCGCAAGCATGATATGATCAGCTATGGATAGAGCTTTAGCGAAGTCAGGCAGAAGAGCGGCAGTTCTGGAATAGGTATGAGGCTGGAATGCCACCCACACATCACCTTTGGCAATCTCCTTGGCAACAGTGAGAGTTGCGGCAATTTCAGTCGGATGATGTGCATAATCGTCCACGACTGTGATGCCGTTAGGAAGAGTTCCTTTATATTCAAAACGTCTTTTGGCACTGCTGCATTTCTTCAGACCTTCAAGTATGCTGTTCATATCTACTCCGAGTATGTCTGCAGCTGCTATGGCAGAAAGAGAGTTAACCGCATTGTGAATGCCTGTCACTGAAAGCGATACATTTGTTACATATTTTCCTTCTTTATATAAGTCATATGAAGGGTGACCCAGTGCATTAAGAGTGATATCTTTTGCCTGGTAGGTATTTCCGTCCTTCATGCCGAATGTGATGACACGTCTTTCCAGACCTTCGGTTACTCTTTCGGTAAAATCCATATCACCGTTTATGATAAGTATTCCTTCCGGCTTGAGTTTTGTTGCAAAAACTCTGAAGGATTCTATGATATTCTCGATATTTTTGAAGAAATCGAGGTGATCGTTGTCTATATTAAGGATAATGCTGATATATGGCTTGAATGAATGATAGCTGTTGGTATATTCGCAGGCCTCTGTTATGAAATATGGAGATTTGCCTACGCGTATATTTCCGCCTATAAGATCAAGGATTCCGCCTATGGAAATGGTAGGATCCTTTTCGGCCTCCATGAAAATGTGGGAAAGAAGAGAAGTGGTTGTGGTCTTGCCGTGAGTTCCGGCTACAGCTATGCTGTATTTATAGAAATCCATGATCTGACCGAGAAGCTCGGCTCTTGTGAGCATAGGGATTCCTGCCTCTTTGGCAGCCTGGAATTCTTCGTTGTCTTCTCTGATGGCAGCCGTATATACCACAAGGTCGATGTTACTCGTTATATTTTCTTTCTTCTGTCCGATATAGACCTTTGCTCCTTTAGCAATGAGAGCCTTGACTATATCAGATTCACTCATATCAGAACCCTGTACTGTAAAGCCTTCTGAAAGGAGGATCTCAGCAAGTCCGCTCATGCTGATTCCGCCAATGCCCATAAAATGAACAGTAATCTTTTCGTCGAAGTTTAAAGTATACATTTGAAATGCCTTTCTGTTAAAAATACCATGTTACCAATGAATTGTACCACAGGTGCGGAAGTAGTAAAATAGTAAAAATAAACATAGATTTCTTGATTTATTCAGATTAAAGTGTTATATTTGTCGTGTATGTTTAAAAAGTCATTTATGATGACTTCAATTTTTTTGTATAAATCAGGAAGGGGAAAGATTTATGGTTTGTCAGAATTGTGGTAGCCAGGTTATGGACGGAAGTACAGTATGTCCTAATTGCGGTATGATGATACAGGCACCGGGATATGGTCAGGATCCATATGGTCAGCCTGCCCAGAATCCATATGGTCAGCCGGCACAGGATCCGTATGCTCAGCAGAATACATATCAGCCACAGGGTGCTTATGGAATGCAGGATCAGTATCAGCAGCCATCATATGCTTCACAGCCAATGGGCGGTGGAATGATGAATGATCCGGCAGCTGAAAGCAGTGTCAGAGCAGCAAAGACTCTTGGTATTTTAGCTATCTGTATCGGAACTCTCTGTGTTCCGCTTGCAGGATGGATTATGGGTGGTATCGGTCTTGGAAAGGCAAATAAAGCTCCGGCTTATCTTGCTGACCAGGCTAAGACTGCAAGAATCCTTAATATCATCGGGCTTATCGGTTCTACAGTAAATGCTGTACTCGGTGTTGTAATAATGCTTGCACAGCAGAGCTAAATTCAGACTGTTATATCTCAGTGATAGAAGAAAAAACCATGGGTTTTGGTTCCCATGGTTTTTTGTTGTCTTATGGAATTGTCGGAAATGATAAATTTCTCTATATTATATCTCTCCGAGAGCTGCAATCATGGCAATTACGAAAATGGCAAGCACTATGGCAGCAATAATCGTGGTTATAAGGCTTGTGACAAATCCGGCCTTTCTCATACCACCGGTATATCCTTTACGTTTTGACGCACCGGCAAGGCATAGACCTATAATACCGCAGATTACACCGATAAATGAAAGGTAAACCGTAAATGTACATACCAGTGATGATATACCCAGTATCATACTTGCTATGGCCTGACCTTTGCCATATTGAGGAGCCTTTGGCTGACTGCTGTAATTTGGAACGGAATTGTTGTAGGCAGATGTCGGCTGGGCATAAGAAGGAGCACCACCCATTGCAGCCGGAGGGAGAGAATATGATCCCTGTGGCTGTCCGAATATCTCCTGACGGTATCCGCCGCCCATGCTGTCGTAGCTTCCGTTTACTCCCGGAGCAGGTCCGGGTGAAGGCGCCGGATTAGGTGACATTCCATAATCAGAGCCGAGAGAATCAGGTCTGTAGAAGCCGCTTCCTCCGGCATTTCCCTGATCCTGATTTATAGAATTACCGCATACGCTGCAGAAATTAAAACCGTCCGGTATATTATTACCGCAATATATACATTTCATATCTGGTCCTCGCAATTGAATTTTATTTAACTGTTCGGAAGACTGATATACCCGAACAGTTATGCATTGTATATAATATTAGCGTTTCATCTGTCAAAGTCAAGACATAAATTCTTGACATATCTCAACTTGGTAGTAAAATGTTATCTAGTTATTTTACAAGAATGGAGATGTTGTTATGGAGAAGAAAAACATTGACTGGAGTAACCTAGGGTTTGGATATATGGAGACAGATAAGAGCTATGTGTCTTTATATAAGGATGGTGCATGGGACGAAGGCACTATGACAAGTGATCATAATATCACGATCAATGAATGCGCATGTGTTCTTCAGTATGCTCAGACCTGCTTTGAAGGTCTTAAGGCTTATACTACTGAGGACGGAAGGATTGTTACATTCAGACCTGACCTCAATGCAAAGAGAATGGAGGATACAGCTAAGAGACTCGAGATGCCTGTATTCCCTGTTGAAAGATTCATCGATGCTGTTGTTGAGACAGTAAAGGCAAATGAAGCATGGGTTCCGCCATATGGCTCCGGAGCAACACTTTATATCAGACCATATATGTTTGGTTCTAATGCGGTTATAGGTGTTAAGCCTGCAGAAGAGTATATGTTCAGAATTCTTACAACTCCTGTTGGACCTTACTTCAAGGGCGGTGCAAAGCCGATAACTATCAGAGTAAGCGATTTTGACAGAGCGGCTCCTCACGGAACCGGACACATCAAGGCCGGTCTTAACTATGCCATGAGCCTTCATGCAATAGTTGATGCTCATGCAAAGGGATTTGATGAGAATATGTATCTTGATCCGGGTTCAAGAACCAAGGTTGAAGAGACCGGTGGTGCCAATATGATATTCATCAAGGACAACAAGTTTATTACACCTAAGTCAGACAGTATACTTCCTTCGGTTACACGTCGTTCTCTTGAGGTGGTTGCCAAGGATTATCTGGGAATGGAAGTGGAAGAGAGAGAAGTATTCTTCGATGAGGTTTCTTCATTTGACGAGTGCGGTCTCTGCGGAACAGCAGCAGTTATATCTCCTGTCGGCAAAATCAATGATCATGGCAAAGAGATATGCTTCCCAAGCGGCATGGATGAGATGGGACCTGTTACCAAGAAGCTTTATGATACTCTTACAGGAATCCAGATGGGCAGAATAGAAGCTCCTGAAGGATGGATCAAAGAGATTATTTAATAGATATTTATAAGCCGCACATCCCTAATCGGCTGTGCGGCTTCTGCTGTATAATAGGAAATGAAAAAAAGGAAACGATTCATGAGTTTTAAGAAGATTTTGATTCTGTCTTTTGTTCTGCTTCTTTCGCTCAGTCTCTTCACTGCATGCGGCAGGGCCGAGAAATTCCGTAAAGGAAATATAAGTATCACACTTACTGAGGATTTTACCGAAAAGCAGGATGAGGCTGCGCAGTTTTATTATGAGAGTCCTGATGTTGTGGTTCTTGGAACCAGGACAAGCTCTCAGGATCTGGAGAAGACGGGGGATGAGTATGCAGATTCCTTTGCTGATTATATCCAGAGCTATATGTCTGCAAATGGAATAAGCCAGAATACTACAATCAATGAAGAAAAGGATTTCTTCTATATAGAAACAACAGAAAGATTAAATGATACGGATTATGCTTATCTTATAAGCTTCTATGAAAATGAAGGAGATTACTGGGTCGTCAGATTTGCCTGCTACAAGGAGGCATACCCTTCATTTGAAAAGAATATGAAGAAATGGGCAGAATCTGTAAGCTTTACCGGAGAGTAGCAGACTCATGGATCAGGATACCAGATCAAAAAATTTATTCATATTGACAGAATTGGTCAAGAAAGGCATCAAGCTGAAGTACAGACGTTCCTATCTGGGGATTCTCTGGTCACTTTTTGAACCTCTTCTTACCATGATAGTGCTCACAATAGTATTCGGAACTCTACTGGGTTATAATGAAAAGACATTTCCTGTATATATACTTTCGGGGCGTCTTCTCTACAGCTTTTTTTCGCAGTCAACCACAGCAGCTCTCAAATCCATAAGAGCAAATGCGGCGATGATAAGAAAGGTTTATGTACCCAAGCTTCTGTACCCTCTGTCGGGAATCTTGTTTAATTTCATCATTTTCCTGATATCCCTTGTTGTACTGGCTGCGGTGGCTATAATCCTGGGTATTTATCCGACGGTTTATCTTCTCCTTGCAGTTATACCACTTACAGTGCTGCTGCTTCTGTCTCTTGGTGTGGGAGTAATACTTTCAACTGTGGGCGTATTCTTCAGGGATATGGAGTATCTCTGGAATGTTGCGCTGATGCTTATAATGTACACATGCGCAATATTCTATAAGACTGCAAGACTGATGGGATCACGCTGGGCGTTCGTGCTTAAACTGAATCCGCTTTATTGTGTAATTGATAATTTCAGAAGCTGTATCTTCGGAGAACCGATGAATCTTCATTTTCTGCTGTATTCATTTGCATTCTCGGTCATATCCATAGGCCTGGGAATTCTGTTTTTCAAAAAGAATGAAGATAAGTTTATTCTCAGTATTTAATGGTGCGGCTCGTGGAAAAATATATGGAAGATGTTGTTTTAAATGTTAATAATGTAGGCATGAAGTTCAACCTGAGTAAGGAGAAGAACGACAGCCTGAAGGAATACTTCATAAAGCTTATGCAGCATAAACTGAAGTATGATGAGTTCTGGGCGCTGAAGGACGTTTCATTTTCATTGGAAAAAGGAGACAGGCTCGGGATACTCGGACTAAACGGGTCGGGCAAATCGACTTTGCTCAAAGTGGTTGCCGGAGTTTACCGGCCGACTACGGGAAGTGTGGAACGCCGTGGCGTCATAGCTCCCCTTATAGAGCTCGGCGCAGGCTTCGATCCTCAGTATACGGGAAGGGAAAATATATTCCTTTATGGGGCGGTTCTTGGATTCACCCGTAAATTCCTTAAGGATAAGGTTGATGAGATCATTGAATTCTCAGAACTTTCGGAATTCATCGATGTGCCTGTGAAGAATTATTCATCAGGAATGAAGGCCAGACTCGGATTTGCCATAGCAACGGTTGTTGAGCCGGATATACTGATACTTGATGAGATTCTTTCGGTGGGCGATGCCAAGTTCAAGAGGAAGAGTGAGGCGAGACTGATGCAGCTTCTTGACAAAAGGGTTACTGTGCTGTTTGTGTCACATAATCTCCCGCAGGTACGCCGCATTTGTAATAAGGCGATCATCCTTGAAAAAGGAAATATGATAATGAGCGGTGATATGGAAAGTGTTACCGCGGTTTATGAAGAGAAAACCGGTAAATGACATAGTCCGGAAGCACTTTGATCAGGAATAAGGGTAATAAGACTAATGATGATAATGGAAGGAAAAGCTATGATTTTTCTTGAGATACTTAAGATAATTTTTCATGGAATTGTAGAAGGGGTAACCGAGTGGCTTCCTATAAGCAGTACGGGACATATGCTGATTGTGGATCAGTTCCTGCACCTCAGGATGTCTGAAGGTTTCAAGGAAATGTTCTTTGTTGTTATTCAGCTTGGTGCCATACTTGCAGTGGTTTATATGTACTGGGATAAGCTGTGGCCGGTACAGAAGGGAAGTAAGGGAGAACTGAGTGTCAATAAGAATATCATTGACATGTGGCTTAAGGTCATAGTTGCCTGCATACCTGCGGTTATTATGGGATTCTTCTTTGATGACTGGATGGAAGAACACTTCTATAATCCTATCGTTATATCCATTGCGCTTATAGTTTACGGTGTTTGGTTTATATGGATAGAGACTAAGAATAAGGGCAGGAAGGCGAAAATTACTAAGATGTCCAGGCTGGATTTTAAGACGGCTCTTCTTATAGGATGCTTCCAGGTGCTGGCTCTTGTTCCGGGTACATCAAGATCCGGTGCTACCATAATAGGAGGACTTACACTCGGGTTATCCAGACAGCTGGCAGCCAGCTTTACATTTTTCCTTGGAATCCCGGTTATGTTTGGTGCAAGTGTTCTGAAGATATTCAAGTATGTGACAAGCGACGGCTTTTCACTTAAGGCATATGAAGTGTTCTCGCTTCTTCTCGGAATGCTGGTTGCCTTCGGAGTATCGGTAGTAGTCATTAAGTACTTTATGGAATATATCAAAAAACATGATTTTAAGGTGTTCGGTTATTATCGAATCGCACTTGGCGTCATAGTACTCCTCATCTTTGGAATCAAAGCCATTGTTGGGGCTTAAGTATTAAGAAATAAACGAAATTCATAGATTTTGGGCTTGATTTTCCATCCTGCATATGTTAGACTATGCAAGCGTGGGATTTGAAGCCCTTATTTTTTTGCGTGCAATAAAGTAGCTGTTCATGTACACATGCACATGTAAATTCGTCAGCTGCTTGCAGCTGTAAGAATTTAGAGGTGCATGTGTACCTGGAACAGGTACGCCTCACGACATCGATGAACACGAGCAGCTATGCTGCGACATACGCGAAGCGGATGGTTCATCGATTGAGGGATGGCGTACATGAACAGTGTATTCCCGCTAAAAATAATATATGGAGGTGAAAGTTGTGCGAGTAAGGATCACACTGGCATGTCAGGAATGTAAACAGCGTAACTACAATCTGACAAAGGATAAGAAAACGCATCCTGACAGAATGGAAACAAAGAAGTATTGCAGATTCTGCAAGGCTCACACTATGCATAAGGAAACCAAATAAGGAAAGGGAGGTATAGTCATGTCAGAAAAGACTGAAAAGAAAGAAAAATCACCTGCCCTTAAGAGAAGCTGGTTTCAGGAGCTTAAAGCAGAGTTCGGCAAGATAACCTGGCCGGGAAAGAGTCAGATCGTTCGTGAGACAGTTGCGGTAACTGTAGTAGCTGTCATTCTGGGACTTATTATAGTCTTCGTTGATTGGGCTCTTAAGTATGGACTTAGTTTTATTTGGTAGGAGGAAGTTATGGCAGATTTTTTAGAAAATGAAGCTGCTGAGGCTGAAAATCTTGAGCCTGTTTCGGAAGTAACTCCGGAAGAGACTGCAGAAACAGCCGAGACAGAGGTAGTAACACCTGCCAGGCCGCCAATAAAGAGTGTTAAGCAGAAGGCTGACACTGAACCAAAATGGTATGTTGTTCATACATATTCCGGATATGAGAACAAGGTTAAGGCAGATATCGAGAAAACCATTGAGAATCGTAAACTTGAAGACATGATGTTTGAAGTCATGGTTCCGCTTCAGGAAACAGTTGAGATGAAGAATGGTGTCAGAAAGACGATGTCGAAGAAAATGTTCCCGGGTTATGTGCTTGTTCACATGATCAAGAACGACGTAACATGGTATGTTGTAAGAAATACCAGAGGTGTTACGGGATTCGTAGGACCGGGATCTGAACCGGTACCTCTTACTCCGACTGAGATGGCCAAACTTGGCGTCAGAGTCGATAATATCGAGATAGACGTTGAAGTGGGCGATTATATCAGAGTAATTGCAGGTGCATGGGAAGGAACGGAAGGAACTATCAAGAGTGTAAACCCTGCTAAGCAGGTTGTAACTTTAGACGTTGATATATTCGGACGTTCTACATCTGTTGAAATCGGATTAGGTGATATTCAGAAGATGTAACAACGTGGAAGAGAATGTAAAATATCTCAAATGCATTTTCGTTATTACCACATAATTAGGAGGAAAGCTAAAAATGGCTAAGAAAGTACAAGGATACATTAAATTACAGATTCCTGCAGGAAAGGCAACTCCTGCACCACCTGTTGGTCCTGCTCTTGGACAGCATGGTGTAAATATCGTTCAGTTTACAAAGGAGTTTAATGCAAAGACTGCAAGCATGGGAGATACAATCATTCCTGTAGTTATCACAGTTTATGCAGACAGAAGCTTCAGCTTCATCACAAAGACTCCGCCAGCTGCAGTTCTTCTTAAGAAAGCTGCCGGAATTGCAAAGGCATCCGGAGAGCCAAACAAGAAGAAGGTAGCAAAGGTAACTAAGGCTCAGGTTAAGGAAATCGCTGAGCAGAAGATGCCTGACCTCAATGCTGCATCTATCGAAGCTGCAGAAAGCATGATTGCCGGAACAGCAAGATCTATGGGTATTGAAGTAGTAGACTAATTACGATTATAAGAATAGTGGAAGAGGTTCGCTACCTCGATAATTACCACAGGAGGAAATCAAAAAATGAAAAAAGGTAAAAGATATAACGAGATTTCAAAGCTCGTTGAGAAAAGCAAATTATATGATCTTGAAGAGGCTGTATCAATCATAAAGAAATCAGCTAACGCAAAGTTCGATGAGACTGTTGAAGCACACCTTCGTCTCGGCGTTGACGGACGTCATGCAGATCAGCAGGTACGTGGTGCTGTTGTACTTCCTCACGGAACAGGTAAGACAGTAAGAGTACTTGTATTTGCAAAGGGTGATAAGGTTGATCAGGCACTTGCTGCAGGCGCTGACTATGCAGGCGGCGATGAGCTCGTTCCAAAGATTCAGAACGAAGGATGGCTTGATTTCGATGTAGTTATTGCTACACCTGATATGATGGGTGTTGTTGGACGTCTCGGACGTGTACTCGGACCTAAGGGTCTCATGCCAAATCCAAAGGCAGGTACAGTTACTATGGACGTTGTTAAGGCAATCGAGGAAGTTAAAGCCGGTAAGATTGAGTACAGACTTGACAAGGCAAACATAATCCATGTGCCAGTGGGAAAGGCTTCTTTCACAGAGGAGCAGATCGCAGACAACTTTAAGGCTCTTATGAAGGCTGTTGTTAAGGCTAGACCAGCAGCTGCAAAGGGTCAGTATCTTAAGAGTGTTACCATCGCTTCAACAATGGGCCCTGGTATCAAGCTTAATACTGCAAGATTCCTTGAGCAGTAATAACAGAATCATAACGATATAAAGTATATTTAAAAATGACGGGTGTCAGGTCTTTCGTATTACGGAAGAATATGATGCCCGTCATTTTTAAGTAACAGGAAACTTTGTTTCCATAATTTAAGGTTGAATTTAGTATTGATTTTTAGTACAATCTTATGTAGTTGATTTATGCGGTGTTATGGGATTTGCCGCAAATTACAAAATAATAAGGGGGTAAAGTTACATGGATAAAGAGAAAGTAACTGCGGAGCTTAAGGACCTTCTGGCAGAAGTGATGCCTGAGCTGGGTGACGTTGATTTTACCAAAAGTATTACGAATGAATATGGGGTTAATTCCATCTCCATAATCAGACTTATCGTTGCGATTGAAAGCAGGTTCAAGATCGCCTTTACGGATTATGAACTTGATCTTGGAGCATACGATACATTTAACGATCTTGTGAGCGTGATCGCTGATAAGATTGACAAGCTTGATTAATTTGTGGGGAGGGTAAATATATGTCAAATTCTAAAAAACTACCTGTTACATATCCTATGATCACATCCTGGCAGTGGCATGCTACACTTTTCTCGATTCTTTCGGATGATGACAATGCCAGAAAATGGATATTCAGTAATTATATTCAGCTGAGATGCTATAATATCACAGAAATCTTTACAGGAGATGATATGCTTCTTGCAGATATCATGCCGGGAAGCAGTTCTCTTAAGGAATGTCCATATCTTATAGCATCACTTATGACAAATGAGATGATCAGCAGCTACTGCGGAAATATCATCGATTTCATTATCAAGACTATAGATCTTAACGGTTATGTATACGGCGTTTTTGATGAAGCTAAGATTCTCTGTGATTCAGAGGTTGATTATAAGTTCCCTCATGAGCTTTTCATCTATGGTTATGACATGGATAAGGAGATTTTCTATGTAGGTGACTTCACATTTAAGGATCATTATTCATTTAATACAGTAAGCTTTGAGGATATAAGACGCGGTTATGATGATATCACTGCATCCGATGACCATATGTTCAAGGATGATTATAAGGGACGTCGTGGTCTTTATGTAATCACAAAGAATACAGAGACTCAGTATTATGATGTTGACCTCAAGTTCATCCGCGATACACTTAGTGAGTATCTTAACTCTGTTGATACCAAGGATCATTTCCGTATGATGAGAAACCGTTTCAGCGATACTACATTTGGTGTAAATGTATATGACAGAGTTCTCGAGAGAATAGAAGGACAGCTTGCCAAGGAAGAACCTGATTATGATATCAGAGCACTTCATCTTATGTATGACCATAAAGTTCTTATGTATGAGCGTATCAAGTATCTCATGCAGAATGATTACATCGCTTATGATGAAGCACTTCTTAAGAATTATGAGCTTGTAGTTAAGAATATGCTTACAGCCCGTAACCTTCTTATCAAGATATCCATCAATGATGATGTATCCCAGGTTAATAAGTTCAAGATGTATTTCGGAATTGCAAAAGAGAAGGAAGTAGCAGTACTCCTTGAAGTAGTTGCAAGACTGGATGAGAAACTCGCATAATAAAGAGATTCAGTAAAGACCGGGGCATTTGCTCCGGTCTTTTTTTCCGAAATCCTCTGAAAGGAAACTGTGATTATAATGACTATATATGTATATGACATAGAAAAGGATGAATATGGGTTTGGGACGCATTTCACGGATAATGCATCCATAAGAGCTGTGCTCTCGGACTGGAGATATGCCAAAACATCTGTTATTAAAAATGAAAAAGCCAAAAAACTCTCATTTATGGCAGGAATGCTTTTCCAGAAGGGGATGAAAGATATCTACGGAATCGATAAGGATGATATAGTTATTAATGAAAATGAATACGGTTGTCCAAAGCTAGTCGGGAAAGATATACATTTCAGTATTTCACATGCCGGAATTTTTGTAGCTGTAGCATTTTCGGATAAAGAGACAGGCGTTGACATAGAACATAAGGATGACAGAGGCGGCCTTATTACGAGAAGGATGTTTACTGAAAATGAAAGGCAACATGTCGAATCTGCGGATAACGAAGAAGAAGTGAAGAAAAGGTTCCTTTTTGTATGGACCAGAAAAGAAAGCTATCTCAAATATATAGGTGAAGGCATAAGAAGACCGCTCATAAGCTTTGATGTCATGAGCGGTGAAGAACTGGGCGTAGTATTTGAAACTAAAGAAATATCCGGATATACGCTGTCACTCTGTATGCCGGATGGAAGTGAAGAAAAAAAGTGGATTATTCTCCCAGAGTTTTCTCACCTTTAGAATAAAGCAGTTCATTTGTTTCGGAAACGCTGGATTTATGAGAAATCGAATAGATGATAAGAGCGTCACGTTTGTTCTTGGCATAGAGTATGCCTTCTTCAAGAAGCTCCAGATATCTTAAGGTCTCTTCAAGAGTGAAACCTGCAGCTATGGCAAGTGATATGGCGTTGTCGCGTCCGGGACGGCGGGAACCGTTCATCATCTGATAGCAGTAAGTGCGGCTGATACCGCTTGATTTGGCGATTGTATTCTTCTTTGTTCCGTGTCTGGTTCTGATGGATTCAAAGTATGACATATAATCAAGATCTTGATATTCGTCGATTCTTTCTATGTAAGAATCAAGGTCTGATTCGTTTTTTACTTCTGAATTAAGTACGTTCAGAAGATCGTTCGTTGTACGCATGGCGATGTCCTTTCGTCAGTGTTATGATGGTTAGATAATAACATATCATTTGTATATTTCAACTGTAAATTAATTGGTAGAGAAATGGATAATAATGCTGTTGTTCAATCATATATAGAAAATAACTATGAGGAAGTATCTTCTCTTAAGGATGACGGAAGTGTTGCGCTGATAAGAAACATTGTAGACGGGAAGTACTATGTCCGCAAGCTGAAGAAGGTCTATAATATTGATATTTATAAGACTCTGGTTGAAAAAAACATCGACGGAATTCCGAAGATATTCGAAATGTACGAAGGAAAGGACGGACTTGTTATAGTTGAGGAATACCTGGAAGGGGAGACTCTGGATGTGTTTCTTCAGAACGGTGATGCAGTAGGCGAGGACAGGGAAGCATTTATCTCGGATACAGGGATTAAATTATGTAAGATATTGGAAGAAATGCATTTAATGAATCCTCCGATCATACATAGGGATATAAAACCTCAGAATATTATGATACTGGGGGATAAAGTATATCTCCTGGACTTTAATATCTCAAGAGAGTTCAAAGGAAAAGGTGAAAAAGATACATTTGTTATGGGAACGCCGGAATTCGCGGCACCGGAACAGTTTGGATTCTCTGAAAGCGATGCAAGAACAGATGTATATGCTCTTGGTATTACAATAAAGTATATGGCTGATAAGCTTTCTGTTAAGTCTTCAAAACTGAATTCGATAATAAAAAAGGCTGCGGCATTTGATCCCAGGGACAGATATCAGAGTGTAGGTGAACTTGAAAAAGCGTTGATGTCCCAGAATGGTAAAACTATCAAGGTTTTCCTGAGGAGATTTGCCCTTCCCGGTTTCAGGCAGAGAAAACTGACACATATAATAACGGCTATATTCGGATATACTTTCCTGACATGTATACTATGGGACTTTCATATGGGGAACTCGCCTTATGAGGGGATTTATGGAGTAATATACGACCGCTCAGGCGGTATATTTCTTCTGTTCTGCGTGATAATGCTTATAGTATATGATTTTGATTATCTGGGCTTTCGTTCTAAAACCTGTCCGTGGATGAGAAAAATCAAGAACAGTTTTTTGAAAGTAATATTGATATTAGCTATCGACTTTGCATTTTTGGTAATGATGTTTTTTCTCTATGTACTTTTTATAGCCACAGTCTGCGGCGGGCACGAGATTGCATGATGATAACGTAAGTGATTGCATAAGTGTTTACGTGATGATAACGTAAGTGATTTCGTGTTGTGCAGGTGATGAAAATGTGATAATATGTAACGCGCTGTGCGAAACAGTGATTCAAATTATATACTTTTTATTATTGACGGGAGACAGATCGGATGAAGAAAAATGTTATAGTAGCTCAATCAGGCGGACCGACAACAGCTATTAATGCCTCACTCGCAGGTGTGATCAATGCGACGGTAAGAAGTGAGAAATATGACAAAGTATATGGTGCTCTTCACGGTATACAGGGAGTATTCAAAAGGGAGTTTTTAGAGCTTAGCGACATGGATGATGCCACATATCCATCGGTTGATCTTCTCAGAAACAGCCCGGCTATGTACCTTGGCTCATGCAGATATAAGATGCCTTCATTTGAGGAAAAACCGGAAGTATATGAAGGGATTTTTAAGACCTTTGAAGATATGAATGTGGGAGCTTTTTTCTATATCGGCGGAAATGATTCTATGGATACAGCCGCAAAGCTTTCAGCTTATGCAAAGAGTATTGAATCCGATATCATGATAGCGGGAGTTCCGAAGACCATAGATAATGATATAGTTCTTACGGATCATACCCCGGGATATGGTTCTGCCGCCAAGTATATTGCTGCTACAATGCTTGAAATAGCTCATGATACATACATTTACGATCTTCCATGCGTTACCATAGTTGAGATTATGGGAAGAGATGCCGGCTGGCTTACAGCAGCTGCTGCACTGGCAAGAAATACATATAACAGAACACCTCAGCTCATCTATCTGCCGGAAGTTCCGTTTGAGATTGATCAGTTCCTTACAGACCTTAAGGAGGAACTCAAAAAGAGTAATAACGTAGTTATAGCTGTTTCCGAGGGGATCAGAGATAAGAACGGCGAATATGTATCTGCAGGTGTAGCGAAAAATGATCAGTTTGGTCATGCTCAACTTTCCGGAGCAGGAAAAGCTCTTGAGACAGTAGTAAAGAAAGAACTTGGAATCAAATGCCGTTCCATAGAGTTGAATATACTTCAGAGATGTGCTGCACATCTTGCATCCAGGACAGATCTGGAAGAGGCGATGAAGCTTGGAGAAACAGCGGTCAGAATGACCGAAGAGGGCAGGACAGGATTCGTTCCTACCATAAAAAGAAAATCTGATATTCCATATCTTTATGATATAGTGCCGGAGGATGTTTCACTTATTGCAAACTCTGCGAAGTCCGTTCCGTTAGAGTGGATAACCGGGTCACATAATGATGTTACCAAAGAGATGATAGATTATATACGTCCGCTAATCCGGGGCGAAGTATCCGTATCATTCCGTGACGGACTGCCGGTATATATACAGATACCGCATCTTACTGACAGAAACTGACACGGCTCGGCGCGGCGCATGTCGCAAGCAACATGTTTTATTCCATAATTCTGGATGTAAAGGGTAAGATGAAAAGGGGCAGGATGAGACATGAAAAAGAAATTACTGGCAATACCATTGATCATTTTTATTATTATATTTGCGGACATAATTCTGTTCATAGTTGATTATTATCATGCAACAGATGATGTAAAGAATTATATGAATAAAGAGGGCGATGTGAAGGTCGCTGAAATTTCAGAAGGACTTTTCATAGATGGTCCTGGCACGGAAGGGGCACTGATTTTTTATCCCGGTGCGAGGGTTGAATATACGTCATATCTTCCACTTTTATACAAAGTTGCTGAAGGCGGTATTGACTGCTTCCTGGTTGAAATGCCTGTAAATGTTTCACTTCTGAATCAGGATGCTGCTGATGATATAATTGAAAATTATGATTATGAAAAATGGTATCTGGGAGGACATTCTCTTGGTGGGGTATCGGCTTCTATGTATGCAGCCGGTCATGAATTAGACGGGATGGTCTTTCTGGCGTCATATCCATTTAAACCGATTGATGAACCTGCTCTTGAAATGTACGGCAGTAATGACAAAATTCTGAAAGAAAAAAAGAGAAGCAAGTCAGATAAGAATCTTTCCGCTGATTCGGTAATAGAAGTCATTGAGGGCGGAAATCATGCACAGTTTGGAAACTATGGCAAACAGCGAGGAGATGGGGAAGCTTCTATATCAAGAGATAAGCAGCAGGAGATAACCGCTCAGAGGATACTTGAATTCTTTGATGAATAAAAAATGAGGCTTTATCACATTTCTCTCTGTGATACAATACAAAACATTTATCATTATGAGCTTCGCTCGTGTCTTTATTATTACGAGTAAAACCTTCGATACATGAATTTGCATCCGTTGTCATATTCCGGCTCAAGTGGTGTATATATATCATTTTCAGAAAATTCCTGGAAGTCAAAGGTGTTTCTATAATACGATACAAGAGTTTCGTCTCCAGCAGCGTATAGATAAACCATATGAACTCCAATCTTTGTGCCTACGTCTTTAATGACCGGGTAAATATACATAGGATATAGGTATTTCCCAAGATATTTAATTGGTTTTTCTCCGTTGGTTAATGAATTTCTATACTTGTCGTTTACTGCAAAATGAGATATTTCGATTCCAGGAAGTATTTCGGGAAATACTTTCACACCCTCTGTCTTAAAAATGGTTTGTTGTTCATCAAGCGACAAGGATTCGTTCATATTTGCAGCAAGCATACCGGCTTTCAGACCAAAATATGCAACAATTTCATGAGTATTGCTATCTTTGATAAGATAGATTTTGACTAAATCGTTTCTATCATCGCTCCATGCACATACTTTGAGATATGCTTCCAAACCAATAACTTTATCGGGAAGCTGTGAGTAACCAGCTTCCCGATAAATAGTAAAGTCATTTATTAATGTGAGATTTTCAATGTTTGAACACAGTAGTTCGCAATAAAAAGGATTATTCATATCCTTGCTCCTTGCTCGCGTAGTTCTTTAAGGGCTTCTTCGGCTTTCTTTGCTGCATCATATTTAACTGGAGGAGTTTTAAATATCCGGATATATGCTCTTAATCCTTCTGGACCATTTAATCTCAGCATTAAGGGCTTTGAATAATCTCTTGGTTTATACATAAACTGTCACCTCCCTTGCTATCCCTTGCTATTTATGCGTAAAGTATATCATATTTTCTTAGAGTTATCTATATGGAGTCATCTATGACTCGCTTTATTAACCAGTCAATTTCAGTTGATTTTACTTGTTGAAATACATCTGTCATTATGGTAATGTAACCATTGGTTAATTCTATTATAGGTTATCCAATGGTTACTGTCAATGTTTTTTTGAAAAAGGATTAAAATATGAGAACAGAGATAAATCCGGAATGCCTTAAGGCGGCTCGTTTAAAAAAAGGAATCACTATGGCTGAAGCAGCGAGGCAACTGAACATTTCAAAAATAGGATATTGTAGATATGAATATGGTGACAGGACTCCTTCAATGCAGATGGTAGAGGCAATTGCCAGATGTTTTGATACTTCTGTTTCATATCTGATTGGAGAAACTACTGATGATATGCCGGATTCTATAACAATAAATCGAGAAGATGATGCAGAACTGTTTGAATTTATTGTAAAACTTAGAGAGGATGAGAATCTTATTAGTAGAATGATGGCTTATCTTAATGGGATTGATAATAATTGAGTTGTTCTGGGTAATATGTGGATAACATACAAAAACGAGGCTTGTGATTGGCCTCGTTTTTGTATGCAAGAAGCATACCAAATGTTAGAAATAATGGAGTAAAATTAATTATCACAATCAATGCCATTAATATGTTTTTTCAGGACCATATTGATATATTGACTAAAGCTTCTGTCGTCATTTTCGGCAAGAGATTTTATTTTTTCAACTACGTTATCATCAAGTGAAATGCTTACTTTTATCTTCATAGGTTTTTGGTCGATCATTTCTGAAAACCTCCTGATTCCGGTTTGTATGTTAATCGATTTGATTGTATTACAAAATATGATGTGATATACTAAAGTAGTATAAAGTAGCATAAAGTAGGAAGGTGATATTTATGGGAATAGTCAGAGCTTTTGCAGGTGCGCTTGGCGGAACATTTGCTGATCAATGGAAAGAAATAGTAACAGCAGGAGCTTTTAGTGAACATACGGTAGTTGCTCCAGGGCTGCTTAGGACAACTAATAAAGGTAGGGGAGTAAACTATAAGGGATCAGACGGTGTTATTTCTAATGGTTCCAGGATATATGTTCCTGAGAATACTGCAGCAATCATCTTTAACCAAGGAGGGATAGAAGGGATTATAGCAGAACCGGGAGGATATGTTTATAACACCGGTGAACAGAGTATTTTCAGTGGTGGCGGATTTGGTTCATTTGTAAATACTGTTGTTGACAGGGTGAGCTATGGCGGTCAGACTGCTAGTAATGTAAGGGCCGTTTTTGTAAATCTTAGAGAAATAAGAGATATTAAATTTGGAACACAAGGCGCTCTTATGTATAATGACAGATTCTATGGGGCAGATCTTGAAATAATGGCTCATGGTTGTTTTTCTGTCAGGGTTTTTGATCCTAATCTTTTCATAAGATATTTTGTTCCTGCGAATGTATCGTTTTATACATTTGACGATAAAAAGGTTAAGAATCAGATCCTTACAGATTTTATGCAATCATTTGTTGTTGCACTGAATTCACTTTCGAAGGATTATAGAATATCTCAGTTACCTGCTCAGGCAAATGAAATAACTATGACAATTGCAAATGATATGCAGAACGTTGGCTCATGGCCGTCCAGATTTGGATTTTGTATAACTAAGGTCAGTATTGCGAATATTGAATTCTCACCTGATTCGAAGGAATTAGTTCGAGAATATTCAAGGAATAAGATGAGTTTGTCTGCATATGAGGATATCTCACAGAGGGCAGCAAATATAGGTGCACAGCAGCAGATGGCTGAGGGGATTAAGAATAAAGGACTTGGAAGTGGCGCTGCAGGAATGTTTATCGGTATGAATATGTCTCAGAATCTGCCACAGAATAATACACGGCAAATGTCACTCGATGAGCAGATTGAGAGCCTTAAAAAGTTAAAGGAATTGGTTGATGCCGGAATTCTTAGTGATGAAGAGTTTGAAAGAAAAAAGAAAGAAATAATGGGACTGTAAAGGAGATAAATTATGGATACTCAAATGAAATGCCCGTCGTGTGGAGCACCTCTTGAAGGCGGTACTTGCTCATATTGCGGATATACAGTTCCCAATATGGCAAAAGCAAATACTAACATGGATCAGAATAACAATGCTGTTCATCAACAGAATAATTCGCAAAAAGGAACGTATCCGCCTGTTGGGAGTGTACAGACAGGTATGAATCCTCAACAGGGAGTCTATAATCAGCAAGGGATTGATTCTCAGCGTGGAATGTATCAACAACAAAATACAATTCAACAGCAGAACAGAATGAATAATCAGATAAATCAAGTTCAGCCTAAAAAGAGAAAAACTTGGTTGTGGGTTCTTGGATGGATATTCTGTTTTCCAATTCCTCTAAGTATTCTCATTTGGCGTATAAAAGTGCTGAAACCCTGGTTTAAGGTTGTGTTGATAGCACTCTTGTGGATTATAGTTTTATTAATAGGCAGGTTTAGAGGTAATAATGATAGTACAACAAACCGTTCTACAAGTATTCAAACTGATACAGTAACTACTACAGAGTCAAGAACAGAAGCTACAACAAAGGCTACTACTGAGACCAAAACAGATGTGAAAGAGGATGCTAAAGAAAAGAAAAATGCTTTTGAAACTGGGGAAGTAAGTGAGTTTGTTTATGAAGGGTGTACATTTAGTGTTCCTGATTATTTTATAGATAATAAAGATGAAAATAGAATGTATGCTGAAAAAGGTGATTCACTCGTAGTACTACAGTTTCAAAAGGCTAGTGTTGCATATAAAGAGTTTTCTGAGGACGAATATGATACGGTCGATAAAGAATTTGTTGACTCATTTGTTGATGGTATGAAGCAGGATAATACAAATACTGTAACCAATGTTGATTATAAAAGAGATAAAATAAACGGTATAGACTGTATCCTTTTAGTATATAATATTTATTTATCGGAGTATCAAAAAACATTAGATTGTGGTTACTGTTTCTATGACATTAATGGCGAATATGTAATTGCTGTCGGCCTAAGTTGCACATATGATTGTAAATATGATTATAATGATGATTATGTTGGTGTATTAAAGTCGATTGTTATTGGTGATGATTCAATTACCAAGGAAGTGACAGATGATAACGAAGTTACACCTGAAGTAAAGGAATTTCTTGACAGCTACGAAGAATTCATGGATGACTACATTGAGTTCATGGAATCATATGATTCAAGTGATGCGGCACAATTGGTAAAGTATGCGGAACTTTTGGCAGATTACGCTGATTTCTCCAAGAAGATTGAAGAAATGGATGATAAGGAAATGTCAGATGCTGATAATAAGTACTATATAGAAGTGACAACCAGAGTGAGCAAAAAACTTATGGATGCGTCTATTAATACACCGTAGTTTAATCTGTGATTGTTTGTATGCAGCCAGCATACCAAATTATATTAAAAATGTAATAAAATAATGACAATGAGAACTGCACTCCCATGAATATACCTACATAAGTGCTTGATAATTGGGAGTGCTTTTCTTAGTTTATTATCATTTCATTATGAGGAGGGTATCGCATGGACAATAATATGCAAAATGAGGCTTTTCAGCCGCAGAACGGTATGCAGCCGCAACAGCAGCCGCAGCAGCCGAAGACGATGGAAGGCAGAGTGTCGGGAATGAGTATTACTGCATTGATTCTGTCTATCATAGGATGTACCGGCGTTGTAGGCCTGATTCTGGCTATCATTGATGTAACGAAAAAGGATGGAAGAAAGAAGGTTCTTTCCATAATCGCTCTGGTTATATGCGCTATTTGGGCTGTGATCGGAATTGTTATGGGAATGGTAACAAAGAGGGCGGCTAAAGAAGTGACTTCAGCTATAGAAGAAGAACTCTCTACTGAATTCACATTTGACGTAACAACTGAGGAAGAAAAAGAAGATACAACTGAAGCTGAGAAGGATACAGAAGCTGAACCTGAAGAGTCTGAGTATTACTTCAAGGATATGGAAGTTGTTACTGAAGATTACACGATTAAGATCACAGACTGGAAGATAATTCAGCAGGGTGAAGCAGGAAATGAATATGGCAGTTCTCCTGTTATAGCTTTCTGGTATGATACAACAAATACTTCCGGCAACAGCATCGATCCGATGTCAGCCTGGATTTATATTATGGAGGCATATCAGGATAATGATCCGAATGCCGTAAATGATCTCAGTGTAGGAATGCTTCCGGACAGCCAGTTCACAGAGTCACAGATGCAGGATATCAAGAAGGACGGAACTGTTCAAAATGCCATGGCCTATGAATTGAGTGATACTGAGACTCCTGTTGTTCTTACCGCAAAGGCAAGCATGATCGGAAAAGAGATAGACAGCATGGAGTTCGATATAGTAAATATGTCTGCAAAGAATTCCGATGGCGTATCTGCTACGGGTGGAAATACTGACAGCAAGGAAAAGAGTGAAAAGGCTGAACCGTCATTTGAAGACGGGGTTATAGTAACGAATGACTATACCATGACCATTACTGATTATAAGATAATCCAGCCGGGAGAAGAGGGTAACAAGTATGGCAAGTCACCGGTTATAGCATTCTGGTATGATACCACAAATACATCGGGCAAGAAGGTAAATCCTTCAACTGCCTGGATATATATAATGGAAGTTGTTCAGGATAACGATTCAAACGCAGTTAATAAACTTTCTGTAGGTATGCTTCCTGATGATCAATTCACATCAACTCAGCTTCAGGACATCAAGGAGGGTGGCACAGTTGCAAATGCTGTTGCCTATGAACTTACCGATGATTCAACCCCTGTAACACTTATCGCAAAAAATGGTATGCTGGGTAAGGAAATCGGTCAGCAGACATTTGAAATAAAATAATATTTTTCTCCTATATATTACCATAAATCTTTCAATAAATATGCAGAGCTTCAGCGGTTTTTTCTGAAGAAACTCTGCATATTTTATTGTTTTTATAATGTTTTGACTTTATAATATGAATATATATGCAATAAAGAATCGGGGAATGATATGGTTTATACGGTTACATTTAATCCATCGCTGGATCATATAGTAGAAGTGGATGACTTCAGGACGGGTATTACAAACAGGGTGACAGCTGAAGAAATGAGACCCGGAGGTAAGGGGATAAATGTATCCATCGTTCTGAAAGAACTTGGAATTGAAAGCTCGGCAATTTATTATTCCGCCGGATTTGTCGGTGACGAGATTACGAGGCTTATTACCGAAAGTGGTATCAATGCCTCAGAGATTAAACTCTCCCGGGGCTGTTCAAGAATCAATCTCAAGCTTAAATCCATAGACGGAACTGAGATTAACGGCATGGGGCCTGATATTGATGAAGACTCAATAAATAAGCTGTATGATAAGCTTGGGGATTTAAAAGATGGTGATATCCTTGTTCTTGCCGGCAGTATTCCGCCTACCATGCCGAAAACTATATACAGCGATATTATGGAAAGACTGAAGGGACGGGATATCAGAATTGTTGTGGATGCAACGGGAGAACTTCTTCTTAACGTTCTGGAATTTAAGCCATTTCTTATAAAGCCCAATGATCAGGAATTAGGGGAACTGTTCAGGGTTGATATTACAACAAAAGAAAGTGTGATTCCATTTGCCCGAAAGCTGCGGGAAATTGGAGCTGAAAATGTGATCGTTTCAATGGCTGGCGAAGGGGCAGTACTTATCGATAAGGATGGAAATGTAACGATGCTGGATGCTCCACAGGGAAAGCTTATAAACGCAGTTGGTGCGGGAGACTCCATGGTGGCCGGCTTTATCGCCGGAATCATTAAAACCGGTAATCCGAAAGAAGCATTTAAACTGGGAATTGCAGCGGGTTCCGCAACGGCATTCTCAGAATGGCTGGCTGAAGGGAACAGTATTACTGGTTTATATGACGCAATGTGACAGCGTTTTTACAGGACGATAAATGGTTATCTTCAACTAAAATGGGGTGAAGTATGATAACACAGGATATTATATTAAAAAGAATAGCAGAGGCACTGCTGGCTGATTATTCCAGTGTTTACTATGTTAATGCGGTTACAAATGAGTATTTGTGGTATTCGGTTGATTCTAAATTTCATTCTCTCAACCTTGAACAGTCAGGAGATGATTTCTTTAAGAATCTGATCCGTGATTGTAAGAAGGTTATTTACGAGGAAGATCAGCATATATTCATTGAAGATATTCAGAAAGAAAATCTCCTTGCAGTAATGCAGAAGGATACTATGCAGAGCATCAACTATCGTCTTATGATAAATGGTGTTCCTACATGGCACTCTCTTAAGCTGATACGCGGGCTGGATGAAACCGGTGATTATTTTGTTCTGGGAGTCACCAATATTGACGACGAGATAAATCGCAGAAAGATGGAAGAGGAGACAGCAAGGCAGAAGGAGATTTATGACCAGATAACATCGAGTCTTGCTGAACAGTATGATACCCTGTATTACGTGGATATTGAAACTAATACTTATGTTGAGATATCATCAACCGACGATTATAAAAAGCTTAATGTTCCTGCAACAGGAAATGATTTCTTTGCTGAAAGCAGGAGAAGTATCAGAAAATATGTTCATCCTGAGGATCAGGATTGGGTAATGAGTGTTCATCACAAGGATGTCATGCTTAAAAACCTTGAAAACAGACATTCATTTTCGATTGCTTATAGGCTGGTAGTAGCTGGACAGATAAAGAATATCCGCCATATCGAGATTATGGCCAGGGATAAGAAACATATTATAATTTGTATTGAAAATATAGATGCAGAAGTTCAGGCCAGTCAGGCTATGAGAGAAACTGAAGAGAAGAGTATTACCTATGCCAGGATAGCTGAGAGCCTGGCGCTCCATTACGATCTGATTTATTATATCGACTGCAAAAATGATCACTATACTGAGTTTTCAACCCATAAAATATATGGTGAACTGGAGATTCAGGAAGAAGGGGATGATTTCTTTTATCATGCCGGACATAATATAGACAGAATAATTAATCCGGAAGATAAAGAGAGACTCAGGTATTTTATCGGTAAGGATAACCTGATCTCGCAGCTTGACAGTAATAAACAGCTGGTAATTGATTACAGAATGATAATTGACGGGACAAAGAATCAGTATACCAGAATGACTGTCATGTGGTCGTCCGACAGAAGTCATTTCATAATGTGTATAGAAAATCGTGACGAATCCGTTAAGAAAGAAAAAGAACACCTTAAGGCTCTTAAAATGGCAAATGAAATGGCCAGAAGAGATGAGCTTACAGGGACTAAGAACATGATGGCCTATAAGGAGATTGAGAAGGATCTTCAGGATTTAATCGATACCGACAGCAAGGAGCCTTTCGGAATACTTATCTGTGATATAAATGAGTTGTAAAAAATAAATGATACCGAAGGTCATAAGGCCGGAGATGAGTATATAAAGGCTGCTTGCAAAATGATATGTACGGAATTCGCTCACAGTCCTGTATTCCGTATAGGCGGGGACGAATTTGCTGTTGTTCTCATGGGACAGGATTATCAGGACAGAGAGAAACTTCTTGTTCAGCTAAGACGGAAAGTAGAGGAGAACATCAGTGGCCGTGACGGAACGGTTGTTGCTTCCGGTCTTGCAAAGTATCTGCCGGATAAGGATAAAACTGTTCTGGATGTATTTAACCGCGCGGATACACGAATGTATGAGAATAAGACTCATCTGAAGGAACTGAAGATGATCAGTGAGACTCACGCTGTTCTGAACAACAATGAGTATATGAAAATTCCGGAAGAACGCCGGAATAAGCTGGATTCTTTGTATGAGGCATTTTCAATTGTATCAGAAGGTACATATGTATATCTTTGTGATATGAAATATGATTTTTCCAGGTGGTCTAAAAATGCAGTTAATACCTATGGACTTCCATCGGAATATATGTATGGGGCCGGTGATATATGGGAAAACCATATCCATCCTGAAGACAGGGAGGCGTATCACAAAGGAATTGATGCCATTTTCACAGGAAAAGCAGCAGGACATGATATGCAGTACCGTGCCCAGCGGACGAATGGGGAATATGATGTATGTACCTGCCGTGGTGTTGTAATAAGGGATCCTTCCGGAAATCTTGATTACTTTGCAGGTACAATCCGTAATCATAGTATTCAAGGGCATATTGACACACTTACCGGTCTAAGGAATCAGTATGGATTTTTTGAGGATCTTGAAGGGTGGATACACCGTAATACTGAAATAACAGTAGTACTCCTGGGTATCAGTAAATTTTCGGAGATAAATGAGATGTACGGTTATCATTTCGGTAATCGTGTTCTTCAGGCATTTTCAAGGAAAATATATGAAACTGTCGGTAATACCGGGCACTGCTACAGAATAGACGGAACCAAATTTGCTGTTATAAGTAATACGATTGGGATATCAGATGTTAAGGAATACTATGAAGCTTTCCGTGCATTTTTCCGTGAGGGCATCATGGTGGATGATAAAAGAATTATTCTTGATGTTAATTGCGGCAGCCTTGAGGTGGATAATACTGATTTTGATACCCAGACCATATATGCCTGTCTGAATTATGCATATAGTGAGTCGAAGCTCCGTATGCAGGGAGATCTTGTAGAGTTTCATAATGATCTTAATTCTGACAACAGGTACAAGCTGGAGAAGCTTCATGCCATTCGTGCGTCCGTCATGCATGGTTACAAGGGCTTTTATCTTTTGTATCAACCGGTTGTTGATGCAAAATCAGAAAAACTGATAGGAGCGGAAGCACTGCTCAGATGGAAGGATGATGTATATGGAATGGTACCTCCGGATCAGTTCATACCGCTTTTGGAGGTGGATCCGCTGTTTCCTGAACTGGGTGAATGGATACTTAAAGAATCAATACTTGCTGCAAAACAGATTTTAGATATTAACCCGGACTTTGTGGTCAGTGTTAATCTTTCATATTCACAGCTGGAAAAGCCTGATTTTGTGGATATGGTCCTGAGAATACTGAACGAAATGGATTATCCACCTGAACGTCTGTGTCTGGAGGTTACGGAGAGATGCCGTCTGCTGGATATTGAGCTGCTTAAAAATGTGCTGTCCAGTCTGAAGGCCAGAGGAGTACTTATAGCGCTGGATGACTTTGGTACGGGATTTTCATCTGTAGGTATTGTAAAAGAGCTGCCATTTGACATTATTAAGATAGACAGGTCGTTTGTTCAGAGAATAGAAGAAGACGATGTTGAAAGAGAATTGATAAAGCATTTTGCAAGTCTTGCTTCTTTGTTCGGAGCGAAGGTTAGTGTGGAAGGAATCGAGACTGTAGGTATGAGGGATATACTCCAGCAATTCAGAGTTGAGAGCTTCCAGGGATACTATTATGCAAAGCCTCTGATGCTTGATAAAATCATTGAATGGAATGGAAAAAAGCCTTGAAATTCTAGTGTTTGAGGTTTATAATCAGAGCATAGATAAACCCATCTTTGACACTTAAAAGACATAAAAACAGCCGCAAAGCTAGTGTTTACTAGGCTATGCGGCTGTTCAGTTTTTTTCGTGAAATGCGTAACACTTCTAAAAGGAAGCCTCGCCTTACGGCGAGCCTTTGATTTAAAGGCCCTTGGTCCTCCTTATGATTCCAGCCATGGACTTTGGTGTTGTTAATTCGTAATCAGTTCTAATCCCTGCATTTTCATGTATAGCATCTGTGAGTTCAGTACGTGTGTAGCAAGGGATATATCCATATTCATCTATTTTTCTCATATCCATGGACCTGAGAGTGTTTATAATCTCTTCGCAGGTATATTTATCATCCAACTGTTTTTCAAGAATCCTGTAAATCATGAGTGCGATAAAGCATGTAAGAAAATGCGCTTGTATACGGTCGTCCCGCTGAAGATATACAGGTCTAGCTTCAAATTCAGATTTCATTATCCTGAAAGATTCTTCTATTTCCCAGCGGTCATGGTTTATTTTTGCTATGTCAGCCGGGTCGTCATCAAGATTGGTACATACTGCATAAAAACCATCGTACCTAGATTCCTCTTTTATAGCAGCTTCGTTTAAATCATATCTGGCTTTTTCAGCTATTTCTCCATCAGAGGTATAAGGAGTTTTCTTGATGAAACGTTTTGCGTCAGATTGCGATCGTCTGTCTGAAGATGCCGGACGTTCAAGATATTTCTTTGCACGTTCTATTTGGCGTTCTCTGATGTTTTTTTGGTAATCTCTGTATTTTAATGAGTATGTTACTACAAGAGTCTGGTCAAATGTGATATCACGTTCTTCATCATAACCTTCTATATATCTCTGCTTGTAAAAAATCTTATTCCTGTTTTCAGGAGTATCCTCAAGTTTTGATATATCATATTTCTTTTTGCTTCCTTCAAGTGTCCAGCCTGTGGTAGAAAGACACCATTCCTTTAGTTCTGTTTTCAGTTTTTTTATGGACTGAGTTGTAATGAATGCCCTTTCTCCAAAGTTGTTGAATCTGCGGTTCGCATCTGATGAGAGTCCAGCGTCGGTACATATGACAAACTTTGATAACTCAAAGTCTTTCATGATCTGCATTTCCAAAGGTTTTAATGAAAGCTGTTCATTTTGATTCCCTGGATTGATACAGAATGCCAGCGGGATTCCGGACTTGTCCATAAACAGTCCCATCTGAACTATAGGGTTAGGCCTATGTTCTTTGCTTGGACCATACTGTTTTATACCGGCTTCCTGTTCAATCTCAAAGAAGAAGTTTGTACAGTCATAGAAGAGTACGCCTGTATTTCTCTTCATAAGTTTCTTTGAACGTTTATATAACTCAGCCTGAATATAATCAGAGTTATCTGAAAGTACAGACAGAGCTCTGTAAATCTGATGGAGGTCAAAGTCTGGCTGCTCTAAATATTTCTTGGACTGTTCATAACAAGAAAGCTTGGAAGATGGGAAAAGAATCCTTCCATAGATAAGTCGGGAGAGTATAGAGTTAAGGTCATAAGCAAAAGAATTATCTTTCTTTATCTTGTTGCAAATGGAATTCAGCCCGAGTTTATAGTAGATGTCCTGGAGGAAGAGATATCCGGCATTAAAAGAGTTCTGTTTATCAACCTGAATGAATGCGTCTGTCTGAAATGGAATCAGTACTTTATGATTGCTTGATTCTTTATCAGCCCTGAGTTTTTCTATATATTCATTTGCCCATGTATCAGCATCATCAACATTATACTTAGAACATATTTCAGAAGCCCTTCCCAGATTCTCAATAATCTCAGTGCTTCTTTTACCTCCTCGGCGGACATCCTGAATTACATGGTATGTCGGATCCTTAGCTTTGCTTTTCATAATGCGCATATTCGGCACCTCACAAAATCTTGTATCAGTACCTCTATTATAGCACAATATACGAATATACGCAATACACAATCTTGAAAATTGACAAAAAATTAAAGCCTGGCAAGGCTTTGCGGGTTTTGGGGTGTCAAACTCCCG